>NZ_BAAAFN010000015.1:471864-549521 GCF_039523555.1 Castellaniella daejeonensis
CGCCGGATGGCGAACGTGGCATCGCCGCTCGCCGGGATGGGGCCGGCATTCTCGGGGGCGGCCGTTTCCGGCGCCGCGCAGCGGGCTCCGGCCGATGCCAGGGTCAGCAGCACGGCCAGCGCCAGCATGGCGGGTCGGGCGGAGCGGTTCGTCATTGCGGCATGCCTCCGGGATCGGCCGATCGGGATCCATCGTTCATTTATAGTCGCCGGATGCGCAGCCATCAAGAGATGCGCCGGGGTCTATACTGATTGGATCGCACGGCATCCCGCCCTCATTCCCTTCAATCTTCCGGTTTCGAACGATGACGACTTCCCCGTTGAATTCCCCCGCCTACCCCGATACCCGGCTCCTGATCGACAACCAGTGGGTCGATGCGGCCGATGGCCGGACTCTCGATGTACTCAACCCCGCCACCGGCCAGGTGATCGGCCGGGTGGCCCATGCCGGCATCCCTGACCTGGACCGTGCGCTGGCTGCCGCACAACGGGGTTTCGAAACCTGGCGCGATACGCCGGCGCATGAACGCGCGGCCCTGATGCGCCGCGCCGCTGCCTTGCTGCGCGAACGGGCCGAAGACATCGCCCGCCTGCTGACCATGGAACAAGGCAAGCCGCTGGCCGAGGCGCGGGCCGAGACGCTGGCCGGCGTCTCGCTCATCGAATGGTTCGCCGACGAGGGGCTGCGCGTCTATGGGCGCATCGTGCCGTCGCGCAATCTCTCGGCGCTGCAGCTGGTCGTCAAGGAACCGGTGGGGCCGGTGGCAGCCTTCACGCCCTGGAATTTCCCCATCAATCAGGTGGTGCGCAAGCTGGGCGCCGCATTGGCCACCGGTTGTTCCTTCCTGTGCAAGGCCCCCGAGGAAACCCCGGCTTCGCCGGCAGCGCTGCTGCAGACCTTCGTGGACGCGGGCCTGCCGCCGGGCGTGGTGGGCCTGGTGTACGGCAATCCGGCCGAGATTTCCGGCTACCTGATTCCGCATCCCGTCATCCGCAAGGTCACGTTCACCGGTTCCACGCAGGTGGGCAAGCAGCTGGCCGCGCTGGCGGGGGTCCACATGAAGCGGGTTTCCATGGAACTGGGCGGCCACGCGCCGGTGATCGTCGCCGAGGATGCCGACGTCGAGCTGGCGGCCAAGATATCCGCCGCCGGCAAGTTCCGCAATGCCGGGCAGGTGTGCATTTCTCCCACGCGCTTCCTGGTGCACCGCAGCCTGGTCGACGCGTTCTCCCAGGCCTTCGTGCGCCGCGCCGAATCCCTGAAGCTGGGGGACGGCCTGGCCGAGGGGACTACGCTTGGGCCGCTGGCCAATGCGCGCCGCGTCACGGCGATCAGCCAGGTGGTCGAGGACGCGCGTCGGCGTGGCGCCAAGATCCTGACGGGCGGCGAGCGCGTCGGCGATGCGGGCAATTTCTTCGCCCCGACCGTGATCTCGGGGCTCACCACCGAGGCCGATCTGTTCAACAACGAACCCTTCGGCCCGGTGGCGGGCATTCGCGCCTTCGATCACCTGGACGAAGCCATCACCGAGGCCAACCGCCTGGCCTACGGCCTGTCCGCCTATGCCTTCACCCGCTCGCTGGGCAATGTTCAGCAGCTGATGCGCCGGGTCGAGGCCGGCATGCTGTGGATCAATCAGCCGGCCACGCCTTCGGCCGAACTGCCGTTCGGCGGGGTGAAGGATTCGGGCTATGGCACGGAAGGCGGCCCCGAGGCGCTGGAGGCCTACCTGAACACCAAGGCGGTGTCGGCCGTGGGGATCTGACCGCGGGGCGGCAGGAAAAGGCATCCGGCGGCCTGCGCCGGCCGGATGCGGTGGGAATCGGGTGCTTCAGGCGTACGACACCAGCCCCTTGATCTTGTCCTGGTCGTAGCCCGACCAGGTGCCGTGGTCGGTCTCGACCACGGGGGCGCTGCGGTGGCCCAGGCCGATCAGGCGCTCGAGCTGATCCTGGTGCTGGGTCAGGTCCACGGTTTCATACTCGATGCCCAGGATGTCCATGTCGCGCTTGGTGAGTTCGCATTGCGGGCAGTTGGGCTTCGAATAGACGGTGATGGCCATGGCGGATCCTTTGTAGTTGTCGAGTTGGCGGGATGGGGCTGGGTCGCGGATTCAGAAACCGGGTTCAGAAATCCACGTCGAAGACTTCGTTCTCGTCGTCGCGCTTCATCACGCCGACTTTGTACTGGGCGGTGTCCTCTTCCTGATTGGATGCCTGGACCTTGCTCATGTTGAGCCAGCTTTCCATGTACTTCAGGGGGTTCTCGGTGATGATCGGGAAGGACACCTGGTCCTGGACGTTGAAGAACCGGGCCACGTCGGTGGCGCTGAAATGGACCCAGTCCTTCATCATCTGGCAGGTGACGCCAGTGAGTTCGCGGCCTTCCGAGAAGGCGTAGTCGGTCCAGGCGACCTCGCTGGCGGTGACCTCGTCGATCATCTGCACGATCTTGTCGCGGCATTGCGCGAAGGCGGTGCGGCCTCGTTCGGTCTTGAACATGGCGCGCAGCACTTCCTTGCCGTATTGGACGTGGACCTCGAATTCGTCCTGGGCGATCTTCTGGACGGCCTTGCCGATGGGCTGGAACAGGCCCGTGCCGTCGCAGATGCCGAAGGTCACGGCAAACGAGGCCAGGAACTGGATGCGTTCCATGCACAGCACGGCGACGATGAACAGATAGATCGCGTTGTAGGTTTCCTGGTCGTTCTCGCGCTGTCCGCGGGCGTAGTCGTAGCTGACCTCGAAGGCCTGGTTGAACACCTCGCTGACGACGCGCAGGCGGCTGATGGCTTCCTTGACCGAGAGGATCTCGTTGAGGATGTCGTCGGGGTTGTCGAAGCTGTTGCGGACGATTTCGGAATACGTCGCGGCGTGGACGATCTCGTTCTTGGTGATCTCCACCCAGCCGGACCAGGCTTCGCTGCTGGTGCAGACCGGGGCCAGCACGGCGGCGATGGAGCGCGATGCAACGCTGTCGGCTTCCCATTGCCACGCCAGCGTCTTCACCATCATGTCGTAGGTGTGGCGGTCGCAGGTCTTGAACTGCACGTTGCAGGTGGAATAGTCGAATTCGTTCTCGTCCCAGTCCTGGTTTTTCAGCGTCTTGTACAGCTTCCAGATCTCGGGATAGAACTTGTTGATCGTGTCGAACAGGCCCAGGTCCTGTCCCAGGATGATTTCCGGGAAGGTGTAGTCGGATTTTTCAGTGTTGAAGATCTTGGTCGGCAGGGCTTCTTGGGTCATTTTCGGATCGGCCAGAATGATGGGGCGGTCGTGGCCCCGGAACGGTGTCCGGGGCCGGGGCATGTGAGCGTGTCTTGCGGCGCTGGCGGGGCCTTACATCGTGCAGCTTTCGCAGACGATCTTCTCGTCCACGCCGTCATGGATGCTGCCGGCGTTGTCCAGCGTCTTGTCCGAAGCCACGTTCGAGTTGTAGTAGTAGCGGGTCTTCATGCCGTACTTCACCATGGTGAAGTAGTGGGTCAGCAGTTCCCGGCTGGAGACCTTGTCGTCGTCCTTGATGCGGCGCCACAGGTCGGCGGAAATCCCCTGGTCGGTGAATTTCTGGAACACCGCGTAGGCCTTGATCATGTCGACCTCGGAGATGTCCCAGGCCGACTGGTAGAAATAGGCCGGATTGTCGCTGTCGGGCGCGGCCCAGCGGATCGTGACCGAGCCGTCGGTCTTGTTCAGCGTGACGTCGCGCACGGGATACAGCGAGTTGGGCTTGCCCAGCGCCTTGGAGGACGATTCGCCCGGCATGTACGCCACCAGGCAGGAATGGCCGATGCCGCCGTTCTGCATGATCTCGGTGCGCAGAGCCTCCCAGTCGTAGCGGTAGCGGAAGTCGCCCAGCTCGTCGACGTTGCGGTTGTAGGTGTCGATCGGCAGCCAGCCATCGGGCCAGCGGGTCTTGTGCATCCAGGGTGCGACGCCGCGTTCCTTGCTGATGCGCAGCGAAGCCCGGATGGCGTGGTACATGTGGCGCTCGGCGATGCGGTGCAGTTCCTCGCGGCCCTCGTCGGTGTCGTAGCGCAGGCCTTTGCGGGCCATGTGGGTGGCCACCCCCATCAGGCCCACGCCGGCGTTCATGCGAGCCTTGGCGGTGACGGCCACGTGGGGCAGCACGTAGTGCGAGTTGAGGATGCAGTAATCGATCATCTTCAACGTCAGGTACATCGCCTCCTGGTAGGTCTCGTCGTCGTCCTCGCCGATGGCGTCGTAGGCGATGGCACCCAGCGAGCACAGGGCGATCTCGGGCTCTTCATGGGTCTCGACGATGCGGGCGACACGGCCGCCCTTGCAGGCGTCGTCGGGCAGGATGTCGTCGCCCGCCTTCAGTTCGCCGGCGAAGATGACGCGCGGCAGGGTGGAATCGGCGACCGCGACGGTCAGCCGCGCATTGAAATTGAAGGTCTGCGTCGTGCCGTCGGCCAGCTCGACCGTGATGTGGCCCACTTCCTTGTCGGAATACAGGTCGCGCATGTCCTGGTAGGGACGGTTCGGCTCGCTGATCTCCAGGCACAGGTTGCTGGAGTGGATGGGCTCCTTGAAGGGGGTGTGGCGGTTCATCTCGTCGATGTTGGCCAGGTAGGCCACCCCGGTTTCCAGCGCCTCGTTCAGCGAAGTCAGGATCAGGTCGCGCGGCTTGAAGTATTCCTTCTTGAAGGACGGGTCGCGCTCCAGGCGCTCGTATTCGCGCTTGAAGGCGGCCGAGTCCGGGCCGAAGAACAGCCGGGTGAGCTCGGGGGCGGTGCGCACGTTGAACGAGAAGGCCTCTTCGTTGCGGGCGACCTTTTCGGCGAAGAACTTGTTGGTGACCAGCGCATAGTGCAGGTCGCGGTTCTTTCGGTCCTCGGTGCTGCGCGGATTGCGCAGGTAGGCGATGACCTCGGCCTCGGGATCGAAGCCGGAATAGTAGGTGGTGCAGGCGCCGCCGCGGCCGGCCTGCATGTTGGCGTGCACGGCCTTGCCCAGGGATGCCAGGTAGGGCAGCTTGCCCTGGTGCTGGATCAGGCCGCCGCGCACGGGATCCCCCTTGCTGCGGGTGATCAGGTGGCTGCCGATGCCGGCCGAGGCTGCCGTCATGCGGTAGGCGATGTGGTCGCCGATGGCCAGGGATGCCTCGTTGTCGTCGACCACGTACAGGCAGCACGAGGCAAAGCCGCGCAGCTTCGTGCCCAGGTTCACGTAGTTGGGCGTGGGGGCCGAGATCCGCTTGGCGGAAAATTCCTTGTAGAAGCGCCGCACCAGATCGACCCGGCGCTCGGCGGGCTCGTTTTCCGACAGGGCCATGGCCATGCGCATGTAGACGAACTGCTGCGTTTCGTATTCCTGCCGGGTGACGCGGTTCTGCAGGCTGTACTTCTTGCGGATGTAATGCAGCGAGAAGTGCGGCGTGTCGTAGTCCTGCTCGTGGTCGATGAAGGACTCGATCTCGGCGTATTCGGCATCGGAGTAGTTCAGGCGCACCATCACCCCGTCGGCGATCATCCGGTCGTGCAGTTCCTTGACGGTGGGGATCTTCGGACCGTGGATGATCTTGTGCAGGTGGGACGCGTAGAGCCGGCCCGCCATCAGGTAGTAGGACCAGGTGCCCTTGTCCAGGCAGTTCTGGATCAGTTTTTCCTGCAGGTCGGCGGTGGAGACCGTCTCGGGCATGGTGCTGACGGCCTGCAGTACGATGCTGCTCCAGTCGACCTTCTGGCCCAGGTTGGCGGCGGCCCATCGGCCCCATCCGTTGAGCTTGCTGGGGATGTAGGGTTCGATGCGCCCATCACGCTTGACGATGTTCTTTATCACGGCCGGGTGTCCTTGGTGGTAGTGCTTTTAATTCTACATGTAGTGCGGTTGGAAATCATAAACACAATATATGGTATGGGCAAGCGTGGTTTCAATTTCTCCTCCTGAAACATCTTCGAGGTTTCAACTGCCCCTGCCGTCGTGGTACCCTGATTCGCTTCGGGGGTTTTTCAGCGGTCTTCCGGGCTGTGTGGCCCCCCTGGTTTCATCCCCCGGACGACACGGCCCGGGGTTCTGTGCGTCACCCCATGAATAGGCTCATCCGGCTGTTGGCTGCGTCGGTTCTGTTGCATGGCGCCGGTGGTATCGTGCCGGCGCGGGCCTGGCAGGCCGCCGGTTCCGATCCGGCGCTCATCGACCTGGCTCCCCAGCGCTATGCCGTTCCCGACGTGCCCCGCGACGTTCCGTCCGATGTGGCTCCGGACGCGGGGGCATCCGGCTCGGCGCCGGATTCCGGAATCCGCTACGACCTGCTGTTCCTGGACGGCCCCGCGGAAGGCTACCGCTACCGCCCGGACGGCGTCGGCCTGCGCTGGTTCGGCACGGCCGCCGATCCGGCCGAACCGCCGGACAGGTTCGGCTCGGTGCCTTCCTCCGGCCTGGATGCCTGGGCGTTGGGCGCACGGAATTGGCGCTACCGCAGTTCCGCCGGCTATCGCCTGACCCTGGGCAATACGGCGTCGGACGCTCCCGGCTGGGGGCGGTCCGTGCGTCTTGCCGGGGTGGGGCTGGCCCGGTCCGTTTCCCAGGATCGCCTGCCCGCGGGGGCCTGGGACTATGCCGTGACGGCCGGTGCCCTGGACGGCCAGGCAAGCCGTCCGGTGGCAGAAGGCGACCTGGCGTACGGGCCGGTCGCGGTCGATGCAACCACGCGCTACGCCCTGGACAACGATCTGATCCTCGCCTCGCGGCTGCAGCGCACCCTGGGCCTGACGGCCCTGGGCGTCGGCGGCGATTATTCCCTGGGAGACGCGGGCGCCTGGCGGTTCGGGGTGTCCGGGTCGCAGCGTCCGATGTCCCGGGGCTGGCGCCGCCAGCTGGGCTATACCCTGGGCTTGCGTCCGGGCTGGGACCTTTCCTGGGTGAATGCGCGGCAGGGAAACGGCTACGCCGACCTGGCCGCGTACGGCAGCGGCGACCCGGGCTGCGATTGCGTGAGCAATCAGTGGCAGCTGGACCTGGCGGCGGGGCGCTGGGGATCGTTCAGCGGTTCGTTCGAGCGGCGCGTGGACGCCGCGGGCGGCCTGGACGAGCGAGTCGGTCTGGCCCACGGCTTTCGCTATGGACCCCACCTGAGGGTGCGCCTGGAAACGAACCGCAACCTGACGTCCGGGGATTACGGCCTGGGCGCGCAGCTTTCCCTGCCGCTGGACTGGTAGGGCGGGCCGGCTCCCGGCCGGGGATCCTGGCTCAGTCCCGGCCGTCGATGTGATCCATGAAGACCCGGCACAGGGCTTCCATTCCGCGCCTGTCGTCGTCGTCGAAACGATCCGTGACGGGGCTGTCGACATCCCAGACACCCAGCAGCGAGCCGTCCGCGCGCACCAGCGGCACCACGATTTCGGATTGCGAGGCGGAATCGCAGGGGATGTGCCCCGAGAACTGGCTGACGTCGCGGACGACCTGGGTCCGGCGGCTATCCGCCGCCGTGCCGCAGACGCCCGCGCCCAGTGCGATGCGGATGCAGGCGGGCTTGCCCTGGAAGGGGCCGACGACCAGTTCCTTGCCGTCGTACAGGTAGAAGCCGGCCCAGTTCAACTGCGGCAGGCTGTCGAACACCAGGGCGCTGAAGTTGGCCGCATTGGCGATCAGGTCGGGTTCGCCGGCGATCAGGCCGCGGGCCTGCGTGGCCAGGTCGGCGTAGTGTTCCGCCTTGCTGGCGTAGGTGCGGGGGGCGAATGTGAACATCGGGATTCCGGAAGAAGAACGGGATAGTGTTTCATTGTAGGGCGGGCCGCCGGGCGGCCGGCGCTTCGGTCCGTATCGCGACGGGTGCGCAGGCGGCGGGCCTTTTTTCGGCGTATTGGCCTGCGCCAGTTCCGTGTATATTCCTCCCCAGACGGCACTATTCCTGACGCCGGACATGAAACGCAGGGAGGCACGGATTGTCCGATTCTCGCGGCACAGGGCTGCGCACGGGATTATTCGACAGCCTTCAGGCGCGCCTGTTCCTGGCTGTCCTGATGGTCATCGTGCCGATCCTGTGCGGCCTGGGCTACTACGTCTGGCACCAATACCGGGGGTTGGTGACCAGCAGCGACCGTGCCGCCGAAAGCCTGGTCAGCGTGACGGCGGCCTACGACCGGGCGCTGATCAACGACGCGGGCGACGTGCTCCACACACTGGCGAATTCCCCCATCCTGCGCCAGGCGCGCTGGAGCGAATGCCGTGGGTACCTGGCGTCCCTGCTGACAAGCCTGCCGCGTTATCTGAGCCTGGGCGTGACCGATGCGAACGGCTACCAGGTCTGCTCGGGGTTGCCCGATCCGGTCCCTCATGGCGTCTATCTCGGCGACCGGGCCTATTTCCGCAAGGCCATCCAGCAGGCCGAGGTCACCCTGGGCGGTTTCATCATCGGCCGGATGTCCAATCTGCCCACGCTGGTCCTGGCGGTGCGCGTGCCGGGGAATTCCGGCGTCAACAGCGGCGTGGTCTTCGGTGGCATGAACCTGGGCTACCTGCGCGCCGGCGCAGCCATCCCCGACTTGCTCCCGGGCGGGCGCCTGTGGATTCTGGACCGGGACGGCCATGTGCTGCAGAGCGTGCCGAACGACAGCAGTCATCTGGGCGAGCGGCTGGATGCCCACCCGGCCGGCGCGGCCGGCCTGTTGCGCACCATGTTCGACGACGACGACGGCCAGCGCTGGGCCGTGCTGTCCATGGCGGCCGGTCCCCGGGGGGATCCCTACGGGCTGTCCGTGCGCTACGAAGTGCCGGAATCGGTGCTCTACGCCGAGGCGCGTCATGCCCTGTGGGTCGGGGTGTTCGTCATCGTGCTGTTCCTGTGCGTGGCGGTGCTGGCGGCCTGGAACCTGATGCAGCTGGCCGCCGGGCGCAGCCTGGAACACCTGCGCGTGGCCGTGCGGCGGCTGGCGTCCCAGGATTTCTCCGGGCGCGTGGCCGACCAGTTGCAGGGGCGGGACTTGCGGGAAATCGGCCAGCAGTTCGACGACATGTCCGATGCGCTGCAGTCCTACCAGCGTTCCCTGGCGCAGTCCGAACAGAGCTACCGGCTGCTGTTCGAAAGCAGCCCCAACCCCATGCTGGTGCTGAGCCTGGACAGCGGCCGCTTCCTGACCGTCAACGACGAGGCGATGCGCCGCTATGGCTATGACCGGGACCAGTTCCTGCGGCTGACGCTCGAGGACCTGCGCATCGAGGTGCTCAAGGACCAGCCGGATACGGCCTTTTCCTACGAGCGCCATCGCCGCAAGGACGGCCAGCCCCTGCTCGTCGAAGTGCGCAGCCTGTCCTTGATGTTCACCGGGCAGATGGCCTATGTGCTGGTCGTGCGCGACCTGACCGAGCACGAAACGCTGAGCCGTGGACTGCAGGAACGCGAACGCCTGATCAGCCAGCTGATGGACGTCACGGCCGAGGCCATCTACGGGCTGGACGCGACGGGCTGCTGCATCTTCGCCAACCAGGCCTGCTCGCATCTGCTGGGATACGATCACCCCGACCAGCTGGTCGGGCAGCATTTCCACAGCCTGATCCATTACCAGCACGAAGACGGCCGCCCCTATCCCCTCGAGGCGTGCCGCATGCACCTGGCCCTGGCCGATGGCAAGGGCGTCCACGTGGACGACGAGGTCCTGTGGCGCCGCGACGGCACCTGCTTTCCTGTCGAATACTGGTCGTATCCCATCTGGCGGGACGGCCGGCTGGAGTTCTGCCTGGTCACTTTCCTGGACATCAGCGAACGGCGTGCGCAGCAGCGGGCGCTGGCCTACCAGGCCACCCACGACCCGCTGACGGGGCTGCTGAACCGGGGCGACATCCTGCGACGGCTGCAGGAGCGGTCAGAGCAGGATCCCGAAGCGCCCTGGACCCTGGTGATGTCCAACCTGGACGGCTTCAAGGAAGTCAACGAGGCGCTGGGGCATGATGCCGGAGACCGGCTGCTCCAGGAAGTCGCGCAGCGGCTGCAGGGGCTGCTGGGCGAGTCGTGCGTGCTGGCCCGGCTGGGCAGCGACGAATTCGCCTTCCTGCTGGACACGGGCGACGAGGATCGGGCGCAGGAACAAGTGCGTCCGATCCTCGTCGCGCTGCGCGATCCGTTCGCGCTGAACGATCTGCAGATCCGCATCAGCTGCAGCTTCGGCCTGGCGGCGCATCCCGGGCATGCCCGGGATCCGGACGAACTGATCCGTTGCGCCGACACGGCGATGCGCCGGGCCAAGCGCGACGGGCTGGGCATTGCCGTGTTCAATCCCCAGGACCGCGCCAGCGTCCACGACCGCCTGTTGCTGCGTGGGGAACTGCGCGCGGCACTGGCGCAGGGTCAGTTCCTGCTGCACCTGCAGCCCAAGATCTTCCTGAACGACGGCGCGCTGCCCTCGGGTGCGCCGATGGGCTTCGAGGCACTGGCCCGCTGGCAGCACCCCGAACGGGGGCTGATTCCTCCCGGCCGGTTCATTCCCGTCATCGAGGTCAGCGATCTGATCCACCCCTTCACGCTCTGGGTCGTGGACCAGGCCGTGGCCTGTTGCTCGCGGCTGCAGGCCGTCCGCCCCGGGGTCGGCATTGCCGTGAACGTCTCCACGCGGAACCTGCTGGACGATCATTTCCCCAGCCAGGTCCAGGAGGCCCTGTTGCGGCACGGCCTGGCGCCTGCGCTGCTGGAACTCGAGGTCACGGAAAGCGCGATCATGGCCGACCCCGCCAGGGCGCTGGCCACCCTGCACGCCCTGCACGCCCTGGGCGTACGCCTGTCGATCGACGATTTCGGTACCGGCTATTCCTCGTTCGCATACCTGAACCGGCTGCCGGTCGATGCGTTGAAGATCGACCAGTCCTTCGTGGCCGGCATGGCCGCCGACCAGGACATGCGCGCCATCGTGCATTCCATCATCGAGATGAGCCATACGCTGGGCCTGATGGTGATCGCCGAAGGCATCGAGACCCGGGAAACGCTGGACCAGTTGCGGGACATGGGCTGCGATGTCGGCCAGGGCTATCTGATCGGGCATCCCGATTCCGAGGCCAGTGCCGCGGCCTGGCTGCGCAGCCGCTGACGGCCCGCGCGACCTGTTGATGTGGTTCGGGTGATGCCGGCCGGAAACGTGGTATGAATCGGATATTCATGGGAAGCGGGGGCGGTGTGATGACGGGAAGGCTGGATGCGGCGGGTACGGATGCCGTGAACCAGAACGTGCAGGGGCTGATGGGGTTCCTGCGGGAATATCCGCCCTTCAACCTGATGGAGCCGCCGCAGGTGCGCCGGCTCGTCGAGCGGATGCGGCTGCGGTTCTACGAGGCAGGGCAGGAAATCGCGTCCCCGGGCGATGGCCCTGCCGGCGCATGGTATCTGATCCGCCAGGGCGCGGTCGAAGGCCGCCGCCCGCGCGCGCAGGCCTGGCCCGGCGCCGACGCGGAAGGCAGCGTTGCCGGCGCGGACGACAGTTTCACCCTGGGGCCGGCCGATGCGTTTCCGATGGCGGCGCTCCTGGAAGACCGGCCCACCCGCACGCGCTATCGCGCCCTGCAGGATACGTTCTGCCTGCAGATGGATCGTGCGGATTTCATCGAGATCCTGGAGCAATCGGAGCCCTTCCGCGCCTTTGCCCTGCGCGGCGCGAGCAGCCTGCTCGGCCGGCTGCACCAGCGCACGCGGCAGGAAGCCGCGGCGGTCCAGGGCGAAGGCTACGTCTTCGACCAGCCGCTGGCGTCGATCATGGCGCGCGATCCGGTGACCTGCACGCCCGGCCTGCCGCTGTCGCAGGCCGTGCGGCGGATGCACGAGCGCCGGGTGGGCAGCATCGTCGTCACGGACGAAGGCCTGCGCCCCGTGGGGATCTTCACCCTGCGCGACCTGCGGCGCGAGGTGGCGGGCGCGGCGATCCGGCTGGATGCGCCGATCGAAACCGTCATGACGCGCGCGCCCATGGGCCTGCCGCCCGACGCCACGGCGTTCGAGGCACTCCTGCTGATGGCGCGTCATCGCATCGGCCATCTGTGCGTCGTGCAGGCCGGGGCCCTGGCCGGTGTGGTGTCCGAGCGCGACCTGTTTGCCTTGCAGCGGGTCGGCATCGTGCATCTGGCCAGGGCGATGCGCCAGGCCGAGGACACCGAGGCGCTGCGGGCGCTGCGCGTGGACCTGTCGCGCACGGTCGCGGGCATGCTGGCGCACGGCGTCGATGCCTTGCAGGTGCTGCGGCTGATCGCGCAGATGAACGACCACGCCACGCATCGTGTGATCGAGCTGGCCTTGCGCGATCTGGGTGATCCCGGCGTGCCGTTTTCCTGGCTGGCGTTCGGCAGCGAGGGGCGGCGCGAACAGACGCTGCTGACGGACCAGGACAACGGCATGCTGTTCCAGGCGACGTCCGACGCCGAGGCGCGGGACGGACGCGAGGCGCTGCGGCCGCTGGCCGAGGAAATCAACCGGATGCTCGACCGATGCGGCCTGCCGCTGTGCCGGGGCAATGTCATGGCAGGGAATCCGGCCTTGCGGCTGTCGGCGCAGGAATGGGAACGCTGGTTCGCCGAGATCATCCGGCAGCCCACGCCCGAGCACATCCTCCAGGCGGTGATCTGCTTCGACCTGCGGCTGCTCTGGGGCCAGGACAATGGTTTCGGGGCGCTGAGCCGTTTCCTGCTGGACCAGGTGGCCGACAATCCCCAGTTCCAGCGGGTGCTGGCCGAAACGGCGTTGCGCAACCAGCCGCCGTCCGGCGGACTGTTCGAGATTGCGGGCGGCGCCTGGCGGACGGGCGCGGAGGGCTTCGACCTGAAGACCCAGGCCCTGACCCCGTTCGTGGATGCGGCCCGGGTGCTTGCCCTGTCCAGCGGCATCGCCGAAACGTCCACGGCGGGCCGCCTGCGGGCGCTGGCCGGACGCGGCGTGCTGAGCGCGCGCGACGCCGATGCCTATGTCGAATCCTACCGCTACCTGCAGCTGCTGCGCCTGCGGCGGCATCAGGCGCAGATCCATGCCGGCGAGGCCGCGTCCAACCGGATCCAGGCGGGCTCGCTCAATACCCTGGACCGGCGCATCCTGCGTGAAGCGCTGCGCCAGGCGGCCGATCTGCAGAAGCTGCTGCGCTACAGCTATCGCCTGTGAACGGCATGTGCCCGAACCGGAGCCCTTGCGCCGCCGGGCGGGCGCGCAGGCGGCCATGCGGATGAAACGGGAAACCTGGCGCGACCGGGATTTCTGCAGCCACCCGGCCGTCGTCTTCGACCTGGAGGCGAGCGGCCTGGATCCGCGCAGGGACCGCATCCTGTCCATCGGCGCGGTCCGCATCGAGGATCTGGCGATTCCGCTGGACCGCCAGTACGAACGGGTCGTGCGTGCGCCGGGGCCGCTGGGGCTCGTCAGCCGCTTGTTTCATGGCCTGACGCGGGCCGATCTCGAGCGCGGCGTGTCGCCGCGCGACGCCCTGGCCGGCCTGCTGGACTTCGCGGGCGATGCGGTGTGGCTGGCCTTCCATGCCGGTTTCGACCGCGCATTGCTGGCCCGTGCCGTCAAGGCGCATCTGGGCATGCGCTGGGACGGCGAGGTGATGGATCTGGCGGTGCTGGCACCGATGCTGTTCCCCGAACGGGCCGGTCCGGGTGCCGGACTGGATGCGTGGGCTGCGGCGTTCGGGCTTGCCACGCAGGCCCGGCATGCCGCCGTCGCCGATGCCATGCTGACCGCGGAACTGGCGCTCGTGGTGCTGCGGTGTGCGCAGCGCCGCGGCCTTCGTACCTGGGGCGAGCTGGCCCTGGCGGCGCGGGACTGGCGCGCCGAGCGGATGGGGCCGGGCGGGCCCGTCTTCTGATCCGGTGCGCCGCGCCGTATGATGAAGGCAGCGCCGCGGCCCGAGGCCCCGGGTTCTCCGACTCCAGCATGAAGCCATGACCGATATTTCCCACGACCACCTGACCGAGACCAAGATCCACGGCGAAATCCTCTGCGAGGGGGATTTCCTGAAGGCGCGCCGCGATACGGTGCGCATGCCCGACGGCGGCATCTCGACGCGCGAGTACATCGTGCACCCGGGCGCGGTGGTGGTGATTCCCCTGCTCGACGAGCGCCATGTGCTGGTCGAGCGCCAGTTCCGCTATCCCGTGGGTCGCGTCATGACGGAGTTTCCGGCCGGAAAGCTCGATCCGGGCGAGGATCCCTGGGCCTGCGCACGGCGCGAGTTGCGCGAGGAAACCGGCTATGTGGCGCGGGAATGGGCCCATGCCGGGGGCATGCACCTGGCCATCGCCTATTCCACCGAGATCATCCACGTGTTCTTTGCCCGCGGCCTGGCGGCGGGCGAACGGCATCTGGACGCGGATGAGTTCCTCGATGTGGACATCCTGTCCGACCAGGCGCTGCTCGATGCCGCGCGCGATGGCGCGGCGACCGATGCCAAGACGCTGACTTGTCTGCTGTGGCTGCAGAATGTCCGCAGCGGCCTCTGGGCGTTGGACTGGCGGCCCGACCCGGATCGCCGCCCGGATCAGGATTCGGCGTAGGGCTCGAAGCGGCCGGTCTGCGGATTGCGCACGAACAGCACGCCCGTCGCCACGCCGAAGTACGCGCCGTGGATGGCGAGCGTCCCGGCCTCGACGCGTTCGCGCACGGCGGGGAAGGTCGTCAGGTTGCGCATGCTGTATTCCACCACGCCCCATTCCATCCTGCGGATCCATTCGGCGCGGTCGCCCGTGCAGGGGCCGACCGCTTCGGCCACGGGCTTGATCTGGGACATCCATTTGCCGATGAAGTCGCGCTTGGACAGGGGGGCTGCCTGGTTGGCATAGGCGGCCACGCCGCCGCAGCTCGCGTGCCCCATGACCACGATGTGGCCGACCTCCAGGGCGTTGACGGCGAATTCCACGCACGCGCTGGTGCCGTGGAATGCGGTTTCCGGATCCTCGTCGCAGGGCGGGACGATGCCGGCGATGTTGCGCACCACGAACATTTCACCCGGGCCTGCGTCGAAGATGGTCTCGGGGGCCACGCGTGAATCGCCGCAGCTGATCACCATGATGTCCGGATGCTGGCCCTTTTCGGCCAGTTCCAGGTAGCGTGCGCGTTCGGTGGCGAGCCGACCTTGCAGGAAGGAGCGGTAGCCGTCGGTCAATCGTTGAGGGAACACGATGAGATCCTTGTGGGTTGGATGGGGTCGGATGTGTCGGTGAAGATGTCGCCCGCCGCTTCGCGCGAGAGCAACTGGGCAAGCGGATCCGCCAGCTGGCCGTGCTGCACCGTGATGGCGTAGAAGTGCTCGGTCAGCTGCGGGGATTCGCCGACATGCACCAGCTCGCCCGAATGCAGTTCGTCCTGCACGACCACTTCCGGCAGTACGGTGATCCAGCCGCTGTCGCGCGCGATCAGCCGCAGCATCGTCATGTCGTCGATCTCGGCGCGCAGCCTGGGCTGCACGCCGGCCGAGAAGCACAGGGCGTCGAACTGCAGGCGCACGCCGTGGCGCACGCTGGGCATGGCCATCTCGACTGCGTCCAGGTCTTCCGGCACCCGCAGCGCGGTGCCGGACCAGCGGTCGGCACGGCCGACGAGCGAAATGCCCTGGCTGCCGAGGAATCGCGAGGACACCGGGCGGGCCGGATCGGATGAAACGGGCTGATTGGCCAGGACCACGTCCAGTTCGCGGCGCAGCAGGCGTTCCACCAGGACCTGCAGGGAACCGGATTCCACGGAGAGCACGACCTTCGGATCCCGCAGCAGGGGTCGCAGCCAGTTGGCCTGGAAATTGCGCGACATGGTCGAGACGCTGCCCACGCGCACCCGGGCCGTGCCTTCGTCGCGGCCGTCGAGCGACTCGAGCATCTGTTCCCCCAGCGCGAAGATGCTTTCGGCATAGGCGAATACCTGCTGGCCCGTTGCGGTGAGCGTCAGCTGGCGGCCCTGGCGGTCGAACAGGGGTGTGCCCAGGCGTGTCTCCAGCTGCCGGATCTGGGTGGAAAGCGCCGATTGAGAGGTCTGGATCTGTTCGGCCGCGTGCGTCAGCGAACCCTGCTTGGCCACGCGCCAGAAGTAGAACAGGTGCTTGAAGTTGAGTTGGTTGATATCCATAGTTCTGTTTTATAGAACGTTTGACTATTATATATCTAATTTAAAGAATCTATAGTCCATGAAAAACGCCCTCCGTTGCCGGAGGGCGTGCTGACCCGCTTCTGATGCTGGATGGCGGCCGCGCGGCTTAGCGTTCCGCGCGGGCTATGCCCCAGGGGTTGTCCGACTGCAGGGCGGGCGGCAGCAGCCCGTCGGGAATGTCCTGGTAGCACACGGGGCGCAGGAAACGCGTGATGGCCAGCGTGCCGACCGAAGTGGTGCGCGGGTCGGAAGTTGCCGGGAACGGCCCGCCATGGACCATCGCATCGCACACCTCGACGCCGGTCGGGAAACCGTTGGCCAGGATGCGGCCGGCCTTCAGCTCCAGGGTCGGCAGCAGCTCGGCCACCAGGGCATCGTCGGTGCCTGCCTGCAGGTGCAGGGTTGCCGTCAGCTGGCCTTCCAGGGATCGGGCGACGGCCGCCATGTCTTCGGCGGACGCGCAGCGCACGATCAGGGCGCTGGCGCCGAAGACCTCGGCGCCCAGCTCGGCCGGTGCCGCAAGAAAGGCCTTGGCCGTGGTCTCCGCCAGGCCGGCCTGGCAGGGGGCGGGGCCTTCGCCCGCCGCGCCGCGCGCCAGGGGCTGGACGCCCGCGTGGCCATGCAGGCGCTCGACGCCTTCGCGGTAGGACCGGGCGATGCCGGCCGTCAGCATGGTGGCGGCCGGTGCCGCGCCCACGCCTTCCGAGGCCAGGCGGACGAAGCGGTCCAGGTCCGGTCCGTCCAGGCCGATGATCAGGCCCGGGTTGGTGCACAGCTGGCCCGCGCTGCCCGTCAGCGAGACGACGAACCCCCGGGCAATGTCCTCGGCGCGTGCCGCCAGCGCGCCGGGCAGAAGGAACACCGGATTGGTGCTGCTCATTTCGGCGTAGACGGGGATGGGCACCGGGCGCGCGGCCGCGGCCCGCATCAGGGCCAGGCCGCCCTGGCGGGAACCGGTGAAGCCCACCGCCTGGATCGAGGGGTGACCGACCAGGGCCAGGCTCAACTCGTGTCCCGGACCCGCCAGCAGGGAAAAGACGCCTTCGTGCAGGCCGCACTGCCGGATGGCCTTGCGGATGGCACGGCCCACCAGCTCCGAGGTGCCGGGATGCGCGGGATGGGCCTTGACGACGACCGGTGCGCCGGCGGCCAGGGCCGAGGCGGTATCGCCGCCCGCCACCGAGAAAGCCAGGGGGAAGTTGCTGGCGCCGAACACGGCCACGGGGCCCACCGGGATGTGCCGCAGGCGGATGTCGCTGCGCGGCATCGGCGTGCGGTCGGGCAGGGCGTGGTCGATGCGGGCGCCGACCCAGTCGCCGTCGCGCACCACGCGGGCGAACAGGCGCAGCTGGTTCACGGTGCGGCCGCGTTCGCCTTCGAGGCGCGCGCGCGGCAGGCCGGTTTCGCGCATGGCGCGCTCGATCAGCGTGTCGCCCAGGTCCAGGATGGACTGGGCAACGGCTTCCAGGAATGCGGCGCGAGTCTCCAGGCCGGTTTCGCGGTAGGACGCGAACGCGGCTTCGGCCAGGCGCGCCGCCCGGTCGACCTGGCCGGCATCCGCGCCTCGCCAGGCGGGAGCCAGCGCTTCGCCCGTGGCGGGGTCGATGGCGTGGAATTCCGCGCCGGTGCCGGGAATATCCTGGCTGCCGATCAATTGGGTGCCGGTGATCTGCATGATGAGGTCCTTCGTGTCAGTGGTCTGTCGGGACCGGTCCGCCTGCGCGGCGGGCCGGTGTCGTCGGTCGGACGTCGAGCCTGAGGCCGGCGTCCAGGGATTCGCCGGGCGCCAGGATGCGCAGCCCAGTGCCGGATTGTCCTTCTGCGTGCAGGTTGGCGGCATCGCAGACGTGGGTGGCTGGCTCGACGCACAGGTAGCGCCCGGCATTGGCATGCAGCACCAGGTGTGCCAGCGGGCCCTCGGCGTGCAGGTCCAGGCCTGGTCCGGAGTTCCAGTCTACACGGGCGAGGCCGTCCCAGCCGCCAAGAAACGTTGTCCAGGTCCGGTCACCGCGGAGCCAGTCCGTGCACCGGTTGGGGCGCGGGAAGCGTGCCAGCTCGTCCTCGTGGACCCACTCGGTCGCGGCGGACAGGCGGACGCCGGATGCGGTGAAGTAGGGGTGCAGGCCGAGGCCGGCGGGCATGGGGGAATCCGACTGGTTGCACAGCGACAGGCGGATGCGC
The DNA here is from genome assembly GCF_039523555.1 of Castellaniella daejeonensis. Lineage (NCBI taxonomy): Bacteria > Pseudomonadati > Pseudomonadota > Betaproteobacteria > Burkholderiales > Alcaligenaceae > Castellaniella > Castellaniella daejeonensis. The sequence goes on from NZ_BAAAFN010000015.1 coordinate 490,108, forward strand.
AGGCCGGCGATCTCCAGCCGGATCGTCTGGCGCAGCCGCCAGGCCCAGGGCCAGCCACCGAAGCCGGCCGGGTGGTCCAGGACCAGTTCCGCGTGGTCGGCGCCGGTGTCCAGAACCGACCACGGCATGGCCTGTGCCTGCCCGTGCAGCGCATGGGGATGGCCCGGCAGGGCTTCCAGGTCCAGTGTGCCGGACTCCCAGTGCAGCCGGGCGTCGCGCACGCGGTTGGAAAACGGCGCCAGCGGGAAGATGCCGCCCTTGGGCCAGGCGTGCGCAGGCCAGCCGTCGATCCCGATCGGCGCCAGCCAGTCGCGCCGTCCTTCGGGCAGGTCGGTGGACCAGCGCAGGATGCGTCCGCCGGCTGCCGGCGCGACCACGGCCCGGTGGGGGCCGTGGCGCAGGGTCAGACAGGCCGGCCCGGACGCATCCATCCGGGCCGCGTACAGAAGGGGAAGATGTCCCTGCCCCGTCATGCCTCGCGGGGCGCTTCCTTGACGCGGCTGACCAGTTGCGTCGGGCTGACGAATCGCAGGGCGATCAGGACCCACAGCAGGGTGATGGCCATGTAGATCATGGCCATTGCGTCGATCGCCTGCGGCGCGCGCACGCCGGTGGAGAACACCGCGTAGTACAGCGCCACCACCAGCGTCTGCGAGTCCGGTCCGGCGGTGAAGAAGGTCAGCTCGAACATGCCGATGGTCCGTACCAGCACCAGCAGGCCTGCCGCCAGCATGCCCGGCACCAGCAGGGGCAGCAGCACGTGGCGGAAGTACTGGTAGGTGTTGGCGCCGAAGATCCGCGCGGCGGATTCCAGGCCGGGGTCGATCTGCTCGATGAAGGGGGTCATGACCAGGATCACGAAGGGCAGGGCGGGCACCAGGTTGGACAGGATGACGCCCGTCAGGGTGCCGCCCACGCCGATCTGGTACATCGCCGTGGCCATGGGGATGCCGTAGGTGACCGGCGGCACCATCATGGGCAGCAGGATCAGCAGCATGGCCAGGCGCTTGCCCCGGAACTGGGCGCGCGCCAGCGCATAGGCGGCCGGTACGCCGAGCACGATCGACAGCAGCACCGTGGCGGCGACGACTTCCAGGGTCACGACGAGGACGTGCGCGAGCTGGAAATCATCCCAGGCGCGGCCATACCAGGATAGTGTGAAGCCTTCGGGCAGCGGCGTGCCGAACCAGCGCGTGGCCACCGAATTGACCACCACGGTGGCGATCATGAACACGACGTTCAGCAGGAAGAAACCCATGACCGTCCAGATCGTGGCGCGCCACAGCCAGCCCCAGCGCCGCGCGGGCGAGGCAGGCAGGCCGGTGGACCGGGAAGTCGGGAGAGTGTTGGCGGTGCTCATGATCATCAACCCTTGCCGCTGGTGGCTGGCCCGCTGTAGAAGGCTCGCCGGAATGCGAAGATCGCGCAGACGATGAGCAGCTGCACGAATCCCATGACGATGGCGATGGCCGAGGCCATGCCGTAGTCGTATTGTTCGAAGGCCGCCTCATAGGCGGCGATGGAGATCACCCGCGTCGGGCCGGCAGGCGCACCCAGCAGGATGGCCGACGGAAACACGGCGAAGGCCTGGACGAAGGACAGCGCGGCAGCCATCGACAGGCCCGGCACCAGCAGGGGCAGGTAGATCAGGCGGAACTGGTTCCAGGGGCCCGCGCCCAGCGTGCCCGCCGCCCGGGCCAGCGTCGGATCGATGCCCGAGATATAGGACAGGGTCAGCAGGAAGGCGAAGGGAAAGCCGGAAATCACCAGGGAAATCAGCACGCCCCAGAAATTGTGGGTCAGCCGCACTTCGTCCATGTACAGGTGGAAGCCCTGCAGGAACTGGGGAAACCAGCCTGCCGGGCCGTAGAAGGTCAGCATGCCGTCGGCCACCAGCACGGTGCCCAGGGTGATGGGGATCACCAGCAGCGTGGTGACGATGCGCTGCGCGCGGCTGTTGCGGCGCAGGGCGAAGGCGACCGGCACGGACAGGCCGACGTTGATCAGGGTGGCCGGCACGGCCAGTTTCAGCGTCACCCAGAGCGTGCCCCATTGGGACGGCGTAGTGAAGAAGTGCGAGTAATTGGCCCAGAAGCCGCCGCCTTCCAGCGGTTGCGTCGAGATGACGACGCCATAGATGAAGGGGTAGATGAACAGGGCCAGGAGCACCAGCACGGCCGGCGCCACCAGCCAGCTGCGCCGGTCTCCGGTCGGCGCGACGGTCAGGGATGCGGCGCTCATGCTGCCTCCGCGTAGGCAAGGACGCGGTCGGCCGGAATGTGCAGCCGGATGCGGTCGCCCGGAGCGAATGCGCCCGGCAGGCGCACGTACAGGTCGCCCAGGTCGGTGGCGACGGACAGCAGGGAATCGCGTCCGCCGAATTCCAGCGTCCGGACCACGGCGTCGATGCTGTTGGCCTGGCCCGCGGCGGCGATCTGGAAGTCGTCGGGCCGCATGGCGACGGCGACTTCCTGGCGTCCGTTCAGGGTGCCGATGGCCGTGCCGTTGAATTGGATCTGGCTGCGCTCGAGCGATACGTCTTCGTCGACCTGCCGCACGACGCGGAAATCGACCACGTTGCGGTAGCCCATGAAGCGCGCCACGTGCAGGTTGCGCGGACGGCCATAGACCTCGCGGGGCGTGCCGATCTGCTGCACCGAGCCGGTGCGCATCACCACGATCCGGTCGGCCATCGAAAGGGCCTCGTCCTGGTCGTGCGTGACATAGATGGTGGCGCGTTCCAGCTGGCGGTGGATGCGGCGGATTTCCGCGCGCATCTCGATGCGCAGCTTGGCGTCCAGGTTCGACAGCGGCTCGTCCATCAGGATCACGGGCGGCTCGATGACGATGGCCCGGGCGATGGCGACGCGCTGCTGCTGGCCGCCGGACAACTGGCCCGGCAGCTTGTTTTCATGGCCTTCCAGCTGGACCAGGTTCAGGGCCGACTGGACGCGGCGGGCGATCTCGTCCTTGCGCACGCCGCGCATCCGCAGGCCGAAGCCCACGTTGTCGCGCACCGACATATGCGGAAACAGCGCGTAGTTCTGGAACACCATGCCGAAGCCGCGCCGTTCCGGCGGCAGCACGTCGATGCGGGTGTCGTCCAGCCAGATGCTGCCTTCGCTGAGCGAGGTCAGGCCAGCCAGGCAGTTCAGGGCGGTCGACTTGCCGCAGCCCGACGGCCCCAGCAGGGCGATGAATTCGCCGCGCCGGATATCGAGGCTGAGGCCGCTCAGGGCGGCGACCGACGAGCCGGAGGCCGTATCGAATTTCCGGCCCACGGCATCCAGACGCAGCTGTTGAAAAGAGTGATTCATGATCCTTGATCCAGGGAGATCGGGCCGCCCGCGCGCCCTGTGCGGGCTGGCGGGCGGCCGTTCACGGGAAAGCGACTGCTTACTTCTTCAGGGCGCCGACTTCAGTGTCCCATTTATGGAAGGCCTCGACCATGGCCTTGGCATTCAGCGGCACGGCGTTGGGACGGCGGGCGATCAGCTCGTCGTATTCCGGACGGCCGAACTTCTTGATGATTTCCTGGCTTTCGGCCGGGGCGGCGGACAGGGGTACGTCGCGGATGGCCGGGCCCGGATAGAAGTAGCCGGAGTCATAGGTCATGGCCTGCTGCTTGGGTTCGAGCATGAACTTCAGCAGCTTGAACAGGACTTTCTGCTTTTCCGCCGAAACGCCCTTGGGAATCACCATGTAGTGCGCGTCGTTGACCCAGGTGAAGTTGTCGAAGGCCTGGATCTTGAAGTCGGCGGGCACCACGCCCAGCGCGCGCGGGTTGATGTCCCAGCCGGTGACGGTCACCGTCATGTCGCGGCTGCCTTCGCCCAGTTCCTTCATCACGGCCGAGGTGCCGCCGGGGTAGTAGGGCACGCATTCGTTCAGCTCTTTCAGGAACTGCCAGGTCTTGTCCCAGCCGTTGATCGGATCGTAGGGATCCTTGTCGCCCAGCAGGTAGGGCAGGCCCATCAGGAAAGTGCGGCCCGGGCCCGAGTTCGCCGGGCGCGCGTAGATCAGCTTGTTGGGGTTGGCCTTGCACCAGGCCAGCAGTTCGGCCGGGGTCTTGGGCGGATTCTGGACCTTGGCCGGGTTGTATTCCAGCAGCGGGCCGGCCGGCATGAAGGTGACTTCCAGGCCGTAGCCCTGGGCCAGTTCCTGCATGCGGGCGGGGCCGCGCGCATACTGGTTCAGGATGCCCTTGAACTCGGCTTCGTGGTCGGGCAGCAGCTTCAGCCAGAGATCCTGTTCGATGCCGGCGGCCAGGGCGTCGGTGCCGGTCAGGACCAGGTCGATGTCCGAACGGCCGGCCTTCTGCATGGCCTTGATCTTGCCGGGCAGCTGCGGCGAGGGCGCGTTGGTGAAAGTGATGTTCGAGACCAGGTCGGGGTTCTGGTCGCGGAAGGCTTCCATGGCCTTCTGCGTGAGGGCCAGGTTGCCGGCGACGTCGACGACGTTCAGCGTGACGGGGGCGGCGTGAGCCGACAGGGCGGCACCGGTCAGGGCCAGGGCGCCTGCCAGCACGTGGAATCGTCCCAGTCGCGGGGACTGCTTGATGCCTTTCATGAATTGTCTCCTAGGGTGTTCGCCTGTGCGCGGAAGGAGCCGGCGGGCTGCGGCGCCCGGTTCGGCCTCGGTCCGAATGCTCGAACCGTTCTTCTCGTAAGTCATCATATAAGTTGATGGGTCCGGAGGACAACATTTTTTTGCATCTGAGGGCGTTCGCACAATGCCGGAATAAATTCGATAATTAATCCAATAAATTGATTTTTAAGAATAAAAACGGCATATGAGGTTGCGAATCAGTATATTCCCTAGTGTCCTGGATTTCCTGGTGAAACTACAGTCCACATGTCATATGACAACATGATTTCTTTCCGTCCCCGCAAGGCCTCACCATGAAACTGAAGACTGTCAAGATCACGCCCATCGCATTCAAGGACCCTCCGCTGCTGAACGCGGCCGGCATCCACGAGCCTTACGCGCTGCGCACCATCATCGAGCTGGAAAGCGACACCGGCGTGATCGGGCTGGGCGAAACCTATGGCGACGCGCCCATCATCGAACTGCTGCAGGCCTTGCAGCCGAGCCTGATCGGCCTGGATCCCTTCGACCTGAACGGCCTGCGGCGCCGTGTCCAGGATACCGTGAACCGCACCCAGGTCAGCGCCAACACGGCCTACAAGCTCGCTCCCGGAACCGATCCGGCCAAGAACGTCCAGAAGCTCTATTCCGCGCTGGAAGTCGCCCTGATGGACATGCAGGCCCGCCACCTGGGCGCGCCGCTGGTGGACCTGCTGGGCGGACGCGCCCGCGATGCCGTGCCGTTCAGCGCCTATCTGTTCTTCAAGTATGCCCGCCACGTCGATGCGTCCTATCCCGACGATGCCTGGGGCGAGACCCTGACGCCCGCGCAACTGGTGGCCCAGGCGGAAACCATGATCGGCCGGTACGGGTTCCAGAGCATCAAGCTCAAGGGCGGGGTGCTGGAGCCCGAGCAGGAAGTCGAATGCGTCCGGGCGCTGGCGGCCCGCTTCCCCGGCATGCCCCTGCGCATCGACCCCAACGGCAACTGGTCCCTGGCCACGGCGATCGAGATGGGCAGGCGGCTGGACGGTCTGCTGGAATACTACGAGGATCCCTGCCCGACGCTGTCGGACATGGCGGCGCTGCATGAGGCGACCGGCATGCCGCTGGCGACGAACATGGTGGTGACCGACATGGCGCAGTTCCGCGACAATGTCGCGGCCAACGGCTGCCAGATCATCCTGTCGGACCACCATTACTGGGGCGGGCTGCGGGATACGCAGTTGCTGGCGCGCATGTGCGAAGTGTTCGGCATGGGGTTGTCCATGCATTCCAACTCGCACCTGGGCATCAGCCTGATGGCCATGGCGCACGTGGCCGCCAGCGTGCCGACCCTGAGCTACGCCTGCGACACGCACTATCCCTGGCTGGATCCCGACGAGGAAGTCGTGGCGGGCGGGCACCTGAGCTTCCATGAAGGCGCCATCGTGCTGGGCGACGCGCCCGGGCTCGGCCTGGAGATCGACCAGGACGCCCTGGCGCGGCTGCACGAGCAGTACCTGTCCTGCGGCATCCGCTCGCGGGACGATGCCGCCCAGATGCGCAAGTACCAGCCCGACTGGAGCGGCAAGGCACCGCGCTTCTGAACGCCGGATCTGGATTCGGGGGAGCGCAAGGCGGGAAGCCGAAGACAGTGCTGTTGCACGGCGAGGCGAACCAACGCGGCGATCCGCCGAATCCCGGCCTGGTCAGGTGACCGGGCCGGGGTTGAACAGGACCAGGTCGTTGACGATGCCCCAGTGCTCGGCCCAGGTTTTGCGTCCGCTGGCGACATCCAGGATGCGTTCGAACAATTCCTGGCCCAGGTCCTCGATGCTGGCTTCGCCGGTGGCGATCCGGCCGGCGTCGATGTCCATCAGGTCGTGCCAGCGGCGCGCCAGGTCCGAACGCGTGGCCACCTTGATCACGGGGACTTCGGCCAGGCCGTAGGGTGTGCCCCGCCCGGTGGTGAAGATGTGGACGTTCATGCCTGCGGCCAGCTGCAGCGTGCCGCAGACGAAGTCGCCGGCCGGGGTGGCGGCGTACAGCAGCCCCTTGTCCCGTGCGCGCTCGCCCGGCGGCACGACGCCGCGGATCGGCGTGCTGCCGGACTTGACGATCGAACCCATGGCCTTTTCGACGATGTTCGACAGGCCGCCGCGCTTGTTGCCCGGCGTGGTGTTTGCGCTGCGGTCGGCCTGTCCGCGCTGCAGGTAATCGTCGTACCAGGCCATCTCGCGGATCAGGTCGCGGGCGACCTTGGGCGTGGCCGCGCGCGCCGTCAGCTGGTCGATGCCGTCGCGCACTTCGGTGACCTCGGAGAACATCACGGTCGCGCCCGCGCGCACCAGCAGGTCGGCGGCGTGGCCCACCGCCGGATTTGCCGTGGCGCCGGAGAACGCGTCGCTGCCGCCGCACTGCACGCCCACCACCAGATCCGAAGCGGGGCAGGTTTCCCGGCGCCGCTGGTTCAGGCGTTCCAGGTGGATTTCCGCCATCGCCAGGATGTCGTCGATCATGCTGCCGAAGCCGACGTGCCGCTCGTCCTGCAGGCGCACCAGGTCCGGGTGCGCTGCGCCGCGGTCCTGGAAGCGTTCCGGCATCAGGCGTTCGGGCTGCAGCTTTTCGCAGCCCAGGCTGACCAGCATGACTTCTCCCCCGAAGTTCGGATTCTGTGCGATGTGGCGCAGGGTCTTCACCGGGATGGAGGCGCCTGGCGCATCGATGGCCACGCCGCAACCGTAACCGTGGTGCAGCGCCACGACGCCGTCCACGTTCGGATAGCGGGGCAGCAATTCGCGGCGGATGCGGTCCAGGGCGATGTCCGCCACCCCGGCCACGCATTGCACCGTCATGGCGATGGCCAGGATGTTGCGAGTGCCCACCGAACCGTCGGCATTGCGGTAGCCCTGGAAGGTGTGGCCGGACAGGGGTTCCAGGTCGGGGACGGGGGCAGTGCAGATGGGCAGGGCGTCGAGAGAGGGCGCCGGCGGCATGCGCATCACGGCCTCGTAGACCCAGCTGCCGGCGGGCAGCGGCCGGGTCGCATGGCCGATGACGACGCCGTAGCGGACGATGGCCCCGTCTTCGGGAATGTCGCACAGGGCGACTTTGTGGCCTTGGGGGATGGCTTCGAGCAGGGTCGGGCCGTCGGGGATGCGGGCGCCAGCGGGCAGCCCTCGGTCGTTGGCGACGATGGCGACATTGTCGCCCTCGCGCATGCGGATCATGCGGGGAACCTGGACGGTCGGTCTGGCGGGATGCACGAAGAGTCTCCTTGTAATTATCTCATCATACAACTAGAGGTTTATACTGACAATCGATCTGTATCGATAGGCGTAGACCTTTGTGTGGAGCAGATTGGATGAGTTTCCCCGCTTTCTTGAACAATCAATAATATGTCGTCGTATGAGTTATCTCTTCGGGAATGCAGTATCATGAATCGTCCGAATTCATAGTCTTCGTTCCATGGCCTCCGTCCCCGCCCGCCGTTCGCGAAATCTCACCCAGAATGTCGTGGCCGCGCTGTCCGAGCGCATCCGCCACGGCGAATTCCACGTCGGCGAAAAGCTGCCGACCGAGTCCGCGCTGATGGAGTCCTTCGGGGTCAGCCGCACCGTCATCCGCGAAGCCATCTCGCGCCTGCAGGCCGCCGGTCTGGTCGAGACCCGGCACGGTATCGGGACTTTCCTGCTCGAACCCCGCAACGAGCAGCAACTGCGGATCCGCACGGAAAACATCCTGACCATGCTGGACGTCCTGGCGATCCTGGAATTGCGGCTCAGCCTGGAAACCGAGGCGGCGGGGCTGGCCGCCTTGCGGCGCACGGAAGCCCAGGTGCAGCAGATGCGCGCCATCCTGGATGAATTCGCCGAGCACGTGCGCAAGAAGACCGGCAATGCGGTGGTCTCGGACGTCGCTTTCCACCTGGCAGTGGCCACGGCCACGGGCAACCGCTATTTCCACGACATCCTCAAGCAGCTGGGCAAGTCGATCATTCCCCGGACGCGCATCGATTCGGCAGCCCTGGCGGAAGACGATCGGGCCAGCTACCTGGGCCGCGTCCATGTCGAGCACGAGGACATCTACAACGCCATCGTCCGCAAGGATCCGGATGCGGCGCGGGCCGCCATGCGCATGCATCTCACCAACAGCAGGGAACGTCTGCGCCGCGCCCAGGAAGCCGCCGAGAAGAGTGCCTGAGCCTTCTCATAGGTATGTCATCGTATAAGATGAAATGACCTGGCCATTTCCCGGCTTCTTGGCGAAATGACCACACAAGTAAAGCATATGTAAGGGTATACGCTAGTCCGGCGGGGATCCCTCTTGTTGCTTGTCGTCTGATGTCATATGATAACGTACGACATGAACGAATGAGGAAGGGGTGACGCACGCCTTCCCGGATCAGAGGACACCACGCATATGACGACTTGCCAGGAATTGAAGGAAATCCTGAGGGACGGGTTGCTGTCTTTCCCCGTCACGGATTTCGACGCCGGAGGAAACTTCGACCCCAAGGGCTACCAGGCCCGCCTGGAATGGCTGATGCCCTACGGCGCTCGCGCCCTGTTCGCCGCGGGGGGCACGGGCGAATATTTCTCGCTGACACTGGACGAGTTCTCCCGGGTGGTGGACACGGCCGTGCGCACCTGCCAGGGGCACACGCCGATCCTGGCGGGCGCGGGCGGCCCGACCCGCACGGCGATCGCGTTCGCACAGGAAGCCCAGCGCAAGGGCGCGGCGGGCATCCTGCTCATGCCGCACTACCTGACCGATGCGCCTCAGGAAGGCATTGCCCGCCACGTGCGCGAGGTTTGCGACTCGGTGGACATCGGCGTGCTGATCTACCACCGCGGCCAGTGCCGCCTGTCGCCTGCGCTGCTGGAGCAGCTGGCCGAGCAATGCCCGAACCTGATCGGCTTCAAGGACGGCGTGGGTAACGTCGAGCACATGGTGCGCGTGCGCCGGCGCCTGGGCGATCGTTTCGCCTATCTGGGTGGCCTGCCCACGGCGGAAGTCTTTGCCCAGGCATACCGTGCGATGGGCGTGCCGGTGTATTCTTCGGCGGTGTTCAATTTCGTCCCCGAAATGGCCATGCACTTCTACCAGGCCGTGAAGACTGGGGACGACGCCACGGTCGGCCACCTGCTGGATACTTTCTTCCTGCCGCTGCTCGAGATCCGCAACCGCAAGCCCGGCTATGCCGTCAGCATCGTCAAGGCCGGCACGCGCATCATCGGCCGTTCTTCCGGTCCGGTGCGTCCGCCCCTGGTGGACCTGGATCCGCAGGAAGAAGACGCGCTGCGCGCACTGATCGAGGCGCTCTGATCCAAGGAAGCAGGCATGACTGAAGATTCCGGCGTTTTCCAGCCCTACGGCCGCATCCTCCTGACCGGCGCCGCCGGGGGCCTGGGCAAGGTGTTGCGCGAGACGCTGCGGCCTTATGCGCGGGTCCTGCGGCTGTCCGACATCGCGGCGATGGCGCCGGCGGAAGGGCCGCACGAAGAAGTCGTGCCCTGCGATCTGGCGGACAAGGATGCCGTCGATGCGCTCCTGGATGGCGTCGATGCCGTCGTGCACCTGGGCGGAATCTCGGTGGAGCGACCCTTCGAGGAGGTCATCGAAGCGAATATCCGCGGCACGTATCATCTTTACGAGGCTGCCCGCCGGCACGGCACGCGCCGCGTCGTGTTCGCCAGTTCCAATCACGTGATCGGCTTCCATCGCCAGGGCGTGCGCCTGGATAGCCGGTCGCCGCGCCGTCCCGATGGGTACTACGGCCTGTCTAAGTCCTTCGGCGAGGATCTGGCGTCCTTCTACCACGACCGCTACGGGATCGAGACGGTCAGCGTGCGCATCGGCTCGTCCTTTCCGCAGCCGCGCAACCGGCGGATGATGCACACCTGGCTCAGCTACCGCGACCTGACGGATCTCGTGCGGCGCGGCCTGTTCACCCCGGGGGTGGGGCATACCGTGGTCTATGGCGTGTCGGACAACCGCGACAGCTGGTGGGACAACAGCGGGGCGGCCATCCTGGGCTATGTCCCGCAGGACAGCTCCGAAGTGTTCCGCGCCGAGATCGAGCGCCAGCCGGAGCCGCCGGCCGACGATCCCGACAGGATCTACCAGGGTGGCGCCTTCACGGCCGCCGGACCCTACGAAAACCTGCCTCCGGTGCGCCGGGCCGTCCGTTCGGCCGCGGAGGCCGAACTGGTCCTGCACCTGCGCAACCAGACGGGAGAAAGTCCCGTCTGGCATGCGGGTGAACAGGCCCTGTACTGGGTCGACATCCAGGCAGGCGCATTGCATCGCTGGCGTGTTCGGGACCAGCAGCACACCAGCTGGCGTGCCGGCCAGCAGCTGGGCTGCGTGGCCCGCCTGTCCGGCGGCGGCTGGGTCGGTGCCATGGAAGACGGCATCTACCGCCTGACACCCGACGAAGACCAGGTGCTGCGGACCGAGCGATGGGCCGAAGCCGGGCATGCGCGGCCGGGCATGCGCTTCAATGACGGCCGCTGCGACCGCCAGGGCCGCTTCTGGGTGGGCACCATGCTGATGGACATGTCCCGGGCCGCGGCAGCCGGCGCCCTGTACCGCCTGACGGGGCAGGGCGGCCAGCTGCAGCTGGACCGGATGATCGAGGACCTGATCGTGCCCAACGGCCTGGCATTCAGCCCCGATGGGCGCACCATGTATTTTTCGGATTCCCATCCGCTGCGGCAATGCGTGTGGGCCTGCGACTATGACATTGACGCAGGCGTCCCGGGCCAGCGCCGTGTGTTCATCGAGAAATTGCCGGGCGGCCGCCCCGATGGCGCCGCCATCGATGCCGACGGGTGCTACTGGATCTGCGGCAACGACGCGGGGCTGGTGCATCGCTACACCCCGGATGGCCGGCTGGACCGCAGCCTGCGCGTGCCCGTGGCCAAGCCCGCCATGTGCGCCTTCGGCGGTCCGGGGCTGGATACCCTGTTCGTGACTTCGATCCGCTTGCCGGATGCACCGCCGCATGCGCTGGATGGCGCGGTGTTCGCCTTGCGGCCGGGCGTGTGCGGGATCGAGGAGCCGGCTTTCTTAGCCTGAGTTCCGCAGTCCCGCGGCAATGCCGTTGATGGTCATGTGGATCGCCCGCTGGTCGCGCGATTCCTGCTCGTCGGCACGGCGCGCGGACGATTGGCCCGAGCGCACGCGGCGCAGCAGTTCGACCTGCAGGTGGTTCAGCGGGTCGATGTAGGCAAAGCGTTCGGCCAGGGCGCTGCGCAGGGGTTCGTCGTGCGCCAGCAGGTCGTGGCCGGTGACGGCGCGGAAGGCATCCAGCGTGGCCTGGTATTCCGTGGCGATGCGTTCGAAGATCTGCTTGCGCAGGGTCTTGTCGGGCACCAGTTCGGCGTAGGCCCTGCCGATGGCGAGGTCGGTCTTGGCCAGCACCTGCTCCATGTTGGACAGCAGGGTGCGGAAGAAGGGCCAGTCCCGCACCATGGCCTGCAGGCGCGCCAGCCGCTCCTCTCGCGTCAGGGCCTGGTCGGGCCCGCCTTCGGACAGGTAGCGCCCCAGCGCCGTTCCCATGCCGTACCAGCCGGGCAGGGGCAGGCGGCACTGGGCCCAGGAAAATGACCAGGGAATGGCCCGCAGATCCTCGATGCGATGCAGCGCCTTGCGCGAGGAAGGCCTCGAGCCGATGTTCAGACCGGCGATCTCGCGGATCGGCGTCGAGGCGAAGAAGTAGTCCGTGAAGCCTTCCGTGCCGTAGACCAGGTCGCGATAGGCTTGCCGCGCGGTTTCCGACATCCAGGCCATGGCCTCGCCGTACAGGGCGGCGTGCTCGTCTTCGGCGCGGGAGGCCGGCGAGCCGGCCGCCAGGCTGGCCTCCAGGGTGGCGGCGACGAACAGTTCCAGGTGCGAGCGCCCGACTTCGGCGTCCTTGTAGCGGCCCTGGATGATTTCGCCTTGTTCGGTCAGGCGGATCTGGTTGTTCACGGTGCCCGGCGGCTGCGACAGGATGGAGTCGTAGCTGGGGCCACCGCCGCGGCCCACCGAGCCACCGCGCCCGTGGAACAGCCGCAGGCGGGTGCGGTGCTTGCGGAAGACTTCGACCAGGCGCCGCTCGGTCTGGTAGAGCGACCAGTTCGATGTCAGGTAGCCGCCGTCCTTGTTGCTGTCGGAATAGCCCAGCATCACTTCCTGGATGCCGTGCTGCGCGTGGCGCACGCGCGCGGCGACCTCGGGCAGCGACAGCCAGGCATCCATGATGTCCGGGCCACGCTCCAGGTCGGGAATGGTTTCGAACAGCGGCACCACCATCAGCCCGCCGCCGGGGGCGGCGTCGTTCGTCGCGGCCGGGGCGATCAGGCCGGTTTCCTGCTGCAGCACCAGGACTTCCAGCAGGTCGCTGAGCGTTTCGGTATGGGATACGATCGTCTGGCGCAGGGCAGCCTCGCCGAAGCGGCGGCGGCAGTCGGCGGCCATGCGCAGGATGGCCAGTTCCTTGGTCGTTTCGGCCGAATATTCGATCCAGGGCGACACCAGCGGGCGTGGCTCGCGCAGTTCCTGGCGCAGCACGCGGACACGGTCTTCCTCGGACAGCCGGGCATAGCGCACGGGCTTGCCGTCCAGGGTCACGCGGGCGTGCCGCATCAGCTCGTCGAGCACGCGTTCGTGGACGTCGGAGCTTTGCCGCAGGTCCACCGTGGCCAGGTGCAGGCCGAAGATGCCGACCGCCTGGCGCAGGTGCGTCAGGCGCAGCCTGGCAACCAGGGCGCCGTGGTGCGCGTCCAGCGATTCGGCCACGATGCGCAGGTCTTCGGCCAGCTCGGCGGCCGTGCCGTAGGCGGGGGCTTCGTAGATGTTGCGCCGGGCCAGGCGCCTGCCGGTCAGCGCCTGCGCGGTGGCGGCGAGCCGGGCGTAGATGTGGATGCAGGCGCGCCGGTAGGGCTCGTCCTGGCGGTGGGGAGACGGGTCCTGGCTGGCGGCGGCCAGTTCGGCCAGGGCCGGGGTGACGCGCATCAGGGATTGCGAGACCGACAGCTCGGCGCCCAGGGCGTGGACTTCGGTCAGGTAGTAGCGCAGGACGTGTGCGCACTGGCGCAGCAGCGCCTGTTCCAGCGTGCCGTCATCCACGTTCGGGTTGCCGTCGCGGTCGCCGCCGATCCAGCTGCCCATGTGGACGAAAGGCGGCAGCGGCGTGTTGTCCACGTCGAACACGGAACGCGCCGGTTTGCGCAGCAGCGCCCCCATGTCCAGGTGGAGCTGGGGCAGCGTGCTGAAAAAAGTGCTGGTGTAGTAGGACAGGGCGTTGTCGATTTCGTCGAGCACGGTGAGCTTGCTCTGGCGCAGCATGCGGGTCTGCCACAGGGCGGCGATCAGCCCGGTCAGGTGCTCGTGCAGCCGGGCGGCTTCCAGCGGCGCGTGCGGCGTATCCAGCTGGCGCAGCTGCCGGGCGATGGCCTGGTGCAGGTCCAGCGTGCTCTTGCGCTGCACCTCGGTGGGATGCGCCGTCAGCACGGGCACGATGCAGGCCGAGGCCAGGTGCTGGCGGATGCGGGCGCCGGACAGGCCGGCAGCCTGCAGCAGTTCCACCGCGTGCCGCAGGCTGCCCGGCGTGGCGGGGCCTTCGGCCTGCCATTGCTGACGCTGCCGGCGAGTCTGGTCGCGGTCTTCTGCGATGTTGGACAGGTGCAGGAAATAGCTGAACGCACGCGCCACGGAATTGGCTTCGCCGTCGGCCAGGCGGCGGATCTGGCGCTCCAGCGTGCGGCCGTCGCGGTCCTGGCCCTCGCGGCGGAATTTCACGGCGGCGCGGCGCAGTTTCTCGATCACGTCGTAGACGGCGCGGCCTTCGCAGTCCCGGATGACTTCCCCCAGAGTCCGGCCCAGCATCCGGATGTCTTGTCGCAGAGGGGAAATGGCTTCACTCGGGGTTGCGGGCTTCACAGGGTCTCCATCGTAGGGAATCGGGACGTGCGCATCCAGCCCGCCTGTGCTGCGGGGCGGGATGATCCTTTATCATAAGCGCTTTTGCCCCTCCCGTTTCCAGGACAGTCGCCATGCCGCACTACCGTTCCCGCACTTCGACCCACGGCCGCAACATGGCCGGCGCCCGCGCCCTCTGGCGCGCCACCGGCATGAAGGACGGGGACTTCAGCAAGCCCATCATCGCCGTGGTGAATTCCTTCACCCAGTTCGTGCCGGGCCACGTGCACCTGAAGGACATGGGCCAGCTGGTCGCGCGGCAGATCGAGGCTGCCGGTGGCGTGGCCAAGGAATTCAACACCATCGCCGTGGACGACGGCATCGCCATGGGGCACGGCGGGATGCTGTATTCGCTGCCGTCGCGCGAGCTGATCGCCGATTCCGTCGAATACATGGTCAACGCGCACTGCGCCGATGCCATGGTCTGCATCTCCAACTGCGACAAGATCACTCCGGGCATGCTGATGGCCGCCATGCGCCTGAACATCCCGACCGTGTTCGTGTCCGGCGGCCCCATGGAAGCCGGCAAGGTCATCGCCAAGGACGGCAAGACCGTGGTGCGCAAGCTGGACCTGGTCGATGCCATGATCGAAGCGGCCGATCCCAACATCACGGACGCGCAGGCCGAGACCGTCGAGCGCAGCGCCTGCCCGACGTGCGGCTCCTGTTCGGGCATGTTCACGGCCAATTCCATGAACTGTCTGACCGAGGCCCTGGGCCTGGCGCTGCCGGGCAACGGCACGGTGGTGGCCACGCATGCCCGGCGCAAGGGTCTGTTCGAACTCGCGGGCAGCCTGATCGTGCAGTTGTGCAAGCGCTGGTACGAGCAGGACGACGCTTCCGTCCTGCCGCGCAGCATCGCCACCTTCGAGGCCTTCAGCAACGCCATGACGCTCGACGTGGCGATGGGCGGGTCCACCAACACCGTGCTGCACCTGCTGGCGGCCGCCCAGGAAGCCGGCGTGGCCTTCACCATGGCCGACATCGACCGGATCTCGCGTCGCGTGCCGTGCCTGTGCAAGGTCGCCCCGGCCACGCCCGACTACCACATAGAAGACGTGCACCGCGCGGGCGGCATCATGGGCATCCTGGCCGAGCTCGCCCGGGCGGAACTGCTGGACCTGAGCGTGGGCAATGTGCATGCCGGCACCCTGGGCGAGGCCATCCGCCGCTGGGACGTGCTGGGCGAGCAGGGCGCCGGCGTGGCGGACTTCTACCGCGCGGCGCCCGGCGGCGTGCCCTCGCAGACCGCATTCAGCCAGGACCGCTACTACGAAACCCTGGACCTGGACCGTGAATCCGGCTGCATCCGCGACCGGGCGCACGCCTATTCGCAGGACGGCGGCCTGGCGGTGCTGTATGGCAACCTGGCCCCCAACGGCTGCATCGTCAAGACCGCCGGGGTGGACGACAGCATCCTGACCTTCACCGGCCGCGCGCGCGTCTACGAAAGCCAGGAAACCGCGGTTGAAGGCATCCTGGGCGGCGAAGTCGTGGCCGGCGACGTGGTCATCATCCGCTACGAAGGCCCCAAGGGCGGCCCCGGCATGCAGGAAATGCTGTACCCCACGTCCTACCTGAAGTCCATGGGCCTGGGCAAGTGCGCGGCCCTGCTGACGGACGGCCGTTTTTCCGGCGGCTCGTCGGGCCTGGTGATCGGCCACGCATCGCCCGAGGCCGCCGAGGGCGGCAACATCGCCCTGGTCGAAGACGGCGACACGATCGAGATCGACATTCCCAATCGCCGCATCAACCTGGCAATCGACGACCAGGCCCTGGCGGCGCGCCGCGCGGCCATGGAGGCGCGCGGCCCGAAGGCTTGGAAACCCGTGGATCGCCAGCGGGAAGTTTCCCAGGCACTGCGGGCCTATGCCGCGCTGGCGACCTCGGCCGACCGGGGCGCGGTGCGCGACGTCGGCCAACTGCGCTGAGTCAGAACCTGTAGCTCACGCCCGCCGTCACGCTGCGGCCGTTGCCGGGCAGGAACGTGGGCATGGCGGTGGTCCCCGTATTGCGGATGACGAAGGCGCTGGCGTAGGCTTCGTTGGTCAGGTTGTCGCCCTGCACGTAAGCCTGCCAGTGCTTGCCGATCTGGTAGTCCACCTTGAACCCGAGCAGGGCGTAGCTGTCCTGCCGGGTGTTCGGCGTGTTGGTGTGGTTGGTTTCCGTCGACGACGGCATCCAGCGCACGTTCGGACCGAAGCGCAACCCGCCGATGCGGTACAGGATCTCGGCGCTCACCAGGTGCCGCGGTACGCCGGCGATGCGGTTTCCGGCGTATTCGCCGCCCTTGAAACGGAAGTCGCTGAAAGTGTAGGCAACGCGGTAGTCGAAGGCCGCGCCCGTGCCGGGTGCGGGCAGGCTGCCGTTCAGGCCTAGTTCGATGCCCTGGTGGCGGGTGCCGCCGCGGTAGTTGTAGGTGCCCGCAGCCGTGCCGTTGGCGGTGCTGACCGACATCAGTTCGTCCTTCACATCGCTGTGATAGAGCGTCAGCGCCCAGTGCGGCGCGTATCGGCCGCTGCCCAGCAGGCCCGCGCCGCCGATCTCGACGGTGTCGGCGCGCTGCAGTTTCAGCGTGCTCAGGTCCGACGTCATGGTCGGCGCATTGTTTGCGGCGGCGTTGTTGGTGATGATTTCCCAGTAGGTCGGCGCCTCGTTGCTGCGGCTGACGTTGACGAAGAAACGCTGGTCCTCGGCGGGCTGCCAGATCAGGCCCAGTTTCGGGCTGACGTAGCTCCAGTCCTGTTCCAGGCTTTTGCCGGAGCCGCGCTCGCGCGCGTCCCGGATCGCCTGGGTGAACTTGGCGTCGCCCACGACTGTCCATTGCTGCGCGACGTGCCAGGCGAAGCCCAGCAGGGCGTTGCGGTTCTCGGCCTGCAGGTCGTAGGCGCCGAACCGGCGCAGCTTGCTGCCGTTCTGCGGGTTGACGGCGTACAGGTCGCGGTTCATGTCGCTGCGTGACCAGTCCAGGGCCACGCGGTAATCGATGGCGCGGTACTTGCCCGCGAACTGCCATTGGGCGCCGTAGGTCATGCCATCGGTCACGGTCGCCACCAATGGGTCCTGGAAGGTGTCGTCGATGCTTTGCGCGTAGACGCCGAACGTGTTGTTCAGGTCTTCCGTGCCCCAGTACGTGCGGTTGGCGGCCCGGAATTGGCGCGACGTGCGGTGTGGATTGCGTTTGTATACGTTCAGCGGATGGTTGGCAGTATTGCCGTCACCGATCACATCGGTCGGATCGTCCTCCATCTGTGCACGCGTCACGACGAACGGAATGTCCACGTCCAGGTCCACGTACGACAGGTACGTCCGGTTTTCGAAACCGTCGCCCTGGACGCCGAAATTGCCGTGCACGCTGGTGCGGTCCGAGCCCGAGTGGTGGCGGTAGCCGTCGTACTTGTCGTGGGTGACGCTCAGGCGGCCGTCCAGGCTGCCGCGGCGAAAGCCTTTGGCGGCCTGGGCGCCGAGGCGGCCGAAACTGCCGCCTTCCACGCGCAGCACGTCCCCGTCCGTGCCGGTCAGGGATTGGAAATCCAGTTCGCCGCCCAGGGTGGTGGCGGATGGCGACAGTGCGTTGGCGCCCCGGCGTACGCTGACCAGGCGGGCGTTGCGCGGTTCCAGGAAGCCGATCACAAAGGATCCGTCGGCCTCGTTCAGCGGCAGGCCGTCCTGCATCAGCAGCACGCCCCGGTTCACGGGGTTGCTCTGGATGCCCGAGCCGCGGATGTTCAGGCGCGGCTGATCCAGGCCGCCGAAGAATTCCTGGACCACCAGACCGGGCTGGTAGTCCAGGGCATCCTTCAGCGTGACCAGGCGCGTTTCCTTCTGCGGCTCGATCAGGTTGGTGCCGCCGGCAACGCCGTCCAGCCGGGCGCGCTCGGCCTGCACGCCGGGGTTCAGGGGCGTGGCCTGGGCATCGCCGCTGACAGTGATGGGCGTGAGACTCGTGACTTCCTGGGCCAGGGCGGGGATCGGGCCGGCGGCCGTCAGGGCCAGGGCCAGTGCCAGGGGTGTGTGGGCGTGTTGTACGCTCATGGAAGGTTCCTCGGTCGAAGAAAAGGTGGAAGAGAAGGGCGGCAATCGGTTCATGCGTGGGCTGCAGCCTGTACACGCACCTGACCGCCGGCCACGTGCAGGATGCGGTCCACCAGGCCGGCCAGTTCCCAGGGCTGGTGGCTGATGCAGACCAGCGCGGCGCCGGTGGCGCGGGCCTGGTCGGCGCAGAGTTTTCCAAGATCGGCACGCATCGCCGGGTCCAGCGCGCTGAAGGGTTCGTCGAGCAGCAGCAGGTCTGGCTCCAGTGCCAGTGCTCGGGCCAGAGCGGCGCGCTGGGCCATGCCGCCCGACAGTTCGCCCGGCCAGGCGTGCGCCGCGTCGGACAAGCCCACGCGGGCGAGCCAGCGGTCCCTGCGGGCGGCGATTTCGCCGGCGGGCACTCCGCCCGCGCGCAGGGCGATGTCCAGGTTGGCTGCCACGCTGCGCCAGGGCAGCAGGCGGGGATCCTGGAAGACCAGGCGGGTGCGCAGGAATGAATTGCGGCATGTGCCGCTGTCCGGACGCAGCAGGCCGGCCGCCAGGCGCAGCAGGGTGCTTTTACCGGCGCCGCTGGGGCCGATGACGCCGATGCGTTCGCCGGGACGCACGTCCAGGTGGATGCCGTCGAGGACGGTGCGCGGTCCGAAAGACAGATGCAGGTCGCGCATCTCAAGCATGGCTGGGCTCCTGCCAGCGGGTCAGCCGGCGCTGGACGGGTTGCAGCAGCAGGAATTCCAGCAGGGCCACCAGGGCCAGGATCAGCAGCACCCAGGCGTAGAGCCGCCCACTGTCGAAGGTGCTGCGCGCATTGGCCAGCGCGTAGCCCACGCCGCTTTCGGCGCCCAGGACTTCGGCCATGACCACCAGCCGTACGCCGCCGCATGCGGCGATCAGCAGCGCCGCCGTCAGGGGCGCGGCCAGGGCTGGCAGGTAGATGTGCCGCAGCCGCGTCCAGGCCCCGAAGCGGTAGACCCGGCCCATTTCCAGCAGTCCGGCGTCGATCATGCGCATGCCCTTGACCGTGTTGACGTACATGCCGGGTGCCATCATCAGGATGGTGATGAAGATCACCATGCCCGAGCCCAGGCCGAACCAGAGCATGGCCAGCACGACCACGACCACGGGCGGGATGGCCATCAGCAGCCAGCGCAGCGGTTCCAGCAGCCCGCGCAGGCGCGCATCGTGCCCGGCCAGCACGCCCAGCGCGAAACCGATGCCGCAGCCCGTGCCCACGCCGATGGCGATGCGTGCCAGGCTGTCGCGGCTGTGCGTCCAGAAACCCGGGTCGCCGGCCAGGGTGCCGATCGCGCGCAGGGCTTCCAGCGGCGTGGCCATCAGCATGGGGCCCATCAGCCGGGCGGCCATTTCCCAACCGGCGAAGATCAGGACGACGCCCAGTGCGGACCAGCGCCGGGACGTACGCTTGGAGCGGCGCGGCACACTCATGGCCCGTAGAACCCTGCGTCGGGCAGCCGGCCGCCGACGGCTTCAGGGTTGTGCCGCAGGATCAGGCCGTAGAGGGCTTCCAGGGCGGGACGCACGGCGAGAGCGTCACGGCTTTCCAGGCGGGTGACGCGGATCGAGGCCTCGATGGCCTCGGCCGGCAGGAAGTCCAGATGCTTGTGCGCCAGGCGGGCGCATTCCGCCGGCTCGGCCTTGCACCAGCGCGCGGAACGGTCGTATTCGCGTGCGACGGCCTCCCCCAGGGCGCGGTCGCCTGCGACGCCGGCATTGGCCATGATGCCGGCCTGCGGCAGGTCGGGATGTTCCGGAAAGGTCTCGCGCCAGGCGGCTTCCAGGCTCTGCACCCGGTGCGGCGCCGTACCGCCCCGGCGGGCGTTCTGTGCCAGCAGGAGCGAGACCGACGGTTCAGGCAGCAGGGCACTGTTCGCCTCGCCGGTGAGCAGCAGGGCGATGGCGTCCTGGGCATCGCGTGCATGGCGGATACGCGGGGCGCGTTCGCCGGCCAGGCCCTGCGCGTCGAGCAGACGCTCCAGCAGCAGGGCTGGCAGGTCGCGCTGGAAGGTCGTCAGCAGCGGCTTGCCGGCCAGGTCGGCGATCGAGCGCACATCCGGGTCGGTGCTGACGAACCACAGCAGCCCCCAGACGGAAACGTTCAGCAGGCGCACGGGCATGCCGCGGTTGGCCATGATGGCGGGCAGGTTCACCGGGGTGGCACTGAAGTCGGCTTCCTGCTTGGCAAGCAGCACGCGCAATTGGTCGGGATTTTTCCAGTGGCGGAATTCCACCTTGTCGGCCCAGCCCGACAGGGCGCCCGTTTCGACCATGTGGATGAGCGGGAAGCTGACGGCGGCTGTGGGGCCGGCCAGCACCAGGCGGTCGCGCGGCGCAGCCTGGGCGGACAGGCCCGGGGCCAGCAGGATCGCCAGCAGGCAGAGACGCGCCAGGCGGTATGATGGACGAAGCGGTTCCCTCATAACTGAATGCGAATTATTATCAATCGCGTATAGTCTCATCCCGGATCGTCGAATGCCAATGACAAAAGTCAATCCGACCCAGGATTCCCCGGCACGGGTGCTGGGGCACCCTCTCTTCAAGGACGCGCCCGCTGAAGTGGCCCGCCTGCTGTTGCGGGATGCCGCGGTGCTCCACGCCGAGGACGGCGATACGCTGTTCCGGGAAGGCGAGGACGCGGTCGAATACCTGTACGTGCTGAGCGGCGGCGTCGAGGTGCTGCGCCATACCCAGGACGGGCTGGATCGCGTCTTCCACATCTTCCGCGTCGGCCAGCTGCTGGCCGAGACGGCCATGTTCATGACCCACGGCCGCTATCCGATGAACGCCAGGGCGCATGGCGACGCCATCGTGCTGTGCCTGAAGCGGACCGGCCTGCAGGCGGCCTGCCGCATCTGGCCGGACCTGGCCATGCGGCTGCTGGCGCGCCTGAGCGATCGGGTCTACCAGCGGGTCAACGAAGTGGAGTGGTTCAGCGACAGCACGGCCGCGCAGCGCCTGGCCGACTACCTGCTGCGGCTGCGGCCCGGCGAAGACTCCACCGTGCGACTGCCCCTGACGCAGCGCCAGCTTGCGGCGCATCTGGGGGTGCGTGCCGAAACCCTGAGCCGTCTGCTGGCGGATTGGGTGACGCAGGGCCGCATCGCCGGCGCGCGCAGAGACTGGATCCTGCTCGATCCGGCCTTTCTCGACGATCTGGCGCAGCCCGTCCGGCGCCGTTTCTGACGGACCTGCGGCCGGCCGGGCCGAATACCCGCGCCCGGTGTGCGCGTGACGGGCCCGCCGGCGCGAGGAAGTCTTACACTGGAAAATTCCGTACCGGCTTTTCGAAAGGATCTCGTCATGGCCAAACCGCTGCGTTCCTCGAACATCACCCAGGGGGTGGCCCGTGCGCCGAATCGCTCGATGTATTACGCGCTCGGCTACACGGAATCCGATTTCGACAAACCCATGATCGGCATCGCCAACGGCCAGAGCACCATCACGCCGTGCAACAGCGGCCTGCAGCCCCTGGCCGATGCGGCGGCCGCCGCCGTCAGGGAAGCAGGCGGCAATCCCCAGATGTTCGGCACGCCGACGATCTCCGATGGCATGGCCATGGGCACCGAAGGCATGAAATATTCCCTGGTGTCCCGCGAAGTCATCGCCGACTGCGTGGAAACCTGTGTCCAGGGCCAGTGGATGGACGGCGTGCTGGTGATCGGCGGCTGCGACAAGAACATGCCCGGGGGCATGATGGGCATGCTGCGCGCCAACGTGCCCTCGGTCTATGTCTACGGCGGCACCATCCTGCCGGGCAGCTACTGCGGCCAGGACCTGAACATCGTCAGCGTCTTCGAGGCGGTGGGTGAACACGCGGCCGGCCGCATGTCCGAAGCCGACCTGCGCAACATCGAGACGCATGCCATTCCCTGCAGCGGATCCTGCGGCGGCATGTATACGGCCAACACCATGAGTTCTTCGTTCGAGGCCATGGGCATGAGCCTGCCGTATTCGTCCACCATGGCCAACGTGCACCAGGAAAAGATCGACTCGGCCGCCGAGTCGGCGCGCGTGCTGCTCAAGGCCGTCGAACTGGACCTGAAGCCGCGCGACATCGTCACGCGCGAATCCATCGAGAACGCCGTGGCGGTGGTCATGGCCACCGGGGGCTCCACCAACGCCGTGTTGCACATCCTGGCGATCGCGCATGCGGCCGGGGTCGAATGGACCATCGACGACTTCGAGCGCGTGCGCCGCCGCGTACCCGTCATCTGCGACCTCAAGCCCAGCGGCAAGCACCTGGTGGTGGATTTCCACAAGGCCGGCGGCATTCCCCAGGTCATGAAGCTGCTGCTGAATGCGGGGCTGCTGCACGGCGAGTGCATGACCATCACCGGCAAGACCATCGCGGAAACACTGGCCGGTGTGCCCGACCAGCCGCGCGCAGACCAGGACGTCATCCGCACGCTCGACAATGCCCTGTATCCGGAAGGCCACCTGGCGATCCTCAAGGGCAACCTGGCCGAGCTGGGCGCGGTGGCCAAGATCACCGGCCTGAAGAATCCCGCCATCACGGGACCGGCGCGGGTGTTCAACGACGAGCAGTCCGCCATGGACGCCATCCTGGCGGGCAGCATCCATGCGGGCGACGTGATGGTGCTGCGCTACCTGGGCCCCAAGGGCGGGCCGGGCATGCCGGAAATGCTGGCGCCCACCAGCGCCCTGGTGGGCGAGGGCCTGGGCGATTCCGTCGGTCTGATCACCGACGGCCGCTTTTCGGGCGGCACCTGGGGCATGGTGGTGGGCCACGTGGCGCCGGAAGCGGCCGTCGGCGGCACGATCGCCCTGGTCGAAGAAGGCGACTCCATCACCATCGACGCGCATCGCCAGCTGCTGCAGCTGAACGTGCCCGACGAGACCCTGGCCGCCCGGCGCGCCGCCTGGGTGCCGCCCGCGCCGCGCTACACGCGCGGTGTGCAGGCCAAGTTTGCCTTCAATTGCTCCGATGCCAGCACCGGCGCGGTGCTCGACCGCTTCGAGGACGGGCCGGCGGGGGCTTCCCGGAAGCCCTGAACCGCAGGCATCGGGGACGGTGCCGGAGGCCGGGCCCAAGAGCCGCGATGGCGCCGGCCTTTTTTGGTATCTTATGGAACTGGATTTCCCGCGGGCCACCCAGCCCTTTCCCGTTCATATGCCTTGCCGGTCGGCCGACCGGCCCGGAGTGCCGTCTTGCTGAATGACGAACAACGCGCATTGCAATTTCAGATCCGCCTCGCCCTGGACGTGGGGGATGCATTCGACGCCCAGGCCGAAATCGAACGGCGGGTGGAATTCCTGGCCGAATTGTTGCGCGCCACCGGCGCCCGCGCGCTGGTGCTGGGCATCAGCGGCGGCGTCGATTCCCTGACGGCGGGGTGCCTGTGTCAGCGGGCCGTGGAACGGATCCGCGCGCAGGGCGGGGATGCGCGTTTCGTGGCCATGCGGCTGCCCTACGGCGTCCAGCTCGACGAAGCCGATGCCCAGGCAAGCCTGGCGGTGATCCGGCCCGACGACCAGCTGACCGTGGACGTGCGTCCCGCTTCGGATGCGATGCTGGCCGCGGTGCAGGCATCCGGCCAGGCCTTCCGCGACGAGGCCCAGCAGGATTTCCTGCACGGCAACATCAAGGCACGCCAGCGCATGATCGCGCAATACGCCGTGGCCGGAGCGCGTGGCGGGCTGGTGGTCGGCACCGACCATGCCGCCGAGGCCCTGATGGGTTTCTTCACCAAGTTCGGCGACGGCGCAGCCGACGTCACGCCATTGGCGGGGTTGAACAAGCGCCGCGTGCGGGCGCTCGCCGCCGCCATGGGCGCGCCGCGCGAACTGGTGTTCAAGGTGCCCACCGCCGACCTGGAACTGCTCAAGCCGCTCAAGCCCGACGAAGACGCCTTCGGCGTCAGCTACGAGCAGATCGACGATTTCCTGGAAGGCCGGGATGTCGCGCCCGAGGTTTTCGACATCATCGTGTCCACGTGGCGGCGCAGCGCCCACAAGCGCGCCCTGCCCATCGCGCCCTGAGGCCGCGGGCGCCGGGGCGCCCGCCATGGCCATCCGGGCCGTTCAGGTCTTCATGAACCCGGCCGCGATCTCGTAGGACTGCCTGCGGGCGGCATGGTCGTGCATATTGCAGGTGATCATCAGTTCGTCCGCGCCGGTGCGTTCGACGAAGGCACGGATCTGCCCGGCAACCGTGTCCGGCGCGCCGATGGCGGCGCATGACAGGATGCTGTCCAGCAGCTCGCGGGCCGGCGGCGGCAGGGATTCCAGGTAGCCCTCGACGGGTCGGGGCAGCAGCCCCGGCCGCCCTGCGCGCAGGTTGACGAAGGACTGTTGCCAGGACGTCGCGAGGAAGCGGGCCTGCTCGTCCGTATCGGCGGCAAACACATTGAAGCCCAGCATCACATAGGGCCGGTCGAGGTGGCGCGAAGGCCGGAAATGGCGCCGGTACAGGGCGATGGCGTCCATCATCTGCGCCGGCGCGAAATGCGAGGCGAAGGCATAGGGCAAGCCCATCAGGGCGGCCAGCTGCGCGCCGAACAGGCTCGATCCCAGGATCCAGACCGGCACCCGGCAGCCTGCCCCGGGCACGGCGCGCACCGGGCCGAGGCCTTCGAAGTAGTCCATCAGTTCGGCCACGTCGCGTGGAAAGGCATCCGGATCCGAATCCAGCGTGCGGCGCAACGCCCGCGCGGTGGCCTGGTCCGACCCCGGCGCTCTGCCCAGGCCCAGGTCGATGCGGCCGGGATACAGGGTTTCCAGCGTGCCGAATTGCTCGGCGATCACCAGCGGCGAGTGGTTGGGCAGCATGATGCCGCCCGCGCCCACGCGGATGCGCGAAGTGGCTGCCGCGACGTGGCCGATCAGCACGGCAGTGGCCGCGCTGGCAATGCCCGGCATGCCGTGGTGTTCGGCCATCCAGTAGCGCCGGTAACCCAGGGATTCGGCATGGCGGGCCAGGTCCCTGGTGTGGGCGAAGGATTCCGCCGCGCCGCTGCCTTCGGCGATGGGAGCCAGGTCCAGGACCGAGAACGGAATGGTGGAAGACGTCATGCGGGTTCCGGCAGGTTGATGAGAGTCTGCTGCATCAGCGCGACCGGCGTCTTGTTGCCCGCACTCAGGGCATAGACGTCGACCTGGGCGACGGTCAGCGTGCGTCCCGATCGGATGATCCGGCCGATGGCTTCCAGGGATTCCCCCTGCGCCGGGGCCATCAGGTTGATCTTGAACTCGACCGACAGCACCGTATGGCCTTGCGGGGCCTGCGTCATGGCGGCGAACCCGCCGGCCGCGTCGGCGATCGCGGTCGTGGCGCCGGCGTGGAAGTAGCCCAGGTGCTGCGTCAGGCTGGAGCTGTAGGGCAGGTGGATGTGCACCCGGCCCGGGGCCACATCGCCCAGGCGGGCGCCCAGGTGGCGCATCAGGCCGGAACGGTCGAAGCTGTCCCGGATGCGGGCCTGCAGGGCGGCGGAGTCTTGGGCGCCGGGCGCGGCGGTCGATGTCGTCATGGGTGGTCCTGTATAGTCGTGAATCGCAAGCATCCCGAAACCGGAAGCAATCTTCGCTGTGTCCTACGATAAGCCATTTTCCCCCGCGCCCCAAAACCCCGCGCTCGATCGCCAGCCCGCTTCCGGGCGGTCCGGTTCGGGCATCGGCCTGGCCGTCGGCCTGGCGGTGGCCGCGATGGTCAGTGTGCAGACCGGGGTATCGCTGGCCGTGCCCGTGATCCACGACTACGGCGCGCTTTCCACGTCCAGCCTGCGCCTGTGCTGGGCCGCGCTGGTCCTGCTGCTGCTCGTGCGTCCGCCGCTGCACCGCTATGGCGCCGCGCAGTGGCGGGCTGCCCTGGCGCTGGGGGCCGGCATGGCGGTCATGTCCCTGGCTTTCTTCCTGGCGATCGAACGCCTGCCCCAGCACCTGACCGTGGCGCTGGAATTCTGCGGCCCCCTGGCGGTCGCCGCCCTGGGCGCGCGGGGCTGGCGCGCACTGGCCTGGCCGTTGCTGGCCGCGGCCGGAATCGGGCTGCTGGTGTCGGGTGACGCGCACGCGGCGGGCGGAGCCGATCCGGTCGGCATCGCCTTCGCCCTGCTGGCGGCGGCCGGCTGGGGGGTCTACATCGTCATGATGAAAAAGATCGGCCCCGCCTTTCCCGGCCTGCAGGGGCTGGCGGTTTCGCTGGTCTTCGCGGCGCTGCTGTCGCTGCCGTTTGCGGCGGGCGAGGCCGGCACGATCCTGTTCCCCTGGCGGCAGCTGGCTTTCACGGCAGGGCTCGCGGTGCTGGTGCCCCTGGTGCCCTACATCTTTGAAATCACGGCCCTGCGGCGCATGCCGGCCGCCATGTTCGGCGTGCTGATGAGCCTGGAGCCGGCCGTCGGCGCCGCGTCCGGCTGGATCTTCCTGGGCCAGGACATGGGCATCGGGCAGATGCTGGGCACCGGCCTGGTGGTCGCCGCCAGCGTGGGCGTCGTGCGGGCAGGGCGCTAGGAGATCGCATTTCGTTCCTGGTCCGGAGGGTCCGAGCCGCTTCAGTGCTGTCGGCCGGGCCTTCGCCGTGTCCCCCGCGCGAAGCATGGAACTTTCGGGGCGTTTTCGTTACTCAGCCCCGATCATGTCCCCCGGAGCTCGGGGGGTCTCACAGAGGCCCGACCTTTTTCATGCGATTCCCGCTGGTTCCAGCTTTTCTGTTCAGCCTGCTGATTGCGGTCTGCCTGTCCGCAGGCGCCTGGATGACCGAGGGTTCGCTGCTCAAGGCGTATCGCGGCATCCTCGAGTCCCGCTTCGCCATTGCATTGGACCGGACCGCGGAAGGCGCCATGCATGCCGCTTCGCTGGGGGTGAGCCTCGAGAGCCAGGAAGGCACACTGGGCGCCGCCCTGCGACGCGAACGCGCCCTGGATGCCGATATCCTGGGCATGTCCGTCCAGGATGCGCGTGGCCGGAGCCTGTATGGGGACGGCCTTTTGCCGGAGCCCGCATCGCCCGGCACGCTCGGACGGGACCTGATCGACGATCTCGGGTTGCCGGCCGGGCGGATCCTGTTTGGCTTCGCATGCGGCGTGCATATGCTGTGTTTATAACACTTAACACAGCATGGTTAATCACCGGATTTATCCTCGAATACCCTGCCAAAACGGCTGCCGGAGGGTGCGTGGCGATCTGGCGGATGGGCCGCCGGGACCGGCCGGTGGTGGATCAGCCGGCCTGCAGCAGGGTGCGCAGCCAGCCCTGGGCCATGTCGGCCGTGACCGGGCTTTGCCCCTGGGCGGCAGCCTGGTCGAAGCGGATCTGCATGGCCGCGTCGATTTCCTGGCGGCGCTGCGGGCTCAGTGAAGCGGGATCGATGTCCAGCGCGCGGCAGGCGTCCAGGAACCCGGCACCCCGGGCGTTGGCGGAATGATCCAGCCGGGTGGCGAAGTCCACGCCCGACAGCGCCTGGCTGGAGGTCTGGGCCATGTCCAGCGCCTGGGCAACCGTGCGCGAGGACAGCGGCTTGCCCGGGCTGGGCTCCAGTCCGAGTTCGCGGGCGATGACCTGGGTAATCCCCGTGCCGTAGCTGTGTGCGAGGGCTTCCGTGAACAGGCGCGTCGTATCGATATCGGGCTCGACCCAGGCCACGCTGTGTCCGCCCGGCGACGTTCCGATGCCCAGCACCTGCATGGACTGCCCGGAGACGGAGATGTAGACGGCTGCGGAATCGCGCGCGGCGGCCTCGAAGTGCTCTAGGCTCGGGCCAGCGTGCGAAGACAGCGGAGCGGATGGGTTGATGTTCATAGATGAGTCGTATCGTGCGGACAGAGCGGTGGGCCGCATGTCGTGCGGAAAGACCTGCACCGCTCTCTTGGTAACCAGCATATCGGAAAAGTTCCATTCCGGCTGTACCGCGATCTTTCCGACGTATCATTTTGCTGGACGGCGCCCGGAACACGACGGGTGCGCCGTCGGGACGCCATCAAACGGTTGTTTGGCGTATGATGAAAACCGATTTTTTCACCTGATCGAACCGCCATGCCTTTTGCCATCGAAAAGTCCGGATCTGCGCTCATTTTCCAGCCCGAGGGCCTGGTCAACAGCGCCAATGCCGCCGCCTTCGAGGCCGACCTGATGGCGCAGGTCGAAAAGGGCGAGCACCGGATCGTGCTCGACCTGGGCCGGCTGGACTACATCTCCAGCGCCGGTCTCCGAGTCGTCCTGCTGCTGGCGAAAAAGCTCAAGCAATTGGGCGGCGCACTGATCCTGTGCGATATCCAGCCCAATGTGCGCGAGGTCTTCGAGATCAGCGGCTTCCTGACCATCCTGAAGGTCTGCGCGAGCCGGGAAGAAGCCGTCGAAGCCCTGGGGTGAACGGACGCAGTGCAGCGGTGATCTCCTGAACGGCCAGTTCCATGGCGTACAGTTCGTTGCGTCCGGTGATGACGCAGGCGAGACGAAGCTCGAAAACAACTGCTGCCGCTGAGACTGGGGTGCCTCGCAGGCTCGGCGCAGCAGCGGGGCAGATTCAGTTGCACGCTGTGTGGAGCGTTTATTAATACAAATTACGGCGGGTTTTTCAGCACTCCACGACATTCACGGCCAGGCCTCCGCGGGACGTTTCCTTGTATTTCGACTTCATGTCGGCCCCGGTCTGGCGCATGGTTTCGATCACCGTATCCAGCGAGACATAGTGCTTGCCGTTGCCGTGCAACGCCAGGCGCGAAGCATTGATCGCCTTGTTGCCGCCCATCGCGTTGCGCTCGATGCAGGGGATCTGCACCAGGCCGCCCACGGGGTCGCAGGTCAGGCCCAGATTGTGCTCCATGCCGATTTCGGCCGCGTTCTCGACCTGGGCTACCGTGCCGCCCTGGACCGCCGTCAGCCCCGCAGCCGCCATCGAACAGGCCACGCCCACTTCGCCCTGGCAGCCGACCTCGGCCCCCGAGATCGAGGCGTTCTGCTTGTACAGGAACCCGATGGCCGCCGCCGTCAGCAGGAAATCCACCACCCCGTCTTCGGACCAGCCCGGGATGAAGGTGCGGTAGTAGCGCAGCACCGCCGGCAGGAGCCCCGAGGCCCCGTTGGTGGGCGCCGTCACCACCCGCCCGCTGGCGGCGTTTTCCTCGTTCACGGCCATGGCGTACAGGTTGACCCAGTCCATGGCGAACATCACGTCGTCTTCCCGCTTCGGGCCTGCCTTCAGCTGGGCGTACAGGGCCGGGGCGCGGCGGCGGACCTTCAGGCCGCCGGGCAGGATCTCGTCGCTCAGGGGGCCGCGCAGGCCACAGCCCCGGTCGATCGAATCGTCCATGACCTGGGCGATGCGCAGCACGCCGGCGCGCACTTCCTGGGGCGTACGCAGGGTGGCTTCGTTGGCCATCATCAGCTGGGGGATCGTCAGGCCGTGGCGTTGGCAGGTTTCCATGAGCTCGGCCCCGGTGGAGAACGGGTAGGGCATCGGGGCGTGCTCGGGAACGGTCTCGTCCGTCTCGATGCTGTCCAGCGCGCGGATGAAGCCGCCGCCGATCGAGACGTAGCGTTCGTCCAGCAGCGTGCCGCCGCCGGCATCCCGCGCGATGAAGCGCATGCCGTTGGGGTGTTCCGGCATGGGTTTGACCCGGCCCGAAAAGGCACGCCTGGGATCGAAGTCGATGGTGTGGCTGCGCCAGATCGTCAGGCGGTGCTCGCGCGCCACGGCTTCGGTCAGCCCGCCGATGGCGGCGGGATCGACCGTGTCCGGCGCTTCGCCCATCAGGCCCAGCATGATGCCCATGTCGGTGCGGTGGCCCGCCCCGGTTTCCGCCAGGGAGCCGTAGAGCTGGATGTCCAGTTCCGCCACGCGGGGCAGCAGCCCCCGGGCGTCGAGGTTGCGGGCGAAATTGCGTGCAGCGCGCATCGGCCCGACTGTGTGCGAGCTGGAAGGACCGATGCCGATCTTGAAAATGTCGAATACCGACAGCGCCATGATGTTTCTCCTGTGCGCAGGGGCGCGAGGGGGCTTTTCTTATGGGGGTTTTCTTTGAATTCTAGTGATTTGGCAGATTCTTTATTGAATGAAAGCGACATAAGGCATGAATGAAACCGGCTATCATTCAAGAACTGAAGTATCAGTTGTCTTTTCCAGATCCACATGGATTTCATTGATGGAATAAAAACGACATAAAATCGATATAAATGAACAAAAACGACATTTCCGTGCGACTCGGGTTCGTGCTGCTGCCGCAATTCGCCATGGGGGCCTTTGCCGCGTTTGCCGACCTGCTGGGCCTGCTGGATGCGCAGACCGATACCGCCGGCCCCTGTGCCTGGGAGGTCGTGGCCGATACCCTGATTCCCGTGCGCTCCGCCAGCGGCATCCAGGTCGTGCCGACCGATCTGCTGGGCGATCCACTGCGTTTCGACTATGTGGTCGTGGTGGGCGGCCCGCTGTTGCCCGCAGCCGATGCCGGTCCGGCGCTGCTGGCCTGGCTGCGCCAGGCAGCTCGTGGGGGGCGGCACCTGGCCGGGTTGTGCAATGGGGTCCACACCCTGGCGCGTGCTGGCGTGCTGTCTGGCCATCGTGTGTGCGTCGGCGGTGACCAGTACCGGGATTTCGTCGACCGCTTCCCCGCCATACCGCCGGAGCGGATCGTCATCGATCGCCCTGCGGTGTTCGACCGGCGGCGCATCACCTGCGTCGGCGGGGCGGCCGTCACCGACGTGGCCGTGCGCATCCTGCGCCGCCACTTGCCCGAGGCCGACGTCCGCCGCGCCCTGCGCTGCCTGCAGATCGACGCGGACGGCGCGCGCGGCGGGCAGATCCAGCCCCCGCCGCCCGGCGTGCCGGCCGACAGCCCGCCCGCCCTGCGCCGCGCCGCGCTGGTGATCGAGCAATACGCGGGGCAGATCCCCAGCCTGGACGAACTGGCGGGGCGCCTGGGTCTGTCCGCGCGCCAGCTGCAGCGCCTGTTCCGCCAGCACCTGAACACCACGCCCCAGGCCTATGCGCGCCGTGTGCGGCTGCGCCAGGCCGCCTGGATGCTGCGCCACACCGACAAGGCCATCGCCGCCATCGCGTCCGATTGCGGCTTTGCCGATGCCGCCCACATGGGCCGGGTCTTTCGCGCCGAACACGGCATGGCGCCGGGTGCGTGGCGGCGGGCCGGCGCCGAAAACACCGTATAATGACGATCCTTTTCCGGGACGGAAGTCTTCCGTCCCGACCCTGCCCGGGTGGTGAAATTGGTAGACGCAGGGGACTCAAAAATAGGTACTTCTACCTATTTGCACTATGAGTTCAATGCTCACCAAGCCGCATGGGATAAGGGTTTGCAGGGATTTGTAGCTTCTTTGCGAAAACATTGATTTTCGCTCTAGGAGCCAAATAGGAGCCAGACCAGTTCATACTGGTTCCTAGCAGGTGGTAGTAAGTAGTAGTGAAGTAGAACTGCTTCACAATTTTGCCCGGGTGGTGAAATTGGTAGACGCAGGGGACTCAGACCAAATTTGAGCCCTCCGAGGGAAACCTCAGAGGTGAAGCCCGTCAAACTCGGTGAAGGCCCTGGACGATAAGTCCGAGCTAATGCCGAGCCAAGCCCTGGAGCCGAAAGGCCCCTCGGAAGGTGTAGAGAGCAGACGGCGGGCACCTAAGGCAAAGCGATAACACGCGATGCTACGGTGAAGGCGTGCTCCAGACCACGAACGTCATGCTTCGGCATGGCGGCGATGAAAATCGAAGTGGTAAGAAAATCCCCCGCCGCAAGGCGTGCCGGTTCGATTCCGGCCCCGGGCACCAATTTCGGAAGGCCGTCTCTGTTTTTACAGAGACGGCCTTTTTTGCGTCAAGAAGCATCATATTCAGTTTGTTTGAACTGACCTCAGATTGAGCTTAACTCAATTCTGGAATTGCAAACTTCACCCCGATATGGTAACAAGACATTATAAAAGAAGACATTAGAGAGACCGCTTTTAAGAGCACAATTTTTGAATTTTGAGTGTTTCTTGCGTAGTACTTACAAGAACAGCGAGATAAGTAGCTCTTAATCAAGGGCGAAGGTATCCAGCCAGAAGAACTTTCATGAATATCAGGGAGGTGAGGTGTCACAGCGTTTACGGTTCTTGTTAGATACCAACGTCCTAATTCCGTTACAGGACTCCCAGCAAGTACTCGAAGACAGCTTGGCGAACTTCGTACGCCTGGCAAGCATTGGCGGCCATCAATTGATGTATCACCCGGCCAACATTGCTGATTTCGAACGAGACAGCAATACTATACGGCGCCAAAGAAACCTACAACGTATTAGACAATATCCCGCCCTACATGAGCCTGCCCCCTGCGCTTGGAACTCTGACGAGACTAGTCCTAATGATGCATGTGACAACGAACTACTCTATGCACTTCACTGTGATGCTGTGAATCGGCCCGGCTACCCTAGACACCCATTTGCCTCATAATGAGGATATCTGGAGGTGTCATGAGCATGAGCGCACAACCGAAGCGATTTACCGAAGAATTCAAGATCGAAGCCGTTCGCCAGGTGACTGAGCGTGGGCACAGAGTGGCCGATGTTGCTGAGCGGTTGGGAGTGAGTGCCCACAGCCTGTATCAGTGGCGTAAGCGCTATGGGCAAGCAGATTGCACGGCAGTGCGCCGGGAAGCTGATCAGGCGGGCGAGGTTCGTCGGCTAAAGGCAGAGTTGCGGCGTGTTACCGAAGAGCGCGATATCTTAAAAAAAGCCGCGGCGTACTTTGCGAAGCAGTCCCAATGAAGTACGCCTTTATTCGGGACCACGCAGAACAATATCCCGTTCGCCGACTGTGTTCAGTACTGAAGGTCCATCCCAGCGGATACTATGCGTGGCGACGCAATCCTGAGAGTCGCCGGGCCAGAGAAGATGGTCGGTTACTGAGGCTGATTCGACAAAGCTGGGAAGACAGTGGCCGGATCTACGGCTACCGTAAGGTCACCCATGATTTGCGTGACATAGGCGAGCATTGCGGTCGGCATCGCGTCGCCCGACTCATGCGCCAAAACAGAATACGCTCCCAAACGGGATATCGACGCCGTCCTGGACACAAATACGGTCGGCCCAGTGCTGTAGCACCCAACCACTTGCAACAGCAGTTTGATGTGCCAGCGCCCAATAAGGCTTGGGTAACCGACATCACTTATATCCGTACACATGAAGGGTGGCTGTATTTGTCGGTGGTGCTGGATCTGTTCTCCCGTCAGGTGGTGGGATGGTCCATGAGCAATACGATCAACAAAGAGCTCGTTCTAAATGCATTACTGAGTGCCGTCTGGCGTCGTCGCCCTGCCGGGGAGGTGATCATTCATTCCGACCAAGGTAGTCAGTTTGGCAGCCACGACTGGCGTGACTTCCTACGCGATCACATGCTGACGCCCAGCATGAGTCGGCGTGGCAATTGCTTTGATAATGCGGTCGCAGAAAGCTCTTTTCAGTTGCTCAAACGCGAGCGTATTCGTCGAAAAGTCTATCCCACGCGGGAACAGGCCAGGGCTGACGTCTTTGACTACATTGAAATGTTTTACAACCGTAAACGACGACATGGCTATGTGCAGCAGCTACCGCCGGTGGAATACGAAAAGCGTTATTTTTTGAAGAACGGGACTGTCTAGAAAACCGGGGTCGATTCACACAAACAGTTTCGCCCCAAGATCTTCCTCTAGCTCCTTAATCGTCCGCGACAACGGCGACTGTTCAATATGTAGTCGCTCGGCGGCACGTGCGAAATGCAGTTCTTCTGCAACTGCAAGAAAACAACGAAGGTGGCGGAGTTCCATCGAGCCTCGCTTCAGAACTTAGGCGCCTAAGGACGGCATTTAGCGAAAACGCTAGTATTAGAAACAAAAAATGCTGCCGTGTACCATTAGCACATCCTCTAACAGGAAAAGTCACAGTCGCCCCCTCTCGCATTTATCGGCAAAACCGCTTCCGATATAGATGACGAGTACTACTGATTGATGTGATTTCCTTGCAAATTACCAGAAGATAATTCCTTTACATAAAGATTACACAAATGTAATGGACTAGTAATCAGAATGTCAGGGGAAAGAGACCCGACTATGGCATGATGAAATTGCATAAGCTTGATCCCTGGACGCTGCGTTCCATAATTTCATCTCGCAACAGAAGGCATTGGCATCATGAGCAATAAAAATCTGTCTCCCGAACACGAGCACAACGATGCGCATCCGCCCAGTCACAACGCTGCCCTTACAGATCCCGTGTGTGGTATGCAAGTGTCAAAAGACTCGCCCTATCACGTCGAATACAAGCGAAGGCACTTTCATTTTTGTAGTGCCAAATGCATGGGCACATTCAATAAAGCACCAGAACAGTTTCTGACGCCCGCATCGGGCCGAGACGATAAAGACCTTGAACAGAGCGTTGCACCGGGAACTATATATACATGTCCCATGCATCCTGAAATTCGCCAGAATCGTCCGGGCAGTTGCCCCAAATGCGGCATGGCGCTTGAGCCGTTACTGCCTAGTCTCGATGACGATAACCCGGAGCTCAGGGATTTCTCGCGTAGATTCTGGTGGACGTTGCCCTTCACCATTATCGTTACGGTTCTCGCCATGTTCGGACCACAACTCGGGTGGTTCAGCATGTCGGCACAAACATGGATCGAACTGGTGCTATCGACACCCGTTGTGCTCTGGGCCGGCCAACCTTTCTTCATTCGCGGTTGGCAGTCGGTTATCAACCGCAGCCCCAACATGTGGACGCTCATTGGCCTCGGAACGGCAGCTGCATACGTCTATAGCGTTGTGGCCACGGTGACACCCGACGTCTTCCCAGACACCTTCATGTCCATGGGACGGATTGCCGTCTACTTTGAAGCGGCGGTCGTCATCATCTCGTTGACGCTGTTTGGTCAGATTCTTGAGCTGCGGGCGCGCTCGCAAACGTCGGCGGCCATCAAGTCGCTGCTTGGCCTGGCACCCAAGACGGCACGGCGCATCAACGCCGATGGCTCCGAAGAAGATGTGCCGTTGACCCATGTCCACGAGGGTGATCGCCTTCGCGTGCGGCCCGGCGAGAAAGTACCGGTTGACGGCACTGTCGAAGAGGGCAGCAGCTCACTGGACGAGTCGATGCTGACGGGTGAACCGCTGCCCGTAAGCAAACGCCCCGGTGACAAGGTGATCGGCGCGACAATGAACACTTCCGGCTCACTCGTGATCCGCGCCGAAAAAGTGGGCTCGGCGACGGTTCTTTCGCAAATCGTTCAACTTGTGGCACAAGCCCAGCGCTCGCGGGCGCCTATGCAACGGATGGCCGACGTCGTTGCCGGCTACTTCGTGGTAGCGGTGGTCATCATCGCAGTCGCCACATTGATCACTTGGGGCCTGATCGGGCCGCAACCAAGTTGGGTGTACGGCTTGATCAACGCGGTTGCCGTGCTGATCATCGCTTGCCCATGTGCACTGGGGTTGGCTACACCCATGTCCATCATGGTGGCGACAGGACGCGGTGCTACACAGGGTGTGCTGTTTCGTGATGCGGCAGCCATCGAGAATTTCCGCAAGGTCGATACCCTGATCGTCGACAAAACAGGCACTTTGACCGAAGGCCGCCCGACGTTCGAACAAGCAGTGCCAGCGAATGAAGCAACTGCAGATGAAGTGCTGCACTTGGCGGCCAGCCTGGATCAAGGCAGCGAACATCCGCTTGCTCACGCCATTGTCCAGGCTGCACATGAGCGCGGCTTAACACTCAGTGCGGTTGAAGATTTCGAATCGGGTAGCGGCATTGGCGTTCGCGGCCACGTTGATGGAAAGCGGCTCGTCCTGGGTAACACCGCCTTGATGCAACAAGAAGGTGTTGATGTCTCAGTCATGACGCAAACGGCGGAGCAATTGCGCGCAAAGGGCGCGAGCGTCATGTTCCTGGCCGCAGAGGGAAAATTGACAGGTCTGCTGGCGGTCTCCGACCCAATCAAGCAAAGCACGCCACAGGCAGTACGCGATCTTCAGCACGCCGGCATTCGGGTCATCATGGCAACTGGCGACGGCATCGCTACAGCCCACTCCGTTGCCAAGCAGCTGGGCATTGATGAAGTACACGGAGAAGTAAAGCCGGCCGACAAGCTGGACTTGGTGACCAGGCTTCAGGCCGAAGGACGCGTCGTCGCCATGGCGGGAGACGGCATTAACGATGCACCGGCATTGGCGAAAGCCGATGTGGGCATTGCAATGGGCACCGGCACCGATGTAGCGATGAACAGCGCCCAAGTGACTTTGGTCAAGGGCGACTTGCGCGGCATTTCAATCGCCCGTGATCTGTCCGAGAAAACGATTGCGAACATGAAGCAAAATCTAGGTTTCGCGTTCGTCTACAACGCGCTCGGCGTACCGTTGGCCGCCGGCGTGCTCTATCCCCTCACGGGGCTGCTACTTTCGCCAATGTTTGCGGCACTGGCAATGAGTTTGAGTTCAGCGTCGGTGGTCTTCAACGCACTAAGACTGCGCAAGTCCGTCTGACCACCAGTCGCGACGGTGCCAACACTTGAATAATGCTTGAGCGTCGCAGACATTGCTGTTTTGTAATGTCCGCGACATCGTTTCGACAGTTCCTCCTCAGTATAGTGAATGCAATGACCATGCTCGTGGTCACTTTCACATAAGGAGCGTCATCATGAGAAGGATCTGTTTAGTTGCGTCCACCATTATTCTGAGTTCGGCCAGCGCGCTGTCGTGGGCTCAAACGACGGACGGGCATAACGCACACCACCCAGCGGGAGCAGGCAACAATGAAACTTCGGTTTCTGAAAAATCGATAGTGGCAGATCCGGCGCTTCTGAAGCAGAAAATGGATACCCATATGAAGGCCATGCACGCCTTTCATGAAAATATTCAGAAAGCCACACCTGAAGAACGTAGTGCCCTCATGCCCGAGCACCTCGATTTGATGAAAGAAGGCATGCAGCTAATGGGTATGGCATCGGCTGGCATGCATGGTACGGGAATGATGGGAAACGCTCACTCTCAAGCTGAGAAAAGCCCGTCGGCAGCACCGTCCGGCGCAGATCACGAGATGATGCTGAAGCGGATGGACATGATGCAGGCCATGATGCAAATGATGATGGACAGAATGCCCGCAGCAACCACTACTTCCCCATAATCGCGGCTTTCTGTTAACAAACTGCGCTGGCGCACGGGAGGGAGCCAATATGAACGCGGAAACACGGAACAACTCGCAGGGTAAAGGCCGCGACACGGCCAAGCCAAAAACCGATACTGCCAAACTGCCACACCTTGCTACTCTGGCAGAGTATGCAGTTGACACCTGGCAACGCGGTATCCTTTACGCAGACGTCATACGCCAACGCGGCAACCAGTATCAAGCGCATCTGGCTGAGCGCGTTCCAAATGTTCTGAATTTCCTTTCCGAAGTGGTGATGTCCGGCAAAGACTTGCCTCGCCCAGTGAACTATTGGCTGGTACGGATAGTGCCGCCTCACGACAAGCCGGCAGATCATATGAAACGACCCTTCGTCGTGATTGATCCTCGCGCTGGCCACGGTCCGGGCATCGGAGGCTTCAAAGTCGATAGCGAGATCGGCGTGATAATAGACGCTGGTCACCCTTGCTATTTCATTGGCTTTCTGCCCGACCCCATAGAGGGGCAAACGATCGAAGACGTGATGCAGGCCGAAGCGGCCTTCCTTGAAAGAATAATTGAATTGCACCCGTGCCCAGAAGGCAAGCCAGCCGTCATTGGCAATTGCCAAGCCGGATGGCAAATTCTGATGACCGCGTCCATTCGACCAGAGCTGTTCGGACCGATCATTGTCGCCGGAGCACCGCTTTCCTACTGGGCGGGCTGGCGCGGCCGTGACCCCATGCGCTATACCGCCGGGCTGCTTGGTGGCAGCTGGCTAACTGCAATGTCTAGCGACATGGGCGCCGGCCGCTTCGACGGCGCGTGGTTGGTGCAAAACTTCGAGAATCTCAATCCAGCCAATACGCTCTGGAACAAGCAACACCATCTGTACGCAAACGTCGACACAGAGGCGCCTCGCTACCTGGACTTCGAGAAATACTGGGGTGGATACGTCTACCTCAATGATGTTGAAATGCAGTACATCGTTGACAATCTTTTCATCGGCAACCGTCTCGCCACCGCTGAGCTGCATACCTCGGATGGTGTACGCATCGATCTACGCAACATTCGCTCGCCGATCGTAGTCTTCTGCTCCTATGGTGACAACATCACACCGCCACCACAGGCTTTAGGTTGGATTACTGACTTATACGGTGACGATGAAGACGTATTAACCCACGACCAAACCATTATCTATGCTACGCATGAGAGCGTCGGCCATCTGGGCATATTCGTGTCCGGCGCGGTCAGCCGTAAAGAACATCACAAATTCACTACCAATATTGACTTGATCGACGTGTTACCCGCAGGCATATATCGCGCAACGATCACAGAGCCCGCACAGAGAAATGTTGTGGCACCTATCAATAACTTTGAGCTATCAATTGAGCCAACTAATGTGGCCAGTGCGCGTGAGATTGTTCAGCCGGATCCAGAGAGCGACCGGCGCTTCAACGCTGTGGCGCAACTCTCGAAGATAAATTTAGGGCTGTACCGCCAATTTTTGCAACCATGGGTACGTCACACATTTACGCCGCAGGCGGCGCAGTGGTTACAGGCCATGCATCCGTTGAGGGTCTCTTACGAATGGTGGTCGGACCACAATCCGTTGGCACCACAAATTGCTGAAGCAGCAATCAAAGTTCGCGAGCAGCGCGTAACGATTGATGAGGACAATCCTTTTCTCCAGATGCAGCGGATTGTGTCGAAAGCCATTACCCAGACGCTCGACCAGTGGCGAGATATGCGGGATTCGGGCTATGAGCGGGCTTTTGAATGGATTTACGACTCGCCCTGGATGCGCATTCTCGCTGGACAGACAGGTAGTGATGAGCCAGCCCGCGCGGTGCCTTGCACTTCAGTTGATCACGATACCTTGGTTCAGCAGAAGCTCGCAAAGCTACGTGCCGAGCTCGCCGAAGGCGGCGCGGTCGAGGCAGGCATCCGAGCCCTGATTTATATTCACCGCTTTTGTAGTTCGATCGATGAGCGGCGCGCGAACCTGATGCTCGAACTACATCAGCCAGACTGCCACCGTGGCTTTGACATGGCTTCTTTCCGTCATACGGTGCGCCGCCAAGCCAACATCATGCGGCTTGACGAGGTGGCCGCAATTGTGACCCTTCCCCAGTTGCTGGCCCGTGACAATCCAGCCCGCATCCGAGAGATCGCGTACGCTATCGAGCGTACACGCGACTTTGCGCCGCTGTCCGCAGCAGAAGAGTCAGGTCTGTCGCAGATGTTGAAAGTTTTCGAAGTTGCTGCCGATAGCCCCGCTTTGAGGCTACCTTAGAGCTGGTAAGAACTCACCGCGCCTGCCGAGAAGCGTGGAATAAAACTCAGTAGTACCCTGTCACTCGGCTACAACGCGCTCGGCATACCGCTTGCAACAGGAGTGCTGTACCCGTTCACCGGGCTTTTGCTTTCGCCAATATTTTCGGCACTGGCAATGAGTTTGGGGTCAGCGGCAGTGGTCTTCAACACCCTCCGACTACGAAAATCGGTATGAATTGAAAGAGTGCTAATCCTTGCCGACTAACACTCGTTCAATGCGTGGAAATTCCGCCTGTGCAAGCAACAACTGTCGCTGAACGTCTGTGCCGTCAATCGGATCATTGCCAGCGTACAGCTGGTTTGCACTTGACGGGTCGATCGGTTCATTGTTCAGCCAAACCTCGTAGTGTAAATGGTTGCCAGTGGCTGTTCCGGTCGCACCCACATAGCCGACCGTCTCTCCCTGAGGAACCACCGATCCCTTCTTCAGATTTCGGGCGAATCGACTCTGATGCGCGTAAAGTGTTGAGAAACCCGCCGAGTGCTCAATAATGACGACTTTTCCGTAGCCGTTCTTGCGACCAACAAACGCTACAGTGCCGTCAGCGGTCGCTCTGATCGGTGTTCCTTTGGGGGCCGAATAATCGATGCCATCGTGGTGCTTCTGTTTACTTTGAACGGGATGAAAGCGCAACCCAAAGGGAGAACTGACCTTGGCCTTCGCCGCACTAATTGGCTCAGAGAAAAACGCTTCACGCAACTTCTCTAGTCTGGGCGTTTTGGCAATCGTGCCTGATACAGCGGGAAGCTTAAACTGTTCAGCAATAATGGAGAAACTCGATGCCTCTGCCTTTACGTTGAAGACGGCAAGTGAAACCATCGAAAAGGCGATCATGCCGACAATTCGAAACGAGTTTTTCAGTTTATACCCAGGAATAAAGGATGCAATTTTACGCTGCGGCATAATTCAAATGTTTCTCTTAAAGATACTTTTTTGCCCGCGGCTCCTATACCGCAAGCTGGCGAAGGGAGAGAACGGTCAGCCTTTTTCTACTGAAAAAACGACATCCGCCACAGACCCCGTATCGGGCGACACCTAATCTCTGGAGAAAGGCTTGCCGGCGAAGTCAACCGTAACAAGGTTTCCATCAAGCTCGCCCATCCCTGGCGCATTCAAAGGCATGCCCGGTGCCGAAACACCTCTCACTGATGAGTCTGCCAACAGCTTGTTCACCGCGCTCGCCGGCACATGACCCTCGATAATCTGACCTGTACCCTCGACTACGGCGGTGTGGCATGAACTTAGCGTCATGGGTACGCCCAGCTTCTGCTTGATTGAAACCATACTACCCGTCTTGATGGCGTTGACTTCAAAGCCGGCATCACGCATATGATCGACCCAGCCGGAGCAGCACCCACAATTCGGATCCTGGTAAACGGTGATAGCATTCCCAGCTGCGTGGGAAAACGAAGTTGTGGTCATGAGGGCGACCGCGGCGAACAAAACTCGCATAAAAAAACTCCATATAAAACTAGCGTCGGACGCAGGGCGACGGCCGCTAGCGCTATTGGCGCCGCTGCAACGTCACTTCTTTTTGTGCCTGTAACACTTTAGGCGGCCAATCGCTTTTGATATAGGCCAGTACAGCAACGATCTCCTCATCGGTCAGGATTCCCGCATATGCAGGCATGTCGCTCTCATAGCCCGGAGGCGCCGTTTTACCTGGCACCAAGCCATTCTTGACCATATCAAAGAGCATCGCATCCGGGTGGTGCCACGTATGGCCGGTCTTGTCGTGAGGCGGCGCAGGCAGCCTTCCATTGGGAAGACGCTGGCGCCAATTCGGCTGCCCTTGCAGCGCCTCCCCGTGGCATGCGGCGCAATTATTCGCGTAGATCGCCTTGCCCGTCACCACGAGCATATGATCAGCAGGATCGATAAATGCCGGCCCCGCATCGCGCCCCCCGTAATACAACAAGGCAGCAGCCCCTGCGACCAAGACGCCGACAGCCCCAAGGATGAACCGCTTTTTTGACATATCGGCGCTGTGTTAATCGACCTTTACCTTGCCAACCATCCCGGCCTCCATATGCCCTGGGATCAAGCAAGCAAAATCAACAGTGCCAGCCTGGTCGAACTGCCACACCAAGCCACCAATCTTACCCGGTGCAAGCGTAATCATGTTCGGTTCCGAATGCTTCATCCCTGGCATCTTTTGCATCTCGGCAGCGTGAGCCTTTAAATCGGCAAGCGACCCAATCACCATTTCGTGCGAAATTTTCCCAGTGTTTTTAATGAAGAAACGAACCGTCTCGCCTGCATTAACCTTGATATCACTGGGTGTAAATCGCATG
The DNA here is from genome assembly GCF_039523555.1 of Castellaniella daejeonensis. Lineage (NCBI taxonomy): Bacteria > Pseudomonadati > Pseudomonadota > Betaproteobacteria > Burkholderiales > Alcaligenaceae > Castellaniella > Castellaniella daejeonensis. The sequence continues at coordinate 532,392 of NZ_BAAAFN010000015.1, forward strand.
GTATCGTCCATCGTCAGTTCGATCGTGCGAGTCACCTTGGCCGGGTCACCGGGTTGGCCAATAGGGGAAGGTGCATTCGACATTGTGGACATATCATGGCCTGGCATGCCGTGCGAGGGCATGCCATGACCACCGCCATGGTTGCCTGCCGCTAATGCGATGGTGGGTAGCACGCTCAAAGCCAAAATGGATAGGGATTTCTTCATCAAAAGGACTCATTTAAATTGTGTGTGGCAGCGGTTTCCGGCCACCTATGTGAGAAAAAGCCGGCTTCAAAACCGGAAACTCAACCCCGCGACAAAACGGGTTTCTTGCTTGGCTTCGCCTTCTGCACGCGCGTAATCCGCCGTCTTCCCGAATTTGCTGGACCACTCTACGCCAATGTAGGGTACAAACTGACGAGTGACTTCGTACTTTAGGCGCAAGCCCGCCGTGCTGTCCGACAGACCGCTGCCGATACCCCGGCGTTCGTCGTTCTTGCCATAGAAATTAACCTCTACGCTCGGCTGAAGGTAGAGCTTCTGGGTAAGCAAGATGTCGTACTCCGCCTTCAACCCCAAAGCAGTACGTCCACTGGGGCCCACATAAGCGGTGGCGTCTACATCAAACCAGTAAGGCGCAAGCCCTTTAACACCAAATGCCAACCATTCCCGGTTCGGCGCACCGTGGCCATGATCGAAACGCACGCCCAATTCCGTATCCCAAAAGGTTGACGCCGCATGACGCCAAAGTAACTGCGTCTTGGATTCCTGCAGTTTGCCACTCGCGATTTCACCCTCTGCCTTGATCACCGCGCGGTTATAGGTGCTGCCATACCATGCTTCGCCCTCATAGGCCGCCCATTCCTCCCCCCGCGCCTTGACGTACTCCAGGCGGTCAAAGTAAACGGAACCAAAGTTATGCGCGTCCGACATAATCAGCGCCTCTGACGGCGGCAAGGCATACTTGCCCGCATTACGCACGTAGCCATCCGAGTAGGCATTCGGATCGCGGGCATCGGGTGGCGCCGATCCGCCTTGCATTTGCATGTCGCCATGGTCCATTTCACCACCGCCCATATCCATTGCTCCCATATCGTGAGCAGGAGCAGTTGGCGCTGTGTTAGCTTGGCCATGGTTCATACCGGGCATGCCATCTGCTGGCTTAGGCGCAGCGGTTGACTTCATTTTCATCGTGTCATGGCCCATGCCAGGCATATTCATTTTGCTGTGAGCCATGCCAGGCATGTTTGCTGCACCGGCAGGAGCCGAGCTGGCCGGCATGGCGGTATGGCTGCTATGAGCATCATGCGCTTGGGCGTTGGCAAAAAGCGGCGTTGCACCGAGCGTTGCGATGGCGACCCCAAGAATACGTTTTCTTATACGAGTATTCACGGCCAGAATTCCCTTTTTCTCGTTTATTGAGTTCATGCCACCACCACTTCGCGAAACATCCCCATATCCATGTGCAACATCAGATGGCAGTGCCAGGCCCATCGTCCGAGAGCGTCGGCTGTCACGAGAAAACTGATACGCTGGGCGGGCTGCACGGGAATCGTGTGGCGACGCGCTTGAAACTGTCCGTCAGGCGTTTCGAGTTCGCTCCACATCCCGTGTAAGTGCATGGGATGCGTCATCATGGTGTCGTTGTGCAAAATGACCCTGACCCGCTCTCCGTAACGAAAGTGAACCGGTGTCGATTGACCGAACTCCACGCCATCGAATGACCACGTGTAACGTTCCATATTCCCTGTCAGATGAAGCTCGATTTCACGCTCTGCACCGCGTGGATCCATCGGCCCGCCCATCGTGTGCAAATCCGCCAGCGTGAGGACGCGCCGTCCGTTATTGCGTAAGCCGATACCGGGATCGTCCAGATTGGTGCGCGGCATATCGACCCGCATGTCGGTGCTGGCGCCGTACTCGGTTCGGGCATGACGCACTTGGGTGCTGGCACTGCCTGCGCCCATTGCGCCGTGCCCCGCGCCAGCCATGCTTGCGTGGTTCATCCCTTGCATGTCGCCATGGTTCATTCCGGTCATATTTCCATGGCTCATCCCGGGCATACTGCCATGGCCCATGCCGCTGCCGTGATTCATACCACCCATGGAGGCATGGCCCGCTGCGCCATGACTCATGCCCGCCATGCCGCCGCCCATTGCCCCCATCATGTCAGCCATGTCCAGCCATTGCACGGGGTCTAACGCCGGTACGGGCGCCTCCAGGCCGGCATGCGTGGCTAAGGTGCCGCGCGCATAGCCTGTACGATCCATCGCTTGCGCATAAACTGTGTAAGCATCGTCTTTGGGCTGCACCAATACGTCATAGGTTTCGCCGGGCCCGAAACGGAACTCATCGACGGTGACTGGCTCGATATTGACGCCGTCGGCTTGCACGACCGTTAAGCCAAGGCCTGGTATCCGCACGTCGTAGAAGGTGTTCGCCGCCCCATTGATGAACCGAAGGCGGACGCGCTCGCCAGGCCGAAACAGCCCCGTCCAGTTCCCGGCCGGCGTGGTGCCGTTCATCAGGTAAGTGAGGACATCGGCCGACAGGTCGGCAAGGTCCGTGGGACTCATGCGCATTTCATTCCACATCTTGCGCTTGTCCACGGCCACTTTCAGTCCCATGTCAGAGACATCTCGGAAGAAATCCACTGCCGTGGGCTGGTTATAGTTGTAATAGTCGCCTTGCATCTTCAGTTTGGCGAGCACTCGCATAGGGTCTTCGTCGGTCCAATCGGACAGCTGGACAACATACTCGCGGTCGGCGCGTATGGGGTCCGTTTCCGCAGGGTCGATGATGATTGCCCCGTAAACGCCGGTGGCTTCCTGCATGCCCGAATGCGAGTGGTACCAATAGGTGCCGTTCTGCTGCACCTTGAAGCGGTAGGTGAAGGTTTCCCCAGGCGGTATGCCCGTAAAGCTGATTCCTGGCACACCGTCCATTTCAAAGGGCAGGATGATGCCGTGCCAATGGATGGAGGTAGCCTCTTTCAGGCGGTTCTTCACCCTGATGGTTACCGTGTCGCCCTCGCGCCACCGTAGGGTCGGTGCAGGAAGCGAGCCATTCACGGTAGTTGCCATGCGGGGACTACCCGTGAAGTTGACGGGGGACTCGCCGATTTCCAGATTAAATTCGGTTCCAGTCAGGAGCTGCGCGGAACCCGTGCTCGTTGGGTTTGACTGCATTCCCAGGGCTCGGGCATAAGGCGACAGGCCAAGAAGCACACCGCCAGCAGCCAACCCTTGAACAAAGCGGCGACGGGGCATAAGTGGTACGGGAATAGCGAGCGTAGTGCGGCGTTTCACGCGAGGCAATCCTTTTGAGGTCAAATTGTGATTTGGGCTTTTTTTAGCGATCCGATGCCTACGCGACGAACCACTTCTTAACTTTAATCAAGTACGGCTGTCTGGCGCATGACGGCAGAATTACATTTTTGTAATCAAAGAACATTGCGCAGGGCTCTCACAGCGGAATTGCCGCATCCAATGAGCGCAGAAACTTCTTTGCTGACTGAAAGCCGACGACTTGAAAGTCGATTTCCTCGCCCTGCCTGTCGAAGAAGATAATCCCAGGCGGGCCGAGAAGCCCAAAACGCTTGAGCAGCGCTTGATCGGCCGCATTATTGGCCGTCACATCAGCCTTGAGCAAAATGACATCCTTCAGCCTGTCCCTAACCTTCGAATCGGTGAATGTAAATAGCTCCATTTCCTTGCACGACACGCACCAATCCGCCCAGAAGTCCAGCATCACATAGCGGCCATCGGCAGCTTGCAATTGCGCATCAAGCTCAGCAAGACTTGTGATTTTCTGAAACTGAAACGCGCCATCAGAGCCTTCCCGGTCGATTGACGCGCTCGAGCTCACGAAGGCGCTCAAGGGCTGCAGGATGTCGCGGCTCCCCGATAATGCGCCGACAAAAATTGCCAAACCCAGTGTCAAGGCGATTATTCCGACACCCTTTCCAAAGCGAACAGCCCCGGGCGAGGTTGCGGGCAGCGGATCCAGCGCCTTCAAGTACATGGCCGAAATGATGAGCAAAACGGCCCACAAAATCATATGAACGACGGCTGGGACTACCGGGGAAATGAGGTAAACGGCGACAGCGAGCATGGTGACACCAAAGAAATGCTGTACCGATCTCATCCATGGACCCGCTTTGGGCAGCAGTGCCCCTGCTGTCGTCCCAAAAATCAAGAGGGGTACGCCCATCCCTATGGCCATCGTGAATAGAGCTAAACCGCCCAGTACCACATCTTCGGTTTGTCCGATGTAAAGCAATGCCCCCGCAAGCGGCGCTGCAACGCACGGCCCCACGATGACAGCCGAGAGCACTCCCATCAAAAACACGCTTACGACCTTACCTCCGCCCCGGCGATTTGCCGCGCCAGCCAATCGAGTCTGTATGGAGGCAGGTATTTGCAACTGGTAAAATCCGAACATCGAAAGCGCGAGCAGCACAAAGACGGCTGCAAAGCTTCCCAGAACCCACGGGTTTTGCAGATACGCCGCCAACATGGTACCGGCCATGCCGGCCGCCACGCCGGCCAGGGCGTATGTCACTGCCATTGCTAAGACGTACACCAGTGACAGGCCGAATGCATGCCGACGGCTAAGCTTGTCACCCTGACCAATAATCATGCCGGACAGGATGGGAATCATGGGCAGCATGCAGGGGGTAAAAGCTAGAACCAGGCCAAAACCGAAGAATGCCGCGAGCAGCGCCCAAGTGTTGCCTTGCGCGAACAGGTCCCGCACCAAACTTGTGTCAGAAACCGACTTCCTGGCAGCTTGATTGGGCGCCGTACCACTTTCGTCAATCGACTGTTGCTCAACAGCAGGCTGAATCGAAACTGCGGGCGCAGCCGAATTTGCCAGCGAAATCGTGAGGGTTTGCTCCATTGGCGGATAGCAAACCCCTGTTGGATCGTTACAACCCTGGAGAGATGCGCGCAAACGCACCAACTCCGGTTTATCACTTGCCGGGCGATTCAATGTGATCAGGGCCTCTATCGAATCGTAATAAACCTCGACCGGCCCGAACGTGGGATCATCTTTGAGCTTTCCTTTCGGCAGCGATACGTCCGCAATCGTCACATCTTGCGAATTCTCAATATGGAATGCAATACGATCACGGTATAGATAATAACCTTGGGCAGCTGTTAATGTGGCAACCAAGGTGTCCCGATTCTGAGCAGAAACGGCCACCTGAAACGCTTCTTCCGGCGGTAGCAACTCTTGCTCTTTAGGTGCGCCGCCGAACAATCCTCGAAGAGAATCCAATACACCGCCTGATGAAGCGGCGGCCAAGGCTGGAGCAACCGATGCTGCTGGAACGGAGCCAACGGCATATGCGTGGCTAAAACCAGTTAGCCCAGCCAGTAGCAACGTAAGCGCCGCTACGATTAAACGAACTGCTTTCACCAGCTACCAACCATACAGATTAATGGAAACCAACTAATGTAATCTGCACCTGCTGTCAGTCGCGTTACCTAGAGATTACATTTTTGTCATGTTTCTGCAGCTGCCTTCGATGAAAAAATTTCTCTGAGAGACCAAGGGGTGATTTATCCTCTTAATTGGGCCGCAGCAAAGGTGGTTTCGAAGAGCATCGAACAACGCACAACAGAAACAGAGAAAGGCGCTTCCCGGGCGGCTACCGCAGTTCCGCAGTAGCCGCCCGGTAGACTGTGCCCTACGGGAGGGCACGATAAGTGATGCCATTTGGAGCGGAACCGACCTTATAAGTCCCGACTACGGCCTGTGTAGCTGTGTCGATGGCGCTCACGGTATCGGCCTTATTGTTCGTAATGAACACCCACTTGCCATCATCACTTGCCACCACCCCGTGCGCCCCCATGCCCGTCGTTACAGTATCCACAACGCGCTGTGTCCCAATGTCGATTACAGACACCGTATTATCGGGATCGCTATCACTGCCTTGGTTGGCCACGTACATTTTTCTGCCGTCTGGCGTGGAAAAAAGCTGAATCGGGTTGCGCCCCACTTGGATCTTACCGGTGACTTCCCGAGTACCCGTATCGATGACGGCAACACTATTCTCATCGCGCAGTGACACATAAACCTGTGCCCCATTCGGCGTAAATGCGACCTGAACCGGCGCTTTCCCTACAGGGATGCGTGCAGACTCTTTCAGATTCTCCGCGTCGATTACCGACACGCTATTGTCAGTAACGTTCGCTACGTATAGCTCACGCCCATCCGGGCTGAGACGCAACCCATGGGGGGGTAACTGCCGGTAGGAATTTCGGCGACAACGGCTTTCCGGCTGATGTCGACTACCGTTACCTGGTTCGCATCAGCATTGGTTATAAAGGCAAGATCACCACCCTTGCTAGTGACGACGTGGGCAGGATGGTCGCCTGAAGGCAGCGTCGCGATGAGTTCGCCTGGCTTGCTTGCATCCAGGAGCACCAGCGCCGCTTGGGCACCGTGGCCGTGCGTAGCTGCTGCGGGTGTTGACTGGCTCTCTACACCACCATGGCCTCCATGCCCCTCCGAAGGTGCGCCAACGGCCAGGAGAAATTTGCCATCAAGTGATATTTGGACGTTATGAGGGACGACGGGTATATCAACCGTACGGACTTCGCCTGAGCTTAGTGTGATCGCGCTGATGGAGCCATCGCCCTCGTTAGCGCTATAGACGACTCCGTGGGCTGGCGAGGCAGCATTCGCCACTCCTATGGTGGCAGCGAGTATAGCTGTAATCAAGCTAATATGGAACTTCTGCATTTCAAACTCCAGAACGGAAACAGCCAGGCGTTGGTGAGAGGACAGCCGACTGCAAGTGGGACTCTGTTGAACAACCGTAGACAAACCGATCCGCTCAACGTCGTTCATCGACAATGTTGCTCGTTTCGGACAGCGGCACCGCTGGTGCCTCACGCTGCGTGGTCTCTTGTTCTTTGTGGCAAGAGTGCATGCCTTTCATCATGAAGAACATCATCAGGGGGCAAATCAGAAAGAACAATGCTGGTGCCAAGGCTGTGATCAATTCACGGGCGGCGGGAAAGGTGGCGTAGGCAACGGCAATCACAGCGGCCAGGCCGGCCCCCGCTTTTAGCATCATCTTGATATCGCATTTCATGGTGTATTTCCTTGTGTGAGTTGCGGTGATCGCTAAGCTGCATGGTCAGCGTGACGCGACCATAAGAAGCAATGTAACTGGGCAACGCTGTCAAAACCGTTGCGATTCGATTACATATTTGTCACCCACACCGGAGCTGCACGAAACACAGCAACTTTTAAGGCCCAGCACCTCACAACACATATCTTTGCCGCCGTTCTGCCACAAACCAACACAAAGCACCTAAAGCACCATTACAAAAATGTAATCATTTCGTCATGATCCTGTTCGGAGGCGTATCCTAGACTGCGATGTACTGGCCAGCCTTAGCCAAGTTCACTGCATTACCGGCTATGAACCTTCCGCGCAGCCTGAACCCGGCAGTAACTGTCGAGCATTATTTTTGCCGCAACATCGCAGACTCATGAACACGCATGCTGCTGGCTTACGCGCCGATGGAAACGTTTATCGCTACCACTAAGCGATGAAGTCCGTAGCAGTATTTTTTAAGCGCCACAACCAGGAACCTGAGGAATGCAGCCATGAAACTGCTTCTCGTTGAAGACGAAGTCAAGACCGGTGATTATGTCAAGCAAGGCCTGACCGAATCCGGATTTATCGTTGACCTTGCCCGTAACGGATTGGACGGACACCATTTGGCGCTGACCGGATCCTACGATCTGATCATCCTGGACGTCATGCTTCCCGATGTCGAAGGCTGGCGGATTGTTCAGGCATTGCGAGCGGCAGAATCTGCGACGCCAGTCCTCTTTCTTACAGCACGCGACAGCGTAGAGGATCGCGTCAAAGGCTTAGAGCTGGGCGCTGACGACTATCTGGTAAAGCCATTTGCCTTTTCTGAACTCTTGGCTCGGGTGCGGACTCTATTGCGGCGCAGTGCAGCCCCGGTATTTAACGACCAGCTTCAGGTGGCCAATCTAACGCTCGACATTCCTCGCCGACGGGCGCAGCGTGATGGTGTGCGCATCGACCTGACCAATAAGGAGTTTGCGCTATTGGAGTTGCTGGTCCGTCGCCAGAGCGAAGTGCTGCCGCGCTCTTTGATTGCATCGCAGGTATGGGATATGAACTTTGACAGCGACACCAACGTCATTGACGTTGCCATCCGCCGACTGAGGGCCAAGATCGATGACGATTACGAGCCCAAGCTGATTCATACCGTCCGAGGCATGGGTTATATGCTGGACGTCACACCTTCTGCTTGACGATGAAGCGACGACCCGCGTCTCTCGCTTTACGGCTGACGGTCTCTATTGGGGCAGTGATCACGATCGTGCTGCTCTGCTTCGGCTGGATGATCGAGCGGTCTATCAATAACCATTTCATTCAGCAGGATGTGGACGAGTTGAACGCAGTGGTTCAAGCGTTGAAGCACACGCTCGCCACCGTCCCGGCCAACGAAAGCCCTGAAGCATTTCGGGATCGTTTGGCGAATGCCGTCTCGGGCCACCACAACGCACAGTACCAGATTTCAACGTCCACCGGCTCGGTCATTTATTCGACACCCGGCTCAGACCTGGCGAGATTTGCAGGCATTGCGCGACCCGTCGAGCGAATTTCCATTGACACGGTCGGCACATGGCAGGATCAGGGCGAAACATTCAGGGGTGCTCTGTTAAGAATGGAGTCCGAAAGCCTGCCCAAGATCGGGCCACTGACCATTGCCGTGGCAACCGGCATCAATTTCCATTTGCACTACCTCGAAAGCTTTCGCGGCTATCTTCGACTGATCATAATCGGCGCCTGCTTGATCGCCATTTTGGCTACCTGGATGGCGGTGCATCAAGGCCACGCACCAATACGACGCATCAGCCGCGAGATAGGAAGAATCAAGTCTGATCAATTACACATACGCCTGGATCCCGACAGCGTTCCCGCCGAACTGGTTGAATTGACACGGTCTTTCAACGAAATGCTCCACCGTCTTGAAGAGGTCTTCACGCGGTTATCGGAATTTTCGGGAGACATTGCACACGAGTTGCGCACGCCAATCACCAATATAAGAACGCAGACCGAAGTGGCGCTTTCGCAAGCGCGCAGCGTCGATCAATACCAGGAAATTTTGTATTCCAACCTGGAAGAGTATGAGCGCATGGCCAAGATGGTAGGCGACATGCTGTTTCTGGCGCAAGCGGACAACCATTTGCTTAAACCCGAGCTTGTTACAATCGACCTCGACACAGAAATACGTACGCTTTTCGATTACTTCGGCGCGTGGGCAGAAGAACGCAGGGTCTCTCTGGAATTGGTCAGCGAACGAGTATGTACGCTGGGTGACACGCTGATGATCCGGCGCGCCTTGAGCAACTTGCTGTCCAACGCCATCCGCTATACACCGCAGGAAAAGACCATCTCGGTTCACATTGAAGGCAATGGGGAATCTGTGAAGATTCGGATAGTGAACCCCGGCCCCCAGATCCCGCCGGAGCACTTGCCTCACATTTTCGAGCGCTTCTATCGCCCCGACGCCTCACGTCAGCGTTCTTCGGAAGGAGCCGGCCTGGGATTGGCGATTGCCAAATCCATATTCGAGGCACATGCAGGCCGAATTACAGCGACTTCAACCGAGCAAGAGACTGCCTTCGAGGTGCGACTGCCCGCGCAAACGTGTTGAAGCCTAACGAAACGTCTCTTCTGGGCTTGTTTGCCGGGCGGGGGCCTTAGGACAAGCGCATGTCCATGAGCATCAACTTACAGAAAATTGCCCCATCATCCCGTTGTCTTCGTGTTCAAGGATATGGCAGTGGTACATGAAGGGAGATGTCATCGCCGTCTGCGTGAACTTCACCAGAAGTTCGACCGGCTCTTGGGCGACGACGGTGTCCCTCTGCCCTTGATCACGAATACCAGGGGCCGAACCATTACGGCTTAACACCTCGAAGTGGACACCATGGATGTGGAACGGATGCGCCATCATGTCGCCAGAAACCTCCCAAACTGAAGAAAGCCTGAGTGAGCGACACGGCGATGATCCGTTAGCGTCCGGTGAACACACCTTGAGGTTCTGGTTGACGCTTAGCCCCAGAAGCAGCCGTAGGGGTCGGCATCGATCTCTTCAAGCACTTTATCCAAGGTCCGTGCTATAGCCAGAGGTTCATAGCTGTGCCACCGAAGGTCGGCTCGCATCCAGAAGACTTTCCAGGTCCTTTGTGTTTTGACCCATGTCGCCTTTGCGACGGGCTCGATCATCCGCGAACCATCGTATAACCGGCGATCCTCATGGACGATGATGGATTGGTTTTCAATGGAGTAGCCAATATCCAATTCATTCCGGATTTCTGGACGAGGACGGCGGCGTGCAATATAGGCAGTCATGGTGCGATTCACCCCTGCAAGCTCCAATTCACTCAATGCCATGGCTTTCCTCCGGTGTTGGTACGGCAGCGATGCCGGTAGGTGGGTCAGAATTCAACCGACGATGATCAACAGCCGGAAGTCGGCTGCCAGCGATGCGGCAGCAACTCCCCGATGCGGCTGTTCGGATGCGTGGGCAGGCGTGTGAGCACGTCCTTCAGATAGGCATACGGATCATGGCCGTTGAGTTTGGCCGACTGCACCAGACTCATGACCGCCGCAGCCCGTTTGCCAGCGCGCAAGGACCCTGCGAACAGCCAATTGTTGCGGCCCACTGCGACGGGCCGGATCTGTTGTTCGATCCGGTTGTTGTCGATGGGCAGCATCCCATCATCCAGGTAGCGCGTCAGCGCCACCCAGCGCTTCAGGCTGTAATCCAGCGCCCGGGCCGTGCCGGAACCCTCTGGCACCTTCTGGCGTTGGGCCAACATCCACTCATGGTATTTGTCGGCCAGCGGTTTGGCGACCTGCTGGCGTTGCCTCAAACGCTCCTCCAGGGACAGGCCCTTGAGTTCACGCTCGATCGCGTACAGGCTGCCGATGGACTCCAACGCCTGCGCGGCCACCGGGCTCTGGCTGGCCGCGTGCAAGTCGAAGAATTTGCGCCGGGCGTGCGCCATGCAGCCCACCTCAATGATGCCCTGGGTAAAGCAGGCCTTGTAGCCAACGTAATCATCGCAGACCAGGCTGCCCGTCCAGTCGCCGAAGAACTCCCGGGCATGCGCCCCGGCACGGCCTTCGGTAAAATCATAGACGACCGCGTTCAGGCCTTCGAACTGGCTCGGCGTGTAGGCCCACAGATAAGCCTTGTGGGTGGCGCGGCTGCCGGGCTTGAGCAACTTGACCGGGGTCTCGTCGGCATGCAGCACCCGGTGCGCCAGGATCTCGTCTCGCAGCGCCGCAACCAGCGGCTGCAGCGCGAAGCCGCAGGCACCGACCCACTCCGCCAGGGTTGATCGGGCGATCTTCAGCCCCGCCCGGGCAAAGATGCCTTCCTGACGGTACAGCGGCAGGTGATCAGCGTACTTGGCGACCAGCACGTGGGCCATCAGGCCAGGCGTAGCCAGGCCCTTGTCGATGACATAAGCGGGCATCGGGGCCTGGGTAATCGTCTCGCACTGAGGACAGGCCAGGATCGGGCGCACATGACGCTCGACCGTAAAGGTGCCAGGCGTGTAGTCCAGCTTCTCGCTAACCTCGTCACGCACGAACTTCAGCTGGCAACCGCAGGTGCAGTTCATGCTGTGCGGTTCGTGACGGATCTCGACGCGGGGCAGCTCAGGCGGCAAGGCGGCGCGCTTGGGTTGATCCTTAGGGGGCGTGACCGGATCGGCCTTGGGGTTCAAGGCCGCCAGTTGGGCCTCGATCTCGACCAGATCCTCGTCAACGGCTTCCTCCAGCAGGCTGCCCTGCACACCGAGCGGCAGTTGCTCGCCGCGCTTGCCGAACCGGAAGCGGCGCAGGGCCGCGATCTCGAAGGTCAGCTTCTCGTTGAGCGTCTTGGCGGCGGTGAGTTCCTGCTGCGTGCGCCCGAGCGTGTGCATCAGACTGGCCGCCAGTTCGCGCAATTGCGCGGCGTCCATGTCCTGCAGTGAGTCGGGTGCAACGGCTGTCATGGCGGGCAGTATGCCAGCAGGTGCTGCATCGCACCATCGGCATCAGCCCCGATTGCACAGCCTGAGCCGGTGCTAGCTTAGATGCAGTCGATGACGCCGGCATCGCCCAGGCGTTGCCAGGGCAGGCCCAGCACCAGAGCGCTGGCCTGCTCGTCGGTGAGCGTCAGGTGTGTGCCGCCTGGCGTGGGCCAGACGAACCTGCCCTGGTTCAGACGTCTGGTCGCTAGCCACACGCCGACGCCATCGTGCATCAACACCTTGATGCGTGTGGCGCGGCGGTTGGCAAAGACATAGGCATGATGCGGGTGTGCGGCCCCGAACACGCGCACCACCCGGGCCAGGGTCGTATCCAGGCCTGCACGCATGTCCATGGGATCGACGGCCAGCCAGATCCGGTCAATGCGGATCATGCCAGGACCAGGCGTGCCCACTGGGCCAACGCCTGGTGTTCAGCCATCGGCCAGTCCAGCGTGAGGGTCAGGCCTCGGCCACTGAGCGTGAGCGGGATACGGGCCTCGGGCTGTGACGGTTGTGTGGACAGCCGTTCGGTGGCGACCGTCCGGACTGGCACGAAGGGTAGCCAGTTCGCGGGCGCGGGCGCTAGCTCGGTGCGATCCCCAGCGGACTGGGCATCGGCATCATGCAAGCCCAGACGTTCGTGCTCGATGACCCAACGGCGCAAGACGTTGGGGTTCAGGTCATGTTCGATGGCCACCGCCGCCAGGGAGACGGCTGGGTCCATGCACTGGGCGACCAGATCGGTCTTGAACTGCGCGGTATAGGTACGGCGCCGACGGCGTGGCTTGCTGACAGGTTCTTGGTGCATACGTGTCCACGATATTTAAGCGGACACGTATGCTCTATCGGATGCTCAAACGGCTCAAGGTACGTTCACCGGACGGATACGACTTCTCCTTGCCCTCGGAGCGGGTTGTTCGTGCGTTAAAACAGATCATTGCCTGGCGCGGCAAGCCCCTGGCAATTCGTTGTGATAATGGCCCGGAATACCTGAGTTCAACGATCACAGAATGGGCACGCCGGTGGGGTATCAAACTGGAATACATCCAGCCCGGCAAGCCGCAACAGAACGCCTACGTCGAACGGTTCAATCGGACTGTACGGTACGAATGGTTGTCCCAATATCACTGGGAAGATCTGGATCAGGTCCAACGCGCAGCGACGCAATGGATGTGGTCCTACAATCACGAACGCCCAAATATGGCCTTGGGCGGTATCACCCCCAAACAGCGGCTGGCCATGGCTGCGTAACCTTCCTACTTCTGGCAATCGCTAAAAATGGGGGGATTACCATTCTTTCGATGCGTTACGATTCGATGGCTAGCGTTGTTTCTTCGATTCTATTGAAACGTCCATCTAGGCTTCGTTCTCCGAACAAATACACCTCTTGGATAATCCGACTGCCATCACGCCTTAGTAGATCGATCACATGGCGTTCCGCATAACGGTTGCCGTCGGAAAATTCGTCCAGCACGGTGATCGTGACGCGCCCCACAATCTCTCGAAGAGAAGCGATGCGAGCGAGAAAGGTGGAATAATCAACCCAGCTTCCATTCACTCGCTGACGGAAGGATGGAGCGAAGTGCCGCTCGACTGCCTCGGCCGCCGTTAGCTCCGGGGTGTTGAACAGATCCTCGATGGCATCTTTGATCGTGGCCATTGGAATCACTCCTGGCCGATGACCAAAAGAACGATCTTGCCGCGAATATGTCCTTGCGCTGCCCGCTCATGGGCCTTTTGCGCATTCGCCAAGGCAAACGTGCTGTCAATAGCGACACGTATTGCTCCCGTATCAAGCAAATTGGCAAGTTGTCCGAGTTGTTCTCCGCTTGAACGGACTTGCGTTGTCGAGACAGTAACGCCCAACTTCTCGGCTTCTTCGGCACCGGAGAAACCAAGGGGGAAGATCGGGAACAATGCGCCGCCACGCTTGAGCGTGCGCAGGAAACGACCAGTCGTAGGGCCGCCTACAGCGTCGATGACCAGGTCAACGTCACGGGCAACGTCCTCGGCGGCGGTCTTCGTGTAGTCGATGAACTCATCGGCACCGAGGTCACGCAAGAACGCTTCGTGCCTGCCATCCCCCACTGCGATCACGCGCGCGCCCTTCCATTTCGCAAGTTGCAGCGCGAAGTGCCCGACGCCGCCAGCCGCTCCATTGACGAGGACGGTTTTTCCTTCCAGCGGCACCGGCTCATGCTTGTGCGGTTGGAGCGGGTTCTGCACGTTGTGCCCTTGTTCGACCATGAACTGCCACGCGGTGAGCAACGACATGGGGGTGGCCGCCGCGTGGGCATGGTCGATGGCTTTGGGTTTGCGGGCGACCTCCGTGGCCGGCACGCTGACGTATTCGGCATAGGCCCGGCTGCCACCTGCCAGGCCACTGGGGAAGCGAACCATCGCATATACCTCGTCACCGGTAGCGAAGTTCTTGACGTCATCTGCTACAGCTTCGACGACACCTGAAATATCCGTTCCCAGGATCACGGGGAAGGACACCTTCGGCTGCCACTCCGCCGGCAACATCCTGTAGCCGTCACGCAAATACCAATCGGGGGGGTTGAGGCCGACCGCATGCACGCGCACAAGCACTTCTCCCCGCTGGAGTTCGGGCACCGGGGCGTCTTCATAGCGCAACACGTCCGGTCCGCCGAACTCATGTTGTTGAACTGCTTTCATCGTCTTGATCGACATGACTTTCTCCTTGAGCTGAAATGAGCTATCTTTAACGGAACGTCGCTCCGAATATACGGAGCACTGTTCCGTTTGTCAAGGAACCGTATGCGCGCAGATGCCCGAAAGAACTACAACCATCTACTTTCCGTCGCTCGAGACGTCTTCATGGAAGAAGGTGCCAATGCGTCGCTACGCGATATAGCCCGCAGAGCTGAGGTGGGCCTGGGCACGCTATATCGCCACTTCCCGAGCCGCGAGGCCCTGCTTGAAGCCTTGTTGCGCTCAAGTTTCGAGGCCTTGGCGACAAGAGCGGATGAACTCCAGAAATCGGGCGACTCTGCCGATGCCTTGATGTTGTGGTTGCAAGAAATCATTGCATTCACCCATGAGCATCGTGGCGTCATCGCACCGATGGTGAACGCCATCGAAGATCCGAATTCCGCGCTTCATGCCTCATGCATCACGTTGCGGGCCGCAGGCGCGGCGCTTCTTGCGCGTGCTCAAGCCGATGGGCGCGCACGGGCCGACCTCAATGGTTCGGAACTGTTCGACCTCATTGCTGCACTTGCCTGGCTTCGGGAGCAACCCTCGCACGCACCTCGCGCCGATCGTCTTTTCAGCGTCATTGCTGGCGCTATCTTGGAAATTCCCAAGAAATCGAAGGCGCGTAGTCATCCTGGCATCCAGACGAAAGAATGCCCCTGATTGTCGGCAGTTCGCGGTCCAGGCTGCGGAGCCCGCTTTACTTTAACCAAATGGCTTCCGCGAAAACCGGGGTGATTCACCCCGCCGCCCCAACCAAGGCAGGCAATTCATCCAGACCGCCGATCACAGCGGACGGCTTCACCCCCAGTTCATCGAACGTGTTGTGCTGGCGATTCACCCAGCACACCTGGAATCCGAAGTGGCTGGCGCCGGCCGCATCCCATGCGTTGGACGAGATGAAGAGAATTTCGTGCGCCGCAAGTTCCAGTGCCTGGCAGGCCGTCGTGTAGACGCGTGGATCGGGCTTGAACACTTTGACGCGGTCGACGCTGAGCAGGTGGGAAAAGTAGTCCTGCAGGCCGGAATGCCGCACGACGCTGTCGATCGAGAAAGCGGATCCATTGGACAGGATGGCCAGCGGCAGCCCCATGGCTTTCAGCTGCTGCAATGCGGCGGGCACCTCTGGATAGGGCGATAGCTTCAGGTAGGCGTCGCACAGCGTGGCGCTGGTTGCCGCGTCCAGGTCCAGCCGCAGTTGCCTGCAGGTGTAGACGAGCGCGTCATGGGTGGCCTGCTCGAACGGAATGTACTGGCCCATCAGGCTGCGCAGCCAGGTGTATTCAAGCTGCTTTTGCCGCCACAGGGCGCTGATTTCGATGCCGCGCCCGGGGTATGCGGCATCGCACTGTTGCACGACCGAATGAACGTCATACAGCGTGCCGTAGAGATCGAAGACGATGGCTTTCGTGTCCGTCATGGGGCGCTCCTGATTGCATGGTTGGGGGACAGGGCCCTGGCCTTGGATCCTGGATTCGAATCCGCTCATTATGTATCGCTTGGTACAGAATGGTCTTTTTAAATCGATTGATCTAAAATTACAAGCGCCGAATCAATATAGGACATGGCACGATGATCGAACTGTATTACTGGCCCACGCCCAATGGCCACAAAATCACGATGTTCCTGGAGGAAGCCGGCCTGCACTACCGGATCCGGCCCGTGGACATCAGCGCCGGCGACCAGTTCAAGCCGGAATTCCTGGCGTTTTCACCCAACAATCGCATGCCGGCCATCATCGATACGGCCCCGTCCGATGGCGGCGATCCGGTCACGGTGTTCGAGTCCGGGGCGATCCTGCTGTACTTGGCCGAGAAGACGGGCAAATTCCTGCCGGCGGGCATACGCGAGCGCAAGACGGTCATGGAATGGGTGTTCTGGCAGGTCGGCGGCCTGGGACCCATGGCTGGGCAGAATCACCATTTCGGCGTATACGCACCCGAAAAAATCCAGTATGCGATCGATCGCTACGTCAACGAGACCAATCGCCTGTATGGCGTGCTGGATCGCCGCCTCCAGGATCGTGCCTTCATCGCCGGCGAACACTATACGATCGCCGACATGGCGGCATACCCGTGGATCGTGCCGTGGAAGCGGCAGCAGCAGGATCTGGCCGCTTTCCCCAATCTGCAGCGGTGGTTCGACCGGGTGCGGGAACGCCCCGCCACCCTGAAAGCCTATGCCAGGGGAGAGCCCTTATCCAACAGGCCGTCGGTCACCGAGGAAGGCAAGAAGCTGCTCTTCGGGCAGACGGCGGCCACGGTCGCTTCGCGGGCGTGAACGCCACAGCCGGTTCCGGCGATGGGGGCCGGCGATCCCCGGAAAGCAGAAAGGC
>NZ_BAAAFN010000015.1:549572-837719 GCF_039523555.1 Castellaniella daejeonensis
GCTGTTCGATGACGCGCATCTGGCTGTCGTTCTGCAGCAGCTGGTAGCTGTCGTTGTCCCGCTGGAGCAGTACCTGTTCCTGGGCCACGCGGTTCAGCAGCAGCTCGCGCCGTGCCTGCAGCTTGTCCAGAGGCCATTGGCTGTAGTCTTCTCCAGCGATGCCCAGGCGCTTGTTCGAGTCCTGGTAGCGCTGCATCAGCGTCTCGTCATCCAGCGTGTCCACCGGGCTTTCGCCGGAGCGGTAGGCATCGCGGTAAGCGGTGTACATCAGCCGCAATTGCGCCATCATGGAATGCTCGGGCTCGTCGAGGGCGGCAGACACCAGCGCATCCCTGTCGATGCGTTCGAAACGCAGCTTCAGGACGTTCTCGCCGTTTTCCACGCCGGTCTCGAACACGACGCGGTTGGCGCCGCCGGGCAATTGGCCGGTGGAATCGTGGATCCACATCTGGCCGGCCCGGTCCGTTGCTTCCAGCCACTTGTCGCCCGCACCGACCGGCGTCGTGAACAGGGACGTCCTGGCCTGGGGCGCGGCGAACAGGAAGTGGTAGAGACTCCGGTCCGGGTCGCGCAGCACCAGGCCGCCGGAATCGTCGACCTTGACGCCGAGTGCGTTGTCCTTGCCCACATCGCGGGCCAGCACGTCAAAGTACTGGCACATCGCCCGCACGCTGGGCAGACCGCTGTTGACGACGTAGCGGCTGTCGTCCTTGCCGGTCACGATCAACGTGCCGAAGTCGCTTCCCGAGTGTTTCTGGACGTGGCGCACGATGTTCTCGCCCAGGCGCAGCACGGGCTTCATCGCCTCGCTCTGGCGATCGATCTGCTTGATCCGTTGCTGCAATGCCTTGGGATCGGTCGGCCGTTCCGGGGGCAGCCCCAGCGTGCGCTGGGCCGTCTTGTCCAGGAGCTGCGTGCTCACGACACTGTCCTGCGCGGGGGATTGCAGCAGGGCCAGCCCCCGTGCGTAGGTCTTTTCATAAGCGCGGTCTTCGGCGCGGTCGGCTTTCTGGAGCACGCTCAGGCTCGTCAGACCCAGGGCGTCACCCAGGAATCGGCCGGCGCGGGACAGGCCCTGCACGATCGGCGAGAAGAAAGACGAGAACGCCTGCTTGGCACGCGCCAGGCCTGACAGCGTTTCGCTGCGGGCCGTGCCGTCGCTCACGGTCACGGGCAGCCGGGGCTGCTGCACTTCGGGTTCCAGGCCGGGCTCCTTGCGCTTTGCGACCTGCAGGTCGATCACCTCCAGTTCCAGTTCGAGCCGTTCGATCTTTTCCATGCGGCCTTGGGATACTGTCAGCATCTTCCCGGAAAGTTCGTGCCGCTGTATTTCCTGCAGGGACAGGTTCTTTGCCTCGCTCAGCAGCCTGTTGATCTCGACGAGGCTTTCTTCGATGATCTTGAGCGCTGCCTTGTCCGTCACGTTGCCGGGCAGGTCGCGCAAAGCGCTGAGTGCCAGGTAGCTGCCCCCCAGGACGGAAACCAGTTGGCCCGAGATGCCGCCGCCCGTCAGCGACGACATCCACGCCGATGTGCGAGGCCAGCGCCATCAGGGCGTCTTCGTAGGGTTTCGTGGCTGAAGTCATCTTGGCGGCTTCCTTTTCAATCGAGGGTCGGCAGGGTATCGTCGGCCAGGTGGACCAGCCATGTGCGCCATTGGCGGGCATCGTCGATCAGGTGGCGCAGAATCTTTTCCAGTGCCGGGGGTGTTGCCTCGGCGGCCCGCAGAGACCGGCTCAACACCACGGTGTCGTCGTTGTCGCCGTACAGGCCCAGCGTATTGCCCCGTGTTCCTGCCCACAGATTGTTGGCCTGCAGGAGCAGGCGATGGATGGCGGCAGTGTGCGTGGCCGGCACCGTGCCGGCATCGACGCAGGCAATGATCCAGTCTTCTCCTTCAGCCGTGCGCAGCCGCGTCAGTCCGGTGGCGCAGCCTTCGAGGACGAATTCCTGCAGGCTGGGCACTTCGGCGGTCTCGGCCGCCAGGAAATGTGCCAGCGCTCCGGTAGGGTGTTCGTTCCGATCCATCATTCCTCCAATCCCGATGGGACGTCTCAGCCGGGCCACCTCGGCCCGGCACTTCCTGAGTGACCGAAACGGGCGCCGGGTTCCCAACGGCGGAACGCGGGACGGTGCCACGCCGCCATCCGGGGGCGCGGAGGATGCGAGGGCTGTACCGGGATGGAGGGATCAGTGACCGGTATCGGCCTCGCGGGCCCAGGGCTCGCGGGCGAAGGATGCAGCCAGGTATTCGATGAGGGCCCGGACGCGGGCCGGCCGGTTGCGCCCCGGCGGCGTCACCACATGCAGCGCCAGGGGTTCGGTTTCCCAGGGCTCCATCGCCGTTTCCAGCGTGCCGGACTGCAGCTCGGACCAGACCAGGAATTCCGGCTGCAGCGCCAGCCCGCGCCCCGCCCGCAGCGCCGGCATCAGGGAATCGGCGTTGTTGGTCCGCAGCAGGGCCGGCATGACCTGGGAAAATTCGCCGTGCTCGGGATGGCGGAAGTGCCAGGTCGAACCGCCGCGCGCATAGGCGTATTGCAACGCTGTATGGCCGACCAGGTCGCGCGGGTGGCTCGGCTTGCCATGGCGCTCGAAATAGGCCGGCGCGCCGACCAGCAGGATCCGGACGCGGCACAGGCGGCGGGCCAGCAGGCTCGAGTCGGACAGGCGGGCGATGCGCAATGCCAGGTCGAAGCGCTCGGCCACCAGGTCGACCTGGGCGTCGTCGAAGCGCACGTCCAGCTCGACTTCCGGGTGGGCGGCCATGAAATCGGGCAGCAGGGGCGCCAGGCGCGCGATGCCGAAAGACATGGGGGCGGACACCCGGACCAGGCCGCGCAGGCTCTTGGATTGCTCGGCCACTTCGGCTTCGACGGCTTCGCCTTCTTCCAGGATGCGGGCCGCGCGTTCCAGCGCCGCGCGGCCGCTTTCCGTGAGCGACAGGCGGCGCGAGGTGCGATGGAACAGCACGGTCTTCATGCGGGTTTCCAGGCGCGTGATGGCCTTGGATACGGTGGCTTGCGACAGTTCGCAGGCAGCCGCCGCGCGCGCGAACGAGCCGGTCTCGGCCACCTTGGCGAACAGGGCCCAGGCTTCCAGGTCGGGGAGTTTCTTCATGCGCTGATCATATCAAAAATGGAAACGATGTAATTCTATTGTTGATCTTCTCAGCATGATGGCAAGAATCTACACTGCCTCATCGCTATCCGGAACTCACAGGAGACCGCCATGATCGAACATCGCCCCTTCGCCAGCCTCGGTGCAGCCCACCACGGCTGGCTCGATGCGCGCCATCATTTTTCCTTTGCCGAATACCATGACCCCGCCCGGGTCCACTGGGGTTCCCTGCGCGTCTGGAACGACGACACGATCCTGCCGGGCACGGGCTTTCCGCCGCACCCGCATGCGGATATGGAGATCATCACCTATGTGCGCGAAGGCGCCATCACCCACCAGGACAGCCAGGGCAACAAAGGCCGCACCCAGGCCGGCGACGTGCAGGTGATGAGCGCGGGCAGCGGCATCGTCCATTCGGAATACAACCTGGAACCCGGCATCACGCGGATCTTCCAGATCTGGATCTTCCCCGACAGCAAGGGCGGCGCACCCGGCTGGGGCGCCAGGCCGTTTCCCAAGGGTGACCGTTCCGGGCGCTTCGTGGCGCTGGCCAGCGGCCTGGAAGGCGACGATGAAGCACTGCCGATACGCACCCGGGCGCGTGTGCTGGGCGCCACGGTCAGGGCGGGCGAAACGCTGGAATACCGCTTTTCCGACGCCGGCCGCCTGGGCTACCTGGTCCCTGCCGTGGGCAGGGTGGAAGTCAACGGCACTGTCCTGGATGCCCGTGACGGCGCGGCGATCCGCGACGAGACGGTGCTGCGCATCACCGCCCTGGAGGACGTCGAACTGGTGCTGGTCGACGCGTCGGCCTGACCCCCGGGCGTTGACACCAGTCCGGCTGCAGGGTCCGGTCCGAATCCGGACCCTGTTTCCCCGCCATCTTTCCAATCCCTGTTTTTCAACCGCCTTACAACAACCTTATCGACCTTCGTTCAACATCATGGAAAATCGCAACCTCGCCATCTTCTCTCTCATTGGCCGCATCCTGATCGCCATCCTGTTCCTGGTCGGCGTTTCGGGCAAGATCTCCGCGCCGGCAGGCACCATCGGCTATATCGCATCCAGCGGCATGCCGCTGCCCACCCTGGCGTATGCCATCGCGGTGTTCGTCGAACTGGTGCTGCCGATCCTGCTGGTGCTGGGCTGGCGCACGCGGGAAAGCGCCGCCATCCTGGCGCTGTTCAGCATCGTGGCGGCCCTGTTCTTCCACAACCAGCTCGGCGACATGAACCAGTCGATCCATTTCTTCAAGAACCTGGCGATCGCTGGCGGCCTGCTGCAGCTGGCGGCCTTCGGCGGCGGGGCGCTGAGCCTGGACGCACGCCGGACGCGCTGAACCTACACCACCGAGCGGTGCCGCTGGATGCAGGTATCCAGCACTTCTTCTCCGGGGCGGCTCCACCAGTCCTCGGAGAAGATCTCGACTTCGCACAGGCCGGCATAGCCGGCCGATTCCATTTCGCGGCGGATGGTCTTGAGTTCGATGACCCCGTCGCCCATCATGCCGCGGTCGTTCAGGAGATCGCGCGTCGGCGCCAGCCAGTCGCAGACATGGTAGGCCAGCAGCCGCTTGGCGCCCGCGCGCCTGATCTGGGCGTGCAGTTTGGGATCCCACCACACGTGGTATACGTCCACGGCCACGCCCAGCATGCCTGAGCGTTCCGGGTCGAGCTCGTCGCACAGGTCCAGCGCCTGCTCCAGCGTATTGATGCAGGCGCGCTCCGCGGCCTGCATAGGGTGCAGGGGCTCGATCGCCAGCGGCATCCCGACGGTGCGGGCGTATTCCAGGGTGGCCGCGATGCCGTCGCGCACCTCGCCGCGCGCCCGGGTGATGTCGGTATAGGCCGGCACGCCCTGCAAGGCGCCCGGCAGGGACCCCACCACCAGGACCAGGCACGGCGCGTCCAGGGCGCGCGCTTCGTCCACCGCGCGCCGGTTGTCCTCGAGCGCCGCCGTCAGGCCGGCCGTGTTGGCGGCCGGATAGAAGCCCCCCCGGCAGTAGCCCGATAGGCCTACGCCGGTGGTCCGCAGGAGGCGGGCCACGGTTTCCAGGCCGACGTCTGCCACCTGGTCGCGCCAGGGCGAGATCGCGTGGATGCCGCGCCGGGCGCATTCGTCGATGATCCTGTCCAGCCGCCACTGCTTGCGCACCGTGGCGGTGTTCAGGGACAGCAGCGCGTGGTCGTTGGACAAGTCCCGCATGCCGAGTTCCTCAGGGTTGATGGATGCCGTGCACGGTCAGCCACTGCGCCATGCGTTCGATCGCCAGTTCGGGCCGCTCGAGCACGCCGGCCCGGTCGGCCAGCCGGAACAGTTCGGCCATGTGCAGCACCGAGCGTGCGCTTTCCTGCCCGCCCACCATCGAGAAATGCCCCTGGTGGCCGTTGAGCCAGGCCATGAAGACCACGCCTGTCTTGTAGAAGCGCGTGGGCGCCGCGAAGATGTGGCGCGACAGGGGAACGGTGGGCGCCAGGATCTCGTGGAAGCGCGCCGCATCCCCCGCCGCCAGGGCGGCCAGCGCGGCGCTGGCCGCCGGCGCGATGGCGTCGAAGATGCCCAGCAGCGCGTCGCTGTGTCCGTGCGTGGGCAGGTCGCCCGCGCCGTCGCCCGCGATCAGTTCGGCATAGTTGAAGTCGTCGCCCGTGTACATGCGCACGCCCGCCGGCAGGCGGCGCCGCATCTCGATTTCCCGGTCCTTGTCCAGCAGCGAGATCTTGATCCCGTCGACCTTGTCCGCATGGGCCGCGATGATGTCCAGGGCGGTGTCCATGGCGCGCGGGATATCCTCGTCCCCCCAGTAGCCCCGCAGCTGGGGGTCGAACATGTCGCCCAGCCAGTGCAGGATCACCGGCTCGCGCACCTGTTCCAGGATGCGGCCGTAGACCCGGGCGTAATCCTCCGGGCCTCGTGCCACGCGCACCAGGGCGCGGCTGGCCATCAGGATCAGCCGGCCGCCCAGGGCCTCAATTGCCGCGACCTGTGCCTCGTAGGCCGCGATCACGTCGTCCAGCGTGCGAGCCGCTTCGGGCGCCAGGTGATCCGTCCCGCAGCCCGAGGCGACCCGGGCGCCGGGAAAGTCCCGAGCGGCGTCGAGCGAGCGCCGGATCAGTTCGAGCGAAGTCGTCCAGTCCAGGCCCATGCCGCGCTGTGCGGTGTCCATGGCTTCTGCCACGCCGAGCCCCAGGGACCACAGGTGGCGGCGGTAGCCGATGGTGGCGTCCCAGTCGATGGCGCAATCGAGCCAGGGGTCCGCGGCGGCGAGCGGGTCGGCCACCACATGCGCCGCCGAATAGGCGATGCGGTTGAAGGCCGCGCCGCCGGCTGGCCGGGGCGCCGGTCCGCCGCGCAATGCGTAGGTTTCGAGCCCGCCCGACGGCGTGGGCAACAGGATGCGTCCGTTCATGGTGCCTCCTCAGGTGGCGGGAAACAGGGTCGGCACGTCGATCCAGCGGCGTTCCCGCCAGCTCTGCAGTGCCGTCTCGACCAGTTGCACGCCCTTGGCGCCTTCCTCGAGGGTCCAGCGGAAAGGCTCGTCGGCCACGACGTGGCGGATGAAGTGCTCCCACTGGATCTTGAATCCGTTGTCGTAGACCTCGGTATCGGGCACCGTCTGCCACTGCTCCATGAAGGGCATCTTCTGTTTCTCGTCGGGATTCCAGACCGGCCGCGGCGTGGAAACCCGGGGCTGGACGACGCACTCCGTCAATCCCGCGACGGCCGAGCCGTGTGTGCCGTCCACGTGGAAGGTCACCAGGTCGTCGCGGCGCACGCGCGTGACCCACGAGCTGTTGACCTGTGCGATGACGGGCTCGCCGCCATGACCCTTGAGCTGGAAGGTGGCGTAGGCCGCATCGTCTGCGGTGGCCTCGTACGGCCGGCCCTGTTCGTCCCGGCGCTCGGGGATGTGGGTGGCGCCCAGGCAGGACACGGACTGGACTTCGCCGAAGAGATTGTCCAGCACGTAGCGCCAGTGGCAGACCATGTCGAGGATCATCCCGCCGCCGTCTTCCTTGCGATAGTTCCAGGACGGGCGCTGGATGGGCTGCAGGTCGCCTTCGAACACCCAGTAGCCGAATTCGATGCGCACCGAGAGCATGCGTCCGAAGAAGCCCGAGCGGCGCAGCATGTCGAGCTTGCGCAGGCCCGGCAGGAACAACTTGTCCTGGACCACGCCGTGCTTGATCCCGGCCTCGCGCGCCAGGCGGCAGACCCGGAGCGCCTCGTCCAGGCCGGTGGCGATGGGTTTTTCGCAGTAGATGTGCTTGCCGGCGCCGATCGCCCGGGCCAGGAGATCGGGGCGCATCTGCGTGGTGCCGGCGTCGAAGAACACCGTGTCGTCCGGGTTGAACAGCGCCGCGTCCAGGTCGTCGGTGCAGCGGTCGATCCCGTGCGCCGAGGCAAGGGCGCGGACCTTGTCCAGGTTCCGGCCCACCAGAATCGGATCGGGCATCACCCGGTCGCCATTGGCCAATGCCACGCCGCCCTGGCGGCGGATCGCCACGATCGAGCGGATCAGGTGCTGGTTCATGCCCATGCGTCCCGTGACGCCATGCATGATGATTCCAAGACGTTGCGTCGTGCTCATGGAAGTCCTTTGATTCAATAAACGGAACGCATTGCGTCCCAGGAAACATGGCCGCCAGCCGTGCCGGTCGCGAAACCGGCGCGGTCCAGGCCACCCAGATCGATCAGTCCGCCGTCGATGCGCAGGCGTACGGCGCCGTCGGAATGCTCGTAAAGCGTCGGGAACCCTGCCAGGAACCCCTGTTGTTCGGCTTGCGGCGCGGCGGCCAGGCCGTTCACGTAATGGTGTCCGTTGCGTTCCACGTGGGTCAGGCCCAGCCAGCCCGCCAGCGCCAGGTCCTGCTGGACTCCCAGGCCTGCCTGCATCGTGAGATCCTCGCCCGACAGGAAATAGGCCCGGCGGGTGTCGCGCGACCAGGCCGTGCAACGTGCGGCGTTCAGCACGGATTTGTAGAATCCCTTGCAGCTCTTGCTGGACACTCCGGTGTAGCCGACTGCCCGTGCGCGGGGGAATGCATCCAGTGTCGCGTCCGATTCGTCGATCAGCAGGGGCACGCGCGTGCCCAGGGCCGAAACGTCCGTATCCAGCGCCTGTGCCCGCGCCAGGGGTTGCTCGATGAACGCCAGGCGTTCTGCCAGGGGCGCCAGCGCGGGCTCGCATTCCAGGCGGTCGAGGAATGCGGCCAGGTGCGCCGCATCGCGGTACTGCTCGTTGCCGTCGAGCGTCACCAGGTCCATGGCGTCCTGGATCACCGGGACGATGTCCGCCAGGCGGCGCGCATCTTCCTGCGCATCGCCCGCGAGCTTCAGCTTGAAGTGGCGGTGGCCGTACCGGGCGGCGGCCTGGGTCAGGCTGCACGGAAGGCCGTCTTCCGGCGCGCCGGGCGGTGGCTCCACGAGCGCATCGGCCAGCCCCACCGTGTGCCGCGCCGCGATCCGCCTGCCTGACAGGGATGCGGGATGCGCGGCCAGGAAGGCATCCAGGTCGAAACCCGCCAGGTCGCCGGCCAGGCCGGTTCCCGCCAGGCGCATGCCCGCGGCGTTGGCCGACAGAGCCGCGCAGAAGCTCGTGCCCAGGGCATGGCAGACCGCATCGAACACCGCCCGGTCCACCAGGGCGGGGCCGTAGGACGCCACCAGGGGCGGCAGGCCGCGCCGTGCCGCGGTGCCGTGGATGGCACGGTAGTGGCGGGCGGAATGCCCCCAGGCGGTGTCGGGGCCGGAGTCCGAGCGGTAGGCCTCGCGGGTCAGGGATAGGGCTTCGCGCAATTGCTCGAAATTCCGCTCCTGGGTCAGCGCGGGATCCTTGTCGAACCATTTGGGGATCATCATTTCGGCCGCGCAACCGGTCACCGTCCGGCCGTCTTCCAGTCGGATGCGCACCCTGGCGTAGGCCTGCGGGCAGGCGTTCACGGTGGCATTGCCGAATCTGAAGGGCAGCCGAAGGATGACATCGCGCTCGGCAAAGCCGATGTCCTCGATCACAAAACGGATGGCGTCCATGTCTCGCGTCCCCCGCTTCCGGGGGCCTAGTGGTCCAGTATGCCTTCGGAGTAGAAGTGGGCGCGGATCAGCTTGGCGTACCTGGCGAACTCGGGAGAGCCCATGACGTCCAGCGAACGCATGCGCGGCAGGTCGATGTCGTAGATGGCCGCGATGGATCCGGGCCGCTCGCTCATGACGATGACCCGGTCCGACAGGAAGATCGCCTCGGGGATGCTGTGCGTGATCAGGAGCACTGTCTTGCGGGATTCGGCCCAGATCCGCTGCAGTTCGAGGTTCATTTTCTCGCGCGTCATGGCGTCGAGCGCGCCGAAGGGCTCGTCCATCAGGAGCAGGGCCGGATCGTGCAGCAGGGCCCGGCAGATCGAGGCGCGCTGCTGCATGCCCCCCGACAGTTGCCAGGGATACTTGCGTTCGAAGCCCGTCAGTCCGGTCATCTCGATGAGCTGCAGCGCGCGTTCGCGCGCCGGTCCCATCGGCATGCGGCGCATTTCGGCCTGCAGCAGGATGTTGTCCAGCACGCTGCGCCATGCCAGCAGGACTGCGCTCTGGAAGACGATTCCCACGTCCTTGCGCGGTCCGGCGACGGGTTGACCCGCCAGGCTCAGCCGCCCATCGGTGATGGGCAGCAGGCCGGCCACCATCTTCAGCAGGGTGCTCTTGCCGCAACCCGAGGGGCCGACGACGGAGACGAACTCGCCCTTGCGGATGCTGAAATCCAGCGGCTTGAGCGATTCGACGGCGCCGTCGCGCGTCTGGTAGACCTTGGTGACGCCTGCGGCTTCGATCAGGATGTCGTCAGGCATGGGCGAGTCCGGCACGGCTTGGTTCCTTGGTTCAGTTCTGGGGGAGATAGTCCAGCGTCACGTAGTCGCCGGGCTTGCCGCGCTGTTCGGGCGTGACGCCGCCGTATTCCACGAGCATGTCCAGCGACTTGTTCACGTTGTCCATGGCGACGCGGAACGGTCGCTGGCCTTTCGTTTCAGGCGTGTGATAAAGCTCGATGCTGCGCTTCAGGCCGACCAGCAGGGTTTCGGAAACGCCGGCCTTGGGCTTGGCTTCGAGCATGGCGTCGACGGCGGCCTGGGGGTCTTTTTCGGCCGCTTCGACGGCCCGGGTGGATGCGCGCATGAACCTGCGTGTCAGGTCGGCGTGCTCGGCGAGCCAGTCCTTGTTGACGATGATGCCCGAACTGATCTGGTTGATGCCGGAATCGGCGAAGCGGATCGGGTAGACCGGCTTGCCGGTGGCGTCCTGCAGCTTGATGGCCTGATCCATGACGTAGCCCAGCAGCATGTCGGCGCGGCCCGTCATGACCGCGTTGAGCTTGGTCTGCCCGTCGCCGGAGACAATCTTGACCTGTCGGGGGTCCATGTCGTTGGCCTTGAGGAAGATCGGCCACATCTGCGACATCGAGTCGCCCGGGGTGATCGCCACCGTCTTGCCGATGATCTGCTGCGGGGTGCGGATGCCTTTTTCCTCGAAGCCCATGACCGACATCGGACTGAGCTGGAACAGGACGCCGGTGGAGACCAGCGGCGCGCCCTTGGCCGCGGCCTTGATCATGGTGGTGACGTCGATGTAGCCGAAGTTCACGGACTTGGCGGCGACGGCCTGCGCGGTCACTGCCGAGCCGCGGCCTTCCTGGATATCGAGGTTGATGCCTTCCTCGGCGTAGTACCCGAGCTTCTTGCCCAGGAAGAACGGCGCGTGTTCGCTGTACAGGTACCAGTTCAGCATCAGCGTCACGTCGTCTTTGGGCTTGTCCTGGGCCCGGACCGGCGAGGTGCCGAGCATCGCGGCGGCCAGGGCCAGGCCCAACCCCGCTTTGAGCAAGTTGCGAATCATGCATGTCTCCTTCGGGCACTGCCGGCCCCTTGTCGTCCACACCGCCTTGGCGGCCTGAAAAAAGATTCCCCTAGCGCTGCGAGGCATGCCAGGGAATCATCATGCGCTCGATCAGGTCCACGACCGCGAACAGCAGCACGCCGATGACCGAAAGCAATACCAGGCCCGCAAACATCAACGGCAGGTCGAAATTGCCGTTGGCCACTTGCAGGACATAGCCGATGCCCGAGTTCGAGCCGACGAACTCGCCCACCACCGCGCCGACGACAGCCAGCGTGACCGAGACCTTCAGGCCGCTGAACATCGCCGGCAGCGCCGCCGGCAGGCTGATCTTGAAGAAGGTCTGCAGGCGGCTCGCGCCCATGGACCGCGCCAGATCGAGCATGTCGGACTCGACCGACTTGAAGCCCATGACGGTCGACACCACCACCGGGAAGAAGCCCAGCAGGAATGCGGTGATCACCTTGGGCAGGATGCCGAATCCGAACCACACGACGAATAGCGGCGCGATCGCCACTTTGGGCACGCTCTGCGAGAACACCAGCAGGGGATAGACGTAGGATTCCACGACCCGGGAGTAGGCGATCACCATGGCAATGGGCACGCCGACCGCGATGGACAGCAGGAACCCCCAGATGGTGGCTTCGGTCGTGAACCAGCTTTCGGACAGCAGCATCGGCCACTGCTCGACGAGCTGGCCGATGACCTTGGCGGGGGGCGGGATGAGATATGCGGGGATGCCGAAGATCCGGATGGCGAGATCCCACAGCCCCAGCAGGAACAGCACCAGCAGGAATGGCCTGATGGCCGGGGACAGTATCAGCTTGCGCAGCAACATCCTGGTCTCCCGCGGTGCTGCATGGCGGGATTCCCCCGTGCCGCACCCGTTTGTTTTCTCAATTCACCGATTGGTGAATTATGGGTGCGGCCTGATTTAGGTGTCAATAACGAGTCGGCCTAGGGATATCCCTGGTCCGGGTGGCGCCTACAGGGTGTCCGGCCGGCTGGATGCATATCCGACGACCAGGTCCGTCATGTGGGCCAGCCGCTCTTCGAGCGCATCGGCTGCGCGCAGGTCGCGGCCGAAGATCACCGACAGGGTGTAGTTGTTGGCCAGGTAGAAAAAACCGAGGGATGCGATGGAGATGTAGAGCTGGACGGGGTCGATCCCCGAGCGGAACAGGCCCTGGGCCTGCCCGCGCTCGAGCAGCCGGTCGAGCAGCTGCACCAGCGGCGAATGCATTTCGCGGATCTTGCCCGATTGCTTCAGGTGGCTGGCGCGCGAAAGGTTCTCGCTGGCCAGCAGGGACAGGAATTCCGGATGATCCAGGAAGTAATGCCAGGTGAAGGACACCAGCGTGCGCAGGGCTTCGACCGGCTCGAGCGCATCCAGGTGCAGGCTCTGCTCGGCCTGACGGATGTCGGCATAAGTGTGTTCAAGAACCGAAAGGAACAGCTCGTCCTTGTTGCCGAAGTAGTAGTAGATCAGGCGCTTGTTCACGCCGGCGCGCACCGCGATGCGGTCCACCCGTCCTCCGGCGAATCCGTGCTCGGTGAATTCGTCGCGGGCAGCCCTCAGGATGGCCGCCTGGGACCGATCCGTGTCGCGCGAGATGGGCGCCTGCCGCGTGTTCGGTTTCTGTGTCATGGCCCGATTTTACGGGCGTTCGCCCATCCGCGGTTTGCGCTTGCGCCGCGCGGCGATCCGGTCGTAGAGCGCGTCGGGCACCAGCCGCAGCAGCCGCGCGACCCAGGCCATGGGCCAGGGGATGACTCGATAGGACACGCCGGCGCCGATGGCCCGCACGGCCTGTTCGGCGAAACGGTCCACCGGCATCAGGAAGGGCATGCGGTACGGGTTGTGCGCGGTCATGGGGGTTTCGATGAACCCGGGCGCAAGGGTCACGACGCGCACGCCGGTGCCGTGCAGTTCGACCCGCAGGCTTTCGCAATACGCGCGCACGGCGGCCTTCGAGGCGCTGTAGGCGCCCGCGCCCGGCAGGCCGCGCACCCCCGCCACGCTGCCGATGCCCACCAGCGTGCCCCGGCCCCGTTCGCGCATCGGCGTGATGAAGGGAGCGAAGGTGGCCATCATGGCCAGCACATTGGTGTCGAGGATGGCCTCGAAGACGACATGGTCCTCCGGGGCGTCGGACAGGGTGCCGGCGCTGATTCCCGCGCTGGCGATGACCAGGTCGACCGGGCCGCCGGCCAGGAAGTCACGGGCTGCCTCGTGCAGCGCCGTCCGGTCGCGCACGTCCAGCGCGTAGGTATGGTGCCCCTGGCCCGGCAGGCTGTTGCACAGGGCTCGCAGGGCTTCGCTGCGGCGGCCGACCAGTCCCAGCACGCCGCCCTGGGCCGCGTACCGGCGCGCCAGCGCGGCGCCGATGCCGCTGCTGGCGCCCGTGATGAAGATGCGCAGGCCGACCGGGGAATGCAAGACCGTTTCCCGTGTGTGTGGGGCCGTCCTACTGGACCTGGACCGTGTCGACGTCCCGGCTGGCCAGGTGCCGGACCCCGGCGATGTCGATCATGGCGCGCGGGTCGCCGTCCATGATCCGCAGGTCCAGCCGCATCTCCTGGGATTTGTAGAACGGATGGTCGCCGTCCGAGAGGATCATGTTCAGCTTGCCCTGGCGTTGTTCCAGGTCGACCTGGCGGCCGGGCTCGACCATGTCGATATCCTTGATGCAGACCGCCCGGACGTGCACTTCGCCTTCGACCATCCGCACGTCGTAGCGTACGTTCTGTCCGCCCGGCACGATGGCCGGAGGATCCGAGGCCTCCATGAAGGTTCCCAGGACCGCCTGGTTGCAGACTTCCATGATGGCTTCCCGCTGGCTGGGTGTTGCGCCGATCGCGGTCAGCGCGTCGTCGAAATGCTTCATGCGCTCATCGGGCGTGCCGTCCGGCAGCGGGGTTCCCGACACGGTGTAGCTGGCGCGGCAGATATCGGCCTTGACCTGGTCCCGGGCTGGGCCGACTCCGTTGTGGCTCCAGTAATCGCTGCGGTTCAGTTCCTGTCTCAGTGTTTCCTGGTTCACCGGAAGCTTCCTGAAGCTCAGGGAAAAGCCCGGGCACTGCTCGTCGGACAGGTCCAGGTTGTAGCGCACTCCCTCGTCGTTTTCTTCGATCTGGAAACGATTCTGGTAGTTGGCGCCCGCCATGTCCTTCAGGGACAGGAAGCTGTCCACCTTCTGCTGGTGCGTCGTCGTCTGCGAATACAGATCGAACATGCATTTCTTGGCTTCCGTCCGGTTGGTGCTGCAGAACCAGTCCGCGACCTTGTCCCACACTCGCGAAAAGATGCTGCCGATGTGATCCCGGTCAGTCGCCTGCCGAATACCCTGTACGTCCTGGGCGGTCAGGCCGACAGAGCCGAAGCGTCCTGCGGATACGTCAATGGTCATTGGATTCTCCCCGTCTGCGCGTTATCCGGGCCGGGCGGCGCTGTGCATCGTCCCGGCATGCCTTCGTGAGTGACCGATGCGCGCCTGGGGTTCCATGCGGGCATGGGTTCCGGGCGGTGGCGGGGGGATCAGGCTCGCAGCGGAGGATGGAACCGTTCCAGGTAGGCTGCCGCGATGCCGGGCAGCACCTTGCCTGCGGCATAACTGGCGACGGTCTCGCAAGCCAGACTCGCGGCCGTGGAGAGCGGTGGCGGCAGGGCGGCGGCCGCGCTGTCGCAGGGCGCCTTGGCCAATTCCTGGCCCACCCAGCCACTGCCTATTTCCGCCAGCACGTCCGAAAGCCCTTCTTGGGACGTTTCGGACGCCGGCGGTTCGTTTGCCGCGGCCGTGTCTTTCGTGGCTCCATCCGCCGCCGCCAGAGCCTGGCCGCGCTGGCTGATGCTGACCAGCGTGCTGCCCACGGTGCGCGCGAGCGCGGGCTGGGCCAGATCGCCCGCGACATGGCCGGCGACGGCAAGGCCCCCGCATACGGCACCTTTCATCGGCACCTGATCGGGCAGGATCCGATGGCATGCCGTCAGCGTCA
The DNA here is from genome assembly GCF_039523555.1 of Castellaniella daejeonensis. Classification (NCBI taxonomy): domain Bacteria; kingdom Pseudomonadati; phylum Pseudomonadota; class Betaproteobacteria; order Burkholderiales; family Alcaligenaceae; genus Castellaniella; species Castellaniella daejeonensis. Next base: position 564,567 of record NZ_BAAAFN010000015.1, read on the forward strand.
CTGTCTGGAAAACGTCGCCCAGGTCCATCTGTCGGCCTTTTCCGTGATGCGCCGTCAGGCCGCGTCCGCGGCGGCGTGCATGGACTGCAGCGAGTAGACCTTCAGCCCGCCGCCATGGCGCAGGTACTGCAGGCCCTCGACGGCCGCGCGCGCACCCGCGATGGTGGTGAAGAAGGTGACCCGGTTGGCCAGCGACTGCGTGCGGATCGTGCGCGAGTCGGCGATGGCGTTGCGGCGTTCCTCGACCGTGTTGATGACCATGGCGATCTCGCCGTTCTTGATCATGTCGACGATGTTCGGACGGCCCTCGGTGACCTTGTTGACCACCTGGACCGCCAGGCCGGCGGCTTCGATCACGGCGGCCGTGCCGCGCGTGGCGATCAGCTGGAAGCCCAGGGCGGCCAGGCCGCGGGCGACTTCCACGGCGCGCGTCTTGTCCTGGTCGCGCACGCTGATGAACACGCGGCCGGATTCGGGCAGCCAGGCACCGGCGGCGATCTGCGATTTGACGAAGGCTTCCCCGAAGGTCTCGCCCACGCCCATGACTTCGCCGGTGGACTTCATTTCAGGCCCCAGGATGGTATCCACGCCCGGGAACTTGACGAAGGGGAACACGGCTTCCTTGACGCAATAGCGCGCCGGCGCCGGGATCGAGGCGATGCCCTGGGCGGCCAGGGTGCGGCCGGCCATGACGCGCGCGGCGATCTTGGCCAGCTGCCGGCCGGTGGCCTTGGACACGTAGGGCACGGTGCGGGATGCGCGGGGATTGACTTCGAGCACGTAGACATCGCCATCCTGGATGGCGAACTGCACGTTCATCAGGCCCTTGACGTTCAGGGCGCGGGCCATCAGGGCAGTCTGGCGCTCGATTTCGGCCACGATTTCGGGCGAGAGCGAATAGGGCGGCAGGCTGCAGGCGGAATCGCCCGAGTGCACGCCGGCCTGCTCGATGTGTTCCATCACGCCCCCGATGATGACCTGCTCGCCGTCGGCCAGGCAGTCGACGTCGACTTCGGTGGCGTTGTTCAGGAAGTGGTCCAGCAGCACCGGGGAGTCGTTGCTGACCTTGACGGCCTCGCGCATGTAGCGTTCGAGATCCTGGGGCTCGTGCACGATTTCCATGGCGCGCCCGCCCAGCACGTAGCTGGGGCGGACCACCAGGGGATAGCCGATCTCGCCGGCCAGGGCCAGGGCCTCGCTTTCGGTGCGGGCAGTGCGGTTGGCCGGCTGGCGCAGGCCCAGCTTGGTCAGCAGCTTCTGGAAGCGTTCGCGGTCTTCGGCCACGTCGATGGAGTCGGGGCTGGTGCCGATGATGGGCACGCCGTTGGCTTCCAGGGCGCGGGCGAGCTTCAGCGGGGTCTGGCCGCCGTACTGGACGATGACGCCGGCCGGGTTTTCCTTGTGGACGATTTCCAGCACGTCTTCGAGGGTCAGCGGCTCGAAGTACAGGCGGTCGGAAGTATCGTAGTCGGTGGACACGGTCTCCGGATTGCAGTTGACCATGATGGTCTCGAAGCCGTCCTCGCGCAGGGCCAGGGCCGCATGCACGCAGCAGTAGTCGAATTCGATGCCCTGGCCGATGCGGTTGGGCCCGCCGCCCAGGACGATGATCTTCTTGCGATCGGTCGGCGCGGCCTCGTCCTCGTCCTCGTAGGTGGAATACATGTAGGCCGTGGTGGTGGCGAATTCGGCCGCGCAGGTATCGACGCGCTTGTACACCGGGCGCACGTTCATCTGGTGGCGCAGTTTCCGGACTTCGGCTTCGGTGGTGTCCAGCAGGAACGCCAGGCGCCGGTCGGAGAACCCGCGCCGCTTCAGTTCGCGCATGGTGTCGTCATCCAGCTCGGACAGGGTGCGCTGCTCGAGCGCGAGTTCGATGTCGACGATTTCCTTGATCTGCGCCAGGAACCAGGGATCGATCTTCGTGAGGTTGTGGACTTCTTCCAGGGAGAAGCCCTGGGCAAAGGCGTCGCCCACGTACCAGATGCGTTCCGGGCCGGGCTCGCCCAGCTCGACCTGCAGGCGTTCGCGGTCGGTGGTCTTCTGGTTCAGTCCATCGACGCCGACTTCCAGCCCGCGCAGGGCCTTCTGGAAGGATTCCTGGAAGGTTCGACCGATGGCCATGACCTCGCCCACGGCCTTCATCTGCGTCGTCAGGCGCGAATCGGCCTGGGGGAATTTCTCGAAGGCGAAACGCGGCACCTTGGTGACCACGTAGTCCAGGGTGGGCTCGAACGAGGCCGGGGTGGCGCCGCCGGTGATCTCGTTGCGCAGTTCGTCCAGGGTGTAGCCCACGGCCAGGCGGGCCGCGACCTTGGCGATCGGAAAGCCCGTGGCCTTGGACGCCAGGGCCGAGGAACGCGACACGCGCGGATTCATCTCGATGACGATCATGCGGCCGTTGGCCGGGTTGACGGCGAACTGGACGTTCGAGCCGCCCGTGTCCACGCCGATCTCGCGCAGCACCGCGATCGACGCGTCGCGCATGATCTGGTATTCCTTGTCGGTCAGCGTCTGCGCGGGCGCGACGGTGATCGAGTCGCCGGTGTGCACCCCCATGGGGTCCAGGTTCTCGATGGAGCAGACGATGATGCAGTTGTCGGCGCTGTCGCGCACGACTTCCATCTCGAATTCCTTCCAGCCCAGCAGCGATTCCTCGATCAGCAGTTCATTGGTGGGCGAGGCCTCCAGGCCGCGGCGGCAGATGGTTTCGAATTCCTCGGCGTTGTAGGCGATGCCGCCGCCGGTGCCGCCCAGCGTGAAGCTGGGGCGGATGACCGCCGGGAAGCCGGACGTGCCCAGTTCGGACGCGATGCGCTTTTGCACCGCCCAGGCTTCGTCCATGCTGTGGGCGATGCCGGACTTGGCCGATTCCAGGCCGATCGAGGTCATCGCGTCCTTGAACTTGAGACGGTCCTCGGCTTTTTCGATGGCCGCGGCGTTGGCGCCGATCAGTTCCACGCCGTGCTTGGCCAGCACGCCGTGACGGTCCAGGTCGAGCGCGCAGTTCAGCGCCGTCTGGCCGCCCATGGTGGGCAGGACGGCATCGGGCTTCTCGATCTCGATGATCTTTTCCAGGGCCTGCCAGGTGATGGGTTCGATGTAGGTGACGTCGGCCGTTTCCGGGTCCGTCATGATGGTGGCCGGGTTGCTGTTGACCAGGATGGTGCGGAACCCGTCGGCCTTCAGGGCCTTGCAGGCCTGGGCGCCGGAATAGTCGAATTCGCAGGCCTGGCCGATGATGATCGGGCCGGCCCCGATGATGAGGATGCTGTGGATGTCTGAACGCTTGGGCATGGGAGGGCGGGAATCTTTTTATTTGGACGACCGGGCTTTGTGCTGCGCCATCAGGTCGATGAATTTGTCGAACAGCACCAGGATGTCGTGCGGCCCGGGGCTGGCCTCGGGGTGGCCCTGGAAGCAGAAGGCCGGGCGGTCGGTCAGCTCGAAGCCCTGCAGGGTGCCGTCGAACAGCGACACGTGCGTGATGCGGGCGTTGGCCGGCAGGCTGTCGCCGTCCACGGTGAAGCCATGGTTCTGGCTGGTGATGAACACCCGGCCGGTGTCCAGGTCCTGCACCGGGTGGTTGGCGCCGTGGTGGCCGGTCTTCATCTTGACCGTGCGCCCGCCCAGCGTCAGACCCAGGACCTGCTGGCCCAGGCAGATGCCGAACAGGGGGATGCCGCGGTCCAGCACGGCGCGGCAGGTTTCGGCGGCGTAGTCGCAGGCCGCCGGATCGCCGGGGCCGTTGGACAGGAAGATGCCGTCGGGCGCCTGCGCCAGGACATCGGCCACGGGGGTGAGGGCCGGCACCAGGGTGATGCGGCAGCCGCGGTCGGCCAGCAGGCGCAGGATGTTGGACTTGATGCCGTAGTCGTAGGCGACGACATGGTATTGCCCCTGGTCCTGGCGGCTGTAGCCGCGTCCCAGCTGCCAGGTGCCCTGCACCCAGGCGCCGGACTGCTTGGTGGAGACCTGGGCGGCCAGATCCTGGCCTTCCATGCCGCCGAAACCGCGCGCCAGTTCGACGGCGCGGTCGGCGTCCTCGCCCACCAGGATGCAGGCGCCCTGGGCGCCGCGCTCGCGCAGGATGCGGGTGAGCTTGCGGGTGTCCACGCCCGAGATCGCCACGATGCCCTGGGATTTCAGGTAGTCGGGCAGCGACTGGGTGGCGCGGAAGTTGGACAGCAGGGCGGGGCAGTCGCGCACCACCAGGCCGGCGGCATGCACGCGGCCGGACTCGACGTCTTCGGGGTTGACGCCGGTATTGCCGATGTGGGGATAGGTCAGGGTGACGATCTGGCCGCTGTAGCTGGGATCGGTGAGGATCTCCTGGTAGCCGGTCATGGAAGTATTGAAGACGATTTCGGCCACGCTGGTCCCGTCGGCGCCGATCGAAACGCCCCTGAATACGGTACCGTCAGCCAAGGCGAGAATTGCTGGTGCGAGTCCTGCGGACCCCTCGGGAAAGATTGACGGCAGCAAAATGGAACCCCGGTTATAAAGTCGATATTCAAACCTTCCTATTATACAGCGAGGCAGTGGCCGATCCCCATGCCCCGCATTCCGCCTGCTGCCAGCGCCCGGGACGGCGGATGCCCGCCGGCGTGCGCGGCCTCGGCGCGAAATGGTCTACAGTAGGGCCTTTGCAACCTGTTTCCATCGGAATCACCCTCTATGAGCAATCAACTGGACGCCCTGCGTGCGCTGACGACCGTCGTGGCCGACACGGGGGACTTCGAAACCATGCGGGCCTACCGGCCCACCGACGCGACCACCAACCCCTCGCTGATCCTGAAGGCAGTGGGCCAGGATGCCTACCGTCCCCTGCTGGATCGGGTGCTGCGCGACCATCCGGCCGCCCCGCTGGCCGAGCAGATCGATCGCCTGCTGGTGGCCTTCGGCCGTGAAATCCTGTCCATCGTGCCCGGCCGCGTCTCGACCGAGGTCGACGCTCGGCTGTCCTTCGACACGCAGGCCAGCATCGAACGCGCCCGGCAGATCGTCGCCCTGTACGAGGCCGGCGGCATTCCGCGCGAACGCGTGCTGATCAAGCTGGCTTCCACCTGGGAAGGCATCCAGGCCGCCCGCGCGCTGGAAGCGGAAGGCATCCATTGCAACCTGACGCTGCTGTTCTCGCTGACCCAGGCGATCGCCTGCGCGCAGGCGAAGGTCACGCTGATCTCGCCCTTCGTGGGCCGCATCTACGATTGGTACAAGAAGACGGCCGGTTCCGATTGGGACGAGGTCGCGAATGCCGGGGCAAACGACCCGGGCGTGCAGTCCGTGACGCGCATCTACCGCTATTTCAAGGCCTACGACATCCCCACGCAGGTGATGGGGGCCAGTTTCCGCAACATCGGTCAGATCCGCGCGCTGGCGGGCTGCGATCTGCTGACGATCAGTCCTGCCCTGCTGGGCGAGCTGGCGGCATCCGACGAACCCCTGGAACCCAGCCTGACCGTGGCCGCCGCCAAGGCGGATGCGCCGGAATGGGTCGCCAGCAACGAGGTCGCTTTCCGCACGAACCTGAACGAAGACGCCATGGCCACGGAAAAGCTGGCCGAAGGCATCCGGATCTTCACCGCGGACGCGATCAGGCTGGATGCGCTGGTGGGGCGGGCCGGCGCCTGATCACCGGGCCTGGCGCATGCCGGGCCGGCGGTTTCCCGCCGGGGCCCGGGGGGCGATCAGGTCTTGGCCGTCTCTCCGGGGCTGGGCTGCCAGACCAGCAGGCGGCGTTCCACCAGCGATACGATCCCGTCCAGCAGCAGGGCGAACACCGTCAGCACGACGATGCCGGCGAACACGGTGTTCACGTCCAGCGTGCCTTCGGCCTGCAGGATCAGGTAGCCGACCCCGGCCGCCGAGCCCAGGTATTCGCCCACCACCGCACCGACGAAGGCCAGGCCCACGGAGGTATGCAGGCTGGAAAACACCCAGCTGGTGGCCGAGGGGATATACACGTGGCGCAGCAGCTGGCGGTGGTTGGCGCCCAGCATGCGGGCGTTGTCCAGCAGGGTGGGGCTGACTTCGCGCACGCCGCGGTAGACGTTGAAGAAGACGATGAAAAACACCAGCGTCACGGCCAGCGCCACCTTGGACCAGATGCCCAGGCCGAACCACATGCCGAAGATCGGCGCCAGGATCACGCGGGGCATGGAATTGGCCGCCGTGATGTAGGGCTCGAGCAGGGCGCTGGCGCCGCGCGACAGGCCCAGCCACAGGCCGAAGCCCAGGCCGCCGATGGTGCCGATGACGAAGGCCAGCACGGTCTCGGACAGCGTGATCCACAGATGGCGGTAGATGCCGGCGTCGGTGACGAACCAGGCCCAGATGACCTGGGCCACGTCCAGCGGCCGCCCGAAGAAGAAGGCGACGTTGCGGTTCAGCGAGGCCCAGTGCCAGATCAGCAGGATGGCGGCCAGCAACCCCAGTTGCAGCACGCGCAGGACAGGCTTGGACAAATCGGATTTCATCGTGGCAAGCGCTCCGGTGGATGGCTCGGGTCGGGAAACGGGAACTGGGGGCCGGCCATGGGGTTCAGGCGCGGCGCTGCCGCTCGTAGCCCTTCAGGACTTCGTCGCGCAGCACCGCCCAGATGGCCTGGTGCAGTTCGACGAAGCGCGGCTGCATGCGGACTTCGGCCACGTCGCGCGGGCGCGGGATGTCGATGATGAATTCCCCGATCGGATGGGTATCCGGGCCGGCCGACAGCACCACCACGCGGTCGCTCATGGCGATGGCCTCGTCCAGGTCGTGGGTGATGAACAGCACCGCCTTGCGGCGGGCCATCCACAGGTCCAGGACTTCGTTTTCCATCAGCTGGCGGGTCTGGACGTCGAGCGCCGAGAACGGCTCGTCCATCAGGATGATGTCCGGATCGCGGATCAGGGTCTGGGCCAGCATGACGCGCTTGCGCATGCCGCCCGACATCTGGTGCGGATAGCGGTTCTCGAAGCCGCCCAGCCCGACCCGGCGCAGCCATTCTCGGCTGCGTTCGGCGGTTTCGGCGGCGGATACCCCGGCGAATTCCAGCCCCGTGGCGACGTTGGCCTGGGCGCTGCGCCAGGGCATCAGGGCTTCGCCCTGGAACATGTAGCCCGCCCTGGAATTGACCCCCTGCAACGGCTGGCCGAATACCTGCACCCGGCCCGAAGTGGGGCGCAGCAGCCCGGCCGCCATGTTCAGCAGGGTGGATTTGCCGCAGCCCGTGGGGCCCACGACTGAGACGAACTCGCCCGGCGCCACCGCGAGGGTGGCGTCGCGCATGGCCGTGTACGATGCGCCGCCGGGCGAGATGAAGGTGCAGGTGACTTGCTCCAGCAGCAGGGCGGGCTGGTCCGCCCCGCCGCCGGCCTGGTTCGCGCGCGGATCAGGCATGGGGGTATTTCTGGTTGGCCTTGGTGGCGAACTGGTTGGTCCAGATGCGGGAGATGTCGATGGCCGTGCGGTCGAAGTTCGGCACGAATTCGGCCAGGGCGTTGAGCGCCGTCTGAGGGCCATCTTCCGGCACCAGGCCATCGGGAGACAAGGCCTCGCGGTTGCCCTTGAGCGCCAGCTTGTACAGGTCGGGGTCGCCCAGCAGGTAGGATTCGGGCACCAGCTTGGCGATGTCGTCGGGCGAAGATGCCTGGATCCATTTGTCGGCCCGCACCATGGCGTTGGCCAGCGCCTGGGTGGTGTTCGGATGGGCATCGATGAATGCCTGGGACGTGTACAGGCAGCCCGACGGCATGTTGCCGCCGAAGATCTTCTGTGCGTCTTCCAGGGTGCGCGTGTCGGCAATGATGCGGATGGCGTCTTCCTTGGCCAGGGTGCTGATCACCGGGTCCAGGTTGGCGATGGCGTCGACCTGGCCGGAACGCAGGGCCGTGACCGCCCCGGCGCCCGCGCCCACGCCGATGAAGGAAACGTCGGTGGGCTTGAGGCCGTGCTGCGCCAGGAAGAAACTGGCCATCATGTTGGTCGACGAGCCCGGCGCCGTGACGCCGATCTTCTTGCCCTTCAGGTCGGCGGGCGACTGGTAGTCGGGCATGGTCTTTTTCGAGACGCCCAGCACGATCATGGGCGCCCGGCCCTGCAGCACGAAGCAGCGGTAGAACTGGCCCTTGGCCTGCAGGTTGATGGTGTGTTCGAAAGCGCCCGAGACGACGTCGGCGCTGCCACCCACCACGGCCTGCAGGGCCTTGGAGCCGCCCGCGAAATCGGCGATGGTGACGTCCAGTCCTTCGTCCTTGAAGTAGCCCTTCAGGTGCGCCACCGACAGTGGCAGGTAGTAGATCAGCGACTGCCCGCCGACCGCGATGGTCAATGACTTCTTCTCGGGGGTGGCCGCCGCGTCCTGCGCGAAGGACAATCCGGGCACCGCGCCCAGCAGCCCGGCAGCGCCGGCGGTTTTGAGCAGTTCACGACGTGAAATCGACATGATGGCTTGTCTCCCTGGTGGTCATGCTGCGTTTGGAGTTTCGATGATAGCGCACAGGCGCATCCTGGCCTACGAAACCACGTGCGAAGATCGGGATCGGCCCGCGGGCGGACCAGGGATCAGCCGGGCCGGCGTTCCATCAGCGCCCAGGCGATCGTGCCGGCGTCCACGTATTCCAGTTCGCTGCCGCTGGGCACGCCGCGCGCCAGCCGGGTCACCTGGACGCCGCATTCGCGCAACATCTCGGCCAGATAGTAGGCGGTGGTCTCGCCTTCGGCAGTGAAGTTGGTGGCCAGGATGACTTCCCGGACCTGGCCGTCGCGGACCCGGTCGCGCAGGTGGGCGAACCGGACCTGATCGGGGCCCACGCCTTCCAGGGGCGCCAGCCGGCCCATCAGCACGTAGTACAGGCCCCGATAGCCGTGGCTGGCCTCGATCATGTTCTGGTCGGCCGGCGTCTCGACGACGCACAGCACGGCGGCGTCCCGCTCCGGATCTTCGCAGGTGGGGCACACCGGCGTCTGGGAAAAGGAATTGCAGCGTTCGCAGTGGCGCAGCCCGCCGACCGCGTCGCGCAGCGCATCGCTCAGGCGCGTGGCGCCGTCTGGGTCGTGCTGCAGCAGGTGGTAGGCCATGCGGCGGGCGGTGCGCACGCCCACGCCGGGCAGCCCCCGCAAGGCGTCGATCAGGGCGCGCAGGGGTTCCGGTTCGGGCAGGCCGGCGGCCATTCTCGGTAATTCCTCGATGAGCGCGGGGTACGCCTTAGAACGGCAGCTTCATGCCGGGCGGCAGGGACAGGCCGGCCGTCACGGCGGACATCTTTTCCTGCGCGGTGGCCTCGGCCTTGCGCTGTGCGTCGTTGAAGGCTGCAGCAACCAGGTCTTCGATCATGTCGCGGTCGTCGTCGTACAGGGACGGGTCGATGGTCACGCGCTTGACGTCGTACTTGCAGCTCATGGTGACCTTGACCAGCCCGCCGCCCGCGGCGCCTTCGACCGTCAGCTCGGCCAGGGCTTCCTGGGCCTTCTTCATGTTTTCCTGCATCTGCTGGGCCTGGCGCATCAGCCCGGCGATCTGACCTTTCATCATGGCGGTGTCCTGGTTCGATGATTTCAAACGAAGAGTGGGACTATACCCTAGTGGTAAGCGGACGGAGCGCCGCCGGGCGGGCGCACCGAGTCCGGCACCACGCGGGCGGAGAAGCGCTGGGCCAGCACGCGGACCAGTTCGTCCTGTTCGACCGCCTGTTCGGCGGCCTGCTGGCGGCGGCTGCGTTCGGCCTGGTCGATGGCGTGGGCGGTATCGTCGCCCGTTGCGCCGTATTCGACTTCCAGCCGCAGGACGCGGCCGAAATATTCCGACAGGACCGTGCGCAGCCGGTCGTGGCCGCCGCCGTTGGCGTAGGTGTGGATGGCCACCCGCAGGCGGATCCGGTGATCGTCGCCCGACAGCCATTCGCTGTTCAGCGCCAGCGCCCGGGCCGCGCCGCTGACCGACAGGCCGGCGGCCACCGCCGGCCAGTCGTGGGCCGTGATCCTGCCGGGATCGGGCGTTTCCGGCCGTGCTGCGGACGGCTCGGCGGTCAGCCCGGCGATGACGGCGGACGCGTCCGGATCCATCCCCAGGTCGCCCAGGGAAGCGGCAGCATCGAAGGCCGCCGTGAGGTCGTCGGGCACGGCATCCGTCCAGTCGTCGGTGGCGGATGCGGCTTCGTCGGGGGGCGCGGGCGGTGCCGGATCGGGGTCCGGGGGCGGATCACGGTCGGGCGCCGGGTCGGGCTCGGGTGACGGTTTCGGCGGGCGCGGCGATCCGGCCGCCTGGACGGGGGCCGCGGGCGCACTGGGCACCCCTGCCGTATCGGGCTCGGCCGGGCTGGCCAGGGCGGGCTCTTGTTGCGGCGCTTCCCAGGCGGGGAGGTCTGCGGCGGCCGGGCCTGCCGCAGCCACGGCGTGCTGCACGGGCGCCGGCGTCGGGGGCGGTGCGGCCGGCGTCGATGCCGTCGGCGCCGATGCCGTGTTTTCGACGGCGGGCGCTGCGGCTGTGGTCACGGCGGCGGGCCGCGCATCCGCTTCGGCTGTCGGCGGCGGCCCCATCACCGCCGGGGGCACGCGGCCTTCCGGCAGCAGGGCCAGCATGCGCAGGCAGGCCATGACGAAGCCGGCATGCTCGTCGGGCGCCAGGGTGAGTTCCTGGCGGCTGTGCACCGCCACGGCGTAGAACAGCTGGACGTCGTCCGGCGTCAGGGCGCCCGCGAGTGCGGTGACGTCTTCCGCCAGGGGATCGTCGGGCTGGGCGTGGCCCAGTCGTTGCGCGATGGCCACCCGCGACAGCAGCACGGCCAGGTCGCCCAGCGCGGCCTGGAACGACAGGCCGCGCACGGCCAGATCGTCGGCCACGGCCAGGATGCCGGGCGCGTCGGCGGCCGCCAGGGCGCGCAGCAGGTTCACCAGGTGGTGCTGGTCCAGGGTGCCCAGCATCTCGCCCACGGCCGCCGCGGTCAGGTTGCCCGCCGAAAAGGAAATGGCCTGGTCCGTCAGCGAGAGGGCATCGCGCATCGAGCCGGCCGCCGCCTGGGCGATCAGGCGCAGCCCCCGGGGCTCGGCCGGCACGGATTCCTGGGCCAGGATGTCCTGCAGGTGATCGACGATGGCGGGCACCGTCATCTGCTTCAGGTTGAACTGCAGGCAGCGCGACAGCACGGTGACCGGGATCTTTTGCGGATCGGTGGTCGCCAGGATGAACTTGACGTGTTCGGGCGGCTCTTCGAGCGTCTTGAGCATGGCGTTGAAGGCATGCCCGGTCAGCATGTGGACTTCATCGATCATGTAGACCTTGAAGCGGCCCGACGATGGCGCGTAGACCGCCTGTTCCAGCAGCTGGGTCATTTCGTCGACGCCGCGGTTCGAGGCGGCGTCGAGTTCGATGTAGTCCACGTAGCGGCCCGCGTCGATTTCCGTGCAGGCCTGGCAGTGGCCGCAAGGCGTGGCGGTGACGCCCTGGACGCAATTCAGGGATTTGGCGAGGATGCGCGACAGGGTGGTCTTGCCGACGCCGCGCGTGCCGGTGAACAGCCAGGCGTGGTGCAGCCGGCCGGACGACAGCGCATGGGTCAGTGCCCGCACCACGTGATCCTGGCCAATCAGCGTATCGAATGAACGGGGGCGCCACTTGCGCGCCAAGACGAGATAGCTCATAGGCCGCCCTGCAGGGGGAAAAGGAAAGGCGAGCCTGACTTCGGCACTGGTTCCGCGCGGCTGTGGCTGCTTCGTTCCCGACCTGACCAGGTTCACCGCCGAACCATGCGAAGGGGCCCGCCTCTGGAATTCTAACAGGGTTTCGGCGCCCGGATTGCCGCGCGCCGCACCGGCGTGCGGGCGCGCGGGTGGAGACGCCCTACAGGCCCGGACGCGGCAGCACGACCCAGCGCTGGACCGAGGGACGGTGCCATTGGCGGTCTGCGTAGTCCGCCAGCCGGCGTGGCACGGCATCGCCGCACAGGACCAGCCGGTTGAGCATGAACGCCAGTTCGAAATCGGCAATGCTCCATGCTCCGAACAGGGTGTCCGCGCCCTGGGGCAACAGGCGGTCGGCCGCCGCGAACAGCTTGCCGGCCGCCTGCTGCGCGGCTTCGGACAAGGGCGCGGGCGGGGGCGGCCGGCGGAACAGGTTTTCCGACGAGCGTTCCTGCCGGATCGGCATCAGGTCGGTGCGCAGCCAGGCCTGGATCTGGCGCGCCCGGGCGCGCTGCGGCGCATCGGACGGGTAGAGCGCGGTGCCCGGGAAGACTTCATCCACGTATTCCGTGATCGCGGACGACTCGGCCAGTGCGAACGATCCGTGCGTCAGTGCGGGCACCTTGCCCGTCAGGGACAGGGAGACGTAGCCGGCTTCGCGTTGCGCCCCGCGGCCGAGGTCGACCGGCGACAGCTCGAAGGGCACGCCCTTTTCTTGCAGGGAAACGAAGACCGACATGGCGTACGGGCTGATGAAATTCGCATCGGTATACAGAGTGAGTGGATTGGACATTGCGGGCCTCCTTTTGCCGCGGACGCGGTCCGGTGATGGCGTGGCGGACCGCTGGAGGCATGTTAGTCCCGGCGGGCCGGGCTTGTCCGCCGCCGTTCCTGCGCGCGCTCCGGCCGGCGCGGCGGCGCAGGGTCGACCCGTCTTGCGGGGGCGCGAGATGCAGCCTTACACTTGCGACGAAATTTCACCCATCCACCATTCTCTTCAGGGCGGCCCCGGGCCGTGTTCCCCTCATGACGACTTCCTATTTCCCGCAGTGGCGCCGCGTGTCCGGCACCGCCGACGGTGCCGTGGTCCAGCCCGACGAAACCATGGCCTGGCCCCAGACCGTGGCCATGGGCGCGCAGCACGTCGTGGCCATGTTCGGTTCCACCATCCTGGCGCCGCTCATCATGGGCTTCGATCCCAACACGGCCATCCTGATGTCCGGGGTGGGCACCCTGATCTTCTTCCTGTTCGTCGGGGGCCGCGTGCCCAGCTATCTGGGTTCCAGCTTCGCCTTCATCGGCGGCGTGATCGCCGTCAGCGGCTATTCGGGCAGCGGGCCGAACCTGAACATGGGCGTGGCCCTGGGCGCCATCATTGTCTGCGGCCTGATCTACACCGGGATCGGCCTGCTCACGGCATTGCTCAATGCCCGCCAGGGCGGGGCGGCCGACTGGATCGACCGCTGGATGCCCCCTGTGGTCACCGGGGCGGTCGTCGCCGTGATCGGCCTGAACCTTGCGCCCATCGCGGCCAAGGGTGCGATGGGCGGTTCGCTGTTCGATGCCTGCATGGCCCTCATGACCGTGCTGTGCGTCGGTGCCGTGGGGGTCTACACGCGCGGCCTAGTGCAGCGCCTGCTGATCCTGGTGGGCCTGCTCGCCGCATGCGCGATCTACGTGATCCTGGCCAACGGGCTGGGGCTGGGCAAGCCGATCGACTTCGCCGCCATCGCCGCGGCGCCCTGGCTGGGCCTGCCCACGCTGACGGCGCCGGTATTCGAAGCCCACGCCATCAGCGTGATCGCGCCGGTCGCCATCATCCTGGTCGCCGAGAACCTGGGCCACATCAAGGCGGTCAGCGCCATGACGGGCCAGAACCTGGACCGCTACCTGGGCCGCGCCTTCATGGGCGATGGGGTGGCGACGATGGTGTCCGGCGCCCTGGGCGGCACCGGCGTGACGACCTACGCCGAAAACATCGGCGTGATGACCGCGACCAAGATCTATTCCACGCTGGTCTTCGTGGTGGCCGCGCTGGTGGCCGTGGTGCTGGGTTTTTCGCCCAAGTTCGGGGCACTCATCCAGGCCATTCCCGCCCCCGTGCTGGGCGGCATGTCGGTTGTGGTGTTCGGCCTGATCGCCATCGCCGGCGCACGCATCTGGGTGGTCAACCAGGTCGATTTCAGCGACAACCGCAACCTGATCGTCGCCGCCGTCACCCTGATCCTGGGCGCAGGCAATTTCTCCCTGGCCATCGGCAGCTTCAAGCTCGACGGCATCGGCACCGCGACTTTCGGCGCCATCCTGCTGCATGCGCTGCTGCGCGGCAGGCACCGGCCGCAGGCTTGATGCGGCCTTTCTCCGCATACCGGATCCGGAGCGTTGCTCCCCGTGCCCGGAAATGGCGCCGGATTCCGTGTGCGGGGGATGGAACCTCTTGTTTTTCAATGGTTACTCATCGGTTGAAAAGCCTGCGGGCGTTACCGGAATCCATCCGGCCCCGGCTTGTATGTAACTTTTGAGAAAACAGAGATGACTGTCATCAGTGCCGTGAATTCCTATCTTTCCTGGGGCGACCAGCCGTCCAAGAGCACGCCGGCCGCCGGCAGCGCCCGGCAACCCCGCGGGGACCTCGAGGTCCGGGAAAGCTACAACGTGAAAATCAGCGAGGCCTATCAGGAATTCAAGACGAAGTTCCAGGAATTCCATGATCGCGAGCAGTGCTTCGGCGAGGATCTGGCGCGCGAGGCCTACGCGGTGCGCAGCAAGATCAAGGAAGCACACCAGGAGCAGACTTCGTACCTGGGGCGTGCGCTGATCTGGATGCGCAACATGGTGACGTATGGCGGCGGCAATGTGTCCTACGAAACCCTGAGCAGGAGCAAGAACCCGGAAGAAATCGCGTATTCGGCCTTCAAGACCGGCGGCGGGGACCTGGGCCTGCAGAACAACGGTTTCGGCGAAAAGCTCGATGTCTGGAAAGCCATCAAGGATGTATCGACGCTGTATCCCGAGGACATCACGGATGCCATGGTCGCCGCCTACAAGGTGCAGGAGCCGGGCAAGGTGGATGCCGGTGCGATCCTGGCAGCGCGGGGCGGCGTCAGCCCGGCCAGCCGCAATCCGTTCGAGGAATTCCTGGTGCCCCGGGAAAACACCGTAAAGACCTACGCCTGAGGCGCCTCGCGCTCTTCCGGCTTGGGCCCGGGGCCGCCTCGCAGGGCGGCCCCGGGCCTTTTTCATGCGTCAGCCGGGGCTTGCTTTTTCCTTTCGGATTGACCACAATACCCTTCAAGCACCCCGGTTTCGGCCGGGGTTTTTCACGGGCGAGCCGGCAGGCCACCTGGCCGGGATGCCGATGGTCCCAAACCATGGCCGTATCCCACAGACCCATCCGGGCAAGCATGGCCAGGCAGCCCCCAGCGGGCCGGAACCACCACATTTCGCCCATATTCTTTCGTTGTCAGGCGCCCCGCGCATGGGGCGTCTTTTACTTTTGAGTCAGGAACTATGGCTGCGATCCCTTTGACAGCTCGCGGAGCAGAGCGCTTACAAGCTGAATTGCATCGTCTGAAGACAGTCGAGCGCCCCGAAGTCATCAACGCCATCGCCGAAGCGCGGGCCCAGGGCGATTTGTCCGAAAACGCCGAATACGACGCCGCGCGCGAACGCCAGGGCTTCATCGAGGGCCGTATCCAGGAACTGGAAAGCACCCTGTCCAACGCCCAGATCATCAACCCGGCCGAGCTCGATGCCGCCGGCCAGGCCGTGTTCGGCGCAACGGTCGAGATCGAGGACCTGGAATCGGGCGAGCGCCTCACATACCAGATCGTCGGCGATCTGGAAGCCGACATCCGCGCCAACATGATCTCCGTGTCCAGCCCCGTGGCGCGGGCGCTGATCGGCAAGAGCGAAGGCGACGTGGTCGAAGTGCGCGCGCCGGCCGGCGTGCGCGAATACGAAGTCTGTTCCGTCAGCTACGAATGACGGATACGCCCGCAGCCGGGCTTCAGCCCCGGCTGGTGCGGTTGCGGCGGGCGCCGGCGCGCAGCGACAGCGCGCTGCCGCTGCGGCGCGGAATGCCATGGCCTGTGCCTGCGCCGGTGCGGCCGCCCGCGGCCGGTTTGCCCGAACCCCGGCGGTCGGCCGCCAGCGGCTTTTGTCCGGCATTGGGTGCCGATCGCTTCCCGGCATCGTTCTGGCCTGCGCCTTCGGCACGCCGGGCGGTGGGGCGGGCGGCACGAGGTTGCGCCGCCTGTTTTTTGGGCACGTAGGGTTCGGATTTCCGACGCACGGCCCGGGTGGCGTTTTCGGCCGCCTGTGCGGCTTGTTGCGCAAGCGCATCGGGCCGGTAGATAATCAGCGTCTTGCCGAGATGATGCACTGCGGCGCAGGACAGCGTTTCGCAGATTTCCTCCAGCATCGCATCGCGTTCATCGCGCTCGGCGCCGGCGACGCGGATCTTGATCAGTTCATGGGCCGCCAGGGTGCGGTCGATTTCTTCCAGCACGGCGGCAGTCAGGCCGCGGTCGCCGATCAGGACGACGGGATGCAGGGGATGAGCGGCGGCGCGCAGGGCGCTGCGCTGCTGAGAGGTCAGTTCGAGTTTCGGCATAGTGGAATTGTACGAGAATGGCCAAGAAAAAATTCTCCAAAGCCTGGGTCCAGCGGCATATTCACGACCCTTACGTCAAAATGGCGCAACAAAAGGGCTACCGTGCCCGTGCCGCCTTCAAGCTGATCGAGATCCTGGACACCGAAAAGCTGCTGCGGCGCGGCGATGTGGTCGTGGACCTGGGTTCGGCCCCCGGCAGCTGGTCGCAGGTCGTGCGTGAGCGCCTGCTGGCGGCGGGCGGCGCGATCGACGGCCGCGTGCTGGCGCTCGACCTGCTCCCCATGGAGCCTGTTGCCGGGGTCGAATTCATCCAGGGCGACTTCCGCGAGGACGATGTCCTGGCGCAACTGCACGAGCGGCTGGAAGGACGCGCCGTCGATCTTGTAATTTCCGACATGGCCCCCAACTTATCCGGTGTGGCCTCGGCGGATTCCGCCCGCATCGCCCACGTCTGCGAACTGGCGCTGGAATTCGCCTGCGGCCACCTCAAGCCGGATGGCGCCCTGATCGTCAAGGCCTTTCACGGCAGCGGGTTTTCCCAGATCGTGCAGATGTTCAAGCAGCATTTCGTGCGGGTGGTCGAACGCAAGCCCAAGGCGTCCCGGGACGAATCCTCCGAGACGTTTCTCGTGGGACGCGGCCTGAAAACGCCCCCCGGGCAGCAGGCCTGAAAGGCCGGCCATTTCGGGGCCCCGCCTTGCAGCGACCCGTCGAAGGCCCTGCTGCGGGACGGGTTTTCGCGGGCATCGGCGGCTTCCACGGCCGCTGCGTCCGCGTGGCGGATTCAGGTAGAATGAAGCATTGACGTATTTGTCAGCTTGTTGTAATTGTGCGCCGCCGGATGCGGCGCGTGGTCGGCGGGCCGGCAGCGGTATATACCCAGGAGGTTGGCTTTGAACAACTCGTTTTCCAAGGTTGCGGTCTGGCTGGTGATCGCGCTCGTGCTCTTCACGGTGTTCAAGCAGTTCGACGGGCACCCGGTCGCGAGCGGGGATTCGGTCAGCTACACGCAATTCATGAACGACGCGCGGGCCGGCCGCATCAACAAGGTCGACATCCAGGGCGACACGATCTACGTGACTCCGGAATCCGGCCGTTCCTACAGCCTGACCTCGCCGGGCGACCTGTGGATGGTGCCCGAACTGGTCAAGAACGGCGTCCAGGTGTCCGGCAAGGCCCGCGAAGAACCTTCCTTCCTGACCAGCCTGTTCATCTCCTGGTTCCCGATGCTGCTGCTGATCGGGGTGTGGATCTTCTTCATGCGCCAGATGCAGGGCGGCGGCAAGGGCGGGGCCTTCAGCTTCGGCAAGTCGCGCGCGCGCATGCTCGACGAAAACAACAACAACATCACCTTTGCCGACGTCGCCGGCTGCGACGAAGCCAAGGAAGACGTCCAGGAACTGGTCGATTTCCTGCGCGATCCCACCAAGTTCCAGCGCCTGGGCGGCCGCATTCCGCGCGGCGTGCTGATGGTCGGCCCTCCGGGCACGGGCAAGACCCTGCTCGCCAAGGCCATCGCCGGCGAAGCCAAGGTCCCGTTCTTCAGCATTTCCGGCTCGGATTTCGTCGAAATGTTCGTCGGCGTGGGTGCGGCCCGCGTGCGTGACATGTTCGAGAACGCCAAAAAGCAGTCCCCCTGCATCATCTTCATCGATGAAATCGACGCCGTGGGCCGCCAGCGCGGCGCCGGCCTGGGCGGGGGCAACGACGAACGCGAACAGACCCTGAACCAGCTGCTGGTCGAAATGGACGGTTTCGAGACCGGCCAGGGCGTCCTGGTGATCGCGGCCACCAACCGGCCCGACGTGCTGGATCCGGCGCTGTTGCGCCCGGGCCGCTTCGACCGCCAGGTGGTCGTGTCGCTGCCCGACATCCGTGGCCGCGAGCAGATCCTGAAGGTCCACATGCGCAAGGTGCCCATCGCCCAGAACGTCGATCCGAACGTGCTGGCGCGCGGCACGCCGGGCTTTTCCGGCGCCGACCTGGCCAACCTGATCAACGAGGCCGCGCTGTTCGCGGCGCGCCGTAACGGCCGCACCGTCGACATGTCCGACCTGGAAAAGGCCAAGGACAAGATCATCATGGGCGCGGAACGCCGCTCGCTGATCATGCCCGAAGAAGAGCGCCGCAACACGGCCTACCACGAGTCCGGCCACGCGCTGGTGGCGCGCCTGCTGCCCAAGACCGACCCCGTGCACAAGGTCACCATCATCCCGCGCGGCCGCGCCCTGGGGGTGACGATGCAGCTGCCCGAAGGCGACCGCTACAGCATGGACAAGGAACGCCTGCTGAACACCATCGCGGTGCTGTTCGGCGGCCGCATCGCGGAAGAAGTCTTCATGGGCCAGATGACCACCGGCGCCTCCAACGACTTCGAACGCGCCACCGCCATCGCCCGCGACATCGTCACGCGTTATGGCATGACGGATTCGCTGGGCCCCGTGGTGTATGCTGAAAACGAAGGCGAGGTCTTCCTGGGCCGCAGCGTGACCAAGACCACGCACGTGTCCGAGGCCACCATGCAGAAGGTCGATTCCGAGATCCGCAGCATCATCGACGAGCAGTACCGCGTGGCGCGCGACCTGATCGAGGCCAACCAAGACAAGATGCATGCCATGGCCAAGGCCCTGCTCGAATGGGAAACCATCGATGCCGAGCAGATCGACGACATCATGGCCGGCCGCCCGCCGCGTGCGCCGCAGCCGCCGTCGTCCGGCGGCGACACGCCCCCGCAGGCGCCGTCTGCCGGCCAGCCGGCCGCCAGCAACGACAAAGGTCCCGCCGCGACGCCGGTCTGATCCGACCGGCGGCCTTTCCTATGCCTGACCATCTTCAGTGCGGGCGGTTCCGCTTGTCCCTGGAGCGCCCCCTGGTCATGGGGATCGTGAACGTCACGCCGGATTCGTTTTCCGACGGCAACGCCCACTTCCAGGCTGACCAGGCGATCGCGCACGCGCGCCTCCTCGTCGAGGAAGGCGCAGACCTGCTCGACATCGGCGGGGAATCCACGCGTCCCGGCGCCCAGGCGGTGCCGGCCGACGAGGAACTGCGCCGGATCCTGCCCGTGATCGAATCCCTGCGCGACTGCGGCGTGCCGCTGTCGGTGGATACCTGCAAGCCTTCCGTGATGCAGGCCGCCCTGGCGGCGGGCGCCGACATGATCAATGACATCGGCGGGTTCTCGGCGCCGGGTGCGATCGAGGCGGTGGCCGATGCCGATTGCGCCCTGTGCCTGATGCACATGCGCGGCGAGCCGCGCACCATGCAGGACGCACCGTCCTACGACGACGTGGTCGCCGAAATCCACGACTATCTCCACCAGGGCGCCCGGCGGCTGCGGCAGGCGGGCATCGCGGCCGACCGCATCGTGCTCGATCCGGGATTTGGATTCGGCAAGACCGTGGAGCACAATTACACCCTGCTCAGGCTGTTGCCCCAGGCCGTCGGGCAGGAATACCCCAGCTTGCTGGGCGTGTCGCGCAAGTCCATGATCGGTGCCGTCACCGGGCGTCCCCCGTCGCGGCGCCTGGGCGGCAGCGTGGCCGCGGCCCTGGCCGGTGCTGTGCGGGGCGCGCATATCCTGCGCGTCCATGATGTGGCCGATACCGTGGATGCGCTGCGGGTCTGGTCGGCCGTCGAACAAGGAGTCCGTGCATGAGCGCACGCAAGTATTTCGGAACCGACGGGGTGCGCGGCATCGTGGGCGGCGATCGGATCAACGCAGAATTCGCCTTGCGCCTGGGCTACGCCGCCGGCCGCGTGCTGGCCCGCGGTGCCGTATCCGCCGGGCGGCCCACCGTGGTCATCGGCAAGGACACCCGCATTTCCGGCTACATGCTGGAATCCGCGCTGGAAGCCGGCCTGTCGGCGGCCGGGGTGGACGTCATGCTGGCCGGCCCGATTCCCACGCCGGCGGTCGCCTATCTGACGCGAGCCTGGCGCCTGGCCGCAGGCATCGTCATCAGTGCATCCCACAACCCGCACTACGACAACGGCATCAAATTCTTTTCCGGGGCGGGCACCAAGCTGCCCGACGAAACCGAAGAAGCCATCGAGGCTCTGCTGGACGAGCCTCTGGGCTGCGCCGATTCGGCCGGCCTGGGCCGCGCGCGGCGCATCAACGACGCCGCGGGCCGCTACATCGAATTCTGCAAGAGCACCTTCCCCAGCGAACTCGACCTGCAGGGGCTGAAGGTCGTGGTCGATGCGGCCAACGGTGCCGCCTATCATATCGCGCCGCATGTGTTCCGCGAATTGGGCGCCGATGTTTCCGTGATCGGCTGCGAGCCCGACGGCTTCAACATCAATGAAAACGTCGGTGCGACCCACCCCGAGACCCTGGTGGCCGCCGTGGCGGCCCAGGGGGCGGACCTGGGCATCGCACTGGATGGCGACGCCGACCGGCTGCAGATGGTGGATGCTTCCGGCCGCCTGTTCAATGGCGACGAGCTGCTCTACGCCATCGTGCGCGATCGCGCACGCACGCAGCCCATCCAGGGCGTGGTCGGCACGCTGATGACGAATTTCGGCTTCGAGCGTCGCATGCGCGAACTGGGCATTCCGTTCGAGCGGGCCAAGGTCGGCGACCGCTACGTGCTGGAAGTCCTGCGCCAGCGCGGCTGGCTGTACGGCGGCGAAAGCTCCGGCCACCTGCTGTGCCTGGACCGCCACACCACGGGCGATGGCATCGTGGCCGCCCTGCAGGTGCTGGCAGCCATGCGGCATGCGGATGCATCCCTTGCGGAACTGGTGTCCGATTTGTCCATGTACGCCCAGAAAATGGTCAACGTGCCGCTCGCGCCCGGCCTGGATTGGCAGACGCACGCCGGCCTGAAAGAAGCGTCGGACGCGGTGCGCGCATCGCTGGGCGATCGGGGCAGGGTGCTGATCCGGGCCTCGGGTACCGAGCCCAAGCTGCGCCTCATGGTGGAAGCCGACGACGAGGCGCTGGCCGAAGAAGGCGTGCGCCGGCTCGTGGCGGTCAGGCTGGCCTGAATGAGCACCGCTGTCACATGATTCTCACAGAGCATCGGCAGAATATCTCCATCGTGACTTTCCGGAGTCTGCCATGCTTGCCCACGTTCCTTTCCTGCACGCAGGACCGATGAAGCGGATAGACTGGCCCGGGGCCGAAGCCGGTGGGCTGACCCTGACCGTCGCATGCAGCCAGGCCGATCTGGAGGCCTTGCAGCGCCTGCGATTCCGGGTCTTCACCGAAGACATGGGCGCGGTGTTTCCGCAGGCCGTGGGCGACCGCGACGTGGACCATTTCGATTCCTGGTGCGTGCATTTCATGGTGCGCGATACGGGCACGGGACGGGTGGTGGGCACCTACCGGCTGCTCACGCCCGAGGCCGCGCTCCAGGCGGGCGGCTACTATTCCGAGTCCGAGTTCGACCTGGGGCCGTTGGCGGCCTTGCGTCCGCTGCTGGTCGAAGTCGGCCGCTCCTGCATCGATGCCGAATTCCGGCACGGCACGGCCATCATGCTGCTGTGGTCGGGGCTGGCCCAGGTCATGCGGCAGGGCGGCTACCGCTACATGCTGGGCTGTGCCAGCGTCAGCCTGCGCGATGGCGGGGCGACGGCCTCGGAAGTCTGGCGCAGGGCGTGCGCCCTGATGGAACGCAATCCCGACGTGCCACGCATCCGGCCCCTGCACCCCTATCCGGTTGATCGCCTGGACAGCGTCTTGCCGGCGCGAGTGCCGCCCCTGATCAAGGGCTACCTGGCCCTGGGTGCGACGATCTGCGGCGCGCCCGCCTGGGATCCGGATTTCCATACCGCCGATTTTCCGATCCTGCTGGACCTGGATCGGCTGGACGCACGCTACCGGCGGCATTTCGGGATCGACTGAAGAACGCGCGGCCTTCGTGCGGGCGAGCCCGCCCCACAGGCGGCGTGATTTTCAGGATTCGATGACGTTCAGGTCGAAACCGGCCTTGCGCCAGATCGTGGCTTCTTTCTTCAGCTGGAGACCGCTCAGGGGGCGGGCCGACAGCCAGTCCGACGGTACGTTCAGGGCGATGTGCCTGTCCTGGGCGCGCAGGCGCAGGGGCAGCGCGCCCAGCGGTTCCCGGCGGCGCAGCAGCAGCACCGACAGGCGCAGGCAGCACAGGGCCAGCCAGCGCGCGCGGTCGGGTTCGTAGCAGCGGACCTTGGCCAGGCGCCCCTGGTGCCCCAGGGCCAGGAAGGCCAGCAGACGCTGGTCGTCGTGCGAAAACCCGGGCATGTCGGCGTGCTCCAGGATATAGGCGCTGTGCTTGTGGTAGTCGTTGCGGGCGATGGCCAGGCCGATCTCGTGCAGTTCGGCCGTCCAGGCCAGCGCCCGCCGCAGCTCGGCTGTGTCCGGATCGTCGTCCAGCCCGAGCTGGTCGAAGAATTGCAGCGCCAGGCCGCGCACGAACCCGGCCTGCGCCGCGTCGACCTGGTAGCGGCCGCGCATCTGGCGCACGGTCTCGTCGCGCCGATCCTGGTGGGAATCGCGGCCCAGCAGATCATGCAGCACGCCGATGCGCAGCGCGCCGTCGCCCGCCCGCATCCGGTCGATGCCCAGTTCGTGGAAGGCGGCCATCATGATGGCCAGCCCGCCGGGCAGGACCGGCACGCGTTCCGGCTTCAGGCCGGCCCAGTCCTGCAGGCGGACTTCGCCGGCGCGCGCCAGGGCGGCGCTCAGTCGCTCCATGCCGTCCAGGGTGATGCCGCGCGTGCTCAGGCCGTTCTCGACCAGGACGGCCAGCAGGCCCTTGGCGGTGCCCGATGAGCCGTAGGCTTCGTGCCATCCCCGGCTGCGGTAGCGGTTGGCGATGGTCTCGATGGCGCCGCGCGCGGCCAGGACGGCCTGGCGCATGCGGGATTCGGTGATGCGGCCCTGGGGGAAGAACTGCCGTGTCCAGGTGGTGCAGCCCAGTTCGAGCGAAGCGAGTTCCAGGGGCTGGTCGTGCTGGCCGATGATGAATTCGGTGGAGCCGCCGCCGATGTCGATCACCAGCCTGCTGTGGTCCGAGGTCGGCAGGTCCTGGATCACCCCCAGGTAGATCAGGCGGGCTTCTTCCTGGCCGGAAATGATCTCGATGGGAAACCCCAGGGCGCGTTCCGCGGCAGGCAGGATTTCGGCCGCGTTGCGCGCCACGCGGAACGTGTTGGTGGCCACGGCGCGGACGTTGGCGGGGTGGAATCCGCGCAGCCGTTCGCCGAAGCGCCGCAGGGCCGCCAGGGCCTGGTTCACGGTGGCCGCGTCGATGCGCTTGTGCTCGTCCAGGCCGTTGGCCAGGGCGACCAGCTCGCGCAGCTTGTCTTCGGCATAGATCTGGGCCGTGCCACCATGGCGCACGATGCGTCCGATCGAGAGCCGGAAGGTGTTGGAGCCCAGGTCGATCGAGGCGAGCCGGTTGTCCATGGCTGAGGGCCCGTCCTTACCAGAAAATGTCACACTGTGCGATTATAGTGGCCGATTCATGACAGGATTGTGAGGCGCGCATGCGGGCCGACGAAGAAATGCCGGTTCTCCTGAACCGTGAATTGTCAGTGCTGAAATTCAACGAGCGGGTGCTGTCCATGGCCGAGCGCACGGACGTGCCGGTGCTGGAACGCCTGCGCTATCTATGCATCGTCGGCTCGAACCTGGACGAGTTCTTCGAGATCCGCATGGCCAGCCTCAAAGAACAGCAGCGCCAGACACCGGAACTGCGGGGCGTGGACGGCATGACGCCGGACGAGGCCTTCGACCGGGTGCAGCGCGCCGCCCATGCCCTGGTGGATCGCCAGAACCGCCTGCTGACCGGCGAAGTCATGCCCAAGCTGATGGAACACGGCGTGGGCCTGATCTATTCGACGGGCTGGACCGACCTGCAGCGGGAATGGGCCCATGGGATCTTCCGGCGCGACGTGATGCCGCTGCTGACCCCCATCGGCCTGGATCCCGCGCATCCCTTTCCGCGCGTCTACAACAAGAGCCTGAATTTCATCGTCTCGCTCAGCGGCGAGGACGCCTTCGGCCGCGAAGGCCACATCGCCATCGTCCAGGCGCCGCGGGCGCTGCCGCGCATGATCAAGGTGCCCGCCGAGATCGCCGGCATCCCGGACGGCTTCATGCTGCTCACCACCCTGATCAATGCCTTCGTGGGCGAACTGTTCCCGGGGATGAACGTCCAGGGCTGCTACCAGTGGCGGGTGACGCGCAACAGCGACCTGTTCGTCGACGAGGAAGAAATCACCAACCTGCGCCAGGCCCTGCAGGGTGAACTCTCCCAGCGCAATTTCGGGGCATCGGTGCGCCTGGAGATCGCGCACGCCATGCCGCCCGACCTCGAGCTGTTCCTGCAGCGCGAATTCGGCCTGGGGGCGGCCGACACCTATCGCGTCAACGGCCCGGTCAACCTGGCCCGCCTGATGCAGCTGTGCAACCGGGTCAACCGGCCCGACCTGGAATACCCGGCCTTCCGGCCGCGCATGCCGGCGCCGTTCGACGGCGGCCTGGAACGGCCCGAGGAACTGTTCGCGGCGATCGCCGCCCGCGACCATCTTCTGCACCACCCCTACCAGTCCTTCCAGCCCGTGCTGATGTTCCTGCGCAGCGCGGCGCTCGATCCCCAGGTCGTGGCCATCAAGCAGACCATCTACCGCACCGGCGAGGACTCCGAACTGATGGGCCTGCTGCTGTCGGCCG
This sequence comes from Castellaniella daejeonensis, assembly GCF_039523555.1. Classification (NCBI taxonomy): domain Bacteria; kingdom Pseudomonadati; phylum Pseudomonadota; class Betaproteobacteria; order Burkholderiales; family Alcaligenaceae; genus Castellaniella; species Castellaniella daejeonensis. Next base: position 589,508 of record NZ_BAAAFN010000015.1, read on the forward strand.
CCCGTGCGGGCAAGGAAGTCACGGTGGTGGTCGAACTGATGGCCCGCTTCGACGAGCAGACCAACATCAACTGGGCCGCGCGCCTGGAAGAAGTCGGCGCCCATGTCAGCTACGGCGTGGTGGGGCACAAGACCCATGCCAAGATGGCCCTGGTGCTGCGCCGCGAGGACGGCCGCATCCGCCGCTACGGGCATCTGGGCACGGGCAATTACCACCCGCGCACGGCAAGGCTGTACACCGATTTCGGCCTGCTGACGGCCAACCAGCAGATGTGCGAAGACATGGATCAGGTGTTTTCGCTGCTGACCGGCCTGGGGGCTCGCCGCGAACTGAAGCTGCTGCTCCAATCGCCCTTCACCCTGCACGAGACCGTGCTGGGCCTGATCCGCTCGGAGACCGAATTCGCCCGCGCGGGCAAGCGGGCGCGGATACGCGCCAAGATGAATTCACTACTCGAGCCCACGGTGATCCATGCGCTCTACGAGGCCAGCCAGGCGGGCGTGCGCATCGATCTGATCGTGCGCGGCGCCTGCGCGCTGCAGGCCGGCGTGCCGGGCCTGTCCGACCGCATCCGGGTGCGGTCCATCATCGGCCGCTTCCTCGAGCATTCGCGGGTGTATTACTTCTACCAGGACGGCGCCGAGCCCCTGTACCTGTCCTCGGCCGACTGGATGGACCGCAATTTCCTGCGGCGCGTGGAACTTGCCTTCCCGGTGCTGGACAAGACGCTGCGGCGCCGCATCATCGACGAGGCCTTCACCTTCGCCTGGCGGGACAACCAGCTGGCCTGGGCCGCCCAGCCCGATGGCCGCTACCTGCGCGTGCGCAACCGCCGCGCCCCCTTCAACCTGCACCAACACCTGCTGGCAAGACTGGGATGAGATCGGACACGGCAGGGTCCCTGCGGACCCTGCCGTGCCGATCGAATCGGAGCGGCATGCAGGCCGCGACGTGGGGAGACTGGTCCCGGAGCGGCATGCAGGCCGCGACGTGGGGAGACTGGTCCCGGAGCGGCATGCAGGCCGCGACGTGGGGAGACTGGTCCCGGAGCGGCATGCAGGCCGCGACGTGGCGGCCGCCCCTGTCATCAAACTGTCACTTCCGCCTTCTACCATGTCTTCCTGGCGGCCCGGGGCATCCCCGGACTCGCCGGACACTGCAAACCACAAGGGGTTCAAGACATGTTCAAACGGATTCTGACGCGATGCGCCGCCGGCCTGGCGATGATGGCTGCCGCGAGCGTCGCGGCGCATGCCACAGACCTGACGGGGGCGGGCGCTTCCTTCCCCTACCCGATCTATGCCAAGTGGGCGGCCAAATACCAGGAAGTCACCGGCAACCGCGTCAACTACCAGTCCATCGGCTCGGGTGGCGGGCAGCAGCAGATCATCGCCGGGACGGTCGATTTCGGCGCTTCGGATGATCCGATGAAACCCGAGGACCTGGACAAGCACGGCCTGGTCCAGTTTCCCGCCGTCATCGGCGGCACCGTGCCGGTCGTCAACATCGCGGGCATCCAGGAAGGCCAGCTCAAGCTGACCGGCCCGGTCCTGGCGGACATTTTCCTGGGCAAGATCAGGAAATGGAACGATCCGGCGATCGCCGGCCTGAACCCGGACCTGACCCTGCCCGCCAAGGGCATCGTGGTGGTGCACCGATCGGACGGTTCGGGCACGACCTTCGGCTGGACCAACTACCTGTCCCGCGTGTCGCCTGCCTGGAAAGAGCAGGTCGGCCAGGGCAAGGCGGTGAAATGGCCCGTGGGCCAGGGCGGCAAGGGCAACGAGGGCGTGGCCGCCTACGTGCGCCAGCTGGCCAATTCCATCGGCTACGTGGAATATGCCTATGCCCACCAGAACGGCCTGGCCTGGGTCCAGCTGCAGAACCGCGAAGGCCGGTTCGTGCAGCCCTCGCAGCAGACGTTCGCGGCAGCGGCCGCGCATGCCGACTGGGATTCGGCGCCCGGCATGGGCCTGGTCCTGAATGACGAACCAGGGGCGGATTCGTGGCCCATCACGGCGGCCACCTTCATCCTGGTGCATGGCAGGCAGGCCGATCCCAAGCGAGCCCGCGAAGTCCTGGCTTTCTTCGACTGGGCCTGGCGCGAAGGCGGTGCGATGGCCAGCGAACTGGACTACGTGCCGCTGCCCGGCGAAGTGACCGCCAAGATCCGCGGCATCTGGACCGAACGGGTGCGTGGCGAGGACGGCACGGCGGTCTGGCAGTGAGACCCGCACGCCGCCGCGCCTGCGGCGCGGTGCGGCCGGGCGCCGCACCGTTTGTGGGAAAATGACCCTTTTCGAATTCCGATGCGGGACCACGGCGCGCCGGGTCCCTGTCGCCACGGATGATCTCCTCATGGCCAATACGCAGCGCAGTCTTCTGGTCGATGCCGGATTCCGGCACCTGACCCGCCTGTTTGCGTTCTTCGTCTTCATTCTGCTGGCCGGGATTCTGGCATCCCTCGTCTATGGCAGCCGGGATTCCCTGGCCGAGTACGGCCTGCCGTTCCTGTGGACCAACGACTGGGACCCCGTGCGGCACAGCTATGGCGCGCTGGTGCCGGTGCTGGGCACGGTGATCAGCGCCTTTCTGGCGCTGTTGATCGCGGTGCCGGTGTCTTTCGGCATCGCCATGTTCCTGACCGAGCTGGCCCCTGTCTGGCTGCGCCGCCCGCTGGGCGTGGCGGTCGAGATGCTGGCCGCGATCCCGTCCATCATCTACGGCATGTGGGGCCTGTTCGTGTTCGTGCCGCTGTTCCAGGAATACGTCCAGCCGTACATGGTGGATTTTTTCGAAGGCATTCCGGTGCTGGAGCATCTGTTCGGCGGCCCCCCCATGGGCATCGGCCTGTTCACGGCGGGGCTGATCCTGTCCATCATGATCATCCCCTTCATCGCGGCGGTGATGCGCGACGTCTTCGAGCAGGTGCCGCCCATGCTGAAGGAATCCGCCTACGGGCTGGGCAGCACCACCTGGGAAGTCGTCTGGAAGATCATGCTGCCCTACACCAAGCACGGCGTCATCGGCGGCATCATGCTGGGCCTGGGCCGCGCGCTGGGCGAAACCATGGCGGTCACCTTCGTGATCGGCAATGCCTTCAACCTGCCTTCCTCGATCTTCTCGCCGTCCAACTCCATCGCCTCGGCCCTGGCCAATGAATTCAACGAAGCGGGCGGCCTGCAGAAATCGGCCCTGCTGGAACTCGGCCTGATCCTGTTCCTGATCACCACCGTGGTGCTGGCCCTGTCCAAGTTCATGCTGCTGCGGCTGGCGCGCAAAGAAGGCACGAAACACTGATGGCCATTTCCGACTCCCGCATCGTCGTCGGCAACCCGGTCTACCGGCGCCGGCGCCTGTTCAACCGCGTGATGCTGGCCCTGTCGGGCCTGACGCTGGGCTCGGGCCTGTTCTGGCTGGCCTGGATCATCCTCACGCTGCTGCTCAAGGGCGGTTCCGCCCTGTCGCTGTCGCTGTTCTGGGAAAGCACCCCGCCGCCCGGAGAAGATGGCGGCCTGCTGAACGCCATCGTGGGCAGCGTGCTGATGTCGGCCGTGGGCACGCTGATCGGCACGCCCATCGGGGTGCTGGCCGGCACCTACCTGGCCGAATACGGCCGCCGGGGCTGGCTGGCGCCGGCCACGCGCTTCCTGAACGACGTGCTGCTTTCGGCCCCGTCCATCATCATCGGCCTGTTCATCTACGCCATCTACGTGGCGCAGGTGGGCCATTATTCCGGCTGGGCGGGCGCGTTCGCGTTGGCCATCCTGGTCATCCCGGTGGTGGTCCGGGCCACGGACAACATGCTGTCCCTGGTGCCCAACAGCCTGCGCGAAGCCGCGGCGGCCCTGGGCTGCCCGCAGTGGCGCATCGTGGTCTTCATCTGCTACCGGGCCGCGCGCTCCGGCATCGTCACGGGCATCCTGCTGGCGGTGGCCCGCATCGCCGGCGAAACCGCGCCGTTGCTCTTCACGGCCCTGAACAACCAGTTCATGTCGCTGAACATGAACGCCCCCATCGCCAACCTGCCCGTGGTGATCTTCCAGTATGCCGCCAGTCCCTTCGAGGACTGGAACCGGCTGGCCTGGGCGGGCGCCGCGCTGATCACCCTGCTGGTGCTGGGGATCAATATCGCCGCGCGCAGCCTGTTCCGCAAATAATCGATTCCAAGCCATGACCCTGCATTCGCCCTCTGCCCAAGAACGCACGAAGCTGGCCGTGCGCAATCTGAACTTCTACTACGGCGGCTTCCACGCCCTGCGCGACATCAACATGGACATCGCGGAAAAGAAGGTCACGGCTTTCATCGGTCCGTCAGGCTGCGGGAAATCCACGCTGCTGCGCACCTTCAACCGCATGTTCGAGCTCTATCCGGGCCAGCGCGCCGAAGGTTCCATCGAACTGGATGGCGAGGACCTGCTCAATTCCCGGCTGGACATCTCCCTGATCCGCGCCAAGGTCGGCATGGTGTTCCAGAAGCCCACGCCGTTTCCCATGAGCATCTACGACAACATCGCCTTCGGCGTGCGGCTGTTCGAGCGCCTGAGCAAGGGTGAGATGGACGAGCGGGTGGAATGGGCGCTGACCAAGGCGGCCCTGTGGAACGAGGTCAAGGACAAGCTCGGGCAGAGCGGCAACGGCCTGTCCGGCGGCCAGCAGCAGCGCCTGTGCATTGCGCGCGGCGTGGCGATCAAGCCCGAAGTCCTGTTGCTGGACGAGCCGTGCTCCGCCCTGGACCCGATCTCCACGGCCAAGATCGAGGAACTGATCGCCGAACTGAAGTCCGACTACACCGTGGTCATCGTCACCCACAACATGCAGCAGGCGGCGCGCTGTTCCGACTACACCGCCTACATGTACCTGGGCGAGCTGATGGAATTCGGCCCCACCGACCAGGTCTTCATCAAGCCCGCCCGCAAGGAAACCGAAGACTACATCACCGGCAGGTTCGGGTGAGATCGGGCCGAGGCTGGTCCCTGCGGATCCTCCTCGGCCTGTCGAATCCGAGCGGCTTGCAAGCCGCTACGGCTTGATATCCTTGTGTTGCGCCCGCAGCTGCCCGCGCTGCACCTTGCCCGTGGTCGTCATGGGCAGGCTGTCCATGAACTCGATCAGCCGGGGATATTCGTGCGCGGCGACCTTGCGGCGCACGTGATCCTGGATTTCCGCGATCAGCGCGGCATCGCCCGTGTAGCCCTCGTTCAGCACGATGCAGGCCTTGACGATTTCCGTGCGTTCCGGGTCGGGCACCCCGATCACCGCCGCCATGCGCACCGCCGGGTGACCAAGCAGGCAGTCTTCGATCGGCCCCGGGCCGATGCGGTAGCCTGCGCTGGTGATCACGTCGTCGCCCCGGCCCTTGAACCACAGGTAGCCGTCTTCGTCGCACACGCCCCGGTCGCCGGTCACCAGCCAGTCGCCGATGAAGGCGCGCGCCGTGGCCTCGGGGTTCTGCCAGTACTGCAGGAACATCACCGGATCGGGCCGACGCACGGCGATGTGGCCTTCGGCGCCGGGCGGCTGCACCTGGCCGGCCTCGTCGATGATGCGCACTTCGTGGCCCGGCACCGGCCTGCCCATGGCGCCGATGCGGGGTTCGAACAGGGCGGAGCAGGACGAGACGATCATGTTGCATTCGGTCTGGCCGTAGAACTCGTTGATCGTCACCCCCAGCGTCTGGCGCCCCCATTCGATCAGCTGCGGTCCCAGGGATTCGCCGCCGCTGGCCACCGAGACCAGGCCCAGGCGGCCGTGATGGGCCGGATCCTGCAGCGTGCGCAGCATCTTCAGCGCCGTGGGCGGCAGGAAGGTATGGCTGACCTGGTGCCTGGACATCAATTGCCAGGCGACGGCTGCGTCGAACTTCGTGAAGCGGCAGGCCAGCACGGCCACACCGTGGTGCCAGGACGGCATCAGGACATCCAGCAGCCCGCCGATCCAGGCCCAGTCCGCCGGGGTCCACATCAGGGTGGCGCGCACGGGGAAGAAGTTGTGGGACATTTCCACGCCCGGCAGGTGGCCCAGCAGGACCCGGTGGGCGTGCAGCGCGCCCTTGGGCTTGCCGGTGGTGCCCGAGGTGTAGATGATGATCGCCGGATCGTCGGCGGCGGTGTCCGCGGGGGTGAACCCCAGGCCGTCCTGCGACTCGATGGCCGCCCAGAACGAGGTTTCTCCCTCGTCCGTGTCCACATCCAGCACGCAGCCCAGCGCAGGAAGATCCTGGCGGATCGAGGCGATCTTGCCCAGGCCCTCGGTGTGGGTGACCAGTGCCCGCGCGCCCGAGTTCCCCAGGCGGTATTGCAGGGCATCGGTGCCGAACAGCGTGAACAGGGGCACCGCGATGGCGCCGAGCTTGTATGCGGCCAGGTGGGCCAGCGCCGTTTCCAGCGATTGGGGCAGCAGGATGCCGATCCGGTCTCCCCGCGAGATGCCCCGGGCGCGCAGGGCCTGGGCCAGGCGGTCGGACCAGTGCTTGAGCTGGTCGAAGGTGTAGTGCCGCGCCGGAGCGTCGCCGCGGTCCACGACCAGGGCCAGGCGCCCGCTGCCGTCGGCCCAGCGGTCGCAGACGTCCACTCCGATGTTGTAGCGCTCCGGGACGTTCCAGGTGAATGCATCCCGGGTCCGCTGGTAGTCGCCTTGCGCGTGCAGCATGATGTCTCCTCGTCTTCTCGTTGCAGTCCCGTCCAGGGCGGGGAATGGAAGATCATGGTACAGCGACGCCATGCCGCCTGCCAGCGCGGCTGCGATGCATCCCATTCATTCCCGGTTCATGCGCTTCCTGATATCGTAGGGTCCATCGATCTATGAGGAGTCTGCCATGCGTTGCCGAGGCATGCTGGCGGGCGCGCTGGCCCTGGTGCTTTGGGCCGGGGGCGCCGGGGCGCACAACCACGACCGGGACATGGCCGAACGGCTGCAGGCCCTGGGCGAAGTCCTGCCGCTGCAGGATGTCCTGGAGCGGGTGGCGCGCGACTATCCCGGCCAGGTCCTGAAAGTCGAGTTCGAGCGGGAAGACGACGATGACGATTGCGATGCGTGCCGCGGCCGCTGGATCTACGAACTGAAGCTGATGCAGGACCAGGGGCGCCTGACCAAGCTGAAGGTCGATGCCCGCACGGGCGAGGCGCTGTGGGTGGCCACGAAGCCGCTGCGCCGCGGGGGAGATCACCCATGAGACTGCTGGTCGTCGAGGACGAACCCTTGCTGGCTGCGCAGCTGAAGGCTGCGCTGGAAAAATCCGGCTACGTGGTCGACGTGGCCGCCGACGGGCTGGACGCCGAGCACCAGGGGCTGTGCGAGCCCTACGATCTGGTGGTGCTGGACCTGGGCCTGCCGGGGCGCGACGGCCTGTCGGTGCTGCGCGCCTGGCGCGAGGCGGGGCGGACGATGCCGGTGCTGATCCTGACGGCGCGCGACAATTGGCACGACAAGGTGGCCGGCATCGACGCCGGCGCCGACGACTACCTGACCAAGCCATTCCACCAGGAAGAACTCGAGGCACGCGTGCGTGCGCTGTTGCGCCGCGCCGGCGGGCATGCCACCGCGGACATCCGCTGCGGCCCGCTGCTGCTGGATACGCGCCAGTCCCGCATCCTGCTGAACGATGCGCCGCTGGACCTGACCAGCCACGAATACCGGGTGCTGGCCTACCTGCTGATGCACCAGGGCGAGGTCGTGTCCCGCAGCCAGCTGGTGGAACACATCTACGCCCAGGATTTCGACCGCGATTCGAACACCATCGAGGTGTTCGTCGCCCGCCTGCGGCGCAAGATCCCCCCGAGCCTGATCCAGACGGTGCGCGGCCTGGGCTACCGCCTGTCGGCCGAACCGCAATGACGGCGTCGCATCCGTCGCTGCGCCTGCGCCTGCTGGCCGTCACCCTGGCCTGGACGCTGCTGAGCGTGGCGCTCGCCGGGTGGGGCATCCAGCGCCTTTTCCGCCAGCACATCCAGGCCCAGCTGCAGTCCGAACTGAACATCCACCTGGACCAGCTGACCGCCTCGCTGCAGGTCGACGGCCAGGGCCAGGTGTCCCTGACGGCCCTGCCGACGGATCCGCGCTTCAGTCATCCGTTTTCCGGGCTGTACTGGCAGATCTCGGTGCCCTCGTCCGGCACGCGGTTCGCCCAGCTGCTGCGTTCGCGGTCCCTGTGGGATGCCCACCTGCCGGACATGGCCGGAAACCTGGCTCCGGGCCGTGACGCGGCGATGCAGGCGCCCGGCCCGGGTGGCAAGCCGTTGCGGATGCGGCTGCGCGAAGTCCATCCCGCGGAAGGCCCGATCGATACGCTGATCCTGTCCGTGGCCGCGGACGAGGCTCTGTGGGCGGAACCCATCAGCCGCTTCGACCGCATGCTGGCCGTGGCGCTGGGCATCCTGGCGCTCGGCATGGTGGCTGCCGCCTGGATGCAGGTCGGTTTCGGGCTGCGGCCGCTTGCGGGGCTGCGCGAACGCCTGGCGGCCGTGCGCGAAGGCCGGGCGGACCGCATCGAGGGCGAATTCCCCATGGAAGTCCAGCCCCTGGTCGAGGATTTCAACCAGGTCCTGAGCCGCAATGCGGAAGGTCTGGAACGCGCGCGCATGCAGGCCGGCAACCTGGCGCATGCCCTGAAGACGCCGCTGGCGGTGATGGCCAGCGCCGCCCAGGCGGAGGATCCGGCCCTGCCCCGCCTGGTGGCCGAGCAGGTCGAGGCTGCGCGTCGGCAGGTGGATTACCACCTGGCCCGCGCCCGGGCCGCGGCGGCGGTACGCGTGACCGGCCTGCGCAGTCCGATCCTGCCTTTGTTGCAGGGGCTCGTCCGGGTGATGGAGCGCGTTCACGCCGAGCGCGGGCTGGCCTATGACCTGAGCGGCGTGCCCGGCGAACTGGCGTTCCGCGGTGAGGCCCAGGATTTCCAGGAAATGCTGGGCAACGTGCTGGACAACGCCGGGAAATGGGCGCGTCATCAGGTCCGTGTCGCCGCCCGGCGCGAGGACGGCGTGCTGTCGATCCTGGTCGAGGACGATGGCCCGGGCCTGAGCCCCGAGCGGGCCGAGATGGTCTTCGAGCGGGGGCGGCGGGCCGACGAACGCACGCCCGGTTCCGGCCTGGGCCTGGGAATCGTGCGCGACCTGGCCGACCTGTATGGTGGCTGGGCGCGGATCGAGGCTGGAAGCCTGGGCGGCGCCCGGGTGGTGATCACCCTGCCGGCCGCCTGAAGCGCGGCCGGGTCCGGCCCGGATCGTGGCAGGTGTGGATGGTGGGCCGGGTCAGTTCCAGCGGCCGTTGCGGCCGCCCAGGCTGTAGGCGCCCGCGCCCAGCAGGGTGACGGCGATGCCGGCGATCAGGAACAGGCCTTGCAGTTCCAGTGCCCAGCCGCCGCTCTTGCCCAGCTGAAAGATCTGGTGCATGTGGACCAGACCGAAGGCAAACAGCATGTTGATCACGGCGATCAGGCCGCCAAGGCGGGTGAACACGCCCAGGATGATCAGGATCGGGGCGATGACTTCGCCGATGTAGACGCCGTAGGCCACGAAGCCGGGCACGCCTTGCTGCGCGAGCATGTCTGCTATCCAGCCCACGCCGCTGTCCAGCTTGGACAAGCCGTGCAGCAACAGCAGGATGCCCAGTCCCAGGCGCAGGATCAGCTTGCCCAGGTCGTCGTACGCGGAAGAAGACATGGTGGTTTCCTCGGTCGTGGTTGGTCGGGGCGACATGATTCGAACATGCGACCCTCTGCTCCCAAAGCAGATGCGCTACCAGGCTGCGCTACGCCCCGACTGGACCGCAAATTCTACCATGGGGCCCGCGACCGGCCCGATCCGGCGGCGCCGGGCGGACGTCAGCCCGGAAGCCGCAACTCGGGCAGCGTGTGGGCGCGGTGACGATAGGCCCAGGTCGGCCAGAGGGCATGGGCCAGGGCGATGCGGCCGAGCGCCGGGTCGGGATCCAGCGGCGTGTAGCTGTCTGGAGCGGCATAGCGGTAGAAGTGAGCGGGCTGATGAGGCTCCAGCACCGCCAGGGTGTCGCCGCGCAGGTAGCCGTAGTGTTCCTCGTACTGCATCATGGCGCGGCCTCCGGCGTCGGCGCGGGTCAGGTCGTGGCCGATCATGGGATGGGCATCGTCGATGCCGATCAGCGACAGCAGGGTCGGCGGCAGGTCGATCTGGCTGATGATGCGATCGTCGCGGCGCGGCTCGATACCTGCGCCAAGGATCAGGGCGGGGATGTGGAAATGCCGCAGCGGGATGCGCTGGGCGCCGCCGACGCGGGCGTCATGGTCGGCGACGATCAGGAACACCGTGTCGTTCCAGTAGGCGCTGGCGCGGGCCTGCTCGAAGAATCGCCCGATGGCCCAGTCGGCGTAGCGCACGGTGTTCTGCACCGTGGCGGGGTCGCCGTCGACCGGGATGCGCCCGGACGGGTATTCCCAGGGGGTGTGGTTGCTGACGGAAAAGGCCAGGTGCAGGGTGGGCTGGTCGCCGCCTTGCGACAGCAGCGTGTGCAGCTTGTCGAACATGTCCTCGTCGCTGGCGCCCCAGGTGCCGACGAAGGCGGGCGAGTCGAAGGTCGGCAGGTCGTGCAGCTCGTCGAAGCCGTTGCCCAGGAAGAAGCTCTTCATGTTGTCGAAGTGGGCCTCGCCGCCATAGATGAAGCGCGAGCGGTAGCCGTGCCGCTTCAGCAGCTGGGCCAGGGTGAAGAACCGGCTCTGTGCGTCGCCCAGGCGCAGGGCGGCATCCGACAGGGTGGGGGGGAAGCCGGCCGTCACGGCCTCCAGGCCGCGCACCGAGCGGGTGCCGGTGGCATAGGCGCGGGTGAAGTTCCAGCCGTCGGCCGCGAGCGCGTCCAGGCATGGCGTCAGGCCGGCGCCCCCCAGGTTGCCCACGTACTGGGCGCCCAGGCTTTCCTCGACGATCAGCACCAGATTGCGCGGCCGCGCGGGACGCTGGCTGGCAGGCTGGTGGTGCAGGGTGGGAATCTCGGCCGGACCGGGCGGGATGTCGGCCTGCTCCAGGACGATCGCATGCAGCTCGGTGTCGGGCAGGTCGCCGTAGACGTCGGCCGCGGAGCGTTCGTTCTTGATGGCGTACAGGGCGAACAGCACGCTGTACAGGGAATTCAGGGGCAGGGTATTGAGCAGGCTGTCGCCGCACCAGGCGACCGAAGCCGGGTTGATCGGGCGGTGGCCCAGCGTGCCCCGGATGGCCAGCGCGATGACCGCGGCGAAGACCAGCGTGGCCGGTATCCGCCAGGGCCAGGCCGGCAGGGGATCGGGTCGAGCCTGGGCGAACAGCGCGTGGCCCAGCCAGGCCGCCAATCCCAGGACCAGGACGGCGGCCAGCAGGACGGGCTTGTAGCCCTTCCACAGCATGCCGAAGACTTCCTTCGGATATTTCAGGTATTCGACATAGAGGCGGTTGGGGCGGCTGTCGTATTCCTGGATGAACTGGGGCGTGGAAACCTCGAGCAGCACGAACAGCAGCCAGACGGCCTGCAGCCACAACCCGGTCAGGAAGATCGCGGCCGGGCGGTCGCCCAGCCAGGGCGCCAGCAGCAGCGGAATCCCGGCCCACATGGCGATCTGGTTCAGGTCGATGCGCAGGCCCCAGCGCAGGATCGGCCAGGGGCCGCCGGCCGACCGCACGCGCGGCCACAGCCAGGCGATCAGCAGCAGGCGGCTGAGAGTGAACAGTGCCAGGGACGCAAGGGCGAAGATCCCGATCTGGGGGAGCATGAAGTGGATTCCTCAGGGCACCAGCGCGATGCCGATGCGCAGTTGCGGGTCGGATTTCCGATCGTAGCCCAGCAGCGTTTCGCCATAGCCCCGGAAGTACTGCACGTACAGGTGCCCGTTCATGTGCAGGAAGGTTCGCTTCAGGGGCCAGGCAGCTTCCAGCTGGGTGGCATTGTGCCCGCTTGCCCCCTGGCGGTACAGGCCCGACAGGATCAGGCCGTCGTCCTGCGCCCAGCGCAGTTTCCAGTCCACATAGCCAAGGGATTCCCGGTAGCCCATGTCGTGATCGGTCCAGACGTAGTATTTGACGCGCGGCCGGAAGCTGAGCGTGCTGCCGCCGTCGAAGCGGTAGTTGACTTCGGGCTGGACGTAGAGATCGTTGATCGATCGGGAGTCATCGTCATCCTTGCCGTTGGATTTGTGCTCGAAGCCTGTGTTCAGCCCCAGGGACCAGCGCTTGTCGCCGGTGGCCCAGATCGAATCGCGCGCCCAGAACAGGCTGGGGTTGTAGGTGGTGTCCACGAAGGGGATGGAATCCGAGTGCAGATCCCACAGGGCGGTCTGGGTGTAGCCGAAATACCAGTTGTCCATGAAGTCCGGGTGGGCGGGATCCCTGGGGCTGAACAGGCGGTACTTGAAGCTGACCTGGAAGCGGGCGTCGGCGCCGTCGCGGTTGCCCACCACGAAATAGACCGGCTCGTAGGAGGAAATCGCATTGCGGAACGTGTCGAACGGCGACAGGCCGTTGGCGGGCTCGGTGGCGGGCGCCGGAGCGGCCGCCAGCGCCATGGCGGATGGCGGGATCGGCGGCGCATCCGCCAGCGTGCCGGCGACCTGCGTGCCGGCCGGGCCGGCGGCGTCTACCTGCAGCGCCAGCAGGGTGTCGGGCGCGCCGTCCAGGCGCAGGGCCAGCAGGCCGTGCGCGTCGGCCGGCACCTGGCCGCTCCAGGCGATGCGGGTGAACGTGTTGGCGGGCAGATCGATGGCGTCGGGCGAGGTCCGCAGCTGGAAGTGGGCGGGTGTGATGCGTCCCTGGGCATCCACCCACTGTCCCGTCAGTTCGCGTGCGACCGGGCTGGAAAGCGCCGTGCCGGTGTCATTGGTCAGCAGGCCTTCCAGGGCGATCGGACCGCCCGGGCTGGCTTCGGTGGTGGTCAGGCGGTATGTCAGGCCCGCGTGGGCGTCGCCGGTTGCCAGGCAGAAGCAGGCGATGGCAAGAAAAAAGGCGTGGCGCAGGCCTGTGCGACTGGGACAAGGCATGATGTTGAAATCAAAGGCAGGGTCGTGCCCGGAACTTTAGCATCTGCCGCCCGGGCGCACGTTTCCTGGTGTGTCAGCGCCTGGACGGCCCCGCCGGCCCGGCTTACCGGGTGGCGACCAGGAACAGCCTGGGCAGGGACAGCAGCACCGAGCCGTCTGCCTGCGTCGGGTAGGCTTGCGCCAGCCCGTCGCGGTATTGCGCCAGGAAGAGGGCCTGTTCCCCGTCGTCCAGCAGCGCCAGGAAAGGGCGCAGGGCGCTGCCCTTGAACCACTCCACGATGCCGTCCACGCCATTGGGCAGTACGTGCCAGTACCGGGTGCGCCAGATGTCCACGCGCGTGCAGTGCGGCTTGAGCAGGTCGTAATACCAGGGAACGGGATGGCTGGGAAAGCGGGTGCTGCGCTCGTTGCCGATGCGGTCCGCCCAGCGGGGATCGGCAGCCGTCCGGCGCATCACGATCTTGGCGGGATCGTCCTGGTTGTCGGGCATCTGGACGGCCAGGCTGCCGCCGGGCGTCAGGAAGCCGGCCAGTCTCGGGAACAGGGCGGCGTGGTCCGGAATCCATTGCAGCGATGCATTGGCCAGAATCAGGTCGAAAGGCTCGTCCGGCGCCCAGGTGGCAATGTCGGCCTGCAGGAAATCGACGTCGGGCAGCCGTTTCCGGGCTGCCTCCAGCATGTCGGCGGAGCTGTCCAGGGCCGTCAGGCGGGCGTCCGGATGGCGCGCGTGCAGGACTTCGGTCGAATTGCCCGGGCCGCAGCCCAGGTCGGCCAGCCGGGCCGGATTGCGGGTGGGGACCGCGGCGAGCAGGTCCCGGACCGGCCGGGTGCGTTCCGACTCGAACTTGGTGTATTGGGTTGCCGACCAGGCCATGCGCCGTCCTCCTGTGGGATCGAAGACCGTTGCCGAAATTCGCCTGCGTTCCGCGGACCGGTCATGGCCCGCCCTACTGGATTCGAACCAGTGACCTACGGCTTAGAAGGCCGTTGCTCTATCCAGCTGAGCTAAGGGCGGTCGGGTCTCGCATCCGGAAGCCCGGGCGGGCCCGCGGGTGGCGCGGGCCTGGCGAACGTCTGCGAATCCAGGATTCTAACGTGCATTCCGGGCCTTGGTATTTTCCCTGAGGGCTCGAAGGTTGGGTGCGCCTGTAAGGCCCTCGTAAGGTCGGGTTTTTATCTTGCACCGCATCATTCAGACCCATTCCACGCAGGAGACAAGCATGGGAGACAAGCGGACACAAGCAATCGTGTCGAATCCGAAATACCAGCAGCTGAGGCGCACGCGGCTGCGCTACGGCTGGACGCTGGCCGTGATCATGCTGCTGGTGTACTACAGCTTCATCGGCGTGATTGCGTTCGACAAGGAACTGTTCGCGCTGAAGCTGGGCGCGGGCGTCATGACCTGGGGCATCCCGGTCGGTTTCGGCGTCATCGTGTTCAGCGTGCTGATCACCGGTCTGTACGTGCGCCGCGCCAATAGCGAATTCGATCGCCTGACCCGCGAGATCGTGCAGGAGGCCGAACAATGAACCGCATGACCTTGCGCATGCTGGCCGTGCCGGCGCTGGCCGCACTGGCCCCGGCCGTCCAGGCCGCGGGCGGCGATCTGGGCGAATTGCAGCAGCAGCCCACCAACTGGACCGCCATCGCGATGTTCGCCCTGTTCGTGCTCCTGACCCTGTGGATCACGAAATGGGCCGCGGCCCGGACCCGTTCCGCCGCCGACTTCTACACTGCCGGTGGGGGCATCACCGGCTTCCAGAATGGCCTGGCAATCGCCGGCGACTACATGTCCGCCGCCTCGTTCCTGGGCATTTCCGCCGCCGTGATGATCAATGGCTACGACGGCCTGATCTATTCCATCGGTTTCCTGGTGGGCTGGCCCATCCTGACTTTCCTGATGGCCGAGCGCCTGCGCAACCTGGGCAAGTTCACCTTTGCCGATGTGGCAGCCTACCGCTTCAAGCAGGGACCGATCCGCGCCTTCGCGGCTTCGGGCACCCTGGTGGTGGTGGCGTTCTACCTGATTGCCCAGATGGTCGGCGCCGGCCAGCTCATCAAGCTGCTGTTCGGGCTGGAATACTGGATCGCCGTGGTCGTGGTCGGCGTGCTGATGATGGTCTACGTGCTGTTCGGCGGCATGACGGCCACCACCTGGGTGCAGATCATCAAGGCGGCCCTGCTGCTGGGCGGCGCGACCTTCATGGCGCTGATGGTGCTGGCGCACTACGGCTTCTCGCCGGAACGCCTGTTCGCCGCCGCGGTCGAGGTCAAGACCCTGGCCGCGCTGAACGCCGGCAAGGATGCCTCCCAGGCCGGCGTGCTGGGGCAGTCCATCATGGGGCCGGGCAACTTCATCAAGGATCCGATCAGCGCGATTTCCTTCGGCATGGCGCTGATGTTCGGCACCGCCGGGCTGCCGCACATCCTGATGCGCTTCTTCACCGTGCCCGATGCGCGCGAGGCCCGCAAGTCCGTGTTCTGGGCCACGTCGTGGATCGGCTATTTCTACATCCTGACCTTCATCATCGGCTTCGGCGCGATCGTGCTGGTGTCCACCAACCCGCAGTTCCTCGATGCGGCCGGCGCCCTGATCGGCGGCGGCAACATGGCGGCGGTGCACCTGGCCGACGCGGTCGGCGGCAACGTGTTCCTGGGCTTCATGTCGGCCGTGGCGTTCGCCACGATCCTGGCCGTGGTGGCCGGGCTGACGCTGTCGGGCACTTCCGCCGTGTCGCATGACATCTATGCGACCCTGGTCAAGGACGGCAATGCCACCCGCGAACAGGAAATGAAGGTTGCCAAGATCACCACCGTCATTCTCGGCATCGTGGCCGTGGCGCTGGGCATCGCCTTCGAAAAGCAGAACATCGCCTTCATGGTCTCGCTGGCCTTCGCCGTGGCGGCGTCGGCGAACTTCCCGGTGCTGTTCATGTCGGTGCTGTGGAAGGGCTGCACCACGCGCGGTGCCATGATCGGCGGCTTTGCCGGCCTGATCAGCGCCGTCGCCCTGACGGTGGTGTCGCCGTCCGTCTGGGAAGCCACGCTGGGCAATCCGGTCGGTTCGGCCTGGTTCCCCTATGCGTCTCCGGCGCTGTTCTCCATGACGATCGGCTTCGTGGCGATCTGGCTGTTCTCGGTGACGGACCGCAGCGAACGCGCCCGCATCGACCGGGCCGGCTTCGTGGCCCAGACCGTGCGCAGCGAAACGGGGATCGGCGCCGCCGCAGCCAGCGCGCACTGATCCCGCCCCCCACCCTGGGCAGGCCCGCCGCGGCCTGCTGAGTCCAGGGGCTCTCGCACCCCGACGGCCGAGACGACCGCCGGGGTGTTTTTATTTCGGGCGCCTGTGCAATCAGGACCGGATCGGTGCACAATGAAAAGCGTTCCCCTCACGCACTTTCCGGACCCGATCCGTCATGACTCAACGCCTGAACTATTTCCAGGCCTCGCCCGAGGCCGCTCGCAAATACAGTGAATTCAGCCAGCTGCTGCATGCCAATCCCTTCCTGGCGGAAATCAGTCATCTGGTCACCCTGCGCGCTTCGCAGATCAACGGCTGCGCATTCTGCGTGGACATGCATGTAAAGGAAGCCAAGATCGCCGGCGAACGCGAACTGCGCCTGCATCACGTTGCGGTGTGGCGCGAATCGCCCCTGTTCACGGACAAGGAAAAAGCCATTCTGGAATGGACCGAGGCCCTGACGCGGCTGGCGCCCGATGGCGTGTCCGACGAACTCTTCCAGCGCGTGCGCGAGCACCTGTCGGAAAAGGAGCTCGCCGACCTGAGCTTCCTGGTCGTGGGCATCAACGGCTGGAACCGCCTGGGGGTCGCCTTCCGGTCCGTGCCCGGTTCGGCCGATGCCATGTATGGGCTGGACAAGGCCGGCCTGAAGTAAGCGCGGCCTCCGCCGCCGGGCAGGGTCCGCGCCTGCCTGCGTGCATGGGCCCGGACCCGGGTCCGGTGCCTGCTCAGGCGGGTTCCCGGACCGACTGCGATCGTTCCAGGGCCTGGGCCAGGTCGGCCTTGAGGTCGTCCACGTGCTCCACCCCGACCGACATGCGGATGAAGTTCGGCTCGATGCCGGCGGCCTGCATGTCGGCCTCGGTCATCGAGCTGGCCCACATGGACGCGGTGTGCACCGCCAGTGTCTCGACGCCGCCCAGGCTGACTGCCTGGGTGGCCAGCTTCAGCGAGGTCACGAAGCGCTGGGTGGCGGCGTAGCCGCCCTTGATCGAATAGGCCACCACGGCGCCGAAACCGCGCATCTGGCGGGCCGCCAGGTCATGCTGCGGGTGGCTTTCCAGGCCGGGGTAGAAGACCTGCTCGATCTCGGGGCGGGTTTCCAGCCACCGGGCCAGCGCCAGGGCATTGGCATTGATGCGCTCCATGCGCAGCGACAGCGTGCGCAGGCCGCGCAGCAGCAGCCAGGCGTCCATCGGCGACAGGACCGCGCCCAGGGTGACGTGCATCTTCCAGATGGTTTCGGCCAGCGCGTCGCTGCAGCAGATGGCGCCCGCCATCAGGTCGTGGTGGCCGCCCAGGTACTTGGTGGCGCTGTGCACCACGATGTCGATGCCCAGATCGTGCGGGCGCTGGTTCAGCGGCGAAGCGAAAGTGTTGTCGGCCACGGTCAGGATGCCGCGCTGCCGGGCGATGTCGGCCACCGCCGCCAGGTCCGTGATGGACAGGCTGGGGTTCACCGGCGTTTCCACCATGATCAGTTTCGTGTCGGGGCGCAGGACGGCGCGCAGGCTGTCCAGGTCCGTCTGGTCGAAGAAGCTGACGTGCACGCCGTAGCGGGTGAGCACTTCCGAGAACAGCTTGGACGTGCTCATGTAATGGCGTTGCTGGGCCACGACGTGGTCGCCAGCCTTCAGCAGCGCCAGGATGGTGGTGCAGATGGCGCCCATGCCCGATCCCGTCAGCAGCGCGCTTTCCGTGCCTTCCAGGCCCGCCAGGATGGCCTCGACACGCTTGTTCACCGGGTTGCCGTGGCGCGTGTAGAAGGTGGCCGGCCGCACGGTGGTGGCCATTTCCGAGAACTGTTCGGCGGTTTCGGCGCGGAAGGTGGCGCTGTAGTGGATCGGCGAGACCACGTCGGCTCCGTGGCCGCAGGCGGCATCGCCGTGCAGCACCAGGGTCTGTTCGCGCCAGGGCGCGTCTGGGGAATCGGGCCGGATGGAAGGCATGGGTCGGGCTCCTGCGCGAAAAAGGGGACAGGCGCCATCATACGCCCGGGGCGTTCCGGCGCGGATTGCGGGCGGCCCGGGCAGGCGCGGGGCCTAGAGGTACGGGCTGGCCAGCCAGATGATCCGGTTGCGCAGCCGTTTCAGGTAGGGCATGGCGTTCAGGGTTTCCAGGGTCACGCGCTCGGATTGCTCGATGGCCGCGTCGATGCGCCGCCCGATCCGGCCCGCCAGGTCCCGGTCGTAGATTTCCATGTCCAGCTCGAAATTCAGCCGCAGGCTGCGGGGGTCCAGGTTCGACGAGCCCACGTAGGTCCAGGCATCGTCGATGGTAAGCAGCTTGGAGTGATCGAAATTTCCCCGGTAGCGCCAGACGCGGCAGCCGCCATCCAGGACCTGGCTCAGCTGGGCGGTCATGGCGTAGTTCACCAGGCGCAGGTTGTTGCGGCCGGGGATCACGATGTCCACCTGGATGCCGCGCCGCGCCGCCGTGTTCAGCGCGCCGATCAGCACCTGGTCGGGCAGAAAGTAGGGCGACTGGATGCGCACGTGGCGCTGGGCCACGGCCAGCGCGCCCAGCAGGACGCGGTGCGTGGCCGCCATGAAGCGGTCGGGGCCGCTGCGGATGCAGCGCGCCGGGACCCGGGGCTGGGGCGCGAGCGGGCTGACCCGGACCCAGTCCTCGATGCGCAGGCGTTCGCCGGTGGCGAATTCCCAGTCGTTGGCGAAGACGGCGAACAGCTGGGTGGCCAGCGGACCCTCGATGCGGAAGTGCGTGTCGCGGTCGGCCCGCTTGCCCGCGAGCGATTCCATGAAGCTTTCGCGGATGTTCATGCCGCCCATGAAGCCCAGGTGGCCGTCGACGAACAGGATCTTGCGGTGGCTGCGCAGGTTGGCGTAGGCCGAGCGCAGTCCCAGCGGATTGGTCATGAAGCGGTCGGCCCGGATGCCGTTGCGTTCCAGCAGGCGCAGGATGGGAGGGTGGGAATAGCGCGCGCCGACGGCATCGATCAGGACCCGGATCTCGACGCCGCGCTCCTGGGCCTGCCGCAGGGCATCGGCAAAGCGCAGCCCGATGCGGTCGTGGTCGAAGATGTAGCTCTGCAGCGCGATGCAGTGGCGGGCCTCGTCGATCGCCTGCAGCATGGCCGGATAGGCCTGGTCGCCGCCATCGAGCAGGACGACGTGGTTGCCGCCCTGCAGGGGAAAGCGGCTGATCTGGTCGCACAGGACCCGCAGCGATGCGAACTGCGGTCCCGATACCGGCCCGACGTCGCCGAAGGTGGGGTATGCGCTGTTGACGTAGTCCTTGATCAGGCGGCTGCGCTGGGTGGACATCTGGTCGTGGCGGATGCGGTTGATGCCGGCGACCAGGTACAGGAAAGCGCCCACGAACGGCGACATCAGGATGACGCCGACCCAGGCGATCGCCGCGCGCACGTCGTTCTTCTGCATGGCGGCCTGGGCGGCGACCACCAGGCTGAAGGCCAGCGACAGCAGGGCCGCCAGGTGCGGCCAGTATTCGTGCAGGAACTCGGTGAGGACGCTCATGGGCTGGATGCGGGGCCGGAGCCGGCTGGCGGCGGGAGGGCATCGGGGGTATCCGCCGTGCCTGGGCGGCGGCGCAGGGATTCGAGCCAGTCCGGGTTGGGATGGCCGGCACCGGCGTATTGCTGATTGCGGGAATTCGAACGCCAGACGCCGCCGCCGATGCCGGGCACGGGTTCGGTGCGATACCAGTACCAGCGCCCGTCCGCGTCCTGCGCGGACCAGTTCCAGCCTTCGGGGGCCAGGGACCAGTCGGGAGCCTGGAGGACCGGGGGGGCTTCGGGAGGTGTCGTCATGCGGCGTTCCGGGACCGGGCCCGGGTGCGATGGCGGGCTGTCAGTCGGTGGTGATCAGATTCTGACGAATCTTGTCATACCCCAGGTTGAAAAGAAAGCCGTAGGGCAGGTAGAACAGCACGAAGCCGATGTCCAGCAACAGGGCCTGCCAGACCGAGATGTCCAGCCACCAGGCCACGAAGGGGATGGCGATTAGGATCAGGCCGCCCTCGAAGCCGAAAGCGTGCGCGACCCGGATGCCGTAGGTGCGGTCGAAGCCGATGCGCGCCTGCAGGCGGTCGAACAGCCAGTTGTAGAGCATGTTCCAGGCGACGGCGATCGTGGCGATGACTGCCGTGAGCACGCCCATGTCGAAGACGCTGCGCCCGGTGATCCAGGCGGCCAGGGGGGCGGAGATGCCAATGGCGAGGATTTCGAACGCCAGCGCGTGGAAGACGCGTTCGGACAACGGGCGGTCGTGGATATGCATGGAACTGCGATTCGCTGCGGCGGTGTCGTCACCGCGTGGATGCGATCGGGCGGGGTCGTCCCCGCCAGCCCGGGAATCCGGGAAGAAATGCCCCACGCCGCGCCGTGTAGCGCCCCGAAAGGCGCTTTCGGATCAGGCAGCCTAGCGGCAGAAACCTGGGGTGACCGATGGGGCTCGAACCCACGACAACCGGAATCACAATCCGGGACTCTACCAACTGAGCTACGGTCACCACTCAAAGAACGGGAATTCTAGCATGTCTGAAATCCTTTTGCAGGCGCCACCCCGGCCCTTGATCGCCACTGCGTTTTAGGTCATGTTATCGGCTACGGATTCGATTTCAGCGGTTCACCGGGGCCGTCCGGGAGTCGGCCCTTCGGCGGGGCCGGATCCGGGGGCGGCCGGACCTCTACCATAAGGAACGCTCATGGCACAGATCTTCGTCGTCCATCCCGAAAACCCGCAATCCAGGCTGCTCCAGCAGGCTGGCGACCTGCTGGCCCAGGGTGGGCTTGTGGCCGTTCCCACCGACTCCAGCTACGCCGTCGTGGCACGCCTGGACGACAAGGATGCCGCCGAGCGTCTGCGTCGGCTGCGCGGCCTGGACGAGCGCCACCACCTGACGCTGCTGTGCCGCGACCTGGCGGAAATCAGCCATTTCGCCAAGGTCGACAATCCCCAGTACCGGTTGCTGAAGCTGGCCACGCCGGGCCCCTGGACCTTCATCCTCGAAGCCACCAAGGAAGTTCCCCGCCGCGTCTCCCATCCCTCGCGCAAGACGATCGGCATCCGCGTGCCCGACCATCGCGTGGCGCTGGCCCTGATCGACGCGGCCGGCTCGCCGCTGCTGTCGACCACGCTGATCCCCCGGGATGAAACCCTGCCCCTGAACGATGCCCAGGAAATCGTCGCCCGCTACCAGCACGACCTGGCCGCCATCGTCGATGGCGGATCCTGCCCCTTCGAGCCCACCACCGTCATCGACCTGACGGCGGAAGCGCCCCAGGTCGTGCGGGTGGGGCGCGGCGACCCGGCCGAGCTGGGATTGTCGTGACTGCGCGCCGGGCCGCATCCGGCGGGCCCGGACGCACGCCCGTGCGGCGCTAGCGGTTATGCTTACGGGGTTTGCCGGCCGCCGGCCGGCGCTTCGCTCGCCCGAGATCCTGTGGACAATCTGATCCAGACCATCGCGGTCTACGCCCTGCCGGTCCTGTTCGCCATCACCTTGCACGAGGCCGCGCACGGTTACGTGGCGCGCTATTTCGGCGACCCCACGGCGGCGCAGGCCGGCCGCATCAGCCTCAATCCCTTGCGGCACATCGACCCGATGGGCACCATCGTCGTGCCGCTGGTGCTGCTGTTCGCCACCAAGCTCATGGGGGGCGGGCTGCTGTTCGGCTGGGCCAAGCCCGTGCCGGTCAACTGGAGCCGCCTGCGCCGGCCCAAGCGCGACATGCTCTGGGTGGCGCTGGCGGGGCCGGCCTCCAATCTTCTGATGGCCATCGGCTGGGTGCTGTTCCTGCGTGCCCTCCTGATGCTGGACCTGATCAGCGGCCCCCAGGATTTCTGGGCCCTGATGGCCAGCGCGGGGGTCCAGGTCAACCTGATCCTGATGGCGCTGAACCTGCTGCCGCTGCCGCCGCTGGACGGGGGGCGGATCGTCTTCAGCCTGCTGCCTCCGCGCCTGGCCTGGCGCTACGGCCGCATCGAGCCCTACGGGCTGGTGATCCTGGTCGTGCTGATGATGCTCGGCTGGCTCTGGCCCCTGATGCTGCCGCTCCTGAAACTGGGGCAGTGGGTCGTCGGTGGATTTTTGTAGATCGGCGGTCCGAATCCGGTAAACTTGGCTTTTTGTTTCGCCCGGGTGTTTTTCCCGGGCGTCTTGCGGAGGCATTCCTCATCATGGCCGGCTCGGATTCATCGACCCCAGTCTTTCAGGGCAGCATGGTTGCCCTGGTCACGCCCATGCACCCCGATGGGCAACTGGACCTGGAAGCCTTCCGAAAACTGATCGACTGGCACGTCGACCAGGGTACCGACGCCCTGGTGGTGGTCGGCACGTCCGGCGAATCCCCCACGGTCACCGTCCAGGAACAAGCCGAGCTCATCGAGCTGGCCGTGCGCCACGCCAACGGCCGCATTCCCGTGATCGCGGGCACGGGTGGCAATTCCACGGCCGAGGCCATCGAACTGCAGCGCCACGCCTATGCCGCAGGCGCGGCCGCCGGCCTGACCGTCGTGCCCTACTACAACAAGCCCACCCAGGAAGGCCTCTACCAGCATTTCCGCGCCATCGCCGAATCCGGCGACCTGCCCAGCATCCTGTACAACGTGCCGGGCCGCACGGTGGCCGACATGTCCAACGAGACCATCCTGCGGCTGGCCCAGGTGCCCGGCATCATCGGCGTCAAGGACGCCACCGGCAACATCGCCCGGGGCGCCCAGCTGATCGCGGCGGCGCCCGAAGGCTTCCAGGTCTTCAGCGGCGACGACCCGACCGCCGCGGCGCTCATCCTGCTGGGCGGCCGGGGCAATATCTCCGTCACCGCCAACGTCGCGCCGCGCCTGATGCACGAACTCTGCGCCGCCGCGCTGCGCGGCGACGTCCCCGAGACCCGTCGCCTGAACAACCTTCTGGCGACCCTGAACCGTGTGCTGTTCCTTGAAGCCAACCCCATCCCCGTCAAGTGGGCTGTGGCCGAAATGGGCCTGACCCAGCTGGGCTACCGCCTGCCGCTGACGCCTTTGTCCGACTCGTTACGCACCGTTGTGCGCCAAGCCCTGATTGAGGCAGGTTCCCTGTGATGATGAAACGCATGCCGCTTACCCGGACCAGCCTGGTGCTGGCGGGTCTGCTGTCCCTGTCTGCCTGCTCGACCATCGGTCAGCTCACCGGCCAGACCGAATCCATCGAATACAAGAGTACCGTCACGGGCGATCCGCTCTCGATCCCCCCCGACCTGACGCAGGCCAACAAGAACGCCCACTACGTGGCGCCCGAAGGCGTCGCCCGCCTGAGCGACTACCAGGCCAGCCAGGGTGTGCAGAGCGCGAATCCGGCCGACCGTGTGCTGCCCAGGGCGCCCGGCATCGAAGTCATGCGCGACGGCACGCTGCGCTGGCTGGTCGTCAGCGAGGCGGCCGAAAACCTGTACCCCAAGGTCATCGAATTCTGGGGCGAACAGGGCTTCACCATCCATTCCCAGAACCCGCAGGCGGGCCTGATCGAGACCGACTGGGCCGAAAACCGCGCCAAGATCCCCGAAGGCTGGCTGCGCAGCGCCCTGGGCAGCGTGCTGGACCAGGTCTTCGACAGCGGCGAGCGCGATCGCTTCACCACGCGCCTGGAACGCGTGAACGGCAAGACCGAGGTCTACATCAGCCACCAGCACATGGAAGAAACCCCCACGGGCGACGGCACCGCGTTCAAGTGGGTCTTCGGCAAGGAAGACCCGGGCCTGAACGCCGCCATGCTGGCCCGCCTGATGGTCTACCTGGGCACCGACCAGCAGCAGGCCGCGCAGCAGGTCAAGGCCGCCGAATCGGGCGCCGGCGCAGCCACCGACACCCAGCTGGCCCAGGACCAGACTTCCCTGACCGTGGGCGAAACCTTCGACCGTGCCTGGCGTCGCGTGGGCGTGGCCATCGATTCGGCCCGCTTCACCGTCGAGGATCGCAACCGCGAGCAGGGCGACTACTACATCCGCTACCTGGATACCGATTCGGGCGAAAAGATCGAGCAGCAGACCGCGTTCGGGCGGCTCTTCGGCACGCGCAATACTGCCGAGCCCCAGAAGCTGCGCATCCACCTGGCCCAGCAGGGCGGCAGCACGCAGGTCAGCGTGCGCGACGAGGCCGGCCAGCCCAAGACCGACGCCACGGCGCGCCGCATTCTGTCGGTGCTGGCGAAGAACCTGAAAGAGGCCCAGTAGGGCCATATGCCGGCGGCGCCGCGCCGCCGGCGCCCGCCGCCGGGCGAAACACCACTCAGGCCGCAGTCTGCTGCGGTTCGGCGGGCTGCCCGGCAGCCGCCGTGTGCAGTGTTTCGCCGAACCAGGCCAGGTCCATGCCCAGGGCGGCAGTCTCGCCGACGATGATCAGGGCGGGCGACCGGATGGCATGGCGGCGGGCTTCTTCCGCAACCGAGCCCAGCGTGGCGTGCAGCGTGCGCTGTTCCGGCCGCGAGCCATTTTCCACCAGCGCGCAGGGCAGGCCAGGCGCATGGCCTTCGGCCAGCAGACGGGCCCTGAGCTCGGGCAGACGCTCCACCCCCATGTAGTACACCCGGGTCCGGTCATCGGCGCCGTCCCGCATGGCGCCGGGTCGGCCTGGCCCCGATGCGTCCGCGCGGCGATGCGCGGTGGACAGGGTCAGGGATTGGGCATGGTCGCGGTGCGTCAGCGGGATGCCGGCGTAGGCGCCGCAGGCCAGGGCGGCCGTGATGCCGGGCACGACTTCGTAGGCGATGCCGTGGCGCTTCAGGTGCTGCAGTTCTTCGCCGCCGCGCCCGAAGACCATCGGGTCCCCGCCCTTCAGCCGCACCACGCAACGCCCCTGTCGGGCATGCGACACCATCAGTGCATGGATGCGGGCCTGCGTGGATTCATGTGGCCCGCCGGGTGCCTTGCCGACGTCGATCACCTGCGCATCGCGCCTTGCCATGGCCAGGATGGCGGGGCTGACCAGGCGGTCGGCCAGGATCACGTCTGCTTCGTTCAGGGCGCGCAGGCCGCGCAGGGTCAGCAGGCCCGGATCGCCCGGGCCTGCGCCGACCAGCAGCACCTTGCCTTCCGGGGGCGGGGTGCGGGTGGACAGGGCGCGTCCCAGCAGGGATTCCGCCTCGGCGGCGCGGCCGCGCCGCAGGGCACCCAGGACGGGGCCGTCCAGCAGCCAGTCATAGAAGGCCCGCCGCGCCCGCAATTGCGGCAGCGCCTGGCGGATGGCCGGGCGCTTGCGCTGCGCCAGCGCGGCCAGGGCGCCCAGGGCCGGATCGAACAGCGATTCGATGCGTTCGCGCAGCCTGCGGGCGATCACGGGTGCCGCGCCGCCCGAGGAAATGGCGATGGTGATCGGCGCCCGGTCCACGATGGCCGGCACCTGGACGCTGGACAGTTCGGGGTCGTCCACCACATTGCAGAACAGGCGCCGCATCCCGGCGGCGGCGGCCACGCGCCGGTTCTGCTCGCGATCGCTGGTGGCCGCGACGACCAGCCAGGCTTCGTCCAGCAGCGCGGGATCGAAGTCGCCCAGGCGCAGATCGATCTCGCCGGCCTGGGCGCGCGCCAGCACCTGGGGGTGGGCCGCCCGGGCGCTCACGACCACCCGGGCGCCCGCCGCGCGCAGCAGCACGATCTTGCGTTCCGCCACCAGCCCCGCGCCGACCACGACGGCGGTGCGGCCCTTCAGGTCGGCAAACAGCGGAAAGTGATTCATGCCGCGCTCGCCTTGCGATCGGGAACCGCGGTGTGCGGGTTGCGCGGATCCGCCTGGATCACGCCGGTGCGCACCAGGAAGTCGCCGAAACCTTCCTCCGCGACGCGTTCGCGCGCATATTGGCCGAACAAGGCGTCCAGGCTGGACAGGATTTCCGCCTCGGTGATGTTTTCCCGGTACAGGACGTTCAGGCGCTCGCCGATGAAGTCGGCCCCCAGGCGCAGGTCGTAGCGCCCCAGGGCGCGGCCCACCAGGGCGATCTCGCCCAGGTAGGGGCGGGAACAGCCGTTGGGGCAACCCGAGAGGCGCAGCAGGATCGGCGCGTCGCGCAGGCCGTGCGTGTCCAGCAGGGCTTCCAGCTTGGGCAGCAGGATGGGCGCGTAGCGCTCGCTTTCGGCCATGGCCAGCCCGCAGGTGGGCAGCGCGACGCAGGCGATGTGGTGGCGGCGGATGCCGCTCTGTTCCTTGTAGCCGTCCAGTCCGTATTCCCCGACCAGCGCGTCGATGGCGGCGCGGTCGGATTCGTCGACGTTGGCGATCACCAGATTCTGGTTGCACGTCAGGCGGAATTCGCCTTTCAGCACCTTGGCGATCTCGCGCATGCCGGTCTGCAGGCGCAGGCCGTCGCGGTCCCACAGGCGGCCGGAAGCGATGTACAGCCCCAGGTGCCAGCGGCCGTCCTCGCCGCGGGCCCAGCCATAGCGGTCGCCGTTGCGCTCGAAACGGTAGGGGCGCAGCGGTTCCAGGGGCGTGCCGCTGCGCAGGCCGACCTGTTCGCGGAACCAGTCCACGCCCAGTCGGTCCACAGTGTATTTCAGGCGCGCGTGCTGGCGTTCGCTGCGGTTGCCGTGGTCGCGCTGCAGGGTGACCACGGCTTCGGCCACGGCCACCACGTTCTCCGGCCGGGTGAAGCCGATCAGCGTGCCCAGCCGGGGATAGGTGGTCGGGTCGCCCGCCGTGGCGCCCATGCCGCCGCCCACGGCCACGTTGAAGCCCTGCAGTTGGCCGTTCTCGATGATGGCGACCAGCCCCAGGTCATTGGCGAAGACGTCGCAGTCGTTGGTCGGCGGAATGGCGATGCCGATCTTGAACTTGCGCGGCAGGTAGGCGGAGTCGTTGCCGTAGATGGGTTCCTCGTCGACGGCCTCGCCGACCTGTTCGCCGCCCAGCCAGATCTCGGCATAGGCGCTGGTGTGCGGCAGGAAATGGTCGGACAGGCGCTGCACCCATTCCTGCGTCAGTGCGTGCTGGCTCGACAGGTGCGGGTTGACCGAACTGATCACCTGGCGGTTCACGTCGCCGCAGGCGGCGATCGTGGTGGCCCGGGCGTCGTGGATGCCCTGCATGAAGGCGCGCAGGTTGCGTTTCAGGATGCCGTGCCACTGGAAGGTCTGACGCGTGGTGATGCGCAGGCCGCGCGTGGCGTATTTCTGTGCCAGTTCGTCCAGCGCCAGCCACTGGTCGGGGCTGATCACGCCGCCCGGCAGGCGCGCACGCACCATGAAGGCGTAGGCGGGTTCCAGCTTCTGCTTGCGCCGTTCGTCGCGGATGTCGCGGTCGTCCTGCATGTAGCTGCCGTGGAATTTCAGCAGCTTGGTGTCGGCTTCGGGAATGGCGCCGGTGACCGGATTGTCCAGTTCCCGGGCAATGGTGCCGCGCAGGAAGCGGCTGCCGGTCTTGATGTCTTCCAGGGGGGACAGGGGGGAAATGCTCATGTCGGGATTCGTGGTCGAAAGAGGGGGCGGCCCATCGGGCCGGGCCATGGAAATCGGGTCGGCCGGGCGCAAAACCCGGCCGGGCGATGCCGCATGCGGCGGCGGGTTCAGTAGACGTCGCGCGCGTAGCGGCCCTGCGCGGCCAGGTCGTCCAGCCACTGGCGGGCGCCTTCCTCGTCCAGGCCGCCATGGTCGCGGGCGATCTCGAGCAGGGCGGCATGCACGTCGCGGGCCATGCGGTCGGCGTCTCCGCAGACGTAGACGTGGGCGCCCGCCTGGATCCAGTCGTACACGTCGGCACCCTGGGCCAGCAGTTTGTGCTGGACGTAGATCTTTTCTGCCTGGTCGCGCGAGAACGCCAGGTCGATGCGGTCCAGGTGGCCGTCTTTCAGCGCCTGCTGCCATTCGACCTGGTAGAGGAAGTCGCTGGTGAAGTGCGGGTTGCCGAAGAACAGCCAGTTGCGGCCCGGGGCGTCCGCCTCGGCGCGCGCCTGGACGAAGGCGCGGAACGGCGCCACGCCGGTGCCGGCGCCGATCATGATGATGTCGCGGGCCGCATCGGCCGGCAGGCGAAAGCGCGAATTTTCCTCGATGAAGACTGGCACCGTGTCGCCTTCGGCCCGTTCCGCCAGGAAATGCGAGGCCACGCCCCAGCGGGATTCGCCCTCTGTCTCGAAGGCGAGATGGCTCAGCGTCAGGTGGACTTCGTCTTCGGCCACTGCCGCGCAGGACGCGATGGAATACAGGCGCGGCGTCAGCGGGCGCAAGGCCGCCACCAGCTCCGGCCCGGTCCAATGGGCCGGCCATTGGCGCAAGGCGTCGATCAACTGGTGCGTGCCCAGGTAGGACGCCAGCCGGTCGCGGGCGCCGGGCTCCAGCAGAGCTGTCAGGTCGTCCTGCTTCGCGCGCTCGGCCAGAGCCGCCAGGAAGGGGCGGGTCAGCACGGTCAGCTCACGGTAGCGGCCCAGCCATTCGCCCAGGGGGCGCGAAGTGCCCTGGTGCTCGACGGCATCGGCGGCGTTCAGGCCGGTGGCCGCCAGCACGCGGGCGACCAGGGTGTCGTCCTGCACGGGCCAGACACCCAGGGCATCGCCGGGTTCGTATTGCAGCTTGCTGCCGTCCAGCGACAGTTCGATGTGGCGGATGTCCTTGTCGCTGTCGCGGCCCGTGATGGGCTGGTTCAGCAGGACTTCGGCCTGGAAAGGGCGGTCGCGGGTGAATTTCTCGGCCTGGGGGCGCAGCGGCGTGACGGTGGCCTGGTGGGCCGCCGCGGGCGCGGCGGATTTCAGCGCCTCGCGCGCCTGTTCCAGGGCCCGGTCCTGCCAGGGGGTGGCGACCGTCTCGATGTCCAGGTCCGCCGTGCCCGGATCCTGCAGGCGTTGGGCGCCCAATTCGGCCAGGCGGGCGTCGATCTTTTGCGAAATGCCGCAGAACGAGGGGTAGCTGGAATCGCCCAGTCCCAGCACGGCATATTTCAGCCGGGGCAGCTTCGGCGCGCGCTTGCCCAGCAGAAATTCGACCCAGGCGATGGAATCGTCCGGCGGATCGCCGTCGCCCTGGGTGCTCATGACCACGTAGAGCAGCTGCTCGTCCTTCAGTTCCTTGGTCTTGTACTGGTCGGCCCGCACCAGGCGCGCCTCCAGGCCCTGGGCCAGCACTTTTTCGTACAGGCCGGTCGCGATGCGCTTGGCATTGCCCGTCTGGCTGCCGTAAAGAATGGTCAGCCGCTGGGCGGTGTCGGGCGCGGCGACGGCGGCCACGGTGAGCGGGGGCGCGGCTTCCCGCGCGGGCTGGCGCGCCTGGGCGACACCCGCGAAATAGCCGGATAGCCAGTGCAGGCTGGACGATTCCAGGTTGTCGGCCAGTTCGGCGATCAGGGCATGATGGGCTTCGGGCAGGTAGTTCGGCGCGAGCATGGCACGGTCTTGTCGAAATGAGGGAAGCGTCCATTCTGGGACGCTTCCTTCATGCCGTGAACGAACCGATGCTTATGTTTTTATGCGGATATAAGTAAATTGCCCGACATGATGGCGCAACCGGGCCGGTGTCCCGGCCCGCGGCGCGGCTTCAGTCTTCCCAGTGCAGCCAGCCTTCCGACAGCCATTCGTCGAGGACCGCCAGGGTCTCGGGGGGCAGTTGGCCGACCGTGCCGGCGTCCAGCATGCGCTGGTCGGCGAGCGCTTCCAGGCCGGGGTTGGCCGCCAGGGGCGCGACCTCGCCGTTGATGAAGACCTGCTGGCCGCAGTACATCAGCCGGGTGCAGCGGTCCAGCGTCAGGCGGCCCGAGGCGGGCACCCCGGCGCTCAGCGACAGAGGTTCGTCGGCCGGGTCGAACAGGGCGCTATCGGGCAGGGACGTCAGCCATTGCCCCAGGAACCGGGCCGCCACGGCACGGTCCAGGCGCACCTTGGACAGGGTGTCCAGCGTGGCCTGCACCAGCGAATCGGGCAGCGCGGCCGGCGTGCGCGTGGCGGGCTCGCCGGCATCGGTGTACAGCGCGGCCAGGTCGGGGCCCGGCAGGCAGGGGTGGCCGTACAGGCCCGGGTCGCCCAGGTGTTGCGCCGAGATCTGGTCGGCGGCTGCCTCGAGCAGGCCGCGGGCCAGGGTGGCCTGGCTGGGCACGCGAAAGCCGATGGACAGCGTCATGCAGTCATTGCCGATCGCCACCCCGTCGTGGCAGACGTGCGGGGGCAGGTACAGCATGTCGCCCGGTTCCAGGATGTCGTCCGCCTCCGGCTGGAAGTCGGCCAGGATCTTCAGCGGCAGCCCCGGCACCAGGGCCCGGTCGGCCTGCCGGCTGGTGCGCCAGCGGCGCCGCCCGTGGCCTTGCAGCAGGAACACGTCGTAGCTGTCGAAGTGGGGGCCGACGCCGCCGCCGTCGGTGGCGATGCTGATCATCAGGTCGTCGAGCCGGGCGTCGGAAATGAAACGGAACTGCCGCATCAGCGCAGCCGAGGCATCGTCGTGCAGATCCACGCTTTGCACCAGCAGCGTCCAGTTCGGCTGCGTGGCGGGCGGCAGCCGGCGGAACGGGCCGTGCTTCAGGGACCAGCCCCGCTCGCCATGGGTGATCAGGCGGGATTCGACTTCCTCGCGGCGGGCCAGCGTCTGCACGTCGCGGATCGTGACGGGCGGCTGAAAGCCGGGAATCGCCTGGCGCACCAGCAGGGGTTTCTTCTGCCAGTAGTCGCGCATGAATTCCCTGGGGGTCAGCCCGCCCAGCAGGGGCGTGGGCCGGTCGAGGTCGGGGATCGGAGTGTGCATGACGTGTGTCCTGTGGTGTGGGCCGGCGCCTGCGCGCAGCGGGGTGGTCCGGCCCGAGGCCCGGGCCGCCCCAGGTCAGAGAAAGTCGCGGCGCAGCTGGTAGATCAGTTCCAGCGCTTCGCGCGGGCTGAGGCTGTCGGGATCCAGCGCCTGCAGGGCGGCGCGCAGGGGCGCATCCGGGTCGCCGCCGGATTCTTCCTCGGCCTGCTGCACGAACAGCGCCAGCTGGGATTCCGACCGGTTGCGGGCTTCCAGTTCGGCCAGTTCCTTGCGCGCATGGCGGATCACCACCGGCGGAATGCCTGCGCGCTGGGCCACATGCAGGCCGTAGCTCTGGCTGGCCGGGCCGGGCCGGACTTCGTGCAGGAAGACCACGCCATCGGGGGCGTCGGCCGCCGCCAGGTGGACGTTGACCACGCCATGGGTCTTTTCCGGCAGTCGGGTCATCTCGAAATAGTGCGTGGCGAACAGCGTCATGGCGCGGTTGTGCGTCAACAGCCGGTGGGCGATCGCCCAGGCCAGCGCCAGGCCGTCGTAGGTGGACGTGCCTCGGCCGATCTCGTCCATCAGGACCAGGCTGCGCGGCGTGGCCGCGCCCAGGATCACCCCGGCCTCCATCATTTCCATCATGAAGGTCGAGCGCCCGCCCGCCAGATCGTCGGCGGCGCCGATGCGCGTGAAGATGCGGTCGAGCGGGCCGATGCGCGCCCGCGAGGCGGGCACGTAGCTGCCGGCCCGCGCCAGCAGCGCGATCAGCGCCACCTGGCGCATGTAGGTCGACTTGCCACCCATGTTCGGCCCCGTGATCAGCAGCATGCGGCGTTCTTCGTCCATGCGGCAGTCGTTCGGGGTGAAGGACTCGATGCTGTGTTCCACCACCGGGTGGCGGCCGGCCTCGATGTCCAGGCAGATGTCGTCGGTCAGCTCCGGTGCGACCCAGCCGTGGGCGCGCGCATGGTGGGCCAGTCCGGCCAGCGCATCGATGCGCGCCAGGGCTGCGGCGCTGCGCGCCAGGGCTGCGGCGTGCTCGGCGGCCTGAGCCAGGATCTGCTCGTACAGCAGCTTTTCGCGGGCCAGGCCGCGGTCCCGGGCCGAAAGAACCTTGTCTTCCCAGGCTTTCAGCTCGGGCGTGATGTAGCGTTCCACGTTCTTCAGCGTCTGGCGGCGGCGGTAGTCGTCGGGCACCTTGTCGGTCTGGCCGCGCGTGACCTCGATGAAGAAGCCGTGGACGCGGTTGTATTCCACGCGCAGGTTGGCGATGCCGGTGCGTTCCCGTTCGCGGGCCTCGACTTCCAGCAGGAAGGCGCCGTTGTCGCCCGCCAGCTGGCGCAGTTCGTCCAGTTCGGCGTCGTAGCCGGGTGCGATCACGCCGCCGTCGCGCACCATCGGGGCGGGCTCGGCGGCAATGCCACGGGCCAGCAACGCATGCAGCGCCGGATCCACCGGTACGTCTTTCAGGCAATCGGCCAGCAGCCCCCGGGCATCGAAAGCGGATGCGGTGGCCTGCGCCAGCGTGTCCAGGCCGGCCAGCGCTTCGCGCAGGCTGGCCAGCTCGCGCGGGCGGATTGTGCCCAGCGCCAGGCGGGTCGCCATGCGTTCCAGGTCAGGCAGCGGCCGCAATGCGTCCCGCAAGGCGCGCAGCGCGCCGTCGGCGTCCGGCGCCTGCAGGAACTGCGTGATCGCATCCTGGCGGGCGCGGGCCTGCGGATTGTCGCGCAGCGGCGCCTGCAGCCAGCGGCGCAGCTGGCGGCTGCCCATGGGCGTGCGGGCATGATCCAGCGTGCTGAACAGCGTCGGCCCGTCGCCGCCATTGAGCGTATCGGTGATTTCCAGGTTGCGCCGGGTGGCCGGATCCAGAACCACGTAGTCGCCGCCGGCATCCACCGACAGGCTGTGCACATGGTTCAGTGCCTGGGCTTGCGTGGAGCCGACGTAGCGCAACAATGCCCCAGCCGCGCGCATCGCCAGCGGCAGGTGATCCAGGCCGAAGGCCCCCACGTCGTTCACGCCGAAATGGCGCAGCAGCGTGTCGCGCGCGCCATCGGCCTCGAAGTGCCAGTCCGGCACCCGGCTGATCGCCGTTTCCAGGCCCGTGGCCTCGAGCGCCCGGGTGTCCGCCTGCTCCGCGCAGACCAGTTCGGCGGGCGCGATGCGGCCCAGTTCCGCATCCAGCAGCTCCGCCGTCGATTCGCAGGCCTTGAAGTCGCCGTTGGCCAGGTTCATCCAGGCCAGCCCCACGGTCTCGCGCCCGTGGCCGCGTCCCATGATCCAGGCCGCGATCCGGCGGTCGTCGTTGGCCGGCAGCAGCGCGTCGTCGGTCAGCGTGCCGGGCGTGACCACGCGCACGATCCTGCGTTCGACCGGCCCCTTGCTGGCGCCCGGATCGCCGATCTGCTCGCAGATGGCGATGGATTCACCCAGCGCCACCAACCGCGCCAGGTAGCTTTCCATGGCATGGTGCGGCACGCCCGCCATCGGGATCGGCGCCCCGTTGGATGTGCCGCGCTTGGTCAGCGTCAGGTTCAGCAGGCGTGCTCCCCGCTCTGCATCGTCGTAGAACATCTCGTAGAAGTCGCCCATGCGATAGAACAGCAGATGCGACCCGGCCTGGGCCTTCAGCTGAAGGTACTGCTGCATCATCGGCGTGTGACCGGAAAGATCGGAGGTGGACATGGCTGTGGTGCTGGCGGGGGGTGAAACGGGGAGGTACGTATTATCGGTCAATGAGGCGGGTAGTGTCTGTCGGACGGTGCCGACAGGAGGCTGTTACTACGCTTGTTCCTGTGTTACATAAAGATTCATGGATGACATCGCGGTCTCCGATCTGAAAACGATCCTGCATTCCAAGCGGGCGAATATCTATTACCTGGAACATTGCCGAGTGCTGGCCAATGGTGGTCGCGTCGAATACGTGACCGATGCAGGCAAGCGGTCACTGTACTGGAATATCCCGATCGCCAATACCACCAGCATTCTGCTGGGAACAGGTACTTCCATTACACAGGCGGCAATGCGGGCGTTGGCCAAGGCCGGCGTACTGGTGGGGTTTTGCGGTGGGGGTGGAACACCTCTGTTTTCCGCCATGCGAGGCGATGATGAACAGCAGTTTCGCCGCAACTGCATCGAAGCCCTGACGCGCAGTGAGTCGCTGGATTTCATGATCGATACGGTCAAGGAAATCGCCATGGCGGCTTCCGGCTCAGGGGTCATTCCGCCTTCGGATCAAGAAGGTGGTGCATGAATGTCCTGCTGGTTTCCCAGTGCAGCAAGCGTGCCCTGACGGAAACGCGGCGGATCCTGGATCAGTTCGCCGAACGGCGCGGGGATAGGACATGGCAGACCGCAATTACCCGGGCCGGGCTCGAGGAGGCCGTCCACGCTATTCCAGATAGCGTCGAAGAGCAGCCCGATTTGCCTTATGTGCAATTGCGCAGCGCTAGCACCGGGCAGCGGTTTTGCCTGTTCCTGGCTCTGGGAGACCCGCAGCCAGAGGCGGTATCCGGGGTATTCAATACCTACGGTTTGAGCAGTACGGCGACACTTCCCTGGTTCTGACCCTTTTCTACGAGGCCCTTGTGGGCCCCTTATGAATCAATGGGTTATTGACTGATCAAGAATTTGGGCAGTGTGGGCATGTTGGTTGAAGATCTTTAAAAAATCAGTAAGTTGAGTGTTTGTTTGTCTAGTTCGCTGCCGCGTAGGCAGCTGAGAAAAGCAGTAGGGTGCGGGCGTCGATCATGCGGCCGTTCGCTGCCGCGTAGGCAGCTGAGAAATACGCACGTTGGGATGCCGACCCACTGAAGCACGTTCGCTGCCGCGCAGGCAGTTGAGAAAATCGAAACGGGCGGCAATCCCTTCGCTCATGCAACAGAGAAACATCCCGTCGCCGCGCCGTGACGAATCCCCGAGGATGGATCACAATGCGCGGTTCATATCGTCTATTTCACAAACGCTTGCAAGGATCTCCGCCATGCCCGAGCCACACGCATCGCTGAAAGAACTCACTCTGCGGGGTGCGGTTCTGGGCGCCCTGATCACCCTGATATTCACCGCTTCCAATGTCTACCTGGGCCTGAAGGTGGGCCTGACCTTCGCCTCCTCGATCCCGGCGGCGGTGATTTCCATGGCGGTGCTGCGGGCCTTCCGCGATTCCAACATACTGGAAAACAATATCGTCCAGACGCAGGCGTCCGCGGCGGGCACCTTGTCCGCCGTGATCTTCGTGCTGCCGGCGCTGCTGATGATGGGGTACTGGACAGGCTTTCCCCTGTTGCAGACCGCCATGATCTGCGCCTGCGGCGGGATCCTGGGCGTGGTGTTCACCGTGCCGCTGCGGCGCGCGCTGGTGGTCAACAGCGATCTGCCGTATCCGGAAGGCGTGGCAGCGGCCGAGATCCTCAAGGTCGGGCAGCATCCTGGCGACGGCACGGGGGCCCGGCAGGCCGGTGGATTGCGTGACATCGTGGCCGGCGGTGTGCTGGCGGGCGGTTTCAGCTTGCTGACCGGCGGCCTGCGCGTGGCCGGCGACAGCGTGGGTTACTGGTTCAGCGTCGGGCGCGCTGTATTCCAGCTGCCCCTGGGTTTGTCCTTCGCACTGGTCGGCGCGGGGTATCTGGTCGGCATCGTCGGCGGCGTGGCGATGCTGCTGGGCGTGGTGCTGTCCTGGGGGGTCGCCGTCCCCTGGCTGACCTCGCTCGCACCCATGCCCGATGGTGCCAGCCTGGCGGATTTTGCCACCGGCATCTGGGTCTCCAAGGTGCGGCTGATCGGTGCCGGCATGATTGCCGTGGCCGCCGTCTGGACGTTGCTGACGCTGATCAAGCCCATGGTCGAGGGCATGCGGATTTCGCTGGCGGTGTTCAAGCGCGGGCGAAGCGGTGCGGGGATGGAGCGCACCGACGCCGACCTGCCGCCCGGGGTGCTGCTGAAGCTGACCCTGCTCATGATCCTGCTGCTGGGCGCGACTTTCCAGTCCTTCGTGGCCGACTCCGGCCTGCCTGTGCTGGCCGCCTGGACCCTGGTGGTGGCCGGCGTCGTGCTGGCCTTCGTGTTCGGCTTCCTGGTGGCTGCCGCCTGCGGCTACATGGCAGGCCTGGTGGGTTCGTCGGCCAGCCCGATCTCCGGCATCGCCGTGATCGCCATCCTGGCCTCGTCCATGATCTTCATCGGCATCGGCCAGGCGCAGGATCTGCTGGGCAAGCCTGAATCCGTGCGCTTCATGACGGCACTGGCGTTGTTCTGCACCTCGGTCGTCGTGGCCGTGGCGGCGATTTCCAATGACAATCTGCAGGACCTGAAAACGGGCTGGCTGGTGCATGCGACTCCGTGGCGGCAGCAGACGGCGCTGATCATCGGTTGCGTGATCGGCGCAGTCACGATTCCGCCGGTGCTGGAACTGCTCTACGAGGCCTATGGCTTCATCGGCAGCCTGCCGCGTCAGGGCATGGATCCTGCGCAGGCGCTGGCCGCGCCGCAGGCATCGCTCATGATCACCATCGCGCAGGGCCTGTTCAGCCATACGCTCGACTGGACATACATCCGCATCGGCGTGCTGGTGGGTGCGGCCCTGATCGTGCTCGACGCAGCCCTCGGCAGGTTCACCCGGTTTCGCGTGCCGCCGCTGGCCGTGGCCATGGGCGTCTACTTGCCGCCCACGGTGGCTACGGCACTGTTCGTGGGCGCCCTGATCTCATGGTTCGTCCGGCGCCGCGTCGATACCCGGGCGGTGCCCGACGGCGTGGAGCGCGAGCGGCTCGTCCAGGCAAGCGAGCGCACGGGCACGCTGTTCGCTTCGGGGCTGATCGTGGGCGAGAGCCTGGTGGGTGTGGTGCTGGCCATCCTGATCGTGGGATCCATGGCCTCCGGCGGCGGGGATGCCCCCCTGGCCGTGGCGGGCCCCGGGTTCGCGCCGGCCGCCACAGTCATCGGGCTGCTGGCCTTTGCCTTCATGTGCGTCGTGTTCGCACGGCGCGTGCTTGCGGCGGCACGGACGGCCGGAAAAGGCTGATGCGATCGGGCTGGTCCTGAGCCCGGGCGCCGCCCCGGACCTTGTACCATTACGCCAACGCAAAATACGGAGATTCACATGCAGATCGGCATGGTAGGTTTGGGGCGCATGGGCGCCGGGATGGCGCGCCGGCTGATGGGCAGGAACATCGGCTGCGTCGCCTACGATCCCCAGGCGGATGCCGTGGCCCGGCTGGCCGCGGATGGCGCCGTCGGGGCGGATTCCCTGGCCGACCTGGTCGACCGGCTTCCGCGCCCCAGGACCGTCTGGCTGATGGTGCCGGCGGGCCTGGTCGATGGCTTGCTGGACCAGATCGTGCCGTTGCTCGACGCGGACGATATCGTCATCGATGGCGGCAATTCCTGCTATCACGACGATATCCGGCGGGCGGATGCGCTGGCGGAACGGGGCATCCATTACCTGGATGTCGGCACTAGCGGGGGCGTGCACGGCCAGGCCAGGGGCTATTGCCTGATGATCGGTGGTGACGCCGCCGCGGTTGCGCGGCTGGACCCGGTCTTTGCGGCGCTGGCGCCGGGGCTTGATGCCGCTTCGCGCACGCCGGGCCGGCGGGCCGGCGGCACGGCGGAACAGGGCTACTTGCACTGCGGGCCGGCCGGGGCGGGACATTTCGTGAAGATGGTGCACAACGGCATCGAATACGGAATCATGCAGGCCTATGCCGAAGGCTTCAACCTGCTGCGTCATGCGAATGTGGGCAAGCGCGATCATGCGGCCGATGCCGAGACGGCACCGATGCGCGACCCGCGGCACTACCAGTACGACATGGACCTGCCTGAGATTGCCGAGCTCTGGCGACGGGGCAGCGTGATCGGGTCGTGGCTGCTGGACCTGACGGCGCAGGCGTTTCAGGCCGATCCGGGGCTGGACGGTTTCACGGGCCGGGTGTCCGATTCCGGCGAGGGACGCTGGACGCTGCATGCCGCTGTCGACGAAGGTGTGCCGGTGCCGGTGCTCGGCGCGGCGCTGTTCGAGCGGTTCCAGTCGCGCGGCAACGCGGAATTCGCCAATAAGGTCCTGTCGGCGATGCGCAAGGGCTTTGGCGGGCACCAGGAACCCGGAGCGGAAACCAACCACCCATCGTAAGCCTTTGTCCCGCCATCGGAATCGGGAAAAGCCCAGGGTTTGTCCATGGGTTTGTCCACAGATGAGGTGGATAATTCTGCGCGGCCGGCGCGTGTCATGCGCCGGTCATTTTTCCGCCTGCTGCGGCATCCCATTGATTTGAAAGCAGGAAATCAAGTCCCCCAGGACTTGTCCATGGGATTGTCCACAATCGAAGTGGATAAAGCCGTCATCCCCAGCCGGAACACGGTCAGGGAGTCCTTCACTTCGTCGGCCAGGCGCTCCTGCAGGCTGGTGGCGCTGGCGGACTGACGCACGAGCCGGGCATTGTGTTGCGTGACCGAATCGATCTGGGCCATGGCCTGGTGGATCTGCTCGATGCCGGCAGATTGCTCCACGGTGGCGGCGGTGATTTCGCTCATGATGCCCGAAACCTTCTGCACCGACCCGACGATTTCCCGCATGGTCCGGCCCGCCTGCCGCATGCGCGCCGCGCCGTCTTCGATGCGCAGGGTCGACTGCTCGATCAGCGCCCGGATTTCCCCCGCTGCGGCGGCGCTGCGCTGCGCCAGGGCTCGCACCTCCGAGGCCACCACCGCAAAGCCACGGCCTTCCTCGCCGGCGCGGGCCGCCTCGACGGCGGCGTTCAGGGCCAGGATGTTGGTCTGGAAGGCGATGCCGTCGATGACGCCGACGATCTCGCCGATCCGCTGGGCGCTGTCGGAAATGCCTCCCATGGTCTGAATCAGGTCGTCCATGGTGCGCCCGCCGTCCGTGGCCACGGATGATGCCTCTCCTGCCAGCTGGTTGGCCTGCCGGGCATTGTCCGCATTCTGGCGGGTGGTGCAGGCCAGTTGCTCGATGCTGGCCGCGGTCTGCTGCAGGGCAGCCGCCTGCTGTTCCGTGCGCGCGTTCAGGTCCTGGTTGCCGGCCGCGATTTCGCGCGAGCCGTGGATCATGCGGGCGGTGCGTTCCAGCACCATGGCGATCATCGTCCTCAGACTGTTCTGGGTGTCCCTCAGGCCCTGGAACAGTTGCCCGATTTCATCCCGGGTCCAGACCTCGATGGAGGCGGTCAGGTCTCCTGCGGCAATCCGGCGCAGCAGCTGGCCGCTGTCCAGCAGGGGGTTCAGGACCATGCGCAGCAGGACCTGGTAGACCAGCCAGGCCAGCAGGGCGGCTGCCAGGGCGAGCCCGATCAGGCCGCCGCGCAGGGCATCCGGCAGCGGCCCCGCCAGCGCAAGCACGAACGTGACGGCGAGCAGGGTGGGCAGGAACAGTCCCAGGACGCATAGCGCCAGGCGGACGCGCAGCGAGAGCGTCAGGAAGAAGTGCTTCATGTGTGTCTCCATCGCGCGGCGCCCTGGCCGGCGCGTTTCATGTGTGTTCTTCGGCGCTCGCTGCGGCGACGGGCGATGGGCCTGGGGGGGCGATGCGCCAGGCCACTATATCGATCCTCCGGGCGGGTGGACATTCCATGGAATCAATACCCATCATCACGCGGCATGAAGGAAGGCGCCGCGCCGGGCGATTTCCTACCGCTGCAGCTAAACCCTTGAGGCACAGGGGAAACCCGCGGATGCAGTGGGCTTATCCATGGATTTGTCCACAATCCGCGTGGATAAAACAGTCAGCGTGGGTCCGGAAAGACGAGCGCCGGGCGCCGGGACCGACGTAAAATCGCCTTCCCTTCGTTTCATTCCCGGAGATTCCCGCCATGGAACAGCTTCAGGCTTTCTGGTCCAGCATCCCCGACCCGAGCGGCATCGTGATCCACCTGGGCGTCACCCTGGCCATCCTGGTGGTCGGCTGGGCCGTATCCAATCTGCTGGGCCGCTGGATGCGCCATATCGCAGACCGTTCGCCCCGGATCGACCCGACCATCGTGCCCATGGTGCGCAGCGTCACCGTCTGGGCGGTGCGCATCGTGGTGCTGCTGGCCGTGCTGGCCCGCCTGGGCGTGCAGACCGCCAGCCTGGTCGCCATGCTGGGCGCTTCCGCCCTGGCCATCGGCCTGGCCTTGCAGGGCACGCTGCAGAATTTCGCGGCCGGCATCATGCTGCTGGTGCTGCGGCCGGTGCGTGCGGGCGAATTCGTCGCCATCGGCAGCCAGGGCTCGGGCACGGTGGACGAGATCGGCCTGTTCATGACGCGGTTCGTGCAGGCCGACGGCATCCAGATCCTGCTGCCCAACACGCTGGTCTGGGGCAGCCCGATCACCAACTACAGCCGCAACAAGACCCGCCGCCTGGACATGATGCTGGGGGTGCGCTACGACGACGACCTGGAATCCGCCCTGGCCACCCTGAAAGCGCTGGTGGATCGCCATGACGGCATCCTGGGCGATCCGGCGCCCCAGGTCATGGTGATGGAATACCGGGAAAGCACCATCATGGTGAACATCCGCGTATGGACGCCGGCGGAGAAATACTGGGACGTGTATTTCGACCTGCATCGCCGCGCGCCCCAGGAATTGCGCCAGGCGGGCCTGCGTTCGCCCATTCCCCTGCGCGAAGTCCAGTCGATTCCGGCCCCTGCGCCGGAAAACGGCGCCGCCAACGGCTGATTTCGAGCCTGGGTCCCGGCCGGTCCTTTCCTATTCCACCATCCGGTTCAGCCGTTCCGCGTCGAGCGGGTGCTGGCCGTTTTCGATGCGCTGGCCCAGGTCTTCAAGGGCCGAGCACAGGCGCTGGATGCGTGCATCCTGCTGTGCCGTGTGGTTGATCAGTTCGTGCAGCACCTTGACCAGCGGGTCGTCGTCCGCGCGGCTGACGCCGTAGGGGGCGAAATCTTCCTGCGAGGCCGTGCCGTCCGCGGAGGCGGATTCCTGCCGGCCGCGCTGCAGCAGTTCCTGCAGGGGCCGGGCCGCCCATTCGGATTGCGAGGGCGGGGCGCCTTCCTCGCAGGGCGACGGGGTGGCGCGCCTGGCCGCCGTGGCAGGCGTTGCATCCGGCTGCCGGGCACCGGCCCCGTCTCCGGCGTCCCGGGTCGCTGCCGTGCCCTGGGCATCGCCGGCTGCCGGTGCGGGCGCCGTGTGGTCTTCCGGCAGGATCACCCGCGCCGGATTGCCCACGGCGGTTGCGCCGGCGGGTACAGGCTTGATCACCACCGCGTTGGAGCCGATCCGCGCGTGGGCGCCCACGGTGAAGCCGCCCAGGATCTGGGCGCCCGCGCCCACGACCACGCCTTCCTCGAGCGTGGGGTGGCGCTTTTCCCCCTTGTACAGACGGGTGCCGCCCAGGGTGACGCCCTGGTAGATGGTGCAGTCGTCGCCGATCTCGGCGGTCTCGCCGATCACCACGCCGAAGCCGTGATCGATGAATACGCGCCGTCCGATGCGCGCGCCGGGGTGGATCTCGATGCCGGTGAGCAGGCGCCCCAGGTGGGATACGAAGCGCCCCGCCCAGTACCAGCCGCGCCGCCACAGGCCGTGCGCCAGGCGGTGGACCAGGATGGCATGCAGTCCGGGGTAACAGGTCAGGATTTCGATGCGGCTGCGGGCGGCCGGATCGCGTTCATGGATGCAGGCGATGTCTTCGCGTAGCTGGTCAAACATGTCGGTCGGGGCTCAAGGCGTGTTCATGTTCATCGGAGAGGCCGGTCGGGGCGGTCCGCGCGGCGCCGGCCGTGGCGTGCCCCGCGCTGCGGATCATGGCGGTGCACATGCCGCGCACCATGTCCACTTCGTCGGTGCTCAGCCGGTTTCGGGTCCACATCTGCCGCATGCGCGGCAACAGTTTCTTCGGATGCCGCGGATCGAGGAATCTCACGGCCACCAGGGCCTGCTCGAAGTGGTCGAGCATGGCCTGGACGCGTTCGCTGCTGGCCGGGTCCGTGCCCGGATCGTGCCGGGCATGGGTGTCGGGCAGGCGCGCCTCGCCGGCCAGCGGCAGCAGGGCGTAGCGCATTTCCCAGGCAGCGAGTTGCAGCGCCTGGGACACGTTCAGTGAACTGTACGCCGGATTGGCGGGAATGTGGCAGACCCGCTGGCACAGCGTGATGTCTTCGTTGGAAAGACCGGTGCGCTCCGTGCCCAGCACGATGGCGATGCGCGTGTCCGGCCGGGCCAGTTCGGTGGCCGATTGCGCGGCGGCCTCGCGGATGTCGCAGGGCGGGGGGCCCATGGCACGGGCCCGCGCCGTCAGGGCAAAGGCCAGGGTCGCCGGCCCCAGCGCATCGGCCAGGGTGGCGTGCGTGCGGGCCTGGTCCAGGATGTCGCCGGCCCCGCTTGCCAGCGCGATGGCCTCGGGCTGGCGCAGGATGTCCGGGTCGGCGGGGGCCACCAGATGCAGGTCGTGAAAGCCCATGGTCTTGATCGCGCGGGCCGCCGAGCCGACATTGCCGGGATGGGTCGGGTTGACCATGACGAAGCGCACCCGGGCAAAAATATCCGGGCCGCGGGCGGGCGTATCGGAGGAAACTGGCGGAGTCATTTAAAATAGAAGCTATTACCCGTGATCTTTGGAAACCTATGCACCCGATGCTCAACACCGCCATCAAGGCGGCACGCCGTGCCGGCGCCATCATCAACCGCGCCAGCCTCGACCTGGAACGCCTGAACGTGGCGCGCAAGGGGCCGAAGGACTACGTCACGGAAATCGATCGGGCCGCCGAGGAATCCATCATCGACATTTTACGCACAGCCTATCCCGACCACGGCATCCTGGCCGAGGAATCGGGCCGCCACCAGGCGGCGGGCGACCAGGTCGGCGCCGAATTCCAATGGGTGGTCGATCCGCTGGACGGCACCACGAACTTCATCCACGGCTTTGCGCACTATGCCGTGTCCATCGCGCTGATGCATCGCGGCCAGGCCGCGCATGCCGTGATCTACGATCCCACGCGCAATGAAATGTTCACCGCCAGCCGGGGCAGCGGCGCCTTCCTGAACGACCGCCGGGTGCGGGTGTCCACCTGCGTGCGCTACCACGATGCCCTGCTGGCTTCGCATATTCCCCAGTCCACGGCGCTGCCGGCGAACTCGCCCTTCGTTCCCCTGCTGGCCGAAAGCGCGGCGGCGCGGCGCACGGGTTCCACGGTCCTCGACCTGGCCTGGGTCGCCAGCGGCCGGCTGGACGGTTTCTGCGGCGTCGGGCTCAAGCCCTGGGATATGGCGGCCGGCAGCCTGCTGGTCCTCGAAGCCGGTGGCCTGATGGCCGATTTCCAGGGCGAACAGGGCTGGATGGAATCGGGCAATGTGCTGGCCGCGCCGCCCAAGATATTTGCGCAGATGATGGCGCATCTGCACGCCTGACGGGACAAGACTATGGAATGGTTGCTGGATCCGGCAGCCTGGGTGGGCCTGTTCACCCTGATCGTCCTGGAAATCGTCCTGGGCATCGACAACCTGGTATTCATCGCCATCCTGGTCGACAAGCTGCCGCCCAAGCAGCGTGACCGGGCCCGTGTCCTGGGCCTGAGCCTGGCGCTCATCATGCGCCTGTTCCTGCTGACGCTGATGTCCTGGCTGGTGAAGCTCACCGAGCCGCTGGTGCAACTGGGCGGCTTTTCATTTTCGGGCCGCGACCTGATCCTGATCACGGGCGGCTTCTTCCTGCTGTTCAAGGGCACGTTCGAACTGCACGACCGCATCGAAGGCCGCACCCAGCACGCTTCCGGTTCGCGCCTGCATGCCGGTTTCTGGGTGATCGTCACGCAGATCGTCATCCTGGATGCGGTGTTCTCCGTCGATTCGGTGATCACGGCGGTGGGCATGGTCGATCACCTGGTCATCATGATGGCGGCGGTCGTCATCGCCATGGCCATCATGCTGGTGGCATCCAAGCCGCTGACGGCCTTCGTCAACGCCCACCAGACCGTGGTGATCCTGTGCCTGGGCTTCCTGCTCACGATCGGCTTCTCGCTGGTGGCCGACGGCTTCAGCTTCCACGTCCCCAAGGGCTACCTGTACGCCGCCATCGTGTTCTCGGTGATGATCGAGACGCTCAATCAGTGGGCGCGGCGCAATGTACGCCGGGCCGAGATGCGCCGGCCGCTGCGCGAGCGCACCGCCGAGGCCGTCCTGCTGATGCTGGGCCGCAAGCCCCTGGACTATCCCGAGCCCGATGACGACGACCAGGATGCGCCCAAGCCGGTGCAGCCCTTTGGCGACGAGGAACGCAACATGGTCAGCGGCGTGCTGACCCTCAGCGACCGCAACGTGCATTCCGTGATGACGCCGCGCACCGACGTGTCCTGGATCAACCTGGACGCGCCGGCCGAAGACCTGCGCGCCCAGCTGATCCGCGAACCGCACAGCTTTTTCCCGGTGTGCCGCGGCACCCTGGACGAGGTCGTGGGCGTGGGCCGGGCCAAGGACCTGCTGCTCGATCTCCTGGAACACGGCGGCATCCGGGAAACCCGGCTGCGCGAGCCCATCATCGTGCACGAGACCATCCCCATCCTGCAGCTCATGGAAACGCTCAAGCGTTCGCACGGGCTGCTGGTCCTGGTGGCCGACGAATTCGGCTCGATCGTCGGCGTGGTGACGCCGATCGACATCTTCGAGGCCATCGCGGGCGAGTTTCCCGACGAGGACGAGGCGCCCGACATCATCGACCAGGGCGACGGCCGCTGGCGCGTCGATGGCGCCGCCGACCTGCACCACCTGGAACAAATCCTGCATACTGACGGCCTGGTGGACGAGCACGAGGAATATTCCACCATCGCGGGCTATCTGCTGAGCCGATTCGGGCGCCTGCCCGATGTCGGCGATCATTGCGAGCTGGTGCGCGGCTACGGCGGCTTCCGCTTTACCGTGGCCGCCCTGGAAGGCCGCCGCATTGCCGCCGTCCAGATCGACAGCCTCGATCCGTTCGACCCCGAGGCCG
This sequence comes from Castellaniella daejeonensis, assembly GCF_039523555.1. NCBI lineage: Bacteria > Pseudomonadati > Pseudomonadota > Betaproteobacteria > Burkholderiales > Alcaligenaceae > Castellaniella > Castellaniella daejeonensis. The sequence goes on from NZ_BAAAFN010000015.1 coordinate 634,319, forward strand.
AAACCCAGGCCGATTGACGGGGCGCGGCCCGGGGCCGTCCCGCCGTTTCCTACAGGCGTTGCAGGCGGATGCCGGCCGCGTCGATCTCGATCCATCCGCCCCGATGGGGCGCGTCCTGGTCGAATTCCCAGTCGGGCAGCACGAAGCGCCGCGCCGCGCGTCCGTCCAGTTCCAGGTCGTGGATGGCGGGCCGGTGCGTATGGCCGTGGATCAGCGTGCTGCATCCGGCGGCGCGCAGGGCCTGGGCCACGGCGGCCGGGTTCACATCCATGATCGCCATGGATTTGGCCCGCCGGGCCAGCCGGCTGCGGGCGCGGGCACGGGCGGCGATCGCGCGCCGCAGGCCCAGCGGCAGGGCCAGGAACACATGCTGGACCCAGGGGGTGCGGACGATGCGGCGGAAGCGCTGGTAGGCCAGATCGTCGGTGCAGAATTCGTCGCCGTGGGCCAGCAGGATCGGCCCGGCGTCCGTGTCCAGGATGGCGGGCGCGTCCAGCAGCCGGGCGCCCAGCGCATCGGCCAGGGCGCGGCCCATCAGGAAATCACGGTTGCCGCGCGCCAGCCACAGGGGGATGGCACGGGCGGTGGCGGCCAGTTCGCCCAGGGCGGCGGCAAGCCAGGCGGGCGGATGGCGCAGGGCGTGGTCATCGCCGATCCAGGCGTCGAAGAGATCGCCGCACAGGACCAGGGCGTCGGCCTGCTGCCGGGCCCGGTCCAGGAAATCGTAGAAGGCGCGGGCCGTCTGCGGGACGGCCTCGCCCAGGTGGATGTCCGAGGCGACCCAGACGGCGCCCCGCAGGGCCAGTTTATTCAACCAGCGTGGCGCTTTCGATGACGACGTCTTCGACGGGCACGTCCTGGTGGAAGCCCTTGCTGCCGGTCTTGACCTTCTTGATTTCATCGACGACCTCGGTGCCTTCGATGACGCGGCCGAACACGGCGTAGCCCCAGCCGTTGGACGTGGGCGCGGTGAAATTCAGGAAGTCGTTGTCGGCCACGTTGATGAAGAACTGGGCCGTGGCCGAATGCGGATCGGCGGTGCGCGCCATGGCGAGCGTGTAGCGGTCGTTCTTCAGGCCGTTGTTGGCTTCGTTCTCGACGGCGGCGTGGGTCTGCTTCTGCTTCATGCCGGGCTCGAAGCCGCCGCCCTGGATCATGAAGTTGTTGATGACGCGGTGGAAGATGGTGCCGTCGTAGAAGCCTTCCTTCACGTAGGTCAGGAAGTTCTCGACCGTCTTGGGGGCTTTTTCGGCGTCCAGTTCGATCAGCAGATCGCCCTTGTTGGTGTGCATTCTGACGTGCGGATGAGTGCTCATGGCTGTGCTTTGGGTAGAGGGGTTGGAATCGGCCTGTGCGGCGGCGGCGCCGCCCGCCAGGACCAGGGCGCAGCCCAGGCTGCAGGCCCGCGCCCAGGGCAGGGCGCGGGAAAGGAATGACGAATGGGACATGGGAAGCGTCCGGGGCAAAAGGCCTATTGTGCCTTAGGCGCGGTGATTTTGTCGTCCGCGGGCGAGACGGCCGCGGCAGGCGAGGCGCCCGCGGCCCGGGCGCGGGCAAAGGATTCCTGCGCCAGGCGCATCTGCACGTGGCCCAGGTTTTCCAGGGCCGCGGCGAAGGACGGGTCCGACACCAGCGCCATGTCCAGCGCGTCGCGAGCCAATTGAAGCTGTCCGCGGCGGGCGTATTCGATCGCCAGCGCGTTCCAGGGTTCGGGCAGTTCGGGGTAGTCGGTGGTCATCTGGCGCCAGACGGCCATGGCATCGTCGTGGCGGCCCAGCGCCACCAGGGCGCGGCCCTGCTGGTAGCGCAACTGGACGTCGGTGCCGGGCGTGGCGATCTCGTCGCGCGCGGCCTGCTGCTTGGCGATGATGTCCAGGGCTTCGTCGGCGCGGCCCGCATCGATCAGTGCCGCCACGTGTTCCGCGATCTGGGCGGGCGTCAGCGGAATGGCCGTATTCACCGATGGTTCGGCCTTTTTCAGCAGGTCGGCAAAGGCCTGCCAGCCGCGCTCGGGCGGCGGCGCTTCGGTGAACTCCCCGGTCGCGGGGTCGTAGTTCAGGCTCGGCAAGCCCGTGTCGGTGCCGGCACCCGTGGATGCCGCGAAGGCCGGGCCCGCCGCCAGGCAGGCGCTCAGGGCCAGAACAGGAAGAAAAGGGCGGGTCACGTCTCGGGGCGCCTATGGATGGGGTTCTGGGATTGGACTAAGGGACGGTATACTTGTCAGTCCATTTTACATCCCCGCACGCTGCCCGCATGGTCCGGAGCGGCGGGTCTGCTCGTCTCATCCGGTCCGACATGCTCCATATCCACGACACCCTGACTCGCCAGAAAATCCCGTTGCGGACGGTGGAGCCGGGGGTGGTGCGCATGTATGTCTGCGGCATGACGGTCTACGATTTCTGCCACCTGGGCCATGCGCGGATGCTGGTCGGGTTCGACGTGGTGCAGCGCTGGCTGCGGGCGTCGGGCTACCGGGTGCGCTACGTGCGCAACATCACCGACATCGACGACAAGATCATCCGCCGCGCCGTCGAGCGCGGCGTCACGATCCGCGAACTCACGGAATTCTTCATCGACGCCATGCGCGCCGACGAGCGCGCACTCGGGGTCCAGCCGCCCGACGACGAGCCGCGCGCCACGGAACACGTGGCCGGCATGCTCGACATCATCCGTACGCTCGAATCCAGGGGCCTGGCCTACCAGGGCGCGGACGGCGACGTCAATTTTCCGGTGCGCAAGTTCCCGGGCTACGGCAAGCTGTCGGGCAAATCGCTCGACGACCTGCGCGCGGGCGAACGCGTCGCCGTTTCGGCCGGCAAGCAGGATCCGCTCGATTTCGTGCTGTGGAAATCCGCCAAGCCCGAAGAGCCCGCCGATACCCGCTGGGATTCCCCCTATGGCCCGGGGCGCCCGGGCTGGCACATCGAATGCTCGGCCATGAGCCATGCGCTGCTGGGCATGCCGCTGGACATCCATGGCGGCGGCCCGGACCTGAAATTTCCCCACCACGAAAACGAGATCGCCCAGAGCGAAGGCGCCTTTGGCGGCACGCTGGCCACCACCTGGATGCACTGCGGCCCGATGATGGTGGACGCCGAAAAGATGTCCAAGTCCCTGGGCAATTTCCGGCGCATCCGCGACACGGTGGCGCTGGATGCCGCCGACGACCGCGCGGATTACGCCGTCAACCCGCGCGAAGCCGAGATGCTGCGCTTCTTCCTGGTGCGCAGCCACTACCGCAGCGCCCAGAACTACGCGCCCGATAATCTCCAGGACGCCCAGAACGCGCTGGACCGGCTCTACCAGGCGCTCGCCAGCGTGCCGCCCGCGGATGTCATCGTGGATTGGGACGATCCGGCCGCCCAGGCCTTCCGCGCCGCCATGGACGACGACTTCAACACGGCGGGCGCCGTGGCCGTGCTGTTCGACCTGGCGGGGCGGGCCAACCGCGAAGCCAGCGCCCAGGCCAGCGGCCTGATGCGCGCCCTGGGCGGCATCCTGGGCATTTTGCAGACCGACCCCGACACCTACCTGAAATCGCCCACGCGGTTCCTGGCCGGCGGCACGCGGGCCGACACGCTGTCCCCCGATGCCATCGAAGCCCTGATCGCCGAGCGCACCCAGGCCAAGGCCGCGCGCGATTTCGCGCGGGCCGATGCCATCCGCGCGCAGCTGCGCGAGCAGGGCGTCGAGCTGGCCGACGTGGCCGGCGGCGCCACCCACTGGCGGCGGGTGTAGCCATGGACATGCAGCATTACGCTTCCGCCGCGCTGCGGCCCGTCTACTGGACCCAGGCCTGCGAGCATCTGATGCAGCGTGACCGCATCCTGCGCAAGCTGATCCCGGTCTACGGCCACGAATCCATCCAGGCGCGCCACAGCCCGTTCCAGACCCTGATCCGCATCATCGTCGGCCAGCAGATTTCCCTGGCCCTCGGGCGCAAGCTCTGGGCCGGGCTGGTCCAGGCCTGCGGCAACGACATGCAGCCCGGCTGCATCGCCCGGCTGTCCGAAACCGAACTGCGCGGGCTTGGCCTGTCGCTGCGCAAGGCACAATACTTGCGCGATGCGGCCGAGTTCTTTTCCCAGCCCGGCCGCCTGGATCCGGCCTGGTGGGAATCCCGCGACGATGCCGCCGTGATGGCGCTGCTGTGCGACATCCGCGGCGTGGGCCGCTGGACGGCGGAAATGTTCCTGATCTTCTTCCTTGGGCGGCCCGACGTCCTGCCGCTGGACGACACCGCGCTGCTCAAGGCCATTTCCCATCATTACTTCAGCGGCGAACCCGTATCGCGCTTCGAGGCCCGTGAAGTCTCCCAGGCCTGGGCGCCCTGGCGCACGGTCGCCAGCTGGTACCTGTGGCGCAGCATGGATGCTGCCGCCGTCGAGTACTGAAGTACTGACCGGATCCCGAAATTCCACCCTGGAAATCCTGCTCCCATGCGAAATACATTTCTTGAATTCGAACAGCCTCTGGCCGAGCTCGACCAAAAGATCGAAGAACTGCGCTACGTGCAGACCGATTCCGCCGTCGATATCTCCGAAGAGGTCAACCGCCTGCAGCAGAAGAGCCAGTCCCTGGCCAAGAGCATCTACGCCAAGCTCACCCCCTGGCAGACCGCGCTGGTGGCCCGCCACCCCCAGCGGCCCTACACCATGGACTACGTCCAGGCGCTGTTCACGGATTTCCATGAACTGCACGGCGATCGCATGTACGCCGACGACCAGTCCATCGTGGGCGGGCTGGCGCGCTTCAACGGCACGCCCTGCATGGTCATCGGCCATCAGAAGGGCCGCGACACCAAGGAACGCGCCCTGCGCAATTTCGGCATGCCGCTGCCCGAAGGCTACCGCAAGGCCCTGCGCCTGATGAAGCTGGCCGAGAAATTCCGCCTGCCGGTGTTCACCTTCGTCGACACCCCGGGCGCCTATCCCGGCGTCGGTGCCGAGGAACGCGGCCAATCCGAAGCCATCGGCCACAACCTGTACGCCATGGCCGGCCTCAGGGTGCCCATCATCGTCACCATCATCGGCGAAGGCGGTTCGGGCGGCGCGCTGGCGATCGCCGTGGGCGACACGGTGATGATGCTGCAATACGCCACCTATGCCGTCATCTCGCCCGAAGGCTGCGCTTCCATCCTGTGGCGCAGCGCCGACAAGGCTTCCGTCGCGGCCGAGGCGCTGGCCATCACCGCGCCGCGCCTGAAGGAACTGGGGCTGATCGACCGCGTGGTCAACGAGCCCGTGGGTGGCGCCCACCGCGATCCGGCCACCATGGCCCGCCAGCTCCAGCGCGCCCTGGCCGACGCCCTGCGCGAGCTGTCCGGCATGGAAGTGGACGAACTGCTGCGCCGCCGCCTGGAACGCGTCTCCGCGTATGGGCGCTTCCAGGAAGCCCGCTAGCCGCATGACGCGCGCCGGCGGGGCGGGGCGGCCGGACAAGGCCTCACCCCGCCATTCTCCGCGGCCCCGCGCCGCGTCCGGCGAACACCCCGATCCCTGGCTCCAGGCGCTGGATCCGGCCCTGCTGCGGGCAGTCGACGCCGCCCTGGCGGGGCAGCCCGCGGGCGCGGCCATCGGCGTGGCCCTGAGCGCCGGGGCCGACTCGGCCATGCTGGCCGCGCATGTGGCCGGCGTGGCCCGGCGGCGTGGCCTGCGCCTGCATTGCTTCCATATCCACCACGGCCTGCAGGCCGAAGCCGACGACTGGCAGGCCCGTGCACATCGGCTGGCAGATCTTCTGGATGCCGGCTGCCACAGCAGGCGGGTGGCCGTCGATGTCGACGGGCGGGGCATGGAAGCCGCCGCCCGGGACGCCCGCTACGCCGCCCTGGCCGAACTGGCTGTCCATGCCGGTGTCGGGCATGTGCTGCTGGCGCATCACCAGGACGACCAGGCGGAAACCGTGCTGCTGCGCCTGCTGCGCGGCACCGGGCCGTCGGGCCTGGCGGCCATGCGGCCCGTGACGGAGCGCAATGGCCTGGTTTGGATCCGGCCCTGGCTTGACCAGCCGCGGTCCGCCATCCTGGATTGCGCGCGGCGCTTCGAGACGCTGACCGGCTGGCGGCCGGCGGACGACCCCAGCAATGCCGACGGCCGCTATGCCCGTGGCGCCTTGCGCGCCCGGCTGGCGCCGGTGCTGGACGAGCGCTGGCCCGCCTGGCGCCGCAACCTCGCCCGCCATGCCGCCCAGGCCGGGGAACTGTCGGATTGGGTGGAAGCGGCCGCGCAGGACGACTGGCTGGGACTGGATCCTTCGCCCGACGGGCGGGACTTCTCGCTCGCCGCCTGGCGCGCGCTGCCGGCGCCGCGCCAGGTCCAGGTGCTGCGCCATTGGCTGGGTATCCTGGGCTTGCGCATGCCCACCGAAGCCCGCCTGCGGGCCTGGTTGCGCCAGCTGCGCGAAGTCCACGCGCTGGGTCATGATCGGAGCGTGCAACTGCGCCACGAAGGCGTCTGGATCGTGGTGCGGCGCGGCCGTGTCTGCTGCCTATGGAAAACCCGGGTAGAATAATTCGTTTTGCTGGTTCCCCGGGCTTCACTCTTCGTCAAGGCAACATGCTAATCGTCCAGAAATACGGCGGCACCTCGATGGGCTCCGTCGAACGCATTCAGAACGTCGCGCGGCGGGTCGCCAAATGGCACGCCGCCGGCCACCAGGTCGTCGTCGTGCCCTCGGCCATGGCGGGCGAAACCAATCGCCTGCTGGGCCTGGCCAAGGAAATCTCTCCTCAGCCCGATCTGCGCGAACTCGACATGCTGGCCGCCACCGGCGAGCAGGCCAGCAGCGCGCTGCTGGCCATCGCCCTGATGCGCCAGGGCGTGGCCGCCCGCAGCTACGCCGGCTGGCAGGTGCCGGTGCGCACCGACAGCGCCTACACCAAGGCGCGCATCCGCTCCATCGACGATACCCGCATCCGCACCGACCTCGATGCGGGCCGCGTGGTGATCGTCACCGGCTTCCAGGGCATCGACGACGAAGGACACATCACGACCCTGGGGCGGGGCGGCTCGGATACTTCGGCCGTGGCAGTCGCCGCCGCGATGGGCGCCGACGAATGCCTCATCTTCACGGATGTGGATGGCGTCTACACCACCGATCCGCGCGTCGTTCCCGAAGCCCGCCGCATGAACGTCATTTCCTTCGAGGAAATGCTGGAAATGGCTTCGCTCGGCTCCAAGGTCCTGCAGATCCGTTCCGTCGAATTCGCCGGCAAATACCAGGTGCCGCTGCGGGTCCTGTCCTCGCTGACCGATCCCATGATCCCGGTCGACGAGGAAATGCACTCGGGCACGCTCATCACTTTCGAGGAAGACCAGAAAATGGAAACCGCCGTTGTATCCGGCATCGCCTTCAGCCGCGACGAAGCCAAAGTCACCCTGCGCAACGTGCCCGATACCCCGGGCGTGGCCTATTCGATCCTGGGCCCCGTGGCCGCGGCCAACATCGACGTGGACATGATCCTGCAGAACATCTCCCAGCAGGGCATGACCGACTTCTCCTTCACGGTCAACCGCAACGACTTCGCGCGCACCCTGGATCTGCTGAAGAACCAGGTCGGCCCGGCCGTGGGCGCCGGCGAAGTCGTCTCCGACGACAAGGTCGCCAAGGTCTCCATCGTCGGCATCGGCATGCGCAGCCACGTCGGCGTGGCCAGCCTGATGTTCCGCACCCTGGCCGAAGAAGGCATCAACATCCAGATGATCAGCACCTCGGAAATCAAGACTTCCGTGCTGATCAACGACAAGTACATGGAACTGGCCGTGCGCGCCCTGCACAAGGCCTTCGAACTGGACCAGGAAGCCATCCAGGCCGAAGCCTGACGAGCGTGCCGGGACATGGGCCGTGCCTTGCCAGCGCGTGCCGTGTCCTGTGCTAGAATTCCGGTTTTGCTGGAGACGTGGCCGAGAGGTTGAAGGTACTCCCCTGCTAAGGGAGCATGCGGCTTATACCCGCATCGAGGGTTCGAATCCCTCCGTCTCCGCCAGCAAGATTCCGGCGCCTGCGCGCCGGGCTCCCGAAACCCGCCGAACCCCCGGTTCTGCGGGTTTTTCTTTGGCCGATCGGTTTTGCCCTGATCGCGTCTTCCAGCGAGCCCGGCATCAAGGCCGGGGCGCGGGCAAGAACTGGCGGCGGCCCGTGCCGGGCATGCGATCCGGCGAGGTGGGGATGTTCCTCATTAATTATACAGAATGGTATGTATAATTAACTGTCATCCAACCCAGGGGCTTCCATCATGGCGCGACCAGCCGGTGCCGTTTCAATCGCCCGTTCACGCATCCTGTCCTGCGCGTCGGACCTGTTCTATCGCAAGGGCATCACGCATGTGGGCGTCAACGAAATCATCGAGGCCAGCGGCGTGGCCCGGATGACGCTCTATCATCACTTCAAGTCCAAGAACGACATCATCAGCGCGGTGCTCGACCAGCGCAGGGAGCGGCGTCTCGAAGGCATCCGGGCCGCCATGCAGGAGGCCGGTACGCCGCGCGGTCGGATCCTGGCCGTGTTCGACTATCTTGATCGCATCGCCGGCGATCCCGGGTTTCGCGGTTGCGCGTTCATCAATGCGGCGGTCGAACTGGCCGACCCGGCGCATCCCGGCTTCGCGCTCGCCCTGCGGCACAAGCGGCGCATGATCGAGGAGTTCGAACGGATCGCGGCGCAGGCGGGGTGGCGCGAGCCCCGGCAGTTCGCTGTGCAATGCCAGCTGCTGTGGGACGGCGCCATCGCCGCCGCCCAGATCGGCTACAGCGACGCGCCTGTGCGGGCGGCCCGCGCCGCCCTCGAAACGCTGATCGATGCGGCCGAGTCCGGCACGGCACGGCGCTGCGGGGGGCAACCATGAGGCCGGCCGCCCTTGCCTGGGCGCTGTCCGGCGGGTCGGCGGTCGCCGTGGGCTTCGCGCGCTTCGGCTACGCGCTGATCCTGCCGGCGATGCGGGCGGACCTGCAGCTGAACTACGCGCAGGCGGGCTGGCTCAATACCGTGAACGCGCTCGGCTATCTGCTGGGCGCCGTGCTGACGATCCACTTTGTCGCGCGGCTGGGAAACCGGCGCCTGTTCATGGGGGGCATGGCGCTGACGACGTTTTCGGTGCTGGCCAGCGGACTGACGCATGATTTCTTCTGGCTGGGCGTCTTCCGGTTCGCGGCCGGATTCGGCGGAGCGGGTGCCTTCATCTGCGGGGGCGTGCTGGCGGGGGTGCTCGGCACGCGCGCCATCGTGATCTTCTTCAGCGGCGGCGGGCTGGGCATGCTGCTGACGGGCGCGGCATTGCCATGGCTTTTTGAATGGCAAGGGGCGGGCGCCTGGCCGGCGGCGTGGATCGCCATGGGAATCATCTGCCTGCCGTGTGCCATCGCCGCGATCCGCGCTGCTGCGGACATTGCGGAACCCTCGTCCGTGCGCGCCAGCGCCCGGTGGCCATGGCGGTTCTGCATGCCGATACTGAGCGCGTATTTCATTTTCGGGCTGGGCTACATCGCCTACATGACCTTCATGGTGGCCTGGGTGCGCCATCACACCGCCGACGCGACTCTCCTGGCCATGACCACTTCCGTGATGTGGGGGCTGCTGGGTGTGGCGACCTTGCTGGCTCCGGTGCTCTGGGCGCGGCTGTTCAACGGGCGCCGGGACGGCATGCCCATGGGGGCCGCCCTGTTCGTGCTGACGGCGGGCGCGGCGCTGCCCTTGGTCCTGCCCAACCTGGCGGGCATCTGGTTGTCCGCGATGCTGGTGGGCGGCAGCGTCTTCATGGTGCCTTCCGCGGTGACCGGCTTCGTCAAGGGCAATTTGGCGCGGCCGGCCTGGGGCAATGCCATGGCGGTCGCCACCAGCCTGTTCGCCATTGGCCAGACGATCGGCCCGGCCGCTTGCGGATGGATCAGCGATCGGGCTGGCTCGCTGTCCTTCGGGCTGGCCGTATCGGCCGCCATGCTGCTGCTGTCCGGTGTGCTGGCCATGTGGCAGAAACCGCTGGCCTGAGCCCGCGCGGGATCGGGCCGCCAGGGCCTCAGAACCTTGGGAACATCAGTTCCTTGTCGAACATCGGGTCGGGCCCCGGGTGGAATTTCGTCACCCGGTCGCCCTGCGGGCCCATGAAGACATACATCAGTGAATTCCAGACGTGGTCCTGCTTGTAGCGGTAGCTCCAGACGACCTGGCGCACGTTGGGCAGGCCTGCCGTGTCGATGATCGCCGGCGGGCCGAACTCGCAGCGCACCTGGTCCGCCGTCCATTCGCCCTGCTTCAGGATCTGGAAGTGCTCGTCGGTCAGGATGGGCTCGACGCCCTGGACCCGGCCCTGGGCATCCACCGTGGCGCCCCAGGCGTACTGGCCCAGGGGCTGCCGCGACCAGACCACGCGGTCGCGGCCCTGGCGGTCCACGCATTGCAGCGTGGGTGCGCCGAACTGCGCCGTCACCTGGGCCAGAGGCGTGCCGGGCGGGGTGGCGGCGATATTGGCGCAGCCCGCCAGCCAAAGGCCCGCGCCGGCTGCCAGGATGCTTCGGGCCAAAGGCCGCATGCGTGGGCAAGAAAACATGAAACGCCTCCATGTGCGGTTTTCATCCCCCGATCGGGCATCTTTGGCGGCGATCTCCTACAATCGGGAAAATCTGCCGGCGGACTCGGGAATCCGCCGGCGCGGCTGGCGGGACGAACACCGCCCATGCAGGGGGAGGAATATGCATTCTAGCTTCATGGATGCCGTGCGTGCGCGCAGCGATCAAGCCATTGCGTCGGGCGACTTGCAGCCTATCCTGGCCGAGCAGGTCGTGATCGAGGACCAGGGCCTGCCGTTCATCGTCCGCTGGGTGGCTGCCCTGGCCGCCAAGGACGCCGCCAGGGATGGCGCCAGCCGGCCGCAAGCCGCGCAAGGCCAGCCCACGATCCTGCCGGGCGGGCCGCGCGATCCCGATTTCAATCCTTTCCTGAAACCCGATCCGGCCTTGCTCGTCGGTCCGGTGGGGGAACACCACGTCGCCATCCTGAACAAGTTTCCCGTGTGTCTCCACCACCTGGTGCTGGCGCGCCGGGCATTTGCCGAGCAGCTCTCGCCGCTGGAGGAAATCGACTTCCAGGCACTGGCTTTCATCCTGTCGAAAGAAGGCGGCCTGGGGTTCTACAACGGCGGTGCCGCCGCGGGCGCCAGCCAGCGGCACAAGCACGTGCAGTGGATTCCCGATGCGCCCGGCAACGCGTCGCTGCGCGCCCTGGGGGCCGGCCTGCCGGCGGATCAGGCACAGGGTGCGATCGTCCGCCACCCCGCGCTCGACATGGCGCATTGCTTCGTGCGCGTGGATGCGGGGCTGGGCGCCGATGCAGGGGCCAGCGCCCGGGCGATGCTGATCGCGTTCGGCCAGGCCTGCGCTGCGCTCGACCTGCGGCCCGGCGCAGACGGCCTGCTGCCGCCCTGCAACATGCTGGTGGGCGATGGCTGGATGCTGGTGCTGCCGCGCAGCCAGGAACACTTCCAGGGTGTGTCCCTGAATGCCCTGTCTTTCGGCGGCACGATCTATGTGCGCGATCCCGCCCAGATCGGCGCCATCCGCGCCGCGGGTCCGCTGCGGGCGCTGGCCAGCGTGGGTGTGCCGGGGCAGGTCTACGCGAAAAACCAGTAGCACACCCCGATCGAGGCCAGCACGCCGGCCAGGTCCGCCAGCAGGGCGCAGCCCACGGCGTGGCGCGCGCGCTGGATGCCGACCGCCCCGAAATACACCGCCAGCACGTAGAAAGTCGTCTCGGTGCTGCCCTGTACCGTGGCGGCCAGCAGGGCGGGGAAGCTGTCCGGCCCGCTGTGCTGCATGGTTTCGATCATCAGCGCGCGCGCCGCGCTGCCGGAAAACGGCTTGACCAGGGCGGTGGGCAGCGCATCGACGAAGCGCGTGTCCAGCCCGCCCGTATGCACCAGCCAGCGGATGCCGTCCAGCAGCACGTCCAGCGCCCCCGAAGCGCGCAGCACGCCCACCGCGCACAGCATGGCCACCAGGTAGGGCAGCAGCCCCTTGCAGACGTCGAAGCCGTCCCTGGCGCCTTCGATGAAGCGCTCGTAGACCGGGATGCGTTTCCAGGCGCCGGCGGCGAGGAAGACGATCAGGATTCCGAACAGCACCAGATTGCCCAGCAGCGACGACAGGGCGGCCACGGCGGCCGCGCTCATCGATGCCAGCAGCGCCATGAATCCGCCCAGCAGCAGCGCGCCGCTGCCCAGCCAGGCCAGCACCACGGGGTCGTGCAGCCGCAGGCGCTGCATGAAGGCCACCGACAGCAGCCCCACCAGCGTCGAGGCCGACGTCGCCAGCAGGATCGGCAGGAACACCAGTGTCGGATCGGCCGCGCCCTGCTGTGCCCGGTACATGAAGATCGTCACCGGCAACAGCGTCAGCGACGACGAATTCAGCACCAGGAACAGGATCTGCGCATTGCTGGCTGCCTTGGGTTCCGGGTTCAGCGTCTGCAGCGCGTGCATGGCCCGCAGGCCGATCGGTGTGGCGGCGTTGTCCAGCCCCAGCGCATTGGCGGCGAAGTTCAGCGTGATCAGTCCCAGGGCCGGGTGCCCGGCCGGCACTTCCGGCATCAGGCGCCGGAACAGCGGCCCCAGCAGCCTGGCCAGCCCGGCCACCAGCCCGGCCGATTCCGCGATCTTCAGAAAGCCCATCCACAGCGTCAGCGTGCCGAACAGCAGCAGCATCAGCTTGACCGACAGGTCCGCCATGTCGAACAGGCTGGCGATCAGGCGGGCGAACACGTCCGCATCGCCCAGGACGAGCCACCGGAACAGCGCGGCCGCCGCCGCGATCAGGAAGAATCCGAGCCAGAGGATGTTCAGCATGCGGCTTCTGGGTTCACCAGCACGCGGCGATCCACGTCCTGGACCCGTGTGCGGCCGCAGAAGGCCATGGTCACGTCCAGCTCGTTGGCCATCAGTTCCAGGCAGCGCAGCACGCCGGCCTCGCCGTAGGCGGCCAGGGCATACAGGAACGCCCGGCCGATCAGCACGCCGCGCGCGCCCAGCGCCAGGGCGCGCAGCGTATCCTGGCCGCTGCGCACGCCGCCGTCCATCCAGACCTCGATGCGGTCGCCCACGGCCTGCGCGATGCCCGGCAGGGCGGCGATCGACGAAGGCGCGCCGTCCAGCTGGCGCCCGCCGTGGTTCGACACCACCAGCGCGTCCGCGCCCGCGTCCACCGCATGGCGGGCATCCTGTTCGTCCATGATGCCCTTCACGATCAGCTTGCCGCCCCAGCGCTCCTTGATCCAGGCCAGATCGTCCCAGTTCAGCGCGGCGTCGAATTGCTCCGCGGTCCAGGACGCCAGCGAGCGCATGTCCGCCACGCCCTTGGCATGCCCGACGATGTTGCCGAACGCGCGCCGGGGCGTGCGCAGCATTTCCAGGCACCACTGCGGCTTGAGCGCCAGGTTCGCCAGGTTGGCCAGCGTGGGGCGGGGCGGGGTGGACAGGCCGTTCTTGATGTCCTTGTGCCGCTGGCCCATCACCTGCAGGTCCAGCGTCACCATCAGGGCCGAGCAGCGCGCCGCGCGGGCGCGGTCGATCAGCCGCCCGATGAAATCCCGGTCGCGCATCACGTACAACTGGAACCAGAACGGCCGGCTGGTGCGGGCCGCCACGTCTTCGATCGAGCAGATGCTCATGGTCGACAGCGTGAACGGCACGCCGAAGCGCTCCGCCGCCCGGGCGGCCAGGATCTCGCCGTCGGCGCGCTGCATGCCCGTCAGCCCCGTCGGCGCCAGGGCCAGCGGCATGGCGACGTCCTCGCCCAGCAGGCGCGTCCGCAGGCTGCGCCGGGCGATGTCCACCGCCACCCGCTGCCGGAACTTCAGCGCCTGCAGATCGGATTCATTGGCGCGGTAGGTGGACTCGGTCCAGGACCCTGAATCCATGTAGTCGTAGAACATGCGCGGCACGCGGCGCCTTGCGACGCGGCGGAAATCCTCGACGCAGGTGATCTTGTTCAGGGCGGGCAAGGGGAATCTCCGGAGGACAGGGATTGCGGCGATGCAGGCGATGATACGCTGCGGGTGCAGGCATCGGAAGACAGATCCGGATACAACATCAGGGTAATCCCCGATCGGGGGTCGGGTCGGTCCGATCGTTGTTGTGAACTTGCAACGGCTTCCTGGGAAACTGGCCGTTTTGTCCCGCCCAACATGGCGTTTGTCCCGGATTTTTGATGCAATACCTACAACTTCCCATCGCGGAGTTGGAAGAGCAGCAGCAAGGATGTTGTTGGCCTGCTCTGATTCACACAAATCTACGGAGATTTCTTACATGAAAAAGACTCTGCTCGCTGCTGCTCTGCTGGCCGGCTTTGCCACCGCTGGCGTTGCTCAAGCAGAAACGTCCGTGACGCTGTACGGTATCCTGGATACCGGCTACGGCTACCAAAGCTACAAGTACGACCGTGGTGGTATTGACGCCACCTCCAAGTCTTCCGGTCTGCGCAGCGGCACCGTCAACGGTAACCGTTTCGGCCTGAAGGGCTCCGAAGACCTGGGCGACGGCCTGCGCGCCATCTTCCAACTGGAACAAGGTTTCGACCTGGGTAACGGTCAGGGTTCCTCCAGCCGCCAGTTCCACCGCCAAGCCTTCGTCGGTCTGTCCAGCGACAGCTGGGGTACCTTCACCATGGGTCGCCAGTACAGCGCCGGCGTTGAAGTCGGTAACCTGATCGTCAACGGCTGGAATCTCGGTGACGTGGATAAGGTATTCGGCGGCACGGGTTATGGCAACCGTATCGACAACTCCTTCAAGTACGTGACGCCTGATTTCGCGGGTTTCAAGTTCGTTGCTCTGTATGGCTCCGAAGGCTCTGATGCGATTGATCGTGTCAATGGCCAAGGCTGGGCTGCTGTCCCGTCCATTTGGGATGGTTCTGAGATTACCGACGCCGAACCGGCTTCCCGTGAGCGTACCTCCCGTACGTCCGTGGGTCTGATGTACGCCAATGGCCCGATCAGCGCTGGTGCCAGCTATGATCGTAGCGGCCAGACGAAGAACGAAAAGGCTATTACCAGCTGGAACCTCAATGCCGCCTATGACTTCGAGGTTGTGAAGCTGGGTCTGGCCTACGGTCAAGACCGCAATGGCAAGCTGGGTTGGGCCTCGGGTGTCGACGGTCTGGATAGTGCGCCGAGCGTTGCATTCACTGACTTCAAGTCGAACAACTACCACGTTGGTCTGAGCGCCCCCATCGGTGGCGGCACCCTGTACGCTGGCTGGAGCTACTCCACTTCCAACCTGGACGACAGCGACAAGCTGGGCGACGATGCTGGCAACATCAGCACCTATCAGATCAACTACTTCTACCCCCTGTCCAAGCGCACCGGTGTCTACACGTACGCTTCGTACGGCAAGAACCTGGGTTACGTGCGTGACCTGAAGGGTACCGAAGCCGGTATCGGCCTGAACCACAAGTTCTAATCGTTTCGCGTGGCTGGTCCACGCTGGCGATGCGGCCCGGTTCGCCGGGCCGTCACGAACTGCGGGGACTTCGGTCCCCGATGCAAAAAACCACCCCTCGGGGTGGTTTTTTGCATTCTGGGCCATGACGGATGAATGCCGCCTCTTGTGACACCCGATTATCAACAAAAATGGAAAAATGAATTAGCTTCAGCCCTGTTTATCCCAGTACAGCAAAAGCGCACACTGTTTCCATCAGAGCAGGACATGACTCGCCAAATGTGAAACCGGCGAATCCTGTTCTTTCACAAACACCTGTACTGAAGGAAACCATCATGAAAGTCGCCACTGCTGCCTCCATCGCCCTGCTGTCCCTGGGCCTTGCTTCTGCCGGCATCGCCCGGGCCGATCAGGCCAACTATCCGGAAATCGTGACGCCCAGCACGCAATCCCGTGCGGATATCGTCCAGGCGCTGCGCATGGCCCAATCCCAAGGCCTGGTCGTCGTGGGCGAGCAAACCAGCTATCCCGGATCGCAGGCCGGTGATCAGGCACTGACCCGCGCCCAGGTCCTGAACGAGCTGAACCAGGCCAAGAGCGCCGGCCTGCTGACCATCGGTGACAACGGCCAGTATCCCCGCACACTGTAATACCGTGGTCTCACGCTGGAAGACAGCGAGAGTCCATCTGGTCGAAAAGCCTGCCGCGCATTTGCGCGGCAGGCTTTTTTTGCAGAGTGCGCCTGCTTCGTCCTGCGCAGGAGTGCCCGCGCCGTCCTTCGGTCTGCACGAAGACACGTGCATTTTCAGGTGCTTGAAAGGCATCCCGTGATCTTCTGAAATTCTTGATCTCGAATATGTTTCCACCCCGGGTTTTCCCGGCGATCGGGCTTGTCGAAATGCTACAATCCCACAGTTTGATCTTCTGGAACAGGGGCTGCTCATGAATCTGGCACAGTACTTTCCCGTGCTGCTTTTCATCATCGTCGCCACGCTGATCGGCGCGGCCCTGCTGGGCGCGGGCCGTCTGCTGGGCAGGAACGTGCCAGACGCCGAAAAGCTCTCGGCCTACGAATGCGGTTTCGAGGCCTTCGGCGATTCGCGTATGAAGTTCGACGTGCGCTACTACCTGGTGGCCATCCTGTTCATCATGTTCGACCTGGAAATCGCCTTCCTCTTCCCCTGGGCCATGGCCAATGGCGTGGTGGGCATGGTGGGTTTCTGGACGGTCGCCATCTTCCTCGGCGTGCTGACGGTCGGCTTCATCTACGAATGGCGGCGCGGCGCGCTGGATTGGGAATAAACGGGGGTTCATCATGGCTATCGAAGGTGTCATGGACAAAGGCTTCATCACCACCAGCGCGGACAAGTTCCTGAACTGGGCAAAGACGGGCTCGCTGTGGCCCATGACGTTCGGCCTGGCCTGTTGCGCGGTCGAGATGATGCACGCCGGCGCGGCGCGCTACGACCTGGATCAGTTCGGCATCATTTTCCGCCCCAGCCCGCGCCAGTCCGACCTGATGATCGTGGCCGGCACGCTGTGCAACAAAATGGCCCCGGCCCTGCGCAAGGTCTACGACCAGATGCCCGAACCCCGCTGGGTGGTGTCCATGGGGTCCTGTGCCAATGGCGGCGGCTATTACCACTACTCCTACTCCGTCGTGCGCGGCTGCGACCGCATCGTGCCGGTGGACGTCTACGTGCCGGGCTGCCCGCCCACGGCCGAAGCTCTGGTCTACGGCTTGCTGCAGATGCAGAACAAGATCCGCCTGACCAACACCATCGCCCGCTAGGCACCGCCCGGCGCCGTCCAACACCGCTGATACAACGCTATGACACGGCTACAGACTTTAGACACGAATCTGCGCGCGGTCCTGGGGGCCTCGGCCGATCTGACCGAGGACCGGGGCGAACTGACGCTGCAGGTGCCCGCCGACGCCTGGGTGGAAACCTGCCGCGTGCTGCGCGACCACGCCAGTCTGCGCTTCGAAACCTGCATCGACCTCTGCGGGGTCGACTTTTCCGCCTGGAAGGCGCCCACCTACGACGCGTCCCATGCCCGGCATCCCCAGCGCTTCGCCGTGGTGATCCACCTGCTGTCGGTGACGCACAACTGGCGCCTGCGGGTGCGGGCATACACGCCCGACGACGACTTTCCGGTGATTGCCTCGCTGGTCGACATCTGGCCCGCGGTCAACTGGTACGAGCGCGAAGCCTTCGACCTTTTCGGCATCGTCTTCGAAGGCCATCCCGACCTGCGCCGCATCCTGACGGACTATGGCTTCATCGGCCATCCGTTCCGCAAGGATTTCCCGATTTTCGGCCACGTGGAAATGCGCTACGACCCCGAACAGAAGCGCGTCATTTATCAACCGGTCACGATCGAGCCGCGCGAGATCACCCCGCGCGTCGTGCGCGAGGATCACTACGGAATAGAGCGGTACTGATATGGCAGAGATCCAGAATTACAACCTGAACTTCGGCCCGCAGCACCCGGCCGCGCACGGGGTGTTGCGCCTGGTGCTCGAACTCGACGGCGAAGTCGTCCAGCGGGCCGACCCGCACATCGGACTGCTGCACCGGGCCACCGAAAAACTGGCCGAAACCCGCACGTTCCTGCAGACGCTGCCCTACATGGACCGTCTGGACTACGTGTCCATGATGTGCAACGAGCACGCCTACTGCATGGCCGTGGAAAAGCTGCTGGGTATCGAAATCCCGTTGCGCGCGCAGTACATCCGCGTCATGTTCGACGAGATCACGCGCATCCTGAACCACCTGATGTCGCTCGGTTCGCACGCGCTGGATGTGGGCGCCATGGCGGTGTTCCTGTACGCCTTCCGCGAACGCGAGGACCTGATGGACTGCTACGAGGCGGTTTCGGGCGCGCGCATGCACGCGGCCTACTACCGTCCGGGCGGTGTGTACCGCGACCTGCCCGACACCATGCCGCAGTACAAGGGCTCCAAGTACCGTTCCGACAAGGAACTGCGCGCCATGAACGAATCGCGTTCGGGTTCGCTGCTGGATTTCATCGAAGACTTCACCAACCGCTTCCCGGCCTGTGTCGACGAATACGAAGTCCTGCTGACGGACAATCGCATCTGGAAGCAGCGCCTGGTCGATGTCGGCGTGGTCTCGCCTGAACGCGCCCTGGCGCTGGGTTTCACGGGCCCCATGCTGCGCGGCTCCGGCGTCGAATGGGACCTGCGCAAGAAGCAGCCCTACGAAGTCTACGACCGCCTGGAATTCGACATTCCCGTGGGCAAGAACGGCGACTGCTACGACCGCTATCTGTGCCGCATCGCGGAAATGCGTGAATCCAACCGCATCATCCGCCAGTGCGTGGAATGGCTGCGCAACAACCCCGGCCCGGTCATCACCGACAACCACAAGGTCGCCCCGCCCAAGCGCGAACGCATGAAGACGGGCATGGAAGACCTGATCCACCACTTCAAGCTCTTCACCGAGGGCATGCACGTTCCCGAAGGCGAAGCCTACGCCGCCGTGGAACACCCCAAGGGCGAATTCGGCATCTACCTGGTGTCCGACGGGGCCAACAAGCCCTACCGCCTGAAGATCCGCGCGCCGGGCTTTGCCCACCTGCAATCGCTCGAGGAAATGTCCAAGGGCCACATGATCGCCGACGTGGTCACCATCATCGGGACCCAGGACATCGTGTTCGGCGAAATCGATCGCTAGCCGGACATCAAAGGGAATCTGATTATGCTGCTTTCCGAACAAGCCTACCGGGACATCGACCGGGAAATCGCCAAGTATCCGGCGGACCAGAAGCAGTCCGCCGTGATGGCGGCGCTGACGATCGCCCAGGGCGAGAAGGGCTGGGTGTCTCCGGACGTGATCCGCGACGTGGCCGCCTATCTGGGCATGCCGCCGGTCGCCGTCCAGGAAGTCGCGACCTTCTACAACATGTACAACACCAAGCCGGTGGGCCGCTACACGCTGACCATCTGCACCAATCTGCCCTGTGCGCTCCAGGGCGCCACGCAGGCGGCCGAACACCTCAAGCGCAAGCTGGGCATCGATTTCCACGAAACCACGCCGGACGGCCTGTTCACCCTGGTCGAGGGCGAATGCATGGGCGCGTGCGGCGACGCGCCGGTGATGCTGGCCAACGGCACGCACATGTGCTGCCGGATGCAGCCGGAAAAGATCGATGCCCTGATTGGTGAACTGAAGGAATCCGCATGAGCGCTCTGGACGTACTGCAGAAATTTTCCACGGACGCGCTGTCGCCCGACCTCGGAGGCGATCCCTCCCGCAGCATGATTTTCCACGGCCGCCACATCCAGCCGCAGATCCTGGCGGACCTGGACGGCAACAACTGGGGCATCCGCGACTACATGGCGCGCGGCGGCTACGAAGCCCTGAAGAAAGTCCTGTCGGGCATGACGGCCGACGACGTGATCGCCGAGCTCAAGGCCTCGAACCTGCGCGGCCGCGGCGGCGCGGGCTTCCCGACGGGCCTGAAATGGTCCTTCATGCCGCGCAACATTCCCGGCCAGAAATACGTCGTCTGCAATTCCGACGAAGGCGAGCCCGGTACCTTCAAGGACCGCGACATCCTGCGCTACAACCCGCACGCCGTGATCGAAGGCATGATCATCGGCGGCTTCGCGATGGGCGCGTCGGTGGGCTACAACTACATCCACGGCGAGATCTTCCAGATCCACCAGCGCTTCGAGCAGGCCCTGGAAGAAGCCCGCGAGGCAGGCTTCCTGGGTGAAAACATCCTGGGTTCGGGCTTCAGCTTCCAGCTGCACTCGCACCATGGCTTCGGCGCCTACATCTGCGGCGAGGAAACCGCGCTGCTGGAATCCCTGGAAGGCAAAAAGGGCCAGCCGCGCTTCAAGCCGCCGTTCCCGGCCAGCTTCGGCCTGTACGGCAAGCCCACCACGATCAACAACACCGAGACCTTCGCGGCCGTGCCGTGGGTGATCCGCATGGGCGCCCAGGCCTACGCCGATCTCGGCATCGAAAAGGCGGGCGGCACCAAGATCTTCTCGGTCTCGGGCGACGTCGAACGCCCCGGCAACTACGAAATCCCGCTGGGCACGCCGTTTTCCAAGCTGCTCGAACTGGCGGGCGGGGTGCGCGGCGGGCGCAAGCTCAAGGCCGTGATCCCCGGGGGGTCTTCGGCCCCGGTGCTGCCGGCCGACATCATGATGCAGACCAACATGGACTACGACTCGATCGCCAAGGCCGGCTCCATGCTGGGCTCGGGCGCGGTGATCGTCATGGACGAGACCCGCTGCATGGTCAAGTCGCTGATGCGCCTGTCGTATTTCTACTTCGAGGAATCCTGCGGCCAGTGCACGCCCTGCCGCGAGGGCACCGGCTGGCTGTACCGCATGATGAACCGCATGGAACACGGCCAGGGCACGATGGAAGACATCGAAACCCTGGACTCCGTGGCGCACAACATGATGGGGCGCACGATCTGCGCCCTGGCCGATGCGGCCGCCATGCCCGTGCGCAGCTTCATCAAGCATTTCCGCGACGAATTCGTGCACCACGTGGACCACAAGGACTGCGTGGTTGCCAAGTATCTGTAGGGTCAGGACACGCCATGGTAGAACTCACCATCGACGGGCTTAAGGTCGAAGCCGCAGAAGGCAGCATGGTCATCCAGGCTGCCCATGCGGCGGGCCTGTACATCCCCCATTTCTGCTATCACAAGAAGCTCAGCATTGCCGCCAACTGCCGCATGTGCCTGGTCGAGGTCGAAAAGGCCCCCAAGGCCCTGCCGGCCTGTGCCACGCCCGTCACCAACGGCATGGTGGTGCACACCCGCTCGCCCAAGGCCATCGACGCCCAGCGCGCGGTGATGGAATTCCTGCTGATCAATCACCCGCTGGATTGCCCGGTCTGCGACCAGGGCGGCGAATGCCAGCTGCAGGATCTGGCCGTGGGCTACGGCGAATCGGCCTCGCGCTACAAGGAACCCAAGCGCGTGGTCTTCCACAAGTCCATGGGGCCGCTGATCTCGGCCGAGCAGATGCAGCGCTGCATCCACTGCACCCGCTGCGTCCGCGTGGGCCAGGAAATCGGCGGTTACATGGAAATCGGCATGCTGAACCGGGGCGAGTTCTCCGAGATCACCACTTTCGTGGGCGAGGCCGTGGAATCCGAGCTGTCGGGCAACATGATCGACGTCTGCCCGGTGGGCGCGCTGCTGTCCAAGCCCTTCAGCATGAGCGCCCGCACCTGGGAACTGGCGCGCCGCCGCTCGGTCAGCCCGCACGACAGCGTGGGCGCCAACCTGGTGGTGCAGACCAAGATGGACCGCGTGCTGCGCGTGGTGCCCTTTGAAAACGAGCCGGTCAACGAATGCTGGATCAGTGACCGCGACCGCTTTTCCTACGCCGGCCTGTATGTCGAGGACCGCCTGCAGCACCCGATGGTGCGCGGCTGCGACGGCCAGTGGCACGAAGCCTCCTGGTCCGACGCGCTGCAGTCGGTGGTCACCGGCCTCAAGCAGGTGCGCGAGGATGGCGGCGGCGCCCAGATCGGCGCGCTGGCCACCGAAACCGCCACGCTCGAAGAACTGGCATTGCTGGCGCGCCTGACGCGCGCCCTGGGTTCGGACAACATCGACTTCCGCCTGCGCGGCGACGGTGCGGCCTTTGATGCCGTGCGCACGGGCGCGCCCTGGCTGGGCATGCCGATCGCCGACCTGAACGCCCTGGACCGCACCCTGGTGGTCGGCTCCTTCCTGCGCAAGGATCATCCGCTGCTGGCGCAGCGCCTGCGCCAGGCCGCCAAGCGGGGCATGCAGCTGTCCCTGGTGGACAGTGTCGCGGCCGACCCCCTGGTGCCGGTCACCGGCCGCATCACGGTCAAACCGTCGGCCCTGGCATCCGCCCTGGCCGAAATCGCCGTCGCCCTGGCCGAAATCAAATCCCAGCCCGTGCCCGAGGGCCTGTCCGGCGTCCAGCCGGGTGAATCCGCGCGCGCCATCGCCGCCAGCCTCGCCTCCGGCGAGCAGGTCGCGGTGCTGATGGGCAACCTGGCCCTGTCCGACGACCAGGCCGCGCAGCTGGCAGCCAACGCCCAGGCGATTGCCCAGCTGGCAGGTGGCCGCTTCGGCTTCCTGACTCCCGGCGGCAATACCGTGGGGGGTTACCTGGCGGGGGCCGTGCCGGCCAACGGCGGCCTGGATGCCCGCCGCATGCTGGGCGGCGAGCCGCTCAAGGCCTATCTGGTGCTGCATGCCGAACCGCGCCTGGACAGCGAGCTGGGCGAGCGCGCCGTGCGCGCGCTGCAGGGTTCCGCCATGGCGGTGGCCTTCACGGCCTTCCGTTCGGCGGCCGAGGACTGGGCCGACGTGATGCTGCCGATTGCGCCCTTCACCGAAACGTCCGGCACCTTCGTCAATGCCGAGGGCCGCGTGCAGAGCTTCAAGGGCGTGGCCGCCCCGGTGGGCGACACCCGCCCGGCCTGGAAGGTCCTGCGCGTCCTGGGCAACCTGATGGATCTGCAGGGATTCGACGACGAGACCTCGGAATCGGTGCGCGATACCGTGATGGTGGGCGGCCTGGATGGCCGCCTCTCCAACGAGATCCGCCTGGCGCCGGCCGCGCCGGCGCCGGCCGCCGGCCTGGAACGCGTGGCCGAGCTGCCCATCTACCGCACCGACGCGCTGGTGCGCCGTTCGCAGCCGCTGCAGGAGCACATCAATTCCGCGCCGCCGAGGGCGGCAATGAATGCCGCCACGCTGCAGGCGCAGGGCCTGGCGGCCGGGGACACCGTGCGCGTGTCCACGGCCCACGGCTCCGCCGAGCTGGAAGCCGTCCTGGACGATACGGTGGCCGACGGGGCCGTGCGCATCGCCGGGGCCTTTGAACAGACCGCCGCCCTGGGCATCGGCTCGGGCGCAATCCAGGTGGAGCGTTGCTAATGGACTGGCTGAACACCCTCAACGCCTTCGGCGCCGGCCTGATCGGCGAGACCCCCTGGCTGGTGGTCTGGACGCTGGTGAAGATCGTCGTCATCGCCGTGCCCATCATCCTGTGCGTGGCCTACCTGACGTACTGGGAACGCAAGATGATCGGCGCCATGCACGTGCGCCTGGGGCCCACCCGCGTGGGCTACCGCGGCCTGCTGCAGCCCTTCGCCGACGTGTTCAAGCTGCTGACCAAGGAACTGATCGTTCCGTCCAAGGCCAACCGCGTGCTGTACATCCTGGCCCCCGTGGTCACGCTGATGCCGGCGCTGGCGGCCTGGGCCGTGATCCCCTTCCAGCCGGAAGTGGTCCTGGCCGACGTCAATGCGGGCCTGCTGTTCATCCTGGCCATCACCTCGATCGAGGTCTACGGCATCATCATGGCCGGCTGGGCGTCGAACTCGAAGTACGCGCTGCTGGGGGCGCTGCGCGCTTCGGCGCAGATGGTGTCCTACGAACTGGGCATCGGCTTCGTCATGGTCACGGTGCTGCTGGTGTCGGGCACGCTCAACCTGTCGGGCATCGTCGAGGGCCAGGGCGTCGGCTATTTCGCCGGCATGGGCCTGAACTTCCTGTCCTGGAACTGGCTGCCGCTGCTGCCGCTGTTCGTGATCTACGTCGTGTCCTCGGTGGCCGAGACCAACCGCCACCCCTTCGACGTGGTGGAAGGCGAATCGGAAATCGTGGCGGGCCACATGGTGGAATATTCCGGCATGGGCTTCGCGCTGTTCTTCCTGGGCGAATACGCCAACATGATCCTGCTGTCCGCGATGGCTTCGATCATGTTCCTGGGCGGCTGGGCCGCGCCGCTGGACTTCGCGCCCTTCACCTGGGTGCCGGGCTGGCTGTGGCTGGGTCTGAAGACTTTCGTGGTGGTGTCCATGTTCATCTGGTTCCGCGCAACGTTCCCGCGCTACCGCTATGACCAGATCATGCGCCTGGGCTGGAAGGTCTTCATTCCCCTGACGGGGATCTGGCTGGTGGTGGTGGCGATCTGGATGCAGACGCCCTGGAACATCTGGCAGTAAGGGGTACGAGATGGAAGCGATCAAGGATTTCTTCGGCAGCCTGATGCTGAAGGAAATGCTCGAAGGCATGCGGCTGACGGGCAAATACTTCTTCAAGCGCAAGATCACGCTGCGCTACCCGATGGAGAAGACGCCGGCCTCGCCGCGGTTCCGCGGCCTGCATGCGCAGCGCCGCTACGCCAACGGCGAGGAACGCTGCATTGCCTGCAAGCTGTGCGAAGCCGTCTGCCCGGCCCTGGCCATCACGATCGAGTCGCACCAGCGTGAAGACGGCACGCGCCGCACCACGCGCTACGACATCGACCTGGCCAAGTGCATCTTCTGCGGCTTCTGCGAAGAAGCCTGTCCCACGGACGCCATCGTGGAAACGCACCTGCATGAATACCATGGCGAGAAGCGCGGCGACCTGTACTACACCAAGGACATGCTGCTGGCCGTGGGCGACCGCTACGAGTCGGAAATCGCGGCCCGCCGCGCCGCCGACGCGCCCTACCGTTGATGCCGGGATACCGACCATGAGTTTCGATACCGTTCTGTTCTACCTGCTGGCCATCGTGCTGGTCGTGGCGGCGTTCCGCGTCATCACGGCCACCAGCCCCGTGACCGGCGTGCTGCACCTGATCCTCACCTTCTTCACCGCGTCCATGATGTGGATGCTGATCCAGGCGGAATTCCTGGCGCTGGTGCTGGTGATCGTCTATGTCGGCGCCGTGATGGTGCTGTTCCTGTTCGTCGTCATGATGCTGGACATGCGCACCGAGGGCCTCAAGCAGGGCCTCAAGGTCTACCTGCCGCTGGGCCTGACCATCGGCGGGATCATGGTGCTGGAAATGGCTTTCGTGCTGCTGCGTTCCTGGGGCGACGCCCCGGCGCTGCCCGTGCCGGCCGATGATTTCGACAACACCCTGGCGCTGGGCACGGCGATGTACACCCAGTATGCCTACGCCGTCGAGATCGGCGGGGTGGTGCTGCTGGTGGGCATGATCTGCGCCATTGCGCTGACCCTGCGCAAGCGCGGCGACTACAAGCGGACCGATCCCGGCAAGCAGGTGCGCGTGCGCGCCGCCGACCGGGTGCGGCTGGTGAGCATGCCTGCGCAGGTCGAGACGGCCGATGCGCAATCCGAAGGAGCCCAAAAATGACCATAGGCCTGAGCCATTACCTGATCGTCGGGGCGATCCTGTTCGCCATGGGCGTGTTCGGCTTCTTCCTGAACCGCCGCAACCTGATCGTGCTGCTGATGTCGATCGAGCTGATCCTGCTGGCGGCCAACATGAACTTCGTCGCCTTTTCCATCGGGTCGGGCGACCCCGCCGGGCAGATCTTCGTGTTCTTCGTGCTGACCGTGGCCGCCGCCGAAGCCGCCATCGGGCTGGCGATCCTGGTGCTCCTGTTCCGTAATCTCAGCACCATCAACGTCGACAAGCTCGACCAGCTGAAGGGGTAGTCAAGCCATGTCCGCACAGAATCTGTATCTCTTGATCGCGCTGGCGCCGCTGGCCACCGCCGTGGTCGCCGGCCTCTTCGGCACGGGCTTCCTGGGGTCGTGGCTGGGGCGCCGCGGCTCCCACATGCTGACCATCCTGGGGGTGGCGGTTTCCTTTGCCGGCTCGCTGCTGGTCCTGCAGCAGGTGCTCGACGGCCAGACCTTCGAAGGCACGGTCTACACCTGGTCCCTGATCGGTTCGGTCAAGTTCGAGATCGGTTTCCTGATCGATCCGCTGACGGCGCTGATGATGGTGGTGGTGACCTCGGTGTCGCTGATGGTGCACGTCTACACCATCGGCTACATGTCCGATGATCCGGGCTACCAGCGCTTCTTCTCGTACATCTCGCTGTTCACGTTCTCCATGCTCATGCTGGTGATGTCGAACAACATGCTGCAGCTGTTCTTCGGCTGGGAAGCCGTGGGCCTGGTGTCCTACCTGCTGATCGGCTTCTACTACGGCCGCCCGTCCGCGGTGTTCGCCAACCTCAAGGCCTTCATGGTGAACCGGGTGGGCGACTTCGGCTTCGTGCTGGGGATCGGCCTGCTGTACGCCTACACCGGCAGCCTGAACTACGCGGAAGTCTTCGCCCAGGTCGAACGTCTTTCCGGCCTGCTGTTCCCGGGCACCGAGTGGCACCTGCTGACCGTGACCTGCCTGGCGCTGTTCGTGGGCGCCATGGGCAAGTCCGCCCAGGCGCCGCTGCACGTCTGGCTGCCCGATTCCATGGAAGGCCCGACGCCGATTTCCGCCCTGATCCACGCCGCCACGATGGTGACGGCCGGGATCTTCATGGTGGCCCGCTTTTCGCCCGTGTTCGAGATGTCGCCCACGGCGCTGTCCGTGATCATCGTGATCGGCGCCATCGGCGCGCTGTTCCTGGGCATCCTGGGCGTGGTGCAGAACGACATCAAGCGCGTGGTGGCCTATTCCACGCTGTCGCAGCTGGGCTACATGACGGTGGCGCTGGGCGCGTCGGCCTACCCGGTGGCCATCTTCCACCTGATGACGCACGCCTTCTTCAAGGCGCTGCTGTTCCTGGGCGCGGGCTCGGTGATCCTGGGCATGCACCATGACCAGGACATGCGCCACATGGGCGGCCTGCGCAAGTACATGCCGGTCACCTGGATCACCATGCTGATCGGCACGCTGGCCCTGGTGGGCACGCCGTTCTTCTCGGGCTTCTATTCCAAGGAACACATCATCGAGGCCGCTGGCGCCGCCAATGTCTGGGGGGCAAGTTTCGCCTACTACGCCACGCTGTGCGGCGTGTTCGTGACCTCGCTGTATTCCTTCCGCCTGTACTTCCTGGTCTTCCACGGCAAGGAACGCTTCGACACCGTGCATGGGCCGGCCCACGTCCACCACGACGAAGGCCGCACCCTGGCGGCCCATGGGCACGACGCGCACGGCGATCACGGCCACGACGATCATCATGGCGGCGGCCTGCCCAAGGAATCCCCCTGGGTGGTGACGCTGCCGCTGGCGCTGCTGGCGGTGATGTCGGTGGTCGCGGGGGTGTGGTTCATCGACCCGCTGCTGTTCGACGGCTACTTCGGCCAGGCCATCACGGTGGCGTCCCACCATCCGGCCATGGCCGAGCTGGCCCACGAATGGCACGGCTGGGTGGCCTTCGCGCTGCACGGCTTCACTTCGGTGCCGTTCCTGCTGCTGCTGGCCGGCTTCGTGGTCGCCTGGTACTGCTGGCTGGTGAACCCGTCGGTGCCCGCCGCGCTGGCGCGCAGCCTGGCGCCGGTCTACCGCCTGCTGGACAACAAGTACTACTTCGACTGGTTCAATGAGAACGTCATCGCCCGCTTTGCCCGCGCCCTGGGACGCGGCCTGTGGCAGGGCGGCGACCGTGGCCTGATCGACGGGCTGATCATCAACGGCAGTGCGCGCCTGGTGGGGGCTGCGGCTTCCGCGGCCCGCCTGCTGCAGTCCGGCTACATCTATCACTACGCCTTCGCCATGATCATCGGCATCATGGTGTTTCTCACTTTCTTCGTCTTGATGGTTCACTGATGGCTAGCGAAATGGCGTCCTCTACACTCCCCTGGCTGACCCTCTCGATCTTCGTCCCGATCTTCTTCGGGCTGCTGGTGCTGCTGATCGGCCGGGACGACAATCCGGGTCCGGCCCGGGTGTTGTCGCTGGTCGGCTCCATCGCCGGGCTGCTGGTGACCATCCCCCTGTACACCGGTTTCGATCCCGGCACGGCCGACATGCAGTTCGTCGAAAAGGCGCCGTGGATCGAGGCCTTCAACCTCAACTACCACCTGGGGATCGACGGCATCTCGGTGTGGTTCGTGCTGCTGACGGCCTTCATCACCATCATCGTGGTGCTGGCCGGCTGGGAAGTCATCAAGTCGCGCGTGGCCCAGTACATGGCCGCCTTCCTGATCCTGTCGGGCCTGATGGTCGGGGTGTTCTGCGCCCTGGACGGCATGCTGTTCTACGTGTTCTTCGAGGCGACCCTGATCCCGATGTACATCATCATCGGCGCCTGGGGCGGACCGAACCGCGTGTACGCCGCCTTCAAGTTCTTCCTCTACACCCTGATGGGTTCGCTGCTGACCCTGATCGCCTTCATCTACCTGTGGCACGCCTCGGGCGGGTCCTTCGATGTGGCGACCTGGCACAAGCTGCCCCTGAGCTACACCGAGCAGGTCTTCATCTTCGTGGCGCTGCTGGCCGCCTTCGCGGTCAAGGTGCCGATGTGGCCGGTGCACACCTGGCTGCCGGACGCCCACGTCGAGGCGCCCACGGGCGGCTCCATCGTGCTGGCGGCGATCATGCTGAAGCTGGGCGCCTACGGCTTCCTGCGTTTCTCGCTGCCGATCGCGCCCGACGCTTCGCACAGCCTGGCGGGCCTGATGATCGCACTGTCGCTGATCGCGGTGATCTACATCGGCCTGGTCGCCATCGTCCAGGACGACATGAAGAAGCTGGTGGCGTATTCGTCCGTGGCGCACATGGGCTTCGTCACCCTGGGCTTCTTCCTGTTCAACGTCACCGGCATGGAAGGCGCCATCATCCAGATGATCTCGCACGGCTTCGTGTCGGGCGCCATGTTCATGTGCATCGGCGTCATGTACGACCGCCTGCACACGCGCCGCATCGACGCCTATGGCGGGGTGGTGCACCGCATGCCGCGCTTCGTCACGTACTTCGTGCTGTTTTCCATGGCCAACGCGGGCCTGCCGGGCACCAGCGGCTTCATCGGCGAATTCACGGTGATCCTGGGCGCGGTGCAGTACGACTTCTGGATCGGCCTGCTGGCCGCCACGGCGCTGATCTGGGGCGCGGGCTATTCCCTGTGGATGGTCAAGCGCGTGGCCTTCGGGCCCGTGGCCAACGAGCAGGTCGACGGCATGTCCGATCTGTGCAGCCGCGAGTTCCTGATCCTGGGCCTGCTGGCCATCCTGACGCTGTTCATGGGCATCTATCCCAAGCCCTTCACGGACCTGATGCATCCTTCGGTGCAAGCCTTGCTGCAGCACGTGTCCATCTCGAAACTGTAGGCCGGAAACACTATGCATAATCTTTTCGACTTCGCGCTGGCGACTCCCGAGATCGTTCTGCTGGTGCTGACCGGGGCCGTGCTGCTGATCGACGCCTTCGGCAACGAGCCCACGCGGCGCATGACCTTCATGCTGACCATGGGCACGCTGCTGGTCGTCATCCTGGTGTCCTGGGGGCAGTGGGGCGAGGCCACGCAGGGCCGCACCTTCAGCAGCCTGTACGTGGCGGATTCGCTGGGCCATTTCCTGAAGATCCTGTCGGCGATCGCCATGGGCGTGACGCTGATCTACGGCCGCGCCTATGCCGAGAAGCGCGACATGGTGGCCCGCGGCGGCGAGCTGTATTCCCTGGCGTTGCTGACCCTGCTGGGCGGATTCGTCATGATCTCGGCCGGCAGCATGCTGACGGTGTACCTGGGCGTTGAACTGATGTCCTTCGCCCTGTATGGCCTGGTGGCGCTGCGCCGCGATCACCTGACCTCCACCGAGGCCGCGATGAAGTACTACGTGCTGGGCTGCCTGGCTTCCGGCATCTTGCTCTACGGCATGTCCATGATCTATGGCGCCACCGGCCAGCTGGGCCTCGCCGAGATCGCCCAGGTGATCCGCGACGGCGGCGCCGACCGCATGCCGCTGGTGTTCGGCGTGGTGTTCATCGTCTCGGGCCTGGCCTTCAAGATGACCGCCGCCCCCTTCCACATGTGGACGCCCGACGTCTACCAGGGAGCGCCGACCACGGTCACGCTGCTGGTGGGCTCGGCGCCCAAGTTCGCCGCCTTCGCCATCACGCTGCGCCTGCTGATCGAAGCCCTGCACGGCATCGCGGTGGACTGGCAGCCGATGCTGCTGATCCTGGCCGTGCTGTCGCTGGCCGTCGGCAACATCGTCGCCATCGCCCAGACCAACTTCAAGCGCATGCTGGCCTATTCCACCATCGGCCAGATGGGCTTCGTGTTCCTGGGGCTGCTGTCGGGCGTGTACGAAGGCCAGGCGGGCGCCAGTGCCGCAGCCTACGGTTCCTCGCTGTTCTACGTGGTCATCTACGTGCTGACCACGCTGTCCACCTTCGGCCTGATCCTGCTGCTGTCGCGCCAGGGTTTCGAGTGCGAGGAAATCTCCGACCTCAAGGGCCTGAACCGCCGCAATCCGCTGCTGGCCGGCGTGCTGCTGCTGTCCATGTTCTCGCTGGCGGGCATTCCGCCGCTGTCGGGCTTCTATGCCAAGCTGGTGGTGCTGCAGGCCGTGGTCGGCGCCGGCCATGTCTGGCTGGCCGTGTTCGCCGTGCTATGCTCGCTGATCGGCGCCTTCTACTACCTGCGCGTGGTCAAGGTGGCCTATTTCGACGAACCCCAGGACAGCGTCACGCTGGGCTCCGGCACGCTGGCCACGCGCGGCGTGATGTCCCTGAACGGTCTGCTGGTGATCGGCCTGGGGATCCTGCCGGGCGGCCTGATGTCCCTGTGCGTGGACGTCATCCGCCAGTCGCTGGCCTTCTGACCGGGCGCCTGACTTCATGTCCCTGACGGCGGCGGTCTGGACCGTCATCTTCTGCGCCCTGGTCATGGCCAACCTGCCGTTCCTGATGGAACGGCGGCTGGCGCCCTGGCCCTGGTCCTGGGGCGGCAATCTGCCCGGCCTGGTGCGCTGGAGCCTGGGCCTGGCCTTTCTGGCCGGGCTGGCCCTGTGGTCCTGGGGCACCCTGAAACTGCTCGGCGGCACCTACGTCGGCGGCGGAGCGGAACTGGGGCTGTTCCTGCTGAAACTGCTGGCGAGCCTGCTGCTGGCGGGGCTGCTCCTGGCGCTGCCGGGCCGTTCCGGCAACCCGCAGCCCGCCGCCGGCGGGTCCAAGTCGTTTTTCGATCGCCTGCTGGAGGTCCTGGTGGGCTACGTGCTGGTCGGCACGCTGGGCTTTGCCCTGGAACTGAACCTGGGCAATGCCTTTCCGCAGCGCTGGGAATTCTACGCAGTGACCCTGGCCCTGTTCCTGGTGCTGGGCTACCCGGGCTTCGTCTGGCGCTACATGCTGCGCCGCCGCTCACGCTGAGGCGGCCTTGCGGGCCGGCGGACATCCGGCCCGGCGCTTCTGCCGCCTGCTACGCCGCCTGACCCGGCACCCATAGCACGCCCGGGCCGATATCCCCCAGCGTGCGGCAGCCCGTCAGGGCCATCGCCACTTCCAGTTCCCCACGCAGCACCTGGACCAGGTGCGCCAGTGCCGGTGCGCCGCCCGCCGCCAGTGCGTGCAGGACGGGCCGGCCGATCAGCACACCCCGGGCGCCCAGCGCCAGCGCCTTGAGGATGTCCGTGCCGCGCCGGATGCCGCCATCCACCAGCAGGGGAATGCGGCCTGCCACGGCCTGCGCCACGGCGGGCAGGGCATCGCAGGTGGCGGGCAGGGTGTCCAGGCAGCGGCCGCCGTGATTGGAGACGATCAGGCCGTCGACGCCGTGTGCCAGCGCCAGGAGCGCGTCTTCCGGGTCCAGGATGCCCTTGAGCCACAGCGGCGTGCCGGCGGGCAGCCGGTCGCGCAGCCATGCCACGTCGTCCCAGGTAGGCGCGGACTCGAGCAATCCGCTGCCGAACAGCGGGCTGCCGCCCGGGGGCGCCGGCCGCGCGGCGGGCGGCGAAAGGCCGTCCAGGTGCACGGAGCGGATCGTATCGGGCACGCGGAAGCCGCTGCGCTGTTCGGCGTTGCGCACGCCGTTGACGGGTGCGTCCACCGTCAGGACCAGGGCGCGTGCGCCGGCCTGCAAGGCGCGGGTCGCCAGGGCCAGGGTGTCCTCGCGGCGGCGCTGGGCATACAGCTGGAACCAGAGCAGGGGCGGTTCCGGCAGCGCGGCCAGGGTCTCGATGGCGGTGCCGGATTGCGCGCTCAGGATGTAGGGCGTGCCGGTTGCGGCGGCGGCCAGGGACGTGGCGGTTTCGCCGTCGGGGTGGACCAGGCCATGCCAGGCTGTGGGCGCGATCAGGATCGGATGCGCCAGGGCCTGGCCGTTCAGTTCCAGGCGGGTATGGGCGCCGGCCAACGGCCGCAGTGCGCGGCCGCGCAGCTGCAGGGCCGGCCAGGCATCGATATTGGCGCGAGCCGTGCGCTCATCCGCGCCGCCGGATTCCAGCCAGGCCCAGATTGCCGGATCCAGGCGTGCGCGGGCCAGTTCGGCGTAATCCTGGGCGCAGAGCGGAGCGGTCATGGGCGGGGCATCAGTGTCGTGAGTGAAGCATGAAGGATGCCACAGAGTCGCTGACGGCGGGGCTCGAGGCCGTGCTCTGAATTCGAGGCGGGTGACGGTGCGAGGCGCGATGCGGACTGACGGTAAAATGGCCGCGCTGAATCCCGAGGACTTTCCACATGGCACACATCATCCTGCAGGCCCCGAGCCTGATGGCTGCGGACATCGAACGGCTTGCCGCCGTCGCCTGCGCAGGCGGAGTCCAGGAACTGGGCCCCACCGCCGTACGCCTGCTGGATGTGGATCCGGACAGCAGGGACGAGGCCCTGGCGCAGGCCGCTGCCGCCCGCATGGATGCGGCCTGGCTGGACACGGTGCATCGTCTCGGTGATTGCCGGGTGCTGGCCATGGACATGGATTCCACCCTGGTCAACATCGAGTGCATCGACGAGATCGCCGATGCGGTGGGACGCAAGGCCGAAGTCGCCGCCATCACCGAAGCCGCCATGCGCGGCGAGATCAGGGATTTTGCCGAAAGCCTGCGCCGTCGCGTGGCCCTGCTGCGCGGCGTGCCGGAAACCGCGCTGGAACAGGTTTTCGCCGAGCGCCTGCGGTTGAATCCGGGCGCCGAGCGCCTGATCGAAGTGGCGCGCGCCCATGGCCTGAAGACGATCCTGGTGTCCGGCGGATTCACCTTTTTCACCGAGCGGCTGCGCCGGGGGCTGGCGCTGGACGAGGCCCATGCGAATACCCTGGAAGTCGTGGACGGCGTGCTCACGGGCCGGGTGCTGGGCGACATCGTCGACGGCGCGGCCAAGGCGCGGCACGTGCGTGAACTGGCCGAATCCACGGGCGCGGCGCCGGAGCAGATCATCGTGCTGGGCGATGGATCGAACGACCTGCCGATGATGTCGCAGGCGTATTATTCCGTGGCCTACCGGGCCAAGCCCGTGGTGCGCGCCCAGGCCCGCTTCGCCCTGGACTACAGCCCGCTGGACGCGGTGCTGAACTGGTTCAGGCTACGGCATTAGGACCAGTCTTCCGAGATCAGGCGAGGAACGCGCTGGAATTCGCGGGTATTGTGTGTGATGAGCGTACATGCCTGCGAGAGCGCGTGTCCGGCGATGGCTGCGTCGTTGTGGCCAATCGGGATACCCTTTTCTTCCAGATACCGGCGGATTTGCGCGGTTTCATCGACGGCGGCGGCGTCCCAGGGCAGGATGGCGTCGAGCCGCTGCACGAAGGCGTCCACCATGGGAGTGATCCTGGGAGATGCCTTGGCGCTGCTGGCACAGAAACGCAGCTCCGCATAGGTGATTGCAGATACCACGATGCGATGCTGCAGCGTGCTGGCCTGTTCCAGTTGCCGCAGCACGGTTTCCGGGCGCTGGCGCATGATGTAGGAACAGATATTGGTATCCAGCATGTAGGTCGTGCGGTTCATCTGTCTTCACCGAAGGGGTCGTTCTCCTCGATGATATCCGGGCGGTGTGCCAGGAAGTCGCCGTCCGTCGCGGAAACATCCCGCAGCGAGGTCCAGGACGGCCGGCAGGGACGCAGCAGCAGCGCGTTGCCCTGCTGGATGATTTCCACTTCGGACACGCCCTGGAATTCCAGGTCGCGCGGGATTCGGACGGCCTGGTTCTTGTTGTTGCGGAAGATGGATGCGGTGCGCATGGTGACCCCCTGACTCGAAACCGTCTTCATCACATAGCATATGCCTGGCATATGTTATGGGTCAAGCAATCAGGTGCGACCCCATGACATGCCCTACAGCTCGGACCACATGCGCAGCAGGTTGTGATACACGCCGGTCAGTTGCGCGACGATTTCGGCGTCGGCGCCAGACTGGATCAGGCGCTGGATGGCGATGTCCTGGTCCAGCAGCAGGGCGCGGCGGCCGTCGTCGCGCACCAGGCTCTGGGTCCAGAAGAACGAGCCGTAGCGCACGCCCCGGGTGACGGGATCGACGCGGTGCAGGCTGGTGCCGGGGTAGACCACGGCGTGGCCGGCGGGCAGCTTGACACGCTGTTCGCCATAGGTGTCCTGGATGACCAATTCACCGCCTTCATATTCGTCCGGATTGCTGAAGAACACCGTGGTGGACACGTCGCTGCGGATGCGCGCGGGTTCTCCGGGCACCTGGAAGATCGCGTTGTCGATGTGGAAGCCGTAGTGCTCGCCGCCTTCGTAGCGGTTGAACCGGGGTGGCAGGATGCGCGCGGGAAGCGCGGCGGACATGAACAGGGGATTGCGGCCCAGGGCATCCACGATCAGTGCGCCGATCCGCGCGCCGGCCGGGTCGTCCAGCGCCAGCTGGCGGTTGGACTTGACGTGGGCCGCCACATGGCCGGCGGTCAGGCCGCCATCCGTCCAGCGGGCCGCTTCGAGTTCGGCGCGGCATTGCCGGACCACGTCGGGCGGCAGCAGATCGGGAATGGTGATGAGCATGGCGGAAGCGTGCCCCTTGAGGCGGATTAGGGCTTGCGGATGATGTCTTCGGGGATTCTACCCTGCCGCATTGCGCGGCACGCCCCCGGCGCGGCGGGGGCGTGCAAGAGGCCATCCTGGTTCTGGATCAGTACTTCAGGTTGGCGGTCAGGATGACCTGGCGGCCGGGTCCGAAGTCGGCGTGGTGATTGCCGTTGTTGTGGGCGTAGTACACCTTGTCGGTCAGGTTCAGGGCATTCAGCTGCAGGCTGAAGTGCTTGTTGACCTGGTAGGCAGCCATGGCGTCGAAGCGCCAGTAGGCGGGCATGTAGGTGCCGGAGGCGCCGCCGCCTGCCGTGCCCTGGCCCGAGCCGCCGTAGGTCTTGCCGACATAGTAGGCACCCGCGCCCACGGTGAGCGGCGGCAGAGCCTTGTAGGTGGTCCACAGGCTGAAGCTGTGCTTGGGCGTGTTGGTCAGGGGGTCGCCTTCGTTGACGTTGCTGTAGGCCCCCTTCACCAGCTTGCTGTCCAGGTACGCATAGCCGCCATAGACCGCCCACTTCGGCGTGATCTTGCCGTTGATGCCGAGTTCCAGGCCTCGCACGCGGGTCTTGCCTGCCTGGGCGAAAACACCCGGATCGACCTCGATCTGCGCATCGCGTCGTTCGTTATCGAAGATGGCGGCGGTCAGACCCAGCCGATCATCCAGCAGATTCCATTTGGTGCCCAGCTCGATGGTGCGGCTTTTTTCCGGTTTGAGATCCCCCACCTTGGTCGGATTGTTACGGCCCATCGACAGGCTGTCCTGATCGCCGCCTGACATCGAGGGCGGGGTGGATGCCGTCGCGTAGCTGACGTAGATGCTGCCGTTGGGGGCCGGTTTGTAGACCAGGCCCAACTGGTAGTTGAACATGTTCCAGGAACCTTCGGAGTAGTCGTCGCCGCTGGTTCCGGAAATCTTGTATCGGTCGTAGCGCAGGCCCGCATTGATCGAGAACTGCTCGTTCAATTCGATGCTGTCGAAGAAGTAGGCCGCCTGCGTGGTGGACTTGGCATCCAGGCTCAGCGGGCCGCGTGTGATGCTGCCCGACCAGGGATCGTTGGGATTGGGGTTGAAGAGGGGGGTGCAATCCATCTTGCCGGCAAATACTGCAGGGCAGGCCGAGCCGGTGGTGGTGCTGACGTTGTAGCTGGCGTTCTTCGTTGTCTCCCGGGACAATTCGATCCCGGTGTTGAAGCTGTGCTTCAGGCTGCCGGTTTCGAATGCGCCCGTCAGTTCGGTGACATTGGCCAGGGTGGTGCTTTTCTGCCAGCGGGATTTCAGGCCCCGCAGCAGCCAGTACTGGTTCGTGCCCGGGTCGTATTTCACCTGCCCGTCGCCCGGATTGGTCAGGACGTAATCGTTCAGGGTTTCGCCGTAGCGGGTGGCGTTGCGCACCGTCAGGCGATCGGTGATGTCGTGCTCGATCTCGATGGTGCCGATGTCCGCCTGCGTCTTGCGGTAGTCCCGGTCGTAGACGCCATAGAAGGTGTCGCGATCCACGTCCAGAATACCGTCGTCGGTCATGTAGGGGAAGTTGCGTGTCGCTGTCTGGCGGATCACCGGCACCCCGTAATCCGGCATCCCGTCGGTCTGGTAGTGGTAGTAGCTGATCGAGGCGCGCGTGGGCGTGCCCAGGCCGAAGGAAATCGTGGGGGCCACGCCCCAGTTCTTGTAGTCCACCGCGCTGCGGCCGGGCATGTCGCCCGACGCGCCCATGACGTTCAGGCGGAAGGCCGAGGTGTCGTTGAATTGCCAGTTGCCGTCGGCGGTGGCGCGGAAATATTTGTCGGTGCCGATGCCCAGGCTGGCGCTGGCGGCATCGCCCAGGTGGGCGTGCTTGCTGGTCAGGTTGATGCTGCCGCCGCCCGTGCCGCGGCCGCCCAGGGCGGAATCGGCGCCGCGGATGACTTCCACGCTCTCCAGGTTGAAGATCTCGCGCGTCTGGCCGCCGGCGTCGCGCACGCCGTCGACGTAGATGTTGCTGGCCGAGGATGCGCCGCGGATGAACGGCCGGTCGGCCAGCGGCTGGCCGCCTTCACCGGCGCCGAAGGTGATGCCCGGCGAGTTGCGCAGCACGTCTTCCAGCGAGGTGGCGTTGGTGTCCTGGATGATGGCCTGGGGAATGATCTGGACGGATTTGGGTGTGTCCAGCAGCGGTGCGGTGAACTTGGCCTGGGAGGCCTCGTCGGTCTTGTAGCTGTCGCCCCGATCGCCCTGGACCGTCACGGGGCTCAAGGTGGCGGGTTTGTCCGCGGTCTGCGCCTGGGCGCCTGTGGGCAGAAGGGTTCCCGGAGCGGCGAGTGCCAGGGCCAGGGACGAACCTAACAGGGTCCGGGAGGCGGAAGGGTGCGATGCCAAGAGCTTCTCCAGTGAAAAATTATAAGAACGTTAATAAGAATGAGTCGCATTTTATTTGAAAATGATCGAAATGTGAAGGAATCGTGGAGGGCGGGTGCGAGCGGGTCCGATCCCTATGCCTGGATGGCGCTCATTCCGCCAGCCTTTGCAGCAGCCCGCGCAGTTTCTGCACGCGGCCGGGCACGTCGACGGTGCCGCCGAAGGTGATCTTCAGGCGGTCGGGGCCGTGCAGCCGGACCTGGCGGTCCTGCTGGACCAGCTCGATGATGCGGATCGGATCGACATTGGGTTGGGCGGCGAACTGGATCGAGGCCTGGGTTTCGCCGGCGTCGATCTTGATCACGCCCAGCGGCTCGGCCAGCAGCCGCAGGCGGTGCAGCGACAGCAGGGTCTGGCCGGCCTCGGGCAGCTTGCCGTAGCGGTCGATCAGCTCTTCCTGCAGCAGGGCGAGCGTGTCTGCATCGGCGGCGTGCGCCAGGCGTTTGTACAGGCCCAGCCGGGCCTGGACATCGGTGCAGTAGTCCGACGGCAGTAGCGCCGGGGCATGCAGGTTGACCTCGCACTGGCTGCCGAACGGGGATTCCAGGTCGGGTTCTTCGCCCGATTTCAGGGCGCGCACGGCGGCGGCCAGCATGTCGTTGTACAGGCTGTAGCCGATTTCCTGGATGTTGCCGGACTGCGATTCGCCCAGCACTTCGCCGCTGCCGCGGATCTCCAGATCGTGCATGGCGAGGAAGAAGCCGGCGCCCAGTTCTTCCATGGACTGGATGGCCTCCAGGCGTTTCCTGGCGTTGGAAGTGATGGCGTCCTCGCCCGGGGTCAGCAGGTAGGCGTAGGCCTGGTGGTGGGATCGGCCCACCCGGCCGCGCAGCTGGTGCAGCTGCGCCAGGCCGAGCTTGTCGGCGCGATGGATGATGATGGTGTTGGCCGACGGCACATCGATGCCGGTCTCGATGATGGTGGTGCACAGCAGCACGTTGAAGCGCTGCTGGTAGAAGCCTTTCATGACTTCCTCGAGCTCGCGCTCGGCCATCTGTCCATGGGCGACGGCGATGCGGGCCTCGGGAACGAGCTCTTCCAGCCGTGCGCGGCGGTTGTGGATGGTCTCGACCTCGTTGTGCAGGAAATAGACCTGCCCGCCGCGCTTGAGTTCGCGCAGGATGGCCTCGCGGATCGTGCTGCCGTCCTCGCGCCGCACGAAGGTCTTGATCGCCAGGCGCTTCTGCGGGGCGGTGGCGATGACGGAAAAGTCGCGGATGCCTTCCAGGGACATGCCCAGGGTGCGGGGGATCGGCGTGGCGGTCAGGGTCAGCACGTCGACTTCGGCGCGCAGGGCCTTCAGGGCTTCCTTCTGGCGCACGCCGAAGCGGTGCTCTTCGTCGATGATGACCAGGCCCAGCTGCTTGTAGCGTACGTCCTTGGACAGGATCTTGTGCGTGCCGATGACGATGTCCACCGAGCCCTCGGCCAGGCCTTCGATGGCCTTGGCCGTTTCCTTGCCGGTACGGAAGCGCGAGAGCTCGGCGATGCGCACCGGCCAGTCGGCGAAGCGGGTGGCGAAGTTCTGGGCGTGCTGTTCGGCCAGCAGGGTGGTGGGGCACAGCAGCGCCACCTGGCGACCGTTCATCACGGCCAGGAATGCGGCGCGCAGGGCGACTTCGGTCTTGCCGAAGCCCACGTCGCCGCAGACCAGGCGGTCCATGGGGCGGCCGGAAGTCATGTCCTGGATCACCGCCGTGATGGCGGCGGCCTGGTCGGGCGTTTCCTCGAAGCCGAATCCTTCGGCGAAGGCCTGGTAGTCGCGGGTGGGGAACTTGAACCGCAGTCCTTCGCGGGCGGCCCGCTTGGCGTACAGGGCCAGCAGTTCGGCGGCCGTGTCGCGGGCCTGGCGGGCGGCCTTGCGGCGGGCTTTTTCCCATTGACCCGAGCCCAGGGGATGCAGCGGCGCCTGGTCGGGATCGGCCCCGCTGTAGCGGGCGATCAGGTGCAGCTGCGAGACCGGCACGTACAGCGTGGCGTCCCGGGCGTATTCCAGGTGCAGGAGTTCGATGGGGCCTTCGCCCAGGTCCATGCTGACCAGGCCGCGATAGCGGCCGATGCCGTGCTGCACGTGCACCACCGGATCGCCGATGTGCAGTTCGGCCAGGTCGCGCACCATGGCGTCGACGTCGCTGCTGCGCTCGTGGCGGCGGCGCGTGCGGGCCGGGCGGCCGGCCTGGGCGGGATACAGGTCGTTTTCCGTGAGCACCGCCAGCCCGGCGGGCGGCGCCAGGAAGCCCCCGGAGAGCGGGGCGACGACCAGGGAAAAATGGCCTTGGTGCTGCGGTTCGCCCTGCAGCCAGTCCTGCCAGGTGTCGAAGATGGCGTCGGGCTTCAGGCGGTAGTCGGCCAGCAGTTCGGCGATGGTCTCCCGGCGGCCCGCGGAATCCACGCACAGCGCCGTGCGCAATGCAGAGGTATCCAGGTGGCGGCGCAGGTCGGCCAGCGGATCGTCGGCGCGGCGGTTGACGGCGGCGGCCGGGCAGGAGGCGAAGTCCGGATGGATGCCCTCGTCGGTCAGGGCCAGGCGGGCCAGGTCGCGCAGGCGGGCGTGGAAAGCCTCGTCGTCCAGGAACAGGGCGTCGGGCGGCAGCACCGGGCGTTCGGGATCGGATTTCAGGAATTGCCAGCGGTTGTGCGCGTCCTGGGAGAACCGCGCGATGGCCGCCGCGGCGTCGCCCAGCGTGATCGCCATGGTGTCGGGCGGCAGGTAGTCGAACAGCGTGGCCGTCTGCTCGAAGAACAGCGGCAGGTAGTATTCGATGCCGGCGAACGCGATGCCGTTGCCGATGTCCTTGTAGGGCAGGGCGCGCGAGGGATCGCCTTCGAAGACTTCGCGAAAGCGCGCCCGGAAGCGGTTGCGCGCGGCCTCGTCCATGGGGAATTCGCGGCCGGGCAGCAGCTCGATCTCGCGCACCGGATACAGGCTGCGCTGGGTGTCGCCGTCGAAGCTGCGGATGGACTCGATTTCCCGGTCGAACAGGTCGATGCGGTAGGGCAGGGCCGAGCCCATGGGAAACAGGTCGATCAGGCCGCCGCGGATGCAGAATTCACCGGGCGCACCGACCTGGGTGACGTGGCTGTAGTTGGCCAGGGTCAGCTGGGTGCGCAGGCGGTCCTCGTCCAGGGTGTCGCCCTGGCGGAAGTGGAAGGTGTAGGCCGCCAGGAAGGCGGGCGGCGCCAGCCGGACCAGGGCGGTGGTGACGGGCACCACCAGGATGTCCACGGCGTCCTGGCTCAGGGCGTGCAGTGTGCGCAGGCGTTCGGAGATCAGGTCCTGGTGCGGGGAAAAGCCATCGTAGGGCAGGGTTTCCCAATCGGGCAGGAAACGCACGCGCAGGTCGGAATCGAACAGGGCGATTTCGTCGGCCAGGCGCCGGGCGGCCAGCGGATCGGCGCAGAAGGTGGCCAGGGTGTGCCGGGCCTCGCGGGCCAGGGTGGCCAGCAGCAATGCGTCGCCGGAACCCGGCGGGCGGGGCAGGGCATAGCGCTGGCCGGGCCTCAGGGCGGCCAGGGTCGGGCCGATCGAAGGCAGTGACAGGGGGGTGATCGATGAATCCATGCGGTGTTCGGGAGTTACGGCCGGCGCTTGCCGATCAGGCTTTTCTTGGTTTTCTCGAGTACCCGGCTGGCCTGGTCGCCGCGCCGCAGGGCCACGCCCAGGGCCAGCACGTCGATGATCGCCAGGTGCGCCAGCCGCGAGATCATGGGGCTGTAGAGCGCGGTGTCTTCCTGGGTGTCGGCGCGCAGGTGCAGCGTGGCCGCCTCGGCCAGGGGCGTGCCGGAGGCGGTGATGGCGATGATGGGGCAGCCGTTGGCCCGCGCCAGTCCGACCGCTTCGAGCAGCTCGCGCGAACGGCCGGAATGCGAGATGGCGGTCAGCACGTCGTCGGGGCCCAGCAGCGAAGCGGCCATGGCCTGGACGTGGCTGTCGGAATAGGCTGCGACCGGCAGGTCGAAGCGGAAGAACTTGTGCTGCGCATCGGCGGCGACGATGCCGGAGTTGCCCACGCCGTAGAACTCGATGCGGCGAGCCCGGGCCAGCAGGCCGATGGCCGATTCGACCGCTGCGGGATCGAGCCCGTCGCGCACGCGCAGCAGCGCCGAGACGGCGTTGTCGAAGACTTTGCCGGCAAGGCCGGCCACGCTTTCGTCGGGTTTCAGCGAGGAATGCACGTAGGGCACCCCGCCGGCCATCAGGCTGGCGGCCAGCCGGACCTTGAAGTCGGGCCATCCCGCCAGGCCCAGCGCGCGGCAGAAGCGGATGACCGTGGGCTCGCTGACTTCGGCTGCCCGGGCGATTTCGCCGATGGTCATGCGCGCGACATCGCCGGGATGGGCGATGGCCAGGCGCGCGACGCGAGCGGCGGCACGGCTCAGGCTGGGCAGGCGGGCGCGCAGCTCGGGCAGGATGGATGTATTCATGAGTGCATCAGTATAAAGGCGGGCGCCGGCGTCGTGCGTGGCGGCCCGTGAGTGCCGGAACCGATAAGTAGTGGAATTACATAATAACCATCAACAAGATTATTATTGCCTAAAAATGTAGTTCCACTAAAAAATAGGCCTATACTGTACGCGTGATCCGCCCATTTCCTCTGCCGGAGACAGCCGTGACCCTTCATCCCGTTGTCCAGTCCGTGACTGCGCGCATCCTGGCCCGCAGTGCCGCCACCCGCGAACGCTACCTGGCGCGCAGCCGTGCCGCCTATGGCAGAAAGACACAGCGCGCCGGGCTGGCATGCGCCAACCTGGCCCACGCCCTGGCGGCCGAGCCCGCGCAGGCCAAGGCGAGGCTGGCACAATCCGAACGGCCCAACCTGGCCATCGTGTCCGCCTACAACGACATGCTCTCGGCGCACCAGCCGCTGGGGCGGTATCCGGTCTGGATCAAGCAGGCCGCGTTTGCCGCCGGCGGCAGCGCACAGTTCGCCGGCGGGGTTCCCGCGATGTGCGACGGCATCACACAGGGCCAGGCGGGCATGGAGCTGAGCCTGTTTTCCCGCGACGTGATCGCCATGTCCACGGCGATCGCGCTCAGCCATCAGATGTTCGATGCGGCGGTCTGCCTCGGGGTATGCGACAAGATCGTCCCCGGCATGCTGATCGGCGCGCTTTCCTTCGGCCACCTGCCGGTGGTCTTCGTGCCGGCCGGACCGATGCCGTCGGGCATCTCGAACGAGGAAAAATCCCGGGTGCGGCAGCTGCACGCGCAGGGCGAAGTGGGCCGCGATGCCTTGCTGGCTTCGGAAATGGGGGCCTACCACGCGCCCGGCACCTGTACTTTCTACGGCACGGCCAATTCCAACCAGATGCTGATGGAAATCATGGGCCTGCATTTGCCCGGGGCCTCGTTCGTGCCGCCTGGCACGGCG
The DNA here is from genome assembly GCF_039523555.1 of Castellaniella daejeonensis. Classification (NCBI taxonomy): domain Bacteria; kingdom Pseudomonadati; phylum Pseudomonadota; class Betaproteobacteria; order Burkholderiales; family Alcaligenaceae; genus Castellaniella; species Castellaniella daejeonensis. The sequence goes on from NZ_BAAAFN010000015.1 coordinate 677,156, forward strand.
CTGCGCGAGGCCCTGACGCGCGAAGCCGCGCGCCATGCGCTGGGACTGGCCGCGGGCGGCGGGCGCTTCACGCCGGTGGCCGAAATCGTCGACGAGCGCGCCCTGGTCAATGGCATGGTCGGCCTGCTGGCCACCGGCGGGTCCACGAACCACACCATGCACCTGGTGGCCGTTGCCCGCGCCGCCGGCATCGCCATCGACTGGGACGACTTTTCCGACCTGTCGTCCGTGGTGCCGCTGCTGGCGCGCGTCTATCCGAACGGCGGCGCCGATGTGAACCAGTTCCAGACGGCGGGCGGCATGGCTTTCCTGATCCGCAGCCTGCGCGAAGCCGGATTGCTGCACGAGGAAGTGAACACCATCATGGGCCGCGGGCTGGAAGCCTATACGCGTCAGCCGGTGCTGCGTGACGGCGCCTTGTCCTGGGAAGACGGCCCGCGCGTTTCGGCGGACGCGTCGGTGCTGCGCGCGGCGGATGCGCCCTTCAGTCCGGACGGCGGGCTCAAGCTGTTGCGCGGCAACCTGGGGCGCGCGGTGATCAAGGTGTCGGCCGTCGCGCCGGAGCATCGCGTGGTCGAGGCCCCCGCCAGGATCTTCGAGACACAGGCGGCGCTGCTCGAGGCTTTCGGCTGCGGCGAACTGGATCGGGACATGGTGGCGGTGCTGCGCTTCCAGGGGCCGCGTGCCAACGGCATGCCCGAACTGCATCAGCTGACGCCCGCATTGTCCGTGCTCCAGTCCAGGGGGTACCGGGTGGCGCTGGTCACCGACGGCAGGATGTCGGGCGCTTCGGGCAAGGTGCCTGCCGCGATCCACGTCACCCCCGAGGCCTGCGCGGGCGGACCGCTGGCGCGCCTGCGCGACGGGGATGTCGTGCGGCTGGACGCGGTCGCTGGAACGCTGGCGGTGCGGGGAGACGAGGACTGGCTGGCCCGCGAGCCGGCCGGCTTCGATCCCGGGGCATCCGCGCAGGGGATCGGCCGGGATCTTTTCGGCGTGGCGCGCGCCCATGCGGACGGGGCCGAGCAGGGCGCTTCTTTCTTCCAGTGGCCGCAATGGGAACAGCGCTGAGCCGCTGTCCGTCCGCTGGATACAATGAGGCATCCCGTTCGCGCGCGCCGCGCGAATCTTCCGACTCTTTCCATCCATGAGCAATCATCCGCCGCGCAGCACGATCGCCGACGTGGCCCGCCACGCCGGGGTTTCCAAGGCCACTGTGTCACGGTTCCTCAATCACCGCGAGACCCTGCTGTCGCCGGAAATCGCCCGGCGGGTCGAGGCCGCGATCGAGGCCCTGTCCTATACGCCCAGCCCGATGGCCCGGGCGCTCAAGCGCGGCCGTTCGCGGCTCATCGGCCTGGTGGTGGCCGACATCACGAATCCCTATTCCGTGGCCGTGCTCAGCGGAGCCGAGCAGGCCTGCCGCCAGGCGGGCTACCTGATGATGCTGTTCAACCTGGGCAACGAGCGCGAGCGCGAAAGCGTGGGGCTGCAGGTGTTGTCCACCTACCAGGTCGAAGGCTTCATCCTGAACACCATGGGACTGGAACAGGGGTCGGTGCTGACGCCGGCACTGCGCGGCCGGCCCGTGGTGCTGGTCGATCGCCTGCACCAGGGCCTGGAAGTCGATTTCGTGTCGCTGGACAACGTCCTGGTCGTCGATGCCTGCCTCGATCACCTGATGGCGGCGGGCTATCGGGATTTCCTGTTCGTCAGCGAACTGCTGGGCGCGGTCAGCTCCCGCATCGAGCGTATCCGCGCCTACGAAGAACGGCTTGCGGCCCTGGGGCCGCAAGTGGCGGGCCGCTGGATCGAGACGAGCCTGGATGATGCCGACGGCCTGGCGCGCGCCCTGCAGGATCTGCGCGCCGGGGCGCGCCGGCCCCCGGCGGTGATCGCGGGCAACGGGGTCGTCACCATGCGCATCGTGGCTGCGGTGGCGGCGCTGGGCTGGCGCCTGGGGCCGGACATCGGTCTGATCGGCATCGACGATACGCCCTGGGCGCCATATGTCGGGCCGGGCATCAGCGCGGTGGCGCAACCCACCGATGCCCTGGGCAGCCTGGCGGCCCGGTGCCTGATCGAGCGCATCGGCGGGCTGTCCGTGCCGCCGCGCAAGATCCGCCTGCCCGGGACGCTGATTCCCCGGGGGTCGACGCGCATGCTGCCGGGCCACTGACGGTCCCCGGCGGGCCGCCGGTCACCTGCAGGGTTAGCACCGATTTTCAAAATCGATGGGCTTCAGTACAATGAAACCGGTTTCATCGATGCGGACTTCTCTGCGGCCCCCATGAATTACACCTTTCAGTTCGGTCCGGTATTCCAGGCGTGGCCGCTGCTGCTGCATGGTACCTGGATGACGATCCAGCTGTCCGGCCTGGCGATGCTGTTCGGCCTGATGGTGGCCGTGCTGTGCGCCTGGGGCAAGACGTCCGGGCCGGCTCCGGTACGGGCGCTGATCCAGGTCTACATCGAACTCATCCGCAATACCCCGTTCCTGGTCCAGCTGTTCTTTTTCTTCTTTGCCTTGCCGGCGGTCGGCGTGCGCTGGTCGCCCTACACGGCGGCACTGGTCGCCATGACGGTCAACCTGGGCGCCTATGCCACGGAAATCGTGCGCGCCGGGATCGAGGCCATCCCCCGGGGCCAGATCGAGGCTGGCCTGGCCCTGAACCTGACGCGGGTGGAGATCTTCCGCTTCGTGGTGCTGAAGCCCGCGCTGCGCGCCATCTATCCGGCGCTCACCAGCCAGTTCATCCTGCTGATGCTGGCTTCCAGCGTGGTATCGGTGATCTCGGCCGACGATCTGACCTCGGTGGCCGCCACCCTGCAATCCGAGACCTTCCGCAGCTTCGAGATCTACATCGTCATCACGCTGATCTACCTGGCGCTGACGCTGTGCTTTTCCTACGTTTTCCGCCGGATCCACGACCGGTATCTCAGCTATCCGGACGGCCGCTCATGAGAACTTTCGGATCTTCCGATTTCTGGTACATCCTGCAGGCCGTCCAATGGACCGTGCTGCTGTCCATCATCGCCTTCATCGGCGGCGGGGTGGTGGGGCTGGCCGTGGCGCTGGCGCGCACGGGCTCCAGCCGCGCCGCCCGGGTGCTGGCCACGGGATTCATCAAGATATTCCAGGGTACGCCGCTGCTGCTGCAGCTGTTCCTGGTGTTCTTCGGCGCGCCGGTGATCGGCTTCGAAGTCGACCCCTGGACCGCGGCCGCCGTGGCGCTCACACTGAACGCGGGCTCCTTCCTGGGCGAGATCTGGCGCGGCTGTATCGAAGCAGTGCCGCGCGGCCAATGGGAAGCCGCCGCCGCGCTGGGGCTGAAATACCGCGACCGCCTGCGCGACGTGATCCTGCCGCAGGCGCTGAAGATCGCCGTGCCGCCCACGGTCGGCTACCTGGTGCAGGTCATCAAGGGCACGTCGCTGGCGGCCATCATCGGTTTCACCGAGCTGACCCGCGCGGGCCAGATCGTGAACAACGCCACGTTCGAGCCCATGGTGGTGTTTTCCATCGTGGCGGCCTTGTATTTCCTGCTGTGCTGGCCGCTGTCGCTGCTGGCGGGCAGGATGGAACGGCGTCTGGCGATTGCCCAGGCGCGCGGATAGGCGGACAAGGTTCCGGGGTGCGTCCGGCCCCATTTCAGCGTCAACAGGCCCCCGGGCCGACAACTTCACGGAGACGTACTATGTTCAAGAACCACACCTTGCGTGGCATGCTGGGCGGCGCCCTGCTGGCCGCCTGCACCACCCTGGCCCTGGGCATGGCGCCCGCGGCCTCGGCGGAAACCATCGACCAGGTCAAGCAAAAGGGCGAGCTGACGGTCGGCATGCTGGTTGATTTTCCGCCCTACGGCATCATGAACACCGAGAACCAGCCCGACGGCTACGACGCCGATGTGGCCAAGCTCCTGGCCAAGGACCTGGGCGTGAAGGTGAAGATCGTGCCGGTGACCGGCCCCAACCGCATCCCCTACCTGCTGACCGACAAGGTCGACGTGCTGGTGGCCTCGCTGGCGATCACGCCGGAACGCGCCAAGCAGGTGCAGTTCTCGCATCCGTATTCGGCCGCGCAGATCGTGGTGTTCGGTGGCAAGGACCTGAAGATCTCCGGCCCGGAAGGCCTGTCTGGCAAGCGCATCGGCGTGGCACGCGCCAGCACCCAGGACATCGCGGTCAGCAAGATCGCGCCGAAGGACGCCGACGTCCGCCGCTTCGACGACGACGCCTCGGCCATGCAGGCCCTGCTGTCGGGCCAGGTCGATGCGATCGGCTGCTCGACCACGGTGGCCGCGGGCATCGCCAAGCGTGCGCCGGACCGCTTCGACAGCAAGTTCGTGCTGCTGCAGCAGGAAATGGCGGTGGCCATGCGCCCGGGCCAGCCGGAAACGCTCAAGGCCGTCAATGAGCTGATCGACCGCAACATCCAGAACGGCGAATTCAGCAAGCTCTACCAGAAATGGCTGGGCACGCCGCTGCCCCAGCTGAAGCAATCCTGATCGACTCCCGACCCGCTCCCATGACTGCGACCCCGACCCGAAGCGCGCCTTCCGGCGCTCCGATCATCCAGATCGAAAAGATCAACAAATGGTATGGGCAGTTCCATGCCTTGACCGACGTCGACCTGACGGTGGCGCCTGGCGAGCGCATCGTGATCTGCGGACCTTCGGGTTCGGGCAAGTCCACCCTGATCCGCTGCATCAACGGCCTGGAGACCATCCGGGACGGGCGCATCGTGGTGGACGGCATCGCCCTGGACGCCGATGGGCGCGGGATCGACGCCGTGCGACAGGAAGTCGGCATGGTGTTCCAGCAGTTCAATCTGTTCCCGCACATGACGGTACTGCGCAACTGCATGCTGGCGCCGATGCGTTCGCGCGGGCTGAAGGCCGACCAGGCCGAGGCCCTGGCGATGGAATACCTGTCGCGCGTGCGGATTGCCGAGCAGGCGCACAAATATCCGAGCCAGCTTTCCGGAGGCCAGCAGCAGCGCGTGGCCATCGCCCGCGCCCTGTGCATGACCCCCAAGGTCATGCTGTTCGACGAACCCACGTCCGCGCTCGACCCGGAAATGGTCAAGGAAGTCCTGGACACCATGATCGGTCTGGCGCGCGACGGCATGACCATGCTGTGCGTGACCCACGAGATGGGGTTCGCGCGCAGCGTGGCCGACCGGGTGATCTTCATGGCTGACGGCCGCATCATCGAGCAGGCGCCGCCGGACCAGTTCTTCGAGGCGCCGCGTCACGAAAAGACGCGCAGCTTCCTCGGCCAGATCCTGAACCACTGAGGATCCGGCTTCCATGCATATTCCTGTTCCGGCGCGTGGCGCGCTGGTTTCACTCACGGCGTTCGGCGCGGACGAAGTCCGGCGCCACGGCCAGGCCTGGTTCGCGCACCTGGCAATGGCATCCGGCGCCGATGGCTTCGAAGTGCGCGGCGAGCTGCTGGGCGAGGACGCCGACGGCGAGCTCGATGCGCTGGCGGCACTGGCGTCCGCCAGCGGGCTGGCCCGTGTCTATTCCAGCCCGCACGGCATGTGGGACGGCACCGGCCGCCTCGATGAGGCGGCCGTTCGTGAAGGCCTGGACCGCGCGATCCGGCTGGGTGCCGGCTGGCTGAAGATGTCGATCGGTGCCTTCGCTCCGGGTGCGGCGGCCGGGCTGCCCTCCTTGCGGGCCCTGCTGGATGGCCACCCGGTCGAACTGCTGGTGGAGAACGACCAGACGGAATCGGCGGGCACCATCCCGGCACTGTCGGCCTTTTTCCGCTCGGCCGACGCGGCCGGCTTGCCGCTGGGCATGACTTTCGACATGGGCAACTGGCATTGGGTGGGCGAGTGTCCCTTGCGGGCGGCCGACGCGTTCGCCGCGCGGGTCCGCTACGTGCATTGCAAGGGGGTGCTGCGGCGGCCCGACCGCTGGGTGGCGGTGCCCCTGGAATCATCCGCCGCGCCCTGGCGCGCGGTGCTGCGGGCGCTGCCCGCCGCGCCCCGGGCCATCGAATATCCGCTGACCGGTGCCGATCTCGCCCGGGTCACGGGCCAGGCGCTGGATGCCCTGCGCCGACTGGAGCAATCTACCCATGACAATGCATGAACCGCTCGACGTCGTCACGCTGGGCGAGGCGATGGTGATGCTGGTGGCCGGGCAGCCCGGGCCGCTGGAGCGCGTGGAAACCTTTCACAAATGCACGGCGGGCGCCGAGACCAACGTGGCCATCGGGCTGGCCCGCCTGGGCCTGCGGGTGGGCTGGGGCAGCCGGCTGGGACAGGATTCCCTGGGGCGCTACCTGCTCGAGAGCCTGCGTGGAGAAGGCGTGGACTGCTCGCGCGTGGCCCTGGTGCCGGGCGAGCGGACCGGCTTGCTGTTCAAGAATCGTGTCACGGACGGCAGCGATCCCCTGGTCGAATACCACCGCGCGGGGTCGGCGGCCAGCCGCATGCGTCCGGACGATGTGGACCGGGACTGGCTGCTGTCTGCCCGGCACCTGCATGCCACCGGCGTGTTCGCGGCGGTGTCGGCCGACAGCTTCGAGGTATCGCGCCAGACCATGCGCCTGATGCGCGAAGCCGGCAGGACCGTGTCCTTCGACACTAACCTCAGGCCCTCGCTGTGGGCCTCGACCGAGGCCATGCGCGCCGGCATCAACGAGCTGGCCGGCCTGGCGGACTGGGTGCTGCCGGGGCTGGAAGAAGGCCGCCTGCTGACCGGCGAGCGCAAGCCCGAGGCGATCGCACGCTTCTATCTCGAGCGGGGGGCGGGGCTGGTGGTGGTCAAGCTTGGCCCCGACGGCGCGTATTACGATGACGGCGCGCGCAGCGGCCGCGTGCCGGCCCACCCCGTGGATCGTGTCGTCGATACGGTGGGCGCCGGCGATGGCTTTGCCGTGGGCGTGATCAGCGGCCTGCTCGAAGGCCTGCCCCTGGAACGCGCCGCGGTGCGCGGGGCCTGGATCGGTGCCCGCGCGGTGCAGGTGCCGGGCGATACCGAAGGCCTGCCCACGCGCACTTTGCTGCAGCTGGCCGGGCTGTAGCCGGCCGGATCGTCTTCACACGGAGTTTCCCCATGCCACGCCAGACCGTCCTCGTCTATCGCGACCTGCCCGAGCCCCAGCTGGAGCGGATCCGGGCCGAGCACGAGGTCATCCGGGCCGATCCCCGGCGCGAGGACCAGCGCGAGGCGTTCTTCCAGGCGCTGGGCCGGGTCCAGGGCATGATCGGTTCCAGCTTCCGGCTGGACGCGGCGATGCTGGACCGGGCGCCATCCCTGCGCGTGGTGTCCAGCATCTCGGTGGGCGTCGACGCCTATCCGCTGGCCGCGCTGCGCGAGCGCGGCATCGTGCTGTGCCATACCCCGGGCGTGCTGACGGAGTCGGTGGCGGATCTGCTGTTCGGCATGGTGCTGGCCACCAGCCGCCGGCTGTGCGACATGGCCGGCATGGTGCGCGAAGGCCGGTGGGTGCGCAATGTCGGTCCCGAAGAGTACGGCTGGGACGTGCACGGCAAGACCTTGGGCATCGTCGGCTATGGCCGCATCGGCCAGGCGCTGGCCCGCAGGGCGGCCCTGGGTTTCGGCATGCCGGTCGTCTATCATGCCCGCCGCCCGGTCGAGAGCGGCCTGCCGCCCGGCAAGGCGCGCGCCGCCGGACTGGACGAACTGCTCGAAGTTTCCGATTTCGTCGTGCTGGTCCTGCCGCTGACCGAAGCCACGCGCGGCCTGATCGGGCCGCAGGCCTTCGCACGGATGAAGCCTGGCGCGATCCTGATCAACGGCGCGCGCGGCCCCATCGTCCAGGAGCAGGCGCTGCTCGAGGTGCTGGAGAGCGGGCGTCTGCGGGCGGCCGGGCTGGACGTGTTCGACGTCGAGCCGCTGCCGCTGGATTCGCCGCTGCGCGGCCATCCGCGCATCCTCGCGTTGCCGCACATCGGCTCGGCCACGCATGAGACGCGGACCGCCATGGCGGCCATGGCGGTCGACAATCTCCTGCAGGTGCTGCGCGGCGAGGCGCCCCCGGCCGCCTATCCGCTGGCCTGATGCGGCGGTCTTGCTGATGCGGTGTTGCTGATGCGGCTCAGCCTGCGGCGAGCGCGCAGGCCTCTCGGGCGAGGGCAGTGATGGCATCCCATTGGCGGGCCTCGACGGCGGACGCGGGCGTCAGCCAGGATCCGCCCACGCAGCCGACGTTGGGCAGGGCCAGGTAGCGGGCCGCGTTGCCTGCGTGGATGCCTCCCGTGGGGCAGAAGATCAGGTCGGGCAGGGGGCCTTGCCATGCCTTGAGCAGGGCCTCGCCACCCACGGCTTCGGCCGGAAACAGCTTCTGCACCCGGAATCCCAGTTCGGCCGCGCGCATGGCCTCGGAAGCCGTGGCGACTCCCGGCAGGAACGGGATGCCGGTGGCCTGCGCGGCATGGGCCAGGTCGTCGGTCAGGCCGGGGCTGATGCCGAAGCGGGCGCCAGCCCGCAGGGCGTCGTCCAGCTGCTGCGGCGTGCGCACGGTGCCCGCGCCGACCACGGCCTCGGGAACCTGGTCCTGGATGGCGGCGATCGCGTCCAGCGCGGCAGCCGAGCGCAGCGTGATTTCCAGCGTGCGGATGCCGCCGGCGACCAGCGCGCGCGCCAGGTCCACGGCCGTGTCCGGATCCCGGATCACGATGACCGGCATGACGGGGCTGAGTTCGATCAGTTCAAGGGCATTCATGGGCATTCGGGCCTGGGGCCGTATGAGTGGATGTAGTCATTCTACATGCGAAAGAGAAATTGGCCCGTGTTTTTACGATTGCGATAATCCGACTACTTTTCGGGATGCATGGAATGCGAGGGCCGCAGTGCACGCTGGGCTAAAATCGCTTCCCATGAACGCATTCTTCCGCCTGCCCGGTGCGCCATGGGCTGCGATCCCGGACGGCACGGACGGGAGCCCTTCCCGATGAGCGCATCCCTGACCGCGCTGGTGCCGGCCGCCGGGGCCGGCGTGCGTGCCGGCAGCCCGGACGGGCTGCCGAAGCAGTACCGCGACCTGGGGGGCGAGCCCATGCTGCGCCATGCCGTGCGCGCGCTGCTTGCCGATTCCCGCATTGCCCAGGTACGAGTGGCCGTGGCCCCTGGCGATTCATGGGCGGATGCGGCCCTGGCCGGCTTGCCGCGCACGGTGCTGCGCCGCTGCGGTGGCCCCACGCGTGCCGAGACCGTGCGTGCCGCCCTGCGGGATGCGGACCTGGCCGCCGGGGCCTGGGTGCTGGTGCACGATGCCGCCCGGCCGGGGCTGCCGGCCGACGCCCTGGCGCGCCTGATCGATGCCTGCCTGGCGCAGGACAGGGGCGGGCTGCTGGCCTTGCCGGTGGCCGACACGGTCAAGCAGGCCGGGGAAGCGTCCTGCGGCCCCGCATGGGTGGATCGCACGCTGCCGCGTGATGGCCTGTGGCTGGCGCAGACGCCGCAGATGTTCCGGGCCGGGGAATTGCAGGCGGCGCTGGACGCGCGCGCCGGCGATCCCAGGGTGACCGACGAGGCCTCGGCGGTGGAGCTGGCCTGCCCGCCCGGCCGCGCCCCGTTGCTGGTGCGCGGCGCCCGGGCCAACGACAAGCTGACCTGGCCGGAAGATTTCGACTGGTTCGAGGGCCTGCTCGCGGCGCGCCGCGAGCCGCGTTCCCGCTGAACGGCACACACTGGAGCACGCATACCATCATGACGCCCTCTTTTCCTTTCCGCGTCGGCCAGGGCCACGATCTGCACGTTCTGGCGCAGGGACGGCCGCTGATCATAGGCGGCGTGCACATTCCCTATGAACGGGGGCTGGTCGGCCATTCGGATGCAGACGTGCTGCTGCACGCAGTGACCGACGCCGTGCTGGGGGCCGCCGGGCTGGGAGACATCGGCCGACATTTCTCGGACCGTGATCCGCGCTGGGCCGGGGCCGACAGCCGGCTTTTCCTGCGCGAGGCCGCCCGCCTGGCCCGCGAGGCAGGCTGGTTCGTCGTCAATGTGGACGCCACGGTGCATGCCCAGGCGCCGAAGATCGCGCCGCACGCGCCCGCCATGGTTGCCTGCATCGCCAGCGACCTGGGGATCGAGGCATCGGCGGTCAATGTCAAGGCCAAGACCAACGAGGGCCTGGGCTACCTGGGGCGGGGCGAGGGCATCGCGGCCAGCGCGGTGGCGCTGCTGGCGCGAGCCTAGGAACCTAGAGCGTGCTGCCGCCGATGGGGCGGTTGCATGCGCACAGACCGTCGGTCAGCAGCGCGTCCAGGACGCGCAGGGTTTCTTCGGGGCTGCGGCCCACGTTGAAATTGTTGACCGACACGTGCTGGATGATGTTGTCCGGATCGACGATGAAGGTGGCGCGCAGTGCGACGCCTTCGGACTTTTCGCGGATGCCCAGCGGATCGACCAGCGCACCCGCCGTATCGCTGAACTGGTAGTGGTTGAGCTTGCCCAGTTCTGGGCTGTCGCGCCGCCAGGCAAGCTTGACGTATTCGTTGTCTGTCGAGCCGCCCATGAGCACGGCGCCGCGCGCCTCGAATTCGTCGGCCAGCGCGTTGAAGCCGATGATCTCGGTGGGGCAGACCTGGGTGAAGTCCTTGGGGTAGAAATAGATCACCTTCCATTTCCCGGGGAAGGACGATTCCGTGATGTCCTCGAAGGCCGAGACGCCGTTTTCCTCGTGCTGGTTGAAGCCGGGCTTGACGCCGGTGACGCGGAAGGCCTCGAGCTTGTCGCCTATGGTTTTCATCGGGGCTCCTGAGTTGATGTGCGGCCATCGGGGCCGCTGCCCCATTCTACGCCATGGGCCAGGCTGCCGTGCCGGCCGCGGGCGCCCGCCGGGGCACGCGGATGCTCTGGATCAAGCTTTGCCCTGGGGCTTGGCCTTGGGGATTTCGATGCGCGCCAGCAGGCCGTGGGGTGTGTTGGGCGCCAGGGTGAATTTCCCGCCCACCTGGCCCAGCAGGCGCTCGACGATGGACAGGCCCAGGCCTGCGCCGCTGACGCCGGTGCGGGCCGATTCGCCGCGCGCGAAAGGCCGCAGCAGCCGCTGGATGTCGGTCTGTGGAATGCCCATGCCCTGGTCGCGCACTTCGATGGTCAGCTGGTTGCCGGTCTGGAAGGCGATCAGGCTGATGTGGGCGCGGTCGTCGCCGGCGCTGCGACCGTAGCGGCGGGCGTTCTCGATCAGGTTGCTGACAATGCGCTTGAGGTCGTTGGCGCTGATCCGCGCCTGCAGGTCCGGCTGGATGGATGCGCTCAGCTCGCCGCCCAGGGATTCGGTGTGGCTGCGTTCGCGTTCGAATAGGTCCTTCAGCACGCGGGATACGTCGATGCCGGCCTCGGGCACCTGCCCGGCCGGTCGCGCGTATTCCATCAACTGGCCGATGCTGTGGTTGATCTGGGCCAGATCTTCGTCGATGGCCTGGCGGGCCTCGTCGGTCATGTGGCTCATCTCGATTTCCAGCCGGATCCGCGCCAGGGGGGTGCGCAGGTCGTGGGAAATCCCCGCCAGCATGATTTCGCGGTCGGCCTCGTTCTGCCTCAGGTCGCGCGCCATGCGGTTGAAGGCGATGTTCATGTCGCGGATCTCGACCGGCCCCTTTTCCGGCAGGGGCGTGGGGGTCTCGCCGCGCGCGAGCTGCTGGGCCACCTTGGCCAGCTGGGCCAGGGGCTGGTTGATGAAACGCACGCTGATGGCCGCCCCCAGCAGCGCCAGCATCAGCGATGCCCCCACCCAGCCCAGCCATTCGCGGCCGGTGGTCAGGCGCAGCTGGTCGCGGTCGAAGACCAGCCAGTACAGGTCGTCGTTGATGTTGAAGCTGATCCAGATGCCGGGAACCTGGTTCACGGACCACATGATGGCGGTCTGGCTGCCCAGCCGGTTCCGGATCTCGCCGGATACGTTGTTCCAGTAGTCGGTCTGGGGCAGGGGCTCGAGCACGTCGGAGCGGTCGCGGGGCTGGACGCGCAGGCTTTCCTGGGTTGCCAGGTCCAGCAGCAGGGAAGGGCGCACGGGCGGCGGCGCGTAGACCAGGGCCGAGCGCGTGATGCTGACCGTGGTGGCGATCCGCTGCGCCAGCTGGGCGGCCCGGGGGCCTTCCTCGATGTTGAAGACGATCTGCAGCCATGCCCCGAGGCTGACCAGCATCAGGCAGGCAATCAGCAGGAAGGATCGGCTGAATAACCCCAGCCGCAGCCGGGGGCGGATGCCGTGCCGGAGCCGCCTCAGGAGAGTCATGGGAAGGTGATGGACGGTGGATGTGCGGGACATGCGCCCGCACGGGGTTTCTTATTGGCCGCCGTCTGGCACGAAGACGTAGCCCAGGCCCCAGACCGTCTGGATGAAGACCGGCTTGGAGGGGTTGGGTTCGATCAGCTTGCGCAGGCGCGAGATCTGCACGTCCAGGCTGCGGTCGAAGGCCTCGTATTCGCGCCCCCGTGCCAGTTCCATGAGCTTGTCGCGCGACAGCGGGACCTTGGGGTGGCGGGCGAAGACCTTGAGCACGGAGAATTCGCCGGTGGTGATCGGCACGGCTTCGCCGTTGCGCGTCAGGGTGCGCGTGGACAGGTTCAGCACATAAGGGCCGAATTCGACGGATTCGTTTTCCTGGCTGGGCGCGCCGGGGTGTTCTTCGGTGCCGCGGCGGCGCAGGATGGCGTTGACCCGGGCCAGCAGTTCGCGGGGGTTGAAGGGCTTGGTGAGGTAGTCGTCGGCGCCCATTTCCAGGCCGACGATGCGGTCGATTTCCTCGGCCTTGGCAGTCAGCATGATGATGGGGGTGTTGTCGTGGCTGCCGCGCAGGCGGCGGCAGATGGACAGGCCGTCCTCGCCGGGCAGCATCAGGTCCAGGACCAGGAGATCGAAATGTTCCCGCTGCCAGAGCTTGGCCATTTCCTTGGCGTCCTCGGCGACGTAGACATTGAAGCCCTGTTCGGACAGGTAACGGCGCAGCAGATCGCGCAGCCTGGGATCATCGTCTACGATGAGGATCTTGCGGGTGAGGGTCTGTGTTTGCGTGTTCATGCGGAAAATGTAACAGGGTCGGGAAAGGGGCACCAGCGCTTATCACAAGAAATTACACAATAAGCGTTTGGTCGTCGTTTCGAGCATAAGGCGGACCTGCCGGCGTCTCCTTTAAAATGGCCTAGCCATGGACGATTTTCACATTCTCGCGTTTGAAACATCAAGCACTTTGTGCGGCGTCGCGCTGCTGTCCCACGCGGACGGCCGGACGCGGCTGAGCACGGCCGCGCACGAAGGCCGCGGCGAGCATGCCGAGCGCATCCTGCCCATGGCACAGGGCCTTCTGGACCAGGCCGGCCTGGCGCGCCGCGACCTGTCCGCGATCGCCTTCGGCCAGGGACCTGGCGGGTTTACCGGCCTGCGCGTGGCCTGCGGGGTCGCCCAGGGCCTGGCCGTGGCGCTGGACATTCCCGTGCTGCCGGTCGATTCCCTGTGCGCCGTGGCGTTGCAGGGGGCTGGCGAGGATCCCGCCGGAGTCCACGTCGTGCTGCAGGATGCGCGCATGAACGAGGTCTACGCAGCCGCCTATCGCGCCTCCGGCGTGGATTGGGCCACGCTGCAGGCGCCGGCCCTGCTGGCACGCGCCGACGTGGCCGCCTGGGCCGCGTGCGAGTCGGCCGGCTGGGGCATGAGGGCAGGGGGCGGCTGGACGATGCATGGCGATGCGCTCGACGTCTTTCCCGGCCTGGCCCGCGAACTCGAGAGCCTGGGCGCGCAGCGCGCGCCCACGACATCGGACGGCGCACACGCCCAGGCCGGGACCATTGCCCGGCTGGCGGCGCAGGCCTGGCGGGAAGGGCGGGCGGTGGATGCCGCCCTTGCCTCGCCCGCCTATGTGCGCGACAAGGTCGCCTACACCACGGTAGAACGCGCCGGCGGGCTGGGGGGCAATCCCCTGGTCGATGCCGCCACCCTGACCCTGCACGACATGACGGCCACCGACGTCGACGAGGCCGCCGCCATCGAGGGCCGGGTCCAGTCCTTTCCCTGGACCCGCAAGAATTTCGCCGACGGCCTGGCCGCCGGCTACCGCGGCTGGGTCGTGCGCCGCATGGGGGCGATGCTGGGCTTTGCCCTGGTCATGGATGCGCCGGACATGGCGCACCTGCTGGTGATCGGGGTGCGCCCCGACGCCCAGCGCCAGGGCGTGGGCACACGGCTGCTGCGCCGCTGCATCGACCATTGCCGGCAGTCCGGGCTCCCGGCCCTGACACTGGAAGTCCGCCCCAGCAATGAACGCGCAATCGCTTTCTATCGCCGGCACGGCTTCGAGCAGGCCGGGTTGCGGCGGGGCTATTATCCGGCGGCCCGGGGCCGCGAGGACGCCTGGATCATGACCCTGAACCTTGCGGCGGACGCTGCATGAAACCGCGCGCGCTGCTGCGGCCGGGCCAGCTGGCCTGGCTGGCCGAGATCGGCCTGGACACCCATTGGCTTGCCGAACGCCCGGCGTCCGATGGCGCCTGCGTTTCACCAGCCGCCCGTGCGGAATCCGGCGATCCTGCCGGACCCGCCCCGGGGCTGGTTCGCGTGCGCGCGCCGGCCGGGCTCGTTGCGCCGCAAGCGCCGGCGCCGGCGCCGGGTGCCGGCGCTCCGGCGGATTGTCCCGACCTGCAGGCGCTCGGCCAGGCGGTGTCGGCCTGCAGCCGATGCGAGCGGCATGCGCATCGCGCCCTGGCGGTGTCCGGGAGCGGCACGGCCGGGCAGCCCTACTACCTGATCGTCGGCGAGCAGCCCGGGATCGAGGACGACGCCAGCGGGCAGCCGTTCCAGGGTGACCAGGGCCGCCTGCTGGCCGCCATGCTGGCGGCGGCGCGTCTGCCGCATGCCGACTCCGCCTACCTGACGTATGCCGTGAAATGCCGTGCCGTGGGCGGCCGGGAACCGCCGCCCGCCGACGTCGCGGCCTGCCTGCCCTGGCTGCGGCAGCAGATCGCCCTGCTGCAGCCGCGCTGGATCCTGGCGCTGGGCCGGGTGGCGGCACGGGCGGTGATCGGGTCGGACGCAGACCTGGATGAACTGCGCGGCGGCCCGCACCGGTACGTGCCCGACCAGGGCGAACCGATTCCGGTCTGGGTGACGCACCAGCCTTCGTCGCTGCTGGTGCGTTCCGCCTGGAAGGCGGAAGCCTGGCGCGACCTGGCGGGACTGGCACAGGCCGTGCGGGAAAGCCGCAAGGCCTAGCGCAGGGCCGTGCCGTGGCTGGTCTGGCCGATGAGCTGGCTCAGTTCGGGGTGCGCGCGGTGATTGAGACGGTTCCAGTGGATGAACACCAGCATCAGGCACGCCACCAGGATCCCGAACAGCGCGATGATCAGGTTGATGGACAGCCCCAGCCACAGCATCAGGCTGTACATGGCCAGCATCAGCAGGATGTTCAGCTGCTCGTTGAAGTTCTGCACGGCGATCGAGTGGCCGGCTGACAGCAGGACGTGGCCCCGGTGCTGCAGCAGGGCGTTCATGGGGACGACGAAGAACCCCGACAGGCCGCCGATCAGCAGCAGCAGGCAGTACACCGTCCAGGGCGTGTAGACGGCCGGCATCAGCAGGACCACCAGGCCCATGATCACGCCCACGGGCAGGACCGACAGCGTGCGGCGCAGCGGCACCCGGCCGGCGCAGATCGCGCCGATCACAGTGCCGAAGGCCGCCACGCCCATCAGCACGGACGCCTGGTCCAGGCGGTAGCCGAGGTGCTGCGCGCCCCATTCGATGACGATGAACTGCAGGGTCGCGCCCGCCCCCCAGAACAGCGTGGTGACCGCCAGGGAGATCTGGCCCAGCTTGTCGCTCCACAGGATGCGGACGTAGCGGGCGAAGTTGCGGATCAGGGCCGCGGGATGGGTCTGCTGGCGGGGGTAGAAGGCGTGGGTGTCGGGGATCAGCAGATTGCAGAGGGCGGCGGCGATGTAGACCAGGCAGATGATCAGGATGGCGCTCTGCGCGGAATTGCTGGCCAGGCGGCTGAGCCAGTCGAAGGACATCAGCCAGGCCGAAACCGCCGGACTGATGAGCAGCCCGCCCAGCACGGTGCCGATGATGACCGACAGCACGGTCAGGCCTTCGATCCAGCTGTTGCCCTTGACCAGCAGCTCGGGCGGCAGCATTTCGGTGACGATGCCGTATTTGGCGGGGGAGTAGGCGGCGGCGCCGATACCCACGATGGTGTAGGCCACGAAGATCAGGACCAGCTGGTGGTCGTGGCTGAACCCGAACGCGCCGTAGCTGAACATCAGCAGGCAGCCGCAGGTCTTGAGCGCATTGGTGGCGAACATGACCCGGCCCTTGGGAAAGGCGTCGGCGAAGGCGCCGACGAAGGCCGCCAGCACCACGTAGGCCAGGGCGAACCACCACTTCATCATGGGGGCCATCCAGTCGGGGCCGCTGAGATCCGCGATCAGGCCGATGGCGGCGATGAGCAGGGCGTTGTCCGCGACGGACGACAGCGCCTGCGCAGCCATGACCATGTAAAAGCCCTTGTTCAATCGCGGACCCCGAAGTGGTTGATGAAGGAACGGACGGCGTGCGCTCCGTTCGTAAAAAAGAGTTGCAGTATAGCGGGTTGTCGTCCCGGACCGGGGCCGCGAGCGGACTGCCGCCCGGGCTCGGTGCGTTATCATACGCTGTCATCCATGCGCCCCGATTTTTCGTCAACCAGAGCACCGTGCGCCTCACGCAGATCAAACTTGCCGGATTCAAGTCCTTCGTGGATCCGACCGTGATCCCCACGCCCAGCGAACTGGTCGGCGTGGTGGGCCCGAATGGCTGCGGCAAATCCAACATCATCGATGCCGTGCGCTGGGTCCTGGGCGAGACCAAGGCGTCCGAACTGCGCGGCTCTTCGATGCAGGACGTGATCTTCAACGGATCCAGCCAGCGCAAGCCGGCTGCGCGCGCCTCGGTCGAGCTGGTGTTCGACAACAGCCAGGGCCGTGCGGCGGGGCAGTGGTCCGCGTTCGCGGAAATCGCCGTGCGCCGGGTGCTCACCCGCGACGGCGCCAGCAGCTACTTCATCAACAACCAGCCGGTGCGCCGCCGCGACATCCACGACATCTTCCTGGGAACGGGCCTGGGTACGCGCGGCTACGCCATCATCGGCCAGGGCATGATCAACCGCCTGATCGAAGCCCGTCCGGAAGAACTGCGCGTCTACCTCGAGGAAGCCGCCGGGGTGTCGCGCTACAAGGAACGCCGCCGCGAAACCGAGAACCGCCTGAACGACACGCGCGAGAATCTGACCCGTCTCGAAGACATCCTGCGCGAGCTCGCCAGCCAGCTCGAAAAGCTGGAATCCCAGGCCCGGGTGGCGGCCGACTACCGGGCGCTGCAGGCCGAAGGCGAACTCAAGCAGCATGCGCTGTGGCTGCTGCGCGAGCAGGCCGCGCGCGAAAGCCGGCAGTCCCTGGCCGTGGAAACCGAAAAGGCCCAGGCCGAGCTCGAATCGGCGGTGGCCGGGCTGCGCGCCCTGGAATCCGATCTGGAAACCCGCCGGGCCGCGCACTTCGAGGCAAGCGAACGGGTCCACCAGGCGCAGGGCCGCCTCTTCGAGGCCGGTGCCCAGGTCAGCCGCCTCGAGGCGGAGATCCGGCACGTGGTCGACTCGCGCAATCGCCTGCAGGCCCGCCGCGCGCAGCTGCAGGCCCAGCAGCAGGAATGGGGCGACCAGCGCGCCCACAGCCAGGCCTCGATCGAAGATACCCAGGCGCAGATCGAAGAAGCCGAGGCCCGGGCCGAGCAGCTGGCCGAACTGGCGCAGCATGCCCAGGACGGCCTGCCCGAACTCGACGCCCGGCTGCGCGACCTGGCCACCCAGCGGGACGAATGGCGGCGCACCCTGGCCCGCACCGAACAGGAACTGGCCCTGGCGGCGCAATCCCAGCGGGACGCCGACAGCCAGTGGCGCACCCTCGACGACCGCCGCGCGGGCCTCGAAGAAGAGCGCGCCGCCCTGGGTGCTCCCGACCCGGCCGAACTGCAGCGCTGGGCGGGGGAATGCGCCGTCGCCCAGGAACGCCTCGAAGAAGCCCAGGCGCGCCTGCTGGAGCTCGAATCCCGCCTGCCCGACCTGGAAGCGGCCCGGGCCGAAGCGCTGCACGCCAGCCAGGAGGCCCGGCTGGATCTCGAGCGGCTCGACGCGCGCCGCCAGGCCCTGATCGCGCTCCAGGAAAAGATCCAGTCCGAAGACGCGCTCGAGCCCTGGCTGCAACGCCAGGAACTGGGTGGCCTGACACGCCTGTGGCAGCAGTTGCGGGTCGACGCGGGTTGGGAAACCGCCCTCGAGGCGGTGCTGCACGAACGCATGAATGCGCTGGGCCTGCGTACGCTGGACCACGTGCGTGCCTTCGCCCAGGATGCGCCGCCCGCGCGCCTGGCCTTCTACCAGGTGCCCGGCGATGCCGGGCAGCCTCCGGCCGGCCCCGATGCGCCCCGCCTGGTGGATCTCGTGCATGCGCGCGAACCCGGGCTGCGGCCCCTGCTGTCCGTGTGGCTGCGCGATGCATGGGTAGCCGACGACCTCGGCACCGCGCTTGCGCGGCGCGGCGAACTGCCGCCGGGCGGCGCCTGGGTGGTGCGCGACGGCCATCGGGTCGATGCCTGCAGCGTGCGTTTCTATGCCGCCGACTCGGAACAGGCCGGCCAGCTGGCGCGCCGCCAGCAGATCGACAACCTGGCCCTGGAAATCCGGGCCGCCCAACTGATCGCCGACCAGGCCCTGGACGCCCACGCCCAGGCCGACGCGGCCTGCCGCAACCTGACCCAGGCGCTGCAGCCCGCGCGCCAGCAGATCGCCGAGCGCATGCGGGCGCAGCACGATGCGCAGATCCGCCACCAGCAGCTCAGCCAGCAGGCGGCGCAGTCCGACGAGCAATCCCGCCGCCTGGAACGCGACCTGCGGGAACTCGCCGGTCAGCAAGAGGCGCTGGATGCCCGGCGGGCCGAGGCCGAGGCCCGCTTCGAATCCCTGGACCAGGTCCTGGCCGAGCAGCAGGAGCGTCTGGCCGAGCTGGACATGCAGGTCGAGGACCTGGCCCGGCAGGCAGAGCAGTCCCGGCAGCTGGGACGCGACCAGGAACGCGCCGCCCAGGAAGCCGAATATGCCGTGCGCACCCTGCGCCACCGGCTGGACGAACTGCGCCGCACCCTGCAGCTGGCCGAAGAGCAGGCACGCCGCTCCGGCGCCGACCTCGAATCCCTCCAGGGCGAGTTGTTCGAGCTGGACGAATCCGTGGCGCAGGCCGGCCTGCAGGATGCGCTCGAGGCCCGGGCCGCGTGCGAAGAGGCCCTGCGCGAGGCGCGGCTGGAACAAGACCGGGCGGCCGCCGCCCTGCGCGAGGCCGACGAGGGCAGGCTGACGCTGGAACGCGGACTGGACCCCTTGCGGGCGCGCATCACCGAATTGCAGCTCAAGGAACAGGCTTCGCGCCTGTCGGTCGAGCAGTTCGCCGAGCAGCTCGATGCGCGCCAGGTGGACCGGGATGCCTTGCGCCGCCACCTGGACGAGCAGCCGCCCCAGTGGCGCCGCCTGGACTGGCTGCAGTCCGAGGTCCAGCGCATCACGCGCAGCATCGAGTCGCTGGGCGCCGTGAACCTGGCGGCGCTGGACGAACTGACGGCGGCGCGGGAGCGCAAGGGCTTCCTGGACGCCCAGCACGCCGACCTGCTGGCGGCCATCGACACCCTGGAAAATGCGATCCGCCGCATCGATCGCGAGACCCGGGAACTGCTGTCTCAGACCTTCGAGACGGTCAACAAGCATTTCGGCGAGCTGTTTCCCCAATTGTTTGGCGGTGGCGAAGCCCGCCTGACCATGACCGGCGAAGAAATCCTGGATGCCGGCGTGCAGGTCATGGCCCAGCCGCCGGGCAAGCGCAACAGCACCATCCACCTGCTCTCGGGCGGTGAAAAGGCCCTGACGGCGACGGCGCTGGTGTTTGCCCTGTTCAAGCTCAACCCGGCGCCTTTCTGCCTGCTCGACGAGGTCGATGCCCCGCTGGACGACGCCAACACCGAACGGTACGCGAATCTGGTGCGCGGCATGAGCGACCAGACTCAGTTCCTGTTCATTTCACACAACAAAATCGCCATGCAGATGGCCCGGCAACTGGTCGGGGTGACCATGCAGGAGCAGGGCGTGTCGCGGATCGTGGCCGTGGACATGGACTCCGCGCTGCAATGGGCGGCCGAGGCGGCCTGATCTGGATGAAGAGGATTCTATGAGCGACTTGCAGATCTTGCTGATTTCGATCGGGGTGGCGCTGATCGTCGTCGTCCTGCTGTACAACACGTGGCAGGACTGGCGCGCGCGCCGCAGCATGCGCCAGTCGCTGCCAGAAGCCGGCCACGACGTGCTGATGCGCGATGCCGGACCCCGGCGCGAACCGGGGCTGTGGCAGGCGGGCCGGCCCGCGGCCGACGACGGTGCGGAACCCGATCCCGTCTGCGAGGCGGTCATCGACGTCGCCCTGGCCCATCCCGTGGCGGGCGAATCCCTGGCCGAGGCGCTGCGCTCCATCGGCCGCGTCGGCAAGAAGCCCGTGCGCGTGTTCGTGGAGCGCGAAGGCGGCGGCCATCGCACCGAGGCGCTGCCGGGCGAGTCCTACGTGTCGCTGCAGCTGGCGGTGGTGCTGGCCAACCGCAGCGGCCCGCTGACGGCCATCGAGTGGTCGAACCTCTGGACCCTGGCGCAGAACCTGGCCGAACGCTTCGAGGGGTTGATCGAGGCCCCGGACCAGGATGTGGTGCTGCGCCAGGCGGCCGAGCTGGACGCTCGCTGCGCCGCCATGGATGCCCAGGTGGGGCTGATCCTGCAGCTGGCCCGGCCGCGCCCCGTGCCCGAGATCATTCGATCGGCCGCCGAGGCGGGCTTCGTGCAGTCGCGCGGGCAGTGGGCCTGGATGGCGGAAAACGGCATGCCGCGCTTTGCCCTGCAGATCGAGGCCGCCGAAGGCGAGCCCGCGCACCGCGTCGACCTGGTCCTGGATGTGCCCAACAGCCTGCCCGACGACCAGGCCTTCAGCCGCATGGTGACCGTGGGACGTGACCTGGCCGCGCGCCTGGAGGCCCACGTGCTGGACGACCAGGGCCGCACCTTCCAGGACAGCTCCTCGCCCGCCATCGATCGGCAGATCAGCGCACTGTACGACCAGCTGGACCAGGCCGGTTTCCTGGCCGGCACGGAACGCGCGGCGCGGGTGTTCTCGTGACCGGACGTCCCGATACGGACGCGGCCGGCCCCGGCCGCGAAGCCGCCGACCGGCAGCGCCTGGAAACCCTGCGCTCGGAAATCGAGGGCCACAACCGCCGCTATTACATCGAAGACGCGCCGTCCATCTCGGATGCGCAGTACGACCGCCTGATGGCCGAACTGCAGGCCATCGAAAGCGACCATCCAGACTGGATCACGCCGGATTCTCCCACCCAGCGGGTCGGGGCGGCGCCGCTGGATCATTTCGCCACCGTGCGCCATGCCGTGCGCATGCTGTCGTTGGGCAATGCCTTCGAGGCCGAGGATATCGTTGCTTTCGACGAGCGGGTCGTGTCCACCCTGATCGGATCGGGCCTGCTGGCCGGGCCAGCGCCGGATGACGGTACGGATGCCGTCCAGGGCGCACTGCCCCTGGACGCGGAGCCCGCAGCGGCAACCTACGTCGCGGAATACAAATTCGACGGCCTGGCGGTCAATCTGCGCTACGAGGAAGGGCGTCTGGTCCAGGCAGCAACCCGGGGCGACGGCGCCCAGGGGGAAGACATCACCGCCAACATCCGCACCTTGCGCTCGGTGCCCCTGCGCCTGCAGGGCGATGCGCCCGCCGTGCTGGAAGTGCGCGGCGAGGTCCTGATGACGCGGGCGGACTTCTCTCGGCTGAACGAGGCCCAGACCGCCCGGGGCGAAAAGCCTTTCGTCAATCCCCGCAACGCGGCGGCCGGCAGTCTGCGCCAGCTGGATCCGCGTGTGACCGCGACCCGGCCGCTGCGCTTCTATGCCTATGGCTGGGGGCAGATCCAGGATGGCGCCGGCACCGATCTGCGGCCGCGTCCGACCCATTCCGGGATGCTGGACTGGCTGGCCGGTTTCGGCTTTGCCGTCAGCCCCGGCAGGGCGCTGTGCCGGGGGGCGGCGGAACTGCTGCGCTTCTACGAGAACGTGGGGGCTTCGCGTGCCGGCCTGCCCTACGAGATCGACGGGGTGGTCTACAAGGTCGACGACCTGCGCGCCCAGGATGTGCTGGGTTTCGTCGCGCGCGCACCGCGCTTCGCCATCGCGCACAAGTTTCCGGCCCAGGAAGAAACCACCCGGCTGCTCGGCATCGATGTCCAGGTGGGCCGTACCGGGGCGCTGACCCCGGTGGCCCGGCTGCAGCCGGTCTTCGTGGGCGGGGTGACCGTCACCAACGCGACGCTGCACAACGAGGACGAAATCCGCCGCAAGGACGTGCGCATCGGCGATACCGTGGTGGTGCGCCGTGCGGGCGACGTGATCCCCGAGGTCGTCGGCCCGGTGCTGTCGCTGCGTCCGGCCGATGCGCAGGTCTTCGACCTGCTGGCCGTCTGTCCCGTGTGTCCGGTGTGCGGCTCGGCGGTCGAGCGCCCGGAAGGCGAAGCCATCACGCGCTGCACCGGCGGGCTGTTCTGCCCCGCGCAGCGCAAGCAGACCCTGTGGCATGCCGCCAGCCGCAAGGCGCTGGACATCGACGGCCTGGGCGACAAACTGATCGAGCAATTGGTCGACAGCGGGCGCGTGCGCACCCTGGCCGACCTGTACGGCTTGCAGGAACTGGAGCTGTCCACCTATCCCCGCATGGGACGCAAGTCGGCGCAGAACCTCGTGGCCGCCATCGACCGAAGCCGCCGTCCGGCCTTGTCCCGCCTGCTGTACGCCTTGGGGATCCGCCACGTGGGCGAGACCACGGCGCGCGACGTGGCGCGGCATTTCGGCTCCATCGAGGCCATCATGGACGCGTCCGAGGAAGACCTGCTGCGGGTGCCGGATGTCGGTCCGGTGGTGGCGGCATCGATCCGGCGCTTTTTCGCCGAAGCGCACAACCGCGAGGTCATCGCCGCGCTCAGGGCCGCCGGGGTCGAACCCCAGGCCGATGCCGCGCCGGCGGGCGAGAAGCCCCTGGCGGGCAAGACCCTGGTGCTGACGGGCACCCTGCCGGCCTTGAGCCGCGACGAGGCCACGCGCCTGATCCTGGCCGCAGGCGGCAAGGTCAGCGGATCGGTGTCCCGCAAGACCGCCTGGGTGGTGGCCGGCGAGGAAGCCGGCGGCAAGCTTGCCAAGGCCCGGGAACTGGGCGTGTCCGTGATCGACGAGGCCGGGCTGAGGGCCTTGCTGGGCATCTGACCGCCGCGCGGCGGCCGCTTCGGGCCGCGCCAGGGGTGGCCCGCAAAAGAAACGGCCCCCCGGAAAGCGGGAGGCCGTCTGGACGGGTGGCGTGCCGGATGCTTACTTCGCGTCGGCGTTGTCCACGATCTTGGCGTCCTTCATCAGGCTCTTCTGGTAGTCGGCCAGGGCTTGCTGGCGCATCATTTCTTCCAGCTGGGGCTTGGCTTCCTCGAAGGACGGGAAGGCGATCGGGCGCACGTCCTCGACCTGGATCACGTGCCAGCCGAATTGCGTCTGCACGGGCTGGGCGCTGAGATCGCCCTTTTTCATGCTTTCCACGGCCTGGGCGAATTCGGGCACGTAGTTGCTGGTCGGGCCCCAACCCAGTTCGCCGCCGTTCTTGCCGCTGCCGGTGTCGATCGAATCCTTCTTGGCGGCGGCCTCGAACGTGGTCTTCTTCGCCTTGATCGCCTTGATCAGGTCCTTGGCCTTGGCCTCGTCCTTGACGAGGATGTGGCGCAGCTTGTATTCCTGCCGCGAGCCCTGCTCGGCCTTGATGTCGTTGTATTCCTTCTGCAGGTCGGCGTCGGTGACGGGATGGTCCTTCAGGTACTTGGCCATCAGGGCGCGGACCAGGATGCTCTGCGTGGCCAGCTCGGTTTCCTGCCGGACGGCCGGATCCTTCTGCAGCCCGGCCTTCTCGGCCGCCTGGACCGCCACCAGGCGGTTGATCATTTCCTGCTTGACCTGGGCACGCAGCTGCGGCGTATCCTGGGCGCCCTGGGCAACCAGCATGCTGACGAACTGGTCGAATTTTTCCTGGGGAATGCCTTGGCCATTGACGGAGGCGATGTCCTTGGCCCAGACCGGCAGCGTCAGGGAGCAGGCCAGGGCGACAGCAGCGATACGTTTCATGAAAGTCCTTCGATGGGAGGGGTGCCGGCCTCGATGGCCAGGGCGTGGATCGGATGAGGCATCAGATCCCGCACGCAATCATACACAAGGCGATGGCGTGCAAGGGTTCCGAGCCCCTGGAATTGCTTGGACACGATGCGGACGCGAAAGTGCCGCGCACCGCCCCGGGCGCCGGCATGCCCGGCGTGCAGGTGGGATTCGTCGACGAGCTCCATCTGCGCGGGTTCGAGCGCGGCCAGGCGTTCGGCCAGCAGGGCCTTCAGGTCGGTGTCGGCGGAGTTCATGGCGTCTTTCCGTGGCTGTCCGGGTCCGTCAGCGGGGCTCGCCGTCGGGCGCATCGGCTCCGGATGCGGCAGGCTCGGTCTGGATGTGACGGCCCAGCCACAGGGACTGCACCACCACGAACAGCAGCAGCAGGATCATCAGGCCGAAGACTTTGAAGTTGACCCACTGCGCTTCGGTGAAGCGGCCCGAAAAGGCCACGTACAGGTTGAGTGCGCCCGAGGCGACGAAGAATCCGGCCCAGCTGTCGTTCAGGCGGTTCCAGGCCCGTTCGGGCAGGGCGATCTTGTCGCCCATCAGGCGGCGCATCAGGTTGCGGCCAGCGAACAGGCGCGCGCCCATCAGGATGGCGGCAAACAGCCAGTACAGCACCGTGGGCTTCCACTTGATGAAGGTATCGTCGTGGAACAGCAGGGTCGCGCCGCCGAACACGACGATCACCGTCAGGTTGATCCAGTGCATGGGCTCGATCGCGCGCCCGGTCAGGCGCAGCCAGAGGATCTGCAGCACGGCCGCGGCCATGGCCGTTCCGGTGGCGACGTAGATGTCGGCGAAACGGAAGGCCAGGAAGAACAGGATCAGCGGGAAGAGGTCGAAGAGGAATTTTTTCATCGACGGGCCGTCTCCGGGGGCAGGGCGCTGTCGCGGGAATCGTTTTTCATTCAGTCATTCGGCCGGGATGAACTTCATGGACAGGGAATTGATGCAATAGCGCAACCCGGTCGGGGGCGGGCCATCGGGAAATACGTGGCCCAGGTGGGCGTCGCAGACGGCGCACAGGATCTCGGTGCGGATCATGCCGTGGCTGGTGTCGCGTTCTTCGCGCACGCGGTCGGGGGCCACGGGCTGGAAATAGCTGGGCCAGCCGCAGCCCGCATCGAATTTGGTGTCCGAGGCGAACAGCGGGGTGCCGCAGCAGACGCAGACGTAGGTGCCCGCCTGGGTGGTGTCCCAGTAGCGGCCCGTGAAGGGCCGCTCGGTGTGCTTCAGTCGCGTGACTGCGAATTCGTCGGGGGAAAGCTGCGCCCGCCATTCGGCGTCGGTGCGCGTGATCTTGTCCACGAGGAACCTGTCCGGAGTTTCACTTCAATCCTCCATCTTAATCGACTTTCGTCCGGCTGGCAGACCCCGTCCGGGGGGCGGGCGGACGCCGCGATGCGGTCTGGCCCGGGCTCGTGGCAGCAAATTGCGCCGGGCTGCGATAATATGACGCCCGTTCATGTGTTTATTGCCTCGACCCGCCGGGTTCAGGGCCATGAATTGCACGGTCAGTCAAAAACATTCGGAGACAAACATGACATTCCCGGTTTCCCTGCGACTCACCCTGGGCGCGGCCGCTCTGCTGGCAGCGCTGCCCCTTGCCGCCACGGCACAGATCAAGGTCGGCGTGACGGTGTCGTCCACCGGGCCGGCCGCATCCCTGGGCATTCCCGAGCGCGATACCGTGGCCTTGCTGCCCACGGAAATCGGCGGCCAGTCCGTGCAGTACATCGTGCTGGACGACGCCACCGACACCACCCAGGCGGTGAAGAACATCCGCAAGCTCACGGCCGACGACCACGTCGACGTGGTGCTGGGCACGTCCGTGACGCCCGCCTCGCTGGCCATGTCGGACGTGGCCGCCGAGACCGGCACGCCCATGATCAGCGTGGCCGCCAACGCCAAGCTCGTCGAGCCGGTGGACGGCCCGCGCAAGTGGGTCTACAAGACGCCGCAGAACGATGCGCTGATGGCGGCGGCCCTGGCCCACGCGATGGTCAAGCAGAACGTCAAGACCCTGGGCTTCATCGGCTTCAGCGACGCCTACGGCGATGGCTGGCTGCAGGAAATGAAGGCCGCCGCCGAAGCCAAGGGCATCAAGGTGGTGGCGGCGGAACGCTTCGCGCGGCCCGACACCAGCGTCACGGGCCAGGTGCTCAAGCTGCTGTCGGCCAAGCCCGACGGCATCCTGATCGCCGCTTCCGGCACGCCGGTGGCCCTGCCGCAACGCGAGCTGGTCGAGCGCGGCTACAAGGGCCACATCTACCAGACCCATGGCGCGGCCAACAACGACGTGCTGCGGGTCTGCGGCAAGGCCTGCGAAGGCATGATCCTGCCCGCCGGCCCGCTGCTGGTGGCGGCTCAGCTGCCCGACAGCAATCCGGTCAAGGCCAGCGCCCTGGTGTACGTCAAGGCCTACGAGGCCAAGTACGGCGCGGGCTCGACCAACACCTTCGGCGGCCACATGTGGGACGCCGGCCAGTTGATCAGCGATGCCATTCCCCGCGCCCTCAAGACCGGCGCCAAGCCCGGCACGCCCGAGTTCCGCTCGGCCCTGCGCGACGCGCTGGAACAGGTGAAGGAACTGCCGGCTTCCCAGGGCGTCTTCACCATGAGCCCGACCGACCACGCCGGCCTGGACGAACGCGGCCGCGTCATGGTGCAGGTCGTCGACGGCAAGTGGACCTACCAGCCGGACCTGTGATGCGGCGCGGCGTCGTCCTTTCCCGCTTGCGGGCCGGTCTTCGTCATGACCCGGATGCCGGCGCGCGCGCCGGCACGGAGGCGCCGTGGATCTGACCATTGCGCTGATCCTGCTGCAGGACGGCATTCTGAACGGCGCCATCTACGCCCTGCTGGGCCTGGCGCTGGTGCTGGTGTTCGTGGTAACGCGGGTGATCCTGATTCCCCAGGGGGAATTCGTCACCTTCGGCGCGCTGTCCCTGGCGTTCCTCGCCAATGGCCGGGTGCCGGGAACGGCGCATCTGCTCGTGCTGATGGGCGTGCTCGTGTGCCTGGCCGAGGCCGTGTCGTGCTGGCGGGCGCGCCAGTGGCGCGGCTACGGCCGCACCCTGGGCTGGGCGCTGGTCCTGCCGCTGGTGCTGGAGGCCCTGGCGCCGCTGGCCGCCGGCCCGGACGTTCCGCTGGTCCTGCGCGTGCTCTTCGCGCTGGCGCTGGTGGTGCCCATGGGTCCGATGATCTATCGCCTGGTGTACCAGCCGGTGGAGCAGGCCAGCGTGCTGGTGCTGCTGATCGTGTCGGTCGCCGTGCATTTCGCCCTGACCGGCCTGGGGCTGCTGTTCTTCGGCGCCGAAGGCTGGCGCACTCCGGCCCTGGTCGAGGGCACGGTGCAGATCGGCCCGGTGGCCTGGACGGCGCAGACCTTCGCGGTGCTGGCCACGTGCGCCGTGCTGATCGGCGGCTTGTGGCTGTTCTTCAGCCGCACCCTGTATGGCAGCGCCCTGCGGGCCACCGCCGTCAACCGGCGCGGCGCCCGGCTGGTGGGCATCAGCACGCGGGTGGCGGGCAGCCTGACCTTCACCCTGGCGGCCGCCATCGGCGCGCTGTCGGGCATGCTGATCGCCGCCATCACCACCATCTATTACGACACGGGCTTCCTGATCGGGCTGAAGGGTTTCGTGGCGGCCATTTTCGGCGGCCTGGTCAGCTATCCGGCCGCCGCGGCGGGGGCCCTGTTCGTGGGCGTCCTGGAAGCCTTTTCCTCTTTCTGGGCCAGTCCCTTCAAGGAAGCCATCGTCTTCACCCTGATCATCCCTGTGCTGCTGTGGCGCTCCTTCGGCAGTGTCCACCTGGACGAGGAGGACTGATGCGCCCGCGCCATGCCTTGATGATCCTGATCCCGATCCTGGCGCTGCTGCCGTGGATCCCGGGCGTGCCTGCCTTCTGGATCACCCAGATGAACTACATCGGGCTCTACAGCCTGGTGGTGCTGGGACTGGTGCTGCTGACCGGCGTCGGCGGCCTGACTTCCTTCGGCCAGTCCGCCTTCGTGGGCCTGGGGGCCTACACCACGGCCTGGCTGACCACGGCGGGCGGGATGTCCCCCTGGCTGGGCCTGCTTGCGGGCCTGCTGCTGACCTGCCTGGTGGCCTATGCGCTGGGTGCCATCACGCTGCGCCTGTCCGGCCATTACCTGCCCCTGTGCACCCTGGCCTGGTGCCTGGCGCTGTACTACCTGTACGGCAACCTGGATTTCCTGGGCCGCTACGACGGCATCGCGGGCATTCCGCCGCTGTCGCTGGGCGGCTGGTCCCTGGGGACCGGCCCGCGGATGTACCTGCTGATCTGGCTGTTCCTGCTGCTGGCCCTGTGGGCCACGCACAATCTGCTGGACTCGCGCGCGGGGCGGGCCATTCGCGCCCTGCGCAGCGGTTCCATGGCCGAATCCTTCGGGGTCGACCTGGCGCACTACAAGGTGGTCGTCTTCGTGTATGCCGCCTTGCTGGGCTGCGTCTCGGGCTGGCTGTACGCGCACATGCAGCGGGCCGTCAGCCCCAGCCCCTTCGGCCTGGGCTACGGCATCGAATACCTGTTCATGGCCGTGGTGGGCGGTTCGGGAAGCGTCTGGGGCGCGGTGGCGGGCGCAGCCGCCATCCTGATCGTCAAGGACCAGCTGCAGAACGTCCTGCCGGGCCTGGTGGGCACCACCGCCAACCTGGAAATGCTGGCGTTCGGCGTGCTGATGATCCTGGTGCTGCAATTCGCCCGCGACGGCCTGTGGCCCGTGTTCGCCCGGGTGTGGCGGCAACTGGGCGGCCGCGCCGAAACCGACGGCCATGACCCCGCGCGGCTGGCCGCTGCCCCCGAACTGCCGCGCCGTCCGGCGTCGAATGCCGGCGACCTGGTCCTGGAAGTGGACCGCGTGCGCAAGGAATTCGGCGGCCTGGTGGCGGTCAACGACATCAGCTTCCGCCTGCGGGCGGGCGAGATCATGGGGCTGATCGGCCCCAACGGGGCGGGCAAGAGCACGACCTTCAACCTGATCAGCGGCGTGGCGCCCCTGTCCGGCGGCGCGGTGCGGTTCCTGGGAGACCGCATCGACGGCCTGCCGGCCCGCGAGATCGCGCGCCGGGGGATGGCGCGCAGCTTCCAGCACGTGCAACTGCTGCCGGACATGAGCGTGCTGGAAAACGTCGCGCTGGGCGCCCATCTGCGCAGCCGCGCAGGTGTGATGGCCGCCGCGCTGCGCCTGGACCGGAATGCCGAGGCGTCCCTGCTGCGCGAGGCCGCGCGCCAGATCGAGCGGGTGGGCCTGGGCGATGTGATCGATCAGCCGGCCGGCAGCCTGCCGCTGGGCCGCCAGCGCATCGTGGAAATTGCGCGCGCGCTGTGCTGCGACCCCATCCTGCTGCTGCTCGACGAGCCGGCGGCTGGCCTGCGCTACCAGGAAAAGCAGGCGCTGGCGGCGGTGCTGGACCAGCTGCGCCGGGAAGGCATGAGCCTGCTGCTGGTCGAGCACGACATGGATTTCGTGATGAATCTCACCGATCACCTGCTGGTCATGGACTTCGGCACGATGCTGGCCGAAGGCGTCCCGGCCGACATCCAGCGCAATCCTGCCGTGCTGGAGGCCTATCTGGGCGGCCTGGACGACGACTGGGACGAGCCCGCGCACGGGCCGGTTCCTGCAGACCATTCCGACCCTGGCGAACCGGGCCGGCCTGCGGGCCGTGCGGCGGGCGCCGTGCAACCGGGAGGCGCATCATGAGCGACCGGAATCCGTCCTCGGCCGCTCCCATCCTGTCCGTCCGGGGGCTGTCGGCGCATTACGGCAAGGTGGCTGCCCTGGATCCCATCGACCTGACGGTGGGGCGCGGCGAGATCGTGACCGTCATCGGCGCCAACGGCGCCGGGAAGTCGACGCTGCTGGGCGCCATCATGGGGGCGCTCCCCCTGCGGGGGCACAGCCGGGGCTCGATCCTGTTCCAGGACAGCGAAGTGCAGGGCTGGGACATCGAACGCCGCGTCGGCCTGGGCCTGTCGCTGGTGCCCGAGCGCCGCGAGCTGTTCGCCAGCATGTCCGTGCGCGACAACCTGCTGCTGGGGGGCTTTCGCCTGTACCGTGCCGGCGTGCGGGGCTGGCGGGACACCCTGGACGAGGTCTACGCCTTGTTCCCGCGCCTGAAAGAGCGCTCCGGCCAGGCGGCGGGCACGCTGTCGGGCGGTGAACGCCAGATGCTGGCACTGGGCAGGGCCCTGATGGCGCGCCCGGCGTTGCTGATGCTCGACGAGCCCAGCCTGGGCCTGGCGCCCCGGGTGGTGCGCGAGATCTTCCAGACCATTGCGCAGCTGCGCAGCACGGGCGTGTCCATCCTGCTGGTGGAACAGAATGCCCGCGCCGCCCTGCACGTGGCCGATCGCGGCTATGTCCTGGAGACCGGCACCGTGATCCTGGATGGCGAAGCCCGCATGCTGGCCGGCCACCCCCGAGTCATCGAAAGCTATCTTGGACTTGCCGGGACGCAGAAGCATTCTTGATGCTTCCGCCGTCCCGGCAAGTCCGAGCGGCATGCAGGCCGCGAGGTGGGAGGCCTGGCTCAGCCGGTCTTTTGCCGCCAGGCCAGCCATTCGCCGATGATGCCCCGGCGGAAGGCCAGCACGCAGACGATGAAGATCAGGCCGATGACGATGGTGACCGATTCGCCCAGGACGCGGAACCATTCGATGCCTGTCTGCTGCATCAGGAATCGGCCGAATTCGCCGACCTTGTTTTCCAGCGCCACCACGATGATCGCGCCCAGCACCGGGCCGGTGAGCGTGCCCATGCCGCCGATCAGCGTCATCAGGATGACCGTGCCCGACATCTGCCACGTGGCATCCGACAGCGTGGCCGAGACGAACACCAGCGATTTGGTGGCTCCGGCCAGGCCGGCGAGCGTGGCCGAGAGCACGAAGGCCAGCAGCTTGAAGCGGTCCACGTCATAGCCGAGCGAAACCATCCGCGGCTCGTTCTCGCGGATGGCCTTCAGGACCTGGCCGAAGGGCGAATGCACGGTGCGCCAGATCAGGGCGTAGCCCAGCACGAAGATCAGCAGCACCACGTAGTACAGGTTGATGTCCTGGCTCAGGTCCAGGCCCAGGATGCTGCCGCGCGGAATGCCCTGCAGGCCGTCCTCGCCGCCGGTGAACGGGGCCTGCAGGAAATAGAAGAACTGCATCTGCGCCAGCGCCAGGGTGATCATGGCGAAATAGATGCCGCTGCGGCGGATGGACAGCAGCCCGAAGACCAGGCCCAGGACGCCCGCTGCCGCCGTGCCGAAGAGCAGCCCGCCCAGCGTGGGCCAGCCCCAGACGGTCAGCGACTGGCCGCAGGCGTAGGCTGCCAGCCCCAGGAAGGCGGCGTGTCCGAAGGACAGCAGCCCGGTGTAGCCCAGCAGCAGGTTGAAGGCGCAGGCGAACAGCGCATAGCACATGACCTTCATGATGAAGATCGGGTAGCCGCCCAGCGCGGGCAGCGCGGCCAGCAGGATCAGGGCGGCCAGATAGGCGATCAGTTGTCGATTCATGATTCTTTCCCGAACAGCCCGGCCGGGCGGGTCAGCAGTACGATCACCATGATGATGAACACCACAGTGCTGGAGGCTTCGGGCCAGAAGACCTTGGTGAAGCCTTCGATGATGCCCAGGCCCAGGCCGGTGACGATCGAGCCCAGGATCGAACCCATGCCGCCGATGACCACCACGGCGAAGACGACGATGATCAGGTTCGAGCCCATCAGCGGCGAGACCTGCAGGATGGGGGCGGCCAGCACGCCGGCAAAGCCCGCCAGCCCGACGCCGAAGCCGAAGGTGAGCGAGATCATCAGCGGCACGTTCACGCCGAATGCTTCGACCAGCTTGGGGTTTTCGGTGCCGGCGCGCAGCAGCGCGCCCAGGCGGGTCTTCTCGATGATGAACCAGGTCAGCAGGCAGGCCAGGATCGAGGCCACGACGACCCAGGCGCGATAGATGGGCAGGAACATGAAACCCAGGTTCACGCCGCCCTGCAGCAGGGCGGGCGTACTGTAGGGCTGGCCGGATACGCCGTAGAAGCTGCGGAACAGGCCTTCGATGAGCAGTGTCAGGCCAAAGGTGAGCAGCAGGCCGTAGAGCGGATCGAGCTTGTAGAGGCGGCGCAGCAGCAGGCGTTCGAGGACGATGCCGAACAAGCCCACGATCACGGGGGCCACGAACAGCATGATCCAGTAGTTCAGCCCCAGGTACTGCAGGCCCATCCAGGCGATGAAGGCCCCCAGCATGTAGAGCGCGCCGTGGGTGAAGTTGATGATGTTGAGCAGGCCGAAGATGACGGCCAGCCCCAGCGAGAGCACGGCGTAGAACGAGCCGTTGACCAGGCCGAGCAGGAGCTGGCCGAGCAGGGCCTGGATGGGAACACCGAAAAGTTGTGTCATAGGGCTGCGGCGGAATCGGGCGGAAGGGGTGTTGCGGATCGCGGATCCCCGCCCGTGGGCGGGGATCCGGAGTTCATGCGCCGCTTACTTGAGTGCGCAGGTAGAGGTCGATTCCGCGCCGAACACGGATTCGGCCGGCAGGGTGCGCACGATGTTGTAGTAGTCCCAGGCTGCCTTGGACTGGTCGGGTTTCTTCACCTGGGCCAGGTACATGTCGTGCATCATCAGGCCGTCCTTGCGGATGTGGCCGTTCTTGATGAACATGTCGTTGACCGTGACGCTCTTGAGCTGTTTCATGATGGCGTCGCCATCGTCCGTGCCGATGGCCTTGACGGCTTCCAGGTAGGTCTTGGCGGCCGAGTAGTCGCCCGCCTGCAGGAAGGACGGCGCCCGGTCGTGCTTCTCGAAGAAGCGCTTGGACCAGGCGCGCGATGCGTCGTCCTGGTTCCAGTACCAGGCGGTGGTCAGGTACAGGCCGGTGGTGTTTTCCAGACCCAGGGCGTGGACGTCGTTGATGAACACCAGCAGGCCGGCCAGCTTCATGGTGTTGGTGATGCCGAATTCCTTGGCGGCCTTGACGGAATTGATGAAGTCGCCGCCCGCGTTGGCCAGGCCCAGGACTTCGGCGCCGGAGCTTTGCGCCTGCAGCAGGAAGGAAGAGAAGTCCGTCGTGGCAAGCGGTGCGCGCACGGCGCCCAGGTTCTTGCCGCCGGATTTTTCCACGACCTTCATCGTGTCTTGTTCCAGCGAGTGGCCGAAGGCGTAGTCGGCGGTCAGGTAGAACCAGGATTTGCCGCCTTCACGCACCACGGCGGAACCCGTGCCGTTGGCCAGGGCGACCGTGTTGTATGCATAGTGGACGGTGTAGGGCGTGCATTGCGCGTTGGTCAGCGCGGAGGAGCCGGCGCCCACCACCATGAAGGGCTTCTTCTTTTCGGCCGCCACGGCCGCCATGGCCAGGGCGGTGGCGGAATTGGTGCCGCCGATCAGCATGTCGAGATGCTGCTGGTCGAACCATTCGCGGGCGCGGGCCGAGGCGATGTCGGCCTTGTTCTGGTGGTCGGCGGTCAGCAGTTCGATTTTCTTCCCGTTGATCTCGCCCCCCATGTCGGCGATCGCCATGCGGATGGCATCGGCGCCTGCATTACCGTCGATGTCGGCGTATACGCCGGACATGTCTGCGATGAAGCCGATGCGGATCACGTCGTCGGAAATCCCCGCGGCCTGGGCGGATAGGCCGAAGCCCAGGCCGGCTGCTGCCAGCGCGACGGATAGGGTACGCAGTTTCATGGGAAGTCTCCTGTATGTGCCGGTTGTGCCGGCGGATAGTTGGCAAAAGGATGGTGTGCCGGTCAGACGCCCAGCAGGCTGTCGAGCGTGGATTGTTTTTCCTGGAGCTGGCTGGCCGGGAATTCCTCCACGATCTGGCCGTGTTCCATGACGTAGAAATGATCGGCCAGCGGCGCGGCGAAGCGGAAGTTCTGCTCGACCATGACGATGGTGTAGCCCTTGTCCTTGAGCGCGCGGATCATGCGGTCGAGCGCCTGCACGATCACCGGCGCCAGGCCTTCGGAAATTTCGTCGAGCAGCAGCAGGTTGGCCCCGGTGCGCAGGATGCGCGCCACCGCCAGCATCTGCTGTTCGCCGCCCGACAGGCGTGTGCCCGGCGAGTGGCGGCGTTCGAGGAGGTTGGGGAACATGTCGTAGATTTCGGCCAGCGACATGCCCCCGCCCAGGGTGTCGCCCACGGTGGGCGGCAGCAGCAGGTTTTCCTCGCAGGACAGCGAGGCGAAGATGCCGCGTTCTTCCGGGCAGTAGCCGATGCCCAGGTGCGCGATGCGGTAGGTGGGCAGGTGGATCGATTCGGTGCCCTGGATGCGGATCGAGCCGGTGCGCCGGCTGGTCAGGCCCAGCAGCGCGCGCAGCGTGGTGGTGCGCCCGGCGCCGTTGCGCCCCAGCAGGGTGACGACCTGGCCGGGCTCGACGCGCATGTTCACGCCGTGCAGGACGTGCGATTCGCCGTACCAGGCATGCAGATCGGAGATTTCGAGTGCCAGGCTCATCGTGCCTCCTTGGCGCTGTGCTGTTCGTGCTTGAGACGGCCCGGTGCGCTCATGCGTGGGCTCCTTCGAGTTCGCCTTGCGTGGTGCCCATGTAGGCTTCCATCACATCGGGGTTGTTCGAGACGGCTGCGTAGTCGCCTTCGGCCAGCACGGCGCCGCGCGCCAGCACGGTGATGCGGTCGGCGATCGAGGAGACGACTTTCATGTTGTGCTCGACCATCAGGATGGTGCGCCCGGCGCTGACCTGCTTGATGAGCTGGGTGACGCGGTCGACGTCTTCATGGCCCATGCCCTGCGTGGGTTCGTCCAGCAGCATCAGGCTGGGTTCCATGGCCAGGGTGGTGGCGATTTCCAGGGCGCGCTTGCGGCCGTAGGGCAGGTTCACGGTCATCTGCGATGCGAAGTCGGCCAGGTCGACTTCGGCGAGCAGTTCCATGGCCCGGTCGTCCAGGTGGCGCAGGCTGCTGTCGCTGCGCCAGAAGTGGTAGGAAGTGCCGGTGGCGCGCTGCAGCGCGATGCGCACGTTGTCGATCACCGTGAGCTGCGGGAACACGGCAGAGATCTGGAAGGACCGGATGATGCCCTTGCGGGCGATTTCCGCCGGTTTGTCGCGGGTGATTTCCTGGCCGTCGAAGAAGATGTTCCCGTGGCTGGGCTCGAGGAACTTCGTGAGCAGGTTGAAGCAGGTGGTCTTGCCTGCGCCATTGGGGCCGATGAGCGCGTGGATGTGGCCGCGCTGGATCTTCAGATCCACGGAGTCCACGGCGGTGAAGCCCAGGAAGGTTTTCGAGAGTTTTCGGGTTTCGAGAATGATGTCGGGTTCTGTGCCCATGATGCCCTGTGTTCCATGTCGCAGTGCGGCGCCCGGTGGCGGTATGTTTCAAGTATGGAACGGTCCGGGGCGCGGCTCCATAGGGGTTTTACAGAGTTGTCGCTGCGGCAGCCGGATATTGCAGCGCAATAGATGCGGCCTGGCGGGCCGGGCCGCAGGCTGCGTGCGGGCTCAGGCGGGCCGGGTCTTGTCCGGATAGTCGCACAGGTCGGCGATCGGGCACTGGGGGCATTTCGGCTTGCGGGCCACGCAGACGTAGCGGCCGTGCAGGATCAGCCAATGATGGGCGTCCAGCAGATATTCCTTCGGGACCCGGCGCAGCAGCGCCTGCTCCACGGCCAGCACGGTCTTGCCCGGCGCGATCCCGGTGCGGTTGGAGACGCGGAAGATGTGCGTGTCCACGGCCATGGCGGGCTGGCGGAAGGCTGTGTTGAGCACCACGTTGGCGGTCTTGCGCCCGACGCCGGGCAGGGCTTCCAGGTCTTCGCGGCGGTCGGGCACCTGCCCGCCGTGCCGCTCCAGCAGCAGTTCGCAGGTCCGGATGACGTTGCGCGCCTTGGTCTTGTACAGGCCGATGGTGCGGATCGCCTCGGCCAGCCCCTGCTCGCCCAGGGCCAGCAGGCCTTCGGGCGTGCCGTGCTCGGGGAAGAAGCCGCGGGTGGCCAGGTTGACGGAACGGTCGGTCGCCTGGGCCGAGAGCATGACGGCCACCAGCAGCTGGAAGACGCTGCCGTATTCCAGTTCGGTCCGGGGATGGGGGTTGGCTTCGCGCAGGCGGCGGAAGCATTCTTCGATGGCGGCGCGTTTCATGAGCGTCGGGCGCGCGCCCGGGCCAGGGCCTGGGCGATGCGGTCCTGTTTGTCTTGGGGGGCGGGGGCGGCCAGGACGGGCTTGTTGGCCAGCGTGCGCGCCGCGGGACCGGCGGTTTCGTCGTGCCGCGCCTGCAGCCGGGCGTTGCGGGCCCGGTAGCGCCGGCGGGCGGCGTCGGCGTCGCCGGCGGTCCAGTCACGGTTGGCGGGAACCATGGTGATGCAGTCCACCGGGCAGGGCGCCACGCAGCGCTCGCAGCCGGTGCAGTCGGCTTCGATCACGGTGTGCATGCACTGGTTGGCGCCCAGGATGGCATCCACCGGACATGCCTGGATGCACAGGGTGCAGCCGATGCAGTGGGCCTCGTCGATGAGCGCCACCCGGAAGGGCTGGTGCGTGCCGCATTCGGGATCCAGCGGCAGCACCGGGCGGCCCAGCGTGCTGGCCAGGGCCTCGATGACGCGCGGGCCGCCGGGCGGGCAGCGATTGATGTCGGCCCGGCCTTCGGCCATGGCCTGGGCATAGGGGCGACAGCCGTCGTAGCCGCATTGCGTGCATTGGGTCTGCGGCAGCAGGGCGTCGAGGGTATCGGTCAGTGAGGGCACGTCAGGGTCGGATGCGGCCCCGTCAGGCATGGGCGCGGATGAACGCCGCTATTTTAGGACAGATCTGCTGACGCCAGCGGCGTCCCGAGAAGATGCCGTAGTGGCCGCAGTCGGCGGCGGTGTGGACTTCCCGCATGGAAGGAGACAGGTTGGCGCACAACTGGTGGGCGGCGTGCGTCTGACCCTCGCCGGAGATGTCGTCCAGTTCGCCTTCGATGGTCAGCAGGGCGGTCTTGCGGATCGCCGCGGGGTCGACCTGCTCGCCATCGATCGTCCACGTGCCGCGCGGCAGCCGGAATTCCTGGAAGACGATGCGGATGGTATCCAGGTAGAAGCGGGCCGGCATGTCCAGCACGGCGTTGTATTCGTCGTAGAAGCGGCGGTGGGCCTCGGCGTCGCTGTCGTCGCCGCGCAGCAGGTGCAGGTAGAAGTCGTAGTGGGACTTCAGGTGCCGGTCCGGGTTCATGGCGACGAAGCCGGCGTGCTGCAGGAATCCCGGATAGACCAGCCGCCCGGCGCCCGGATAGCGGGCGGGCACCCGGTGGATCAGGTTGTCCTCGAACCATTCGTAGGGCTTGGTCGTGGCCAGCCGGTTGACCTGGGTGGGCGACTTGCGCGTGTCGATGGGGCCGCCCATCATGACCATGCTGCGCGGCTGACAGGAGTCTCCGGCCGAGGCCAGCAGGGAAATCGCGGCCAGCACCGGTACGGTGGGCTGGCAGACCGAGATCACATGGGTATCGGGACCCAGGTGGCGCAGGAAAGTCTGGATGTAGCGGACATAGTCGTCCAGGCCGAACGTGCCTTCGGCGGCCGGCACCATGCGGGCGTCGACCCAGTCCGTGACGTAGACGTCGTGGCCGGGCAGCAGGGCGCGCACCGTATCGCGCAGCAGGGTGGCGTGGTGCCCGGACAGGGGGGCCACCAGCAGTACGCACGGATCCTGGCGGCGGGTTTCGCGGCGAAAGTGCACCAGGCGGCAGAAGGGCTGCGCCAGGGCGATGTCTTCGTGCACGGCGACTTCCCGGTTGCCGATCCGGGTGGCGGGCAGATTCCAGGCGGGTTTTTCGTAATCCTTGCCGACGCGGTGGGCCAGCTCGTAGGCGGCGGCGAATTGCCGCGACAGCGGGGTGTAGGCCAGCGGGCTGTAGGGATTCGAGAACAGTTGTGAACCGGTTTCAGTGAAAGCCGTGAAGGGGGCAAGGATCGAGCGCTGGAGCTCGTGCAGGTCGTACAGCATGGGGGTATGCGTTCCCGTCGGTCTGTCCCGGCGCGGATCGCGCGCCGGAGTATCGGTCATCCGGATCTAAAGTACCGGTAAACGTGACAGGGCGCTACCGGAATTTCCCGTATATGAACCATATACGGGTGGGATGTGGGGTTTTGCAGACGGCCGGGAAGCGGCGAGGCGGGACGGCGGTCCTTACGGGCGTTCCAGGTACTTGAGCTTGTCGGCGACGCCGTTCCAGTCGTCGGCGCCTTCCAGCGGGCTGATGGACCGGTTGATGGGCTTGAAGCTGGGAGACAGCTCGGCGTTCAGGGGGATGTAGTCGAGCTGGTCCTGCGGGACGTCTTCCTCGGCGAAGATGGCGTTGGCGGGGCATTCGGGCACACAGACGGCGCAGTCGATGCATTCCTCGGGGTCGATCACCAGGAAGTTCGGCCCCTCGCGGAAACAATCCACGGGACAGACATCGACGCAGTCGGTGTACTTGCACTTGATACAGTTTTCGGTGACGACGTGGGTCATGGGGCACTCCGGGCTTGCAATCAGGGGCCTTGAAATAGGCCAGTGAGGATTTTACCGAATTTATCCGGGAGAACCCGAAGAGCCCGTGCGGGGGAGGTGGAGAAATGCCCCAATTTGAACCCGCCCCATGCCCCCACACTGCTACAGCAGCAAAGCAGCCAGGGTGCCGCCCAGTTCGGCGCCGCGTGCCAGCCAGTCCTCGGGCACGACCTTGGGCGCCAGGATGGCCTCGGGCGTCTGGGCCCGCATGGGCACGATCAGGGTGGGGGCGACGGCCTTCAGGCGCCAGCCGGTGCAGATGCGCTCGAGCTGCCGCCGGGCGCCGTCGCCATCGGATCCGGCGGTGATCATGGCGGCGTAAGGCCGGCCGTTGATCCGGTCCAGCACGTGATAGTAGTTGCGGTCCAGGCATTCCTTCATGGCGCCGCTGAGCGCCGCCAGGTTTTCGGGCGCGGCGAAGATATAGCCGTCGGCGGCGAGCAGGTTTTCGGCCCGCACGGTGTCGGCAGGCCGCACCTGCAGGTCGAAGCGGTCGCCCGCCTCGAGTTCGTCGGCCACGGCCTGCGCGCCTGCGGCCGCAGCCTGGGCCATCTGCCGGGCGGCGCCGGTGCGGGAATGCCAGATGATCAGCAATTGGGTCGTCATGGGGGACTCGGGGGCAGTCCTGCGTGGACGGGCTCACTCAAGTAGTATAGAGGTTCAGCGTCTGAAGGCCCTGTCAAAGGGCCTGTTTCCCCCTGTCCGGCACCATGAGCGTCTCCCAGCAGCCCGTTTCCGCAGATCCTTTCGGTCCCGAGTGGTTCCAGGCCGCCAGCGGCGGGCTGGACGATGCAGGC
Source organism: Castellaniella daejeonensis (assembly GCF_039523555.1). Taxonomy (NCBI): domain Bacteria; kingdom Pseudomonadati; phylum Pseudomonadota; class Betaproteobacteria; order Burkholderiales; family Alcaligenaceae; genus Castellaniella; species Castellaniella daejeonensis. The sequence continues at coordinate 716,763 of NZ_BAAAFN010000015.1, forward strand.
GCGGCGGTCCTGCAGCAGGCGGCCGACTGGGTGCGCGAGCCCCTGCGCGGCGCCCGGGCCAGCACGGGCGAAGCCCTGGATGCGCATGCGGCCTCGGTGGCCCTGATCCTGCGCGGCCTGGATTCGGACGCCGCCACGCGCGCGGCGGCCCTGCTGGCCGTGCAGCCGGTCCCGGTGGGCGAAGTGTCGCGCGCCGATCCGTTGCGCAAGGCCTTCGGCCCCGAGATCACGACCCTGGTGCAGGGCGTGCGTGCCCTGTTGCGCCTGGGCACCGTCGCCGGCCGGGCCGGCGACGTGTCGGGCACCGACCAGAAGGAAATGCAGCGCAAGATGCTGCTGGCCATGGCGGCGGACCTGCGCATCGTGCTGATGCGGCTCGCCTCGCGGCTGCAGTCGCTGCGCTGGTACGCGGCCAGCCGCACGCCCTGCCCGCCGGAATTCGCCCGCGAGACCATGGCCCTGTACACGCCGCTGGCCAACCGCCTGGGGATCTGGCAGATCAAATGGGAAATGGAAGACCTGTCCTTCCGCTTCCTGGAGCCGGACACCTACAAGTCCATCGCCCGGCAGCTCGAAGAAAAGCGCGTCGAACGCGAGGCCTTCATCGAGGACGTCATGGCGCGTCTGCGGGCGGCGCTGGAAGAAGCCGGGATCCGGGCCGAGCTCAGCGGCCGGCCCAAGCACATCTACAGCATCTGGAACAAGATGCGCATCAAGCACCTGGAATTCCGCCAGTTGTTCGACCTGCGCGCCCTCCGGGTCATCGTCGAGGACGAGCGGGCCTGCTATGCCGCGCTGGCCCTCGTGCATGCGCTGTGGACGCCGGTGCCCGAGGAATTCGACGACTACATCGCCCGTCCCAAGCCCAACGGCTACCGTTCCCTGCACACCGTGGTGGCCGATGCCGAGGGCCGGGCCTTCGAAGTCCAGATCCGCACCCGCGACATGCACCATTTCGCCGAATACGGGATGGCGGCGCACTGGCGCTACAAGGAAGCGGGCGCCCGGGGCGGCCAGGTGGCCGCCGCCGGCGAATACGACCAGAAGATCGCCTGGATGCGCCAGCTGCTGTCCTGGAAGGACGAGGGCGGGGCTGCGCCTTCGCCCGAAGCGCAGCCGGATGCGCGCATCTACGTCATGACGCCCCAGGCGCGCGTGCTCGAACTGCCCGCCGGGTCGACGCCTGTGGATTTTGCCTACCTGCTGCACACCGACCTGGGCCATCGCTGCCGGGGCGCGCGGGTCGACGGCCAGATCGTGCCGCTGTCCACTCCCCTGCGCACGGGCCAGACCGTGGAGATCACCGCCGCCAAGTCCGGCGGCCCCTCGCGCGACTGGCTCAATCCCCAGCTCGGCTATCTGGCCAGTCCGCGCGCCCGGGCCAAGGTCAGGGCCTGGTTCAATGCCGTCGAGCTGCAGCAGCGCATCGCCCAGGGCCAGGCCATGGTCGAAAAGGAACTGCAGCGCCTGGGCCGCACCGCCATCAACCAGGAACACCTGGCCCAGCAGCTGGGTTTCGCCCGCGCCGACGATCTGTACGTGGCGGCGGCCAAGGAAGAATTCAGCCTGCGGCAGATCGATCACGTTCTGCGCGACCCCGAGCCCGCCCGCGAGCAGCCCGACGAGGCCCGCGTCTATGCCAGCGATGCCGGCAGCGTTGCCCGCACGGGCAAGAGCGGGGTGCTGGTGGTCGGGGTCGATTCCCTGATGACGCAGCTGGCGCGCTGCTGCCGGCCCGTGCCGCCCGACGACATCGAGGGCTTCGTCACGCGTGGCCGGGGGGTGTCGATACACCGCCGCGACTGCCCGTCCTGGGCGGCACTGGCGCAGCGTCATCCCGAACGCTGCATCGAGGTCACGTGGGGCAAGACCGGCGAGACCATGTATCCCGTGGACCTGAGCATCCATGCCCAGGACAGGCCCAACCTGCTGCGCGACCTGTCCGAGGTCTTCGCGCGGCTGCGGCTGCGGGTGGTGCGCGTCACGACCCACAGCCGCCGTTCGCTGGCGCACATGGTGTTCACCGTCGAGGTGCGCGACGGCGAGCAGATCCGCCAGGCGCTGGCTGCCGTCAACGAACTGCCCGGCGTCCAGGCAGGGCGGCAGTGATCCGGCCCGGGCGCCGGCACCCTCGGCCGCCGCAGGCCCCGGCCCGTACGGGGCTGTTAAAATGCCCGTTTGGCCCGTGCGTGCGCCTGGAAAACCCGGCGGCGCCTTTGATGCGAGACTGGACTTGAAACCCTATCATTTGCCGGATGCCCAGGGGCATTTCGGGAAGTTCGGCGGTTCATTCGTCGCCGAGACGCTCGTGCACGCCCTGGATGCGTTGCGCGAAGCCTATGCGCGCTATCGCGACGACCCCGATTTCCAGCGCGAATTCGCCTACGAGCTGGAGCACTTCGTCGGCCGGCCCAGTCCGGTCTACCACGCGCGGCGCTGGTCCGAACAACTGGGCGGCGCGCAGATCTGGTTCAAGCGCGAAGACCTGAACCACACCGGCGCCCACAAGGTCAACAACTGCATCGGCCAGGCCCTGCTCGCCAGGCGCATGGGCAAGCCGCGCGTGATCGCCGAGACCGGTGCGGGCCAGCACGGGGTGGCCACGGCCACCGTGGCGGCGCGCTACGGCATGGAATGCGTGGTCTACATGGGCAGCGAGGACGTCCGCCGACAAGCGTCCAACGTCTACCGCATGAAGCTGCTGGGCGCCTCGGTGGTGCCCGTCGAATCGGGCTCGCGCACCCTGAAGGACGCCCTGAACGAGGCCATGCGCGACTGGGTCACCAATGTCGAGGACACCTTCTACATCATCGGCACCGTGGCCGGCCCGGATCCCTATCCCCGCATGGTGCGCGACTTCCAGACCATCATCGGCCGCGAATGCCGCGAACAGATGCCGCGCGACGCAGGCCGCCAGCCCGACTATGTGATCGCCGCGGTGGGTGGCGGGTCGAATGCCATCGGCATCTTCCATCCCTACATCGAGGACGAATCCGTCCAGCTGATCGGCGTCGAGGCCGCCGGCGAAGGCCTGGACACGGGCCGACACGCGGCGTCGCTGAACCGTGGCGTGGTGGGGGTGCTGCATGGCAACCGCACCTACCTGCTGCAGGATGCGCACGGCCAGATCACCGAAACCCATTCCGTATCCGCCGGCCTGGACTATCCGGGCGTCGGTCCCGAACACGCCTGGCTGCACGACAGCGGGCGCGCGCAGTACGTCGGCATCACCGACCAGGAAGCCCTGGCCGCCTTTCACGACTGCTGCCGCATCGAAGGCATCATGCCTGCCCTGGAATCCTCGCACGCCATCGCCCAGGCGGTGAAGCTTGCCCCGACCCTGCCACGCGACCGGATCATCCTGGTCAACCTGTCGGGCCGGGGCGACAAGGACATGCACACCGTGGCCGAATACAGCGGCATCACGCTCTGAGGCTCAGGAACCCATGACCACGACTTCTTCCAATGCCCGTCTGGCGGCCCGCTTCTCTTCGCTGGCGGGGCGGGCGGCCTTGATCTCCTATGTGACGGCGGGCGATCCCCTGGTGGCGTCCACACCGGCGTTGATGCACGCCCTGGCGGCGGCCGGCGCCGATGTGATCGAGCTGGGCGTGCCGTTTTCCGACCCCATGGCCGACGGCCCGGTGATCCAGCAGGCCGGAGAGCGCGCCATTGCCGCGGGCGTCAGCCTGGAATCCGTGCTGGGCTTCGTGGCCGAATTCCGCCGCCAGGACACCGAGACCCCGGTCGTCCTGATGGGCTATGCCAATCCCGTCGAATGCATGGGCCAGGAAGCCTTCGTGCAGCGGGCCGCCCAGGCCGGTGTCGATGGCGTGCTGACCGTGGACTACACGCCCGAGGAATCGGCCGGATTCGCTGCCTTGCTTGGGCAGGCCGGCCTGGACCCCATCTACCTGCTGGCGCCGACGTCCGTCGATTCCCGCATCCGCGACGTCGCCCGCCTGGCCCGGGGCTATGTCTATTACGTTTCACTCAAGGGCGTGACTGGCGCCGGTCACCTGGATACCGACGACGTGGCGCGCCGCCTGGCCGAAATCCGCCGCCACGTGCGCATCCCCGTGGGCGTGGGCTTCGGCATCCGCGATGCCGACAGCGCCGCACGCGTGGCCCGGCACGCCGATGCCGTGGTGATCGGCAGCAAAATCATACAGATCATCGAGGAAGCGTCCCTGCGCGACGGCCCGCAGGCGGCCATCGGTGCGGCCGCCCAGTGGCTGGCCCAGGTGCGCCAGGCCATAGAACCCATCCGGAAAGAAGGTTGACCATGAGCTGGTTTGAAAAAATCCTCCCCCCGCGCATCAACCGCAACAGCGATTCGGCCTCCAAGCGGGTGCCCGAAGGCCTGTGGGTAAAATGCCCGTCCTGCGAATCCGTCCTCTATAAAGAAGACCTGCAGGCAACCCTGAACGTCTGCCCCAAGTGCAGCCACCACATGCGGATCGGCGCCCGGGCACGCATCGACGCCCTGCTGGACCCCGAAGGCCGCGAGGAAATCGGCGCCCAGACCCGCCCCATGGATCCGTTGAAGTTCAAGGATTCGCGCAAATACCCGGAACGCCTGACCGAAGCAGCCAAGCAGACCGGCGAGACCGAAGCGCTGGTGGTGATGAGCGGCACGGTGCTGTCGGTGCCCACGGTGCTGGCGTGCTTCGAATTCGCCTTCATGGGGGGATCGATGGGTTCGGTGGTGGGCGAGCGTTTCGCCCGGGGCGTCCAGGTGTCCATCGACCGGCGGATGCCTTTCGTCTGCGTGTCGTCGTCGGGCGGTGCGCGCATGCAGGAATCCCTGTTCTCGCTGATGCAGATGGCCAAGACCACCGCCATGCTGCACCAGCTGTCCGAGGCCGGCCTGCCGTTCATCAGCATCCTCACCGACCCGACCATGGGCGGGGTGTCGGCTTCCTTCGCCTTCATGGGCGACGTGGTCCTGGCCGAACCCAATGCCCTGATCGGTTTCGCGGGTCCGCGCGTGATCGAGCAGACCGTGCGCGAGAAGCTGCCGGAAGGTTTCCAGCGCGCCGAATTCCTGCTCCAGAAGGGCGCCATCGACCGGGTGGTCGATCGCCGCGAGATGCAGGCCGAACTGGCGCATCTGCTGGCGCTGTTCACCCGCCAGCCGATCGAGGTCGTGAAGGCCGCCTGACGCCAGCCGGCGGCTGCCGCCCCAGGGCGGCATGCAGGAACGGCAACGCCGTCTCCCCAATGAAAAATGCCCGAAGCAAGCGCTTCGGGCATTTTTTCGTGGGTGGGAAGCCTTAGTGCGTGGTTTCCACCTGCTGCAGCGGTTCGTCCTGCGTGCGGGCCACCGGCTTGCGGGCTCGGCCCAGGGGCTTGGGCGGTGCGGGCGGCACATAGGGCGCGGTGGAGCGGGTCTCGACCATCTGCATGCCGGCGGCCTGCAGGGTTTCGTCCAGCGAGGCCAGGGAGATCGGCCGGGATGGTTCCTGCACTGGCGCGGCGGATGCGGTTTCCTGCACATCAGGTTCCCTGTCTTGCGCAGCCGCGGTGTGCTCGGCGGTCACGACCGTTTCCTGGGGCTCGGCCTGGGGCGCCGTATCGGCGGCCGGGGCGGCGTCTTCCGCCACCGGCTCGGCCGCAGGCGTGGGCTCGGCCACGGGTGCGGTTTCGACTGCGGTTTTGGCGGCCGGCTCCTGCCGGACGGGCTCGACCGCTTGCGGCGGCACGGCGTGTGCGAACGGAGCGGCGGCGGGGGCTTCATCGGCCACGGGCTGGGTTTCGGCCAAGGCAGGTGCCGGCACATCGACGGCTTCGGCCTGCGCGGGCTGGGCAGCCGGCGTTTCGGCCGGTACCGGCGCGGCGGGTGCATCGGCGGTCAGCACTTCGGGATCGAAACGCGGTGTTTCGTGCGTTTCGATGGCCGGCGTGTCGTCTTCGGTGGCGATGGACGCGGTTTCGGTGGAAGCCGAGTCGGCGGCATCGCTGCTGCGGCGGCCACGGCGGCCGCGACGACGGCGGCGTTTGCGTTCCGGATCCGGGGTATCCAGGTCGGTGTCGGCTTCGGCGTCCACGGCCGGGCCGGCGACGGGGGTGTCGTCATCCTGCGCGTCGGCGTCGGGCGTGCTCTGCGGCGCATCGGGCAGGCCGTAGGGGTTCGCGGCGGACTGGGGCCGGGCCTGGGGAGCGGCCGATTCGTCGGCCGGGGCGACAGCCTGTTCGGCCTGCAGGGCGATCGTTTCGCCGGACAGGGCGGCCGATTCGGCCGGGCGGTTGCGGCCGCGGCCGCGGCGGTTGCGGCCACGGCGCGGTTCGGCGGTTTCGTCATGGAGCTCGACGGCGGAAGCTTCCGCCTGGACCGGCTGGGCGATGTCCTGGGCCGGGCGTTCGCGGCGGGCGGCGGGGCGGCCTTCCGTGCGTTCGGCACGTTCCGTGCGTCCGGCACGTTCGCCGCGCGGGGCGTCGGAGCGGCGTTCGCCCCGGCGTCCACCGTTGCGGCCCGCGCCGTTGCGCCGGCGGCCGTCGCCGGATTCGCGCGCCGGCGCGGCGGCTGGTTCGGGGGCAGGGGTGGCCGTGCCGGAGGCGGAGCCCGTGATCCAGCCGATCAGGCGCTTGAGCAGACCGCCCTGCGGGGCAGCGGGCGCGGCGGTGGCGGGGGCTGCCTCGGCAGCGCGAGGCGCGCGTTCCACGTGGGCCGGTGCCGGCTGGGCGGGCTGGATGCCCTTGACCAGGGCTTCGGGCCGGGCCTTGGCTTCCTGGGCCTTGTTCGGCTGCCAGATGAGCTTGTCCTCGGGTTCCTGCGCGAGTTCGAAACTGGTCTTGTTCTCGTCCAGGCGCGGGTCGTCGTGGCGCAGGCGTTCGATGTGGTGGTGCGGGGTTTCCAGCGACTTGTTGGGGATGAGGACCAGATTGACCTTCAGGCGGGATTCGATCTGGCTGATGTCGCGGCGCTTTTCATTGAGCAGGAAGGTGGCGACGTCGACCGGCACCTGGGCGTGCAGGGCGGCCGTGCCTTCCTTCATGGCTTCTTCCTGGAGCAGGCGCAGCACGTGCAGGGCGCTGGACTCGGCGTCGCGGATCACGCCGGTGCCGGTGCAGCGCGGGCAGGTGACGTGCGAACCTTCGTTCAAGGCCGGGCGCAGCCGCTGGCGGGACAGCTCCATCAGGCCGAAGCGGGAAATCTTGCCCATCTGGACACGGGCGCGGTCGAAATGCAGGGCATCGCGCAGGCGCTGTTCGACGGCGCGCTGGTTCTTGCTGTCCTCCATGTCGATGAAGTCGATCACGATCAGGCCGCCCAGGTCCCGCAGGCGCAGCTGCCGCGCGACTTCGTCGGCCGCTTCCTGGTTGGTGCGCAGGGCGGTTTCCTCGATGTCGGCGCCGCGCGTCGAACGCGCGGAGTTGACGTCCACCGCCACCAGGGCCTCGGTGTGGTCGATCACGATGGCGCCGCCCGAAGGCAGCGTGACCGTGCGCGAGTAGGCGGTCTCGATCTGGTGTTCGATCTGGAAGCGGGAAAACAGGGGCACGTCGTCGCGGTAGCGTTTCACGCGGTTGACGTTGTCGGGCATGACCACGCTCATGAACGCGGTCGCCTGGTCGTGGATGTCGTCCGTATCGATCAGGATTTCACCGATTTCGGGCGAAAAATAATCGCGGATGGCGCGGATCACCAGGCTGGATTCCAGGTAGATCAGGATCGGTGCCTTGTTCTCGCGGGCGGCCGCGTCGATGGCGCTCCAGAGCTGCAGCAGGTAGTTCAGGTCCCATTGCAGTTCCTCGACGCTGCGGCCGATGCCGGCGGTGCGGGCAATCATGCTCATGCCGGAAGGGATTTCCAGCTGATCCATGGTTTCGCGCAGTTCCTGGCGGTCCTCGCCCTCGACGCGGCGCGACACGCCGCCGCCGCGCGGGTTGTTGGGCATCAGCACCAGGTAGCGGCCGGCCAGGGAAATGAAGGTGGTCAGGGCGGCGCCCTTGTTGCCGCGCTCTTCCTTTTCGACCTGGATGATGAGTTCCTGGCCTTCGGTCAGGGCGTCCTGGATGCGGGCGGTGCGCACATCCACGCCTTCCTTGAAGTAGCTGCGGGCGACTTCCTTGAAGGGCAGGAAGCCGTGGCGGTCTTCGCCGTAGTTGACGAAGCAGGCTTCCAGGCCCGGTTCGATCCGGGTGATGACGCCCTTGTAGATGTTGCCTTTGCGCTGTTCGCGCCCGGCGGTCTCGATGTCCAGATCGATCAGCTTCTGGCCATCGACAATCGCGACGCGTAGTTCTTCTTGGTGCGTCGCATTGAACAGCATGCGTTTCATGAGTGGGTTTCTCCGTAGTCAGGGCGCGCCGGATTCGGCGCACGGCCACGGGTCACTCGGTGTGCGATGCAGCAGTCTGCGAGGAGATCGGTGCGCTGACGAGGTCAGGCCGCGCCGGTCTCCTGGGGAGGGGGCACGGTGCGCCGGTAGGCGCAAGGTTCTGTCAGCAGGGAGGTCAAGGGCACGATGCGTGATTGACGAAATGATTGCTGGGAACGGCGAACGCGGGCTGTGGGCCGCATCCGGTGCGGAAGAGCGAGCAGAATCTGCAGCGTCGCACGCGGCCTGACGTCGATTCCTGCGCCCGGCGGCAGTGCGCGGGGGAAGGGAACCGGGACGGAGCCGGCGACCAAGGACCTGGAGGCTGGAAGTGAGGCAGTACAATGGGGTCCCTGCTGCCAGACGGAGATGCATCCATTGCGTCTCTACGCCCGGCGGTTTCCAGCCTCTATGGGCTGTTGCGATTATATGCCGCTTTTCCCTATGCGCAAAATAGTTGATCCCCCCGCTTCGCCGCCGTCCGTCCGTCTGGTGGCCGTGGGGACCGAACACGAAGGGCAGCGGCTGGATAATTTCCTGTTCAGGCTCTGCAAGGGCGTGCCCAAGAGCCACGTCTACAAGGCCATCCGCGACGGCCAGGTGCGGGTCAACAAGGGCCGTTGCCGGGCCGAGACGCGCCTGTCGGCCGGCGATTCCGTTCGCATCCCGCCGCTGCGCCTGCCCGCGCCGGGGACGTCGGCGCCGGTGCCGCCGGCAGCCTTTCCCGTGCTGTATGAAGACGCCCACCTGCTGGTGATCGACAAGCCCGCCGGCGTGGCCGTGCATGGCGGCAGCGGGGTGTCCTTCGGCGTGATCGAGCAATTGCGCGCGGCGCGTCCCGAAGAACGCCTGCTGGAACTGGCGCACCGCCTGGACCGGGAGACATCCGGGGTGCTGATGGTGGCGCGCAGCCGCAAGGCCCTGGTGGCCCTGCACGACATGATGCGCGAGAGCAGGGGCCGCAAGCACTACCTGGCGCTGGTCGTGGGCGACTGGGTCAACGACCGCCAGCACATCCGGCTGCCCCTGTTGAAATACCTGACGCCGGACGGCGAGCGCCGGGTGCGCGTCGACGCCCTGGGCAAGCCCGCCCATACCATCGTCACCCTGCGGCACCGCTACGCCGGGCGCTATTCCCTGGTGGGGGCCGAACTGCGCACCGGGCGCACCCACCAGATCCGGGTGCATCTGGCGGCGCAGGGGCATCCGATCGCCGGCGACGAGAAATACGGGCCGGATGAGATTCGCGCCGCCCTGGCCGCCCAGGGTTTCCGGCGCATGTTCCTGCATGCGCACCGGCTGGAGATCCCGCATCCGGTTTCCGGCGAACCCCTGGTTTTCGAAGCCCCGCTGCCGCCCGCCTGCCTGGCGCTGCTGGACCATCTGGAACACGACCGTCCATGACCTCCCCGAGCCTGCCGGAAAAACAATATCGCGCCGTGATCTTCGACTGGGACGGCACCCTGCTGGATTCCACGCACCATATCGTCGGGGCGCTGCTGGGGGCCTGCCGCGACCTGGGCCTGCGCGAACCATCGCGCGAAGAGGCCGGCTGGGTGATCGGGCTGTCGCTGCAGGCGGCCTTGTACCGCCTGGTGCCGGACCTGGGCGCCGATCGTGTGGACATTTTCGTCCAGCGCTATCGCGCCCACTTCATGGCGCTGCAGCATGAAATGCGCCTGTTCGAGGGTCAGGATCTCCTGCTGCGCGAACTGAGCGCGGGCGGCGCGGTGCTGGGCGTGGCCACGGGCAAGAGCCGCCGCGGCCTGGACGAATCGATCGAACGGCTGGGCCTGCGCGACCTGTTTCGCGCCACGCGCACGGCCGACGAAGCGCGCGGCAAGCCGGATCCGGATATGCTGTTGCAGTTGCTTGCCGAACTGGGCCTGGCGCCGGAATCGGTGCTGATGGTGGGCGATACCACGCATGATGTCCTGATGGCGCGCGCCGCCGGAGTGGACAGCCTGGCGGTCGCCTATGGGGCCCACGCACCGTCGCTGCTGGAATCGGCCGGGCCGACGGCGCTGGTGGCCACGGTGCCCGACATGCAGGCCTGGATCCGGTCGCGAGCGGGCTGAACCCCGCCGGAATCGACTGTTTTCCTGCGCGGCGCCGAACTTTTTTCTCTGGCGGCGATCTAATCCGGATTGCCACTCTGCAGGTGGATCATCATGCGCGCACCCTGGGAAATCGGTATTCCGCCCTCTGAAATCACGCCCGAGTCCGTCTGGTTGTCGCGACGGCGCTGGCTGCGGCAGGCCGCCCTGGGGTCGCTGGCGCTGGGCGCCGGTGGCCTGGCCAGGGCGGTGCCTGCCGATGGGCTCGAAGGCGCCGTGCTGGAAGCCCCGCGCGATGCCCGCTGGTCGACCGATGAGTCGCCCAATCGCTGGAAGGACATCACCACCTACAACAATTTCTACGAGTTCGGCACCGGCAAGGGCGACCCGGCCGAATATGCCGGCCGGATGCGGCTCGAGCCCTGGACGGTGCGGATCGACGGCGCCGTGCGCAAGCCCATGACCCTGGACGTGGATGCGCTGCGGCGCCTGGCGCCCCTGGAAGAGCGCGTCTACCGGCTGCGCTGTGTCGAGGCCTGGTCCATGGTGGTGCCCTGGACGGGTTATTCCCTGTCCCACCTGCTGCGCCAGGTCGAGCCGACGGCGGACGCCCGCTATGTGGTGTTCACGACCGCGCTGCAGCCCGATGCCATGCCGGGCGTGGCGGCCGGGGTCCTGGACTGGCCCTATGTCGAGGGCCTGCGCATGGACGAGGCCATGCATCCGCTGGCGCTGCTGACCTTCGGCGTCTACGGACGCGTCCTGCCGCCCCAGAACGGCGCGCCCTTGCGGGTGGTCGTGCCGTGGAAATACGGTTTCAAGTCGGCCAAGTCGCTGGTCGGGATCCATCTGCAGGCCGAGCCGCCCGTCACCAGCTGGATGCGTGCCGCACCGCGGGAATACGGGTTCTATGCCAACGTGAACCCGGCGGTGCCGCATCCCCGCTGGAGCCAGGAAACCGAACGCCGCATCGGAGCCGGTTTCTTCGCGCCCCGCCTGCCCACGCAGCCCTTCAACGGTTATGCCGAGTCGGTGGCCGGGCTGTATGCGGGCATGGATCTGGCGCGCAACTTCTGATGGGTGCGCGTGCAGCCGGCATGCAGTCCGCCGCGCCGGGGGCCGGCGCGCGCCGGCCGCGTCCGGGCGGGGGGCGGCTCCTGGGGGTCTGCATCCATGCCTGCGGTTTGTTTCCCCTGCTGCGATGGTTCGCACTCGGGGCGGCCGGGGGGTTGGGGGCCAATCCGCAGGAATTCCTGACCCGTTCCTCGGGCATCTGGGCGTTGGCGCTGCTCTGGGCCACGCTGGCCGTGACGCCGGCGCGCCGGCTGGGCTGGACGAGCCTGCTGCGCCATAGGCGCAAGCTGGGCCTGTATGCATTCTTCTATACCGTGCTGCACGTCCTGGCCTGGGCGGTCTGGGACCGCGGCGGTGTGCCGGCCGCGATGTGGGAAGACCTGTGGCGGCGCGACTTCATCGGCGTGGGCGCTCTGGCCGTGCTGTGCCTGGTCCCGCTGGCGCTGACGTCCACCCAGGGCTGGATGCGGCGCCTGGGGCGCGGCTGGAAGCGCCTGCATACACTGGTCTATCCCGCCGCTGCCCTGTCGGTGCTGCATTTCGACTGGATGCGGGCGGGGAAGAACGACTTCCTGGAACCGCGCCTGTACGCCCTGGTGCTGGCCCTGCTGCTGGCCGCGCGCCTGCCGGGGTGGTGGCGTGGCTGGCGCACGGCGCGGCGCGGCGCCCCGGGCAGCCAGGGCTGAGACCACCACCCCGGCCGGCTTCAGCTGGCCAGGTACAGGAACAGCGTCGGCTTGCGTTCGAAATCCGGCGGCCCGGCCTTGCGCCACTGGGCGATGGTGCGCGTGGCGATGGCCTCGTCGTCGCAGGTCAGGGAACTGGCGATGCACAGCCGGGTCGTGTCGCGCAGGGTGCGCAGCAGGGCCTCGAAGAGCGCGCTGTTCCGGTAGGGCGTTTCGATCAGGATCTGGGTCTGCTGCTGCTTGTGGGATGCCGATTCCCAGGCGCGCAGCTGGGCGTCGCGCTCGTGCGCCTTGACCGGCGCGTAGCCATGGAAGGCGAAGCGCTGGCCCTGCAGGCCGCTGGCCATCAGCCCCAGCATGATGGACGAAGGCCCGGTCCAGGGCACGACCCGGATGCCGGCGGCGTGCGCCTGGGCCACGACCAGCGCGCCCGGGTCCGCCACGGCGGGGCAGCCGGCTTCCGAAACCAGGCCGATGTCTTCGCCTGCGGGCACGCCGTTCAGCCAGGCGCGGATTTCCGCGGCCTGCGTGTCCGGCTTCAGGGTATGGATGAGGATTTCCTGGAGCGGAACGGTGGTTTCGACCTGCTTCAGGAAGGCGCGCGCCGATTTCGCGTTTTCGGCGATGAAGCAGCGCAGCGTGGCGGCGATTTCGCGGGCGGCGAGCGGCAGCCAGCGCCCGGGGTCGGCCTGGCCCAGGCCGACGGGGATCAGGTGCAATGTGGTCATGGTTGTCCGTTCCCGGTGTGGGCGCCCAGCGGTTCCAGGCCGAAGGCCCGCAGCATGCGGCACAGGGCGATCAGGGGCAGGCCGATCAGGGCGGTGGGATCGTCGCTGCGCATGCGCTCCATCAGGGCCACGCCCAGGCATTCGGCCTTGGCGCTTCCGGCCGTATCATATGGCTGCTCGACGCGCAGGTAGTGTTCGATCCGGGCGTCGTCCAGGGCCAGGAAGCGGCATTCGGTCGGCACGTGTTCCAGCAGATGGCGCTGCCCGTCGGTGACGCACAGGGCCGTATGAAACAGGACGTCGTGGCCGCCGAAGCGGCGCAGCTGTTCGCGGGCTGCCTCGAAGGATCCCGGCTTGCCGACGGGTTCGCCCTGGAACGCGGCGACCTGGTCCGAACCGATCACCAGGGCGCCAGGGTTGCGCGCAGCGATCGCGGCGGCCTTTTCCCTGGCCAGGCGCAACGACAGGTCGAGCGGCGTTTCGCCCGGCAGGGGGCTTTCGTCGATGTCCGGGGATTGGACCGAAAAGGGCAGGTTCAGCCGCTGCAGCAAGGCGCGGCGGTAAGGTGAACTGGAGGCCAGTATGAGCGGCATGGGGAAATCCTGGTAAGCGTGCGCCAGTTTACCGTGCGGAGCGGGTCTGCGAGTAAACATTGACCCTGTGCCCTGGGATCGAGTATCATCTAAAGTTTTCCCGAGCAACAAAACTTCATGGTCATCGATGCGATCGGGTTCGCACGGGCCGGACAGGCCCTGGATGGCGTCGTGCGAGCGGACCGGTTCGCGCGCCTGTGCCAGGATCTGCCCGAACCCCAGGACCACGATATCCGCTGGCAGGTGCGCGGGCGGGCCGATGCGTCGTCCGGCCAGTCCTGGCTGGATGTCGAGGCCAGCGGCCCCGTGCGGGTCGTCTGCCAGCGCTGCCTGGAAGTCTTCAGCCTGACGCTGCGGGTGTCCAGCGCGCTGGGCCTGGTGGAAACCCAGGCGCAGCTCGATGCCATGGATGCGCTCGAAACCGAAGGCCGTGGCCCCGAGATCGAATACCTCGTGGCCGAGCAGCGCCTGGATGTCCTGGGCCTGGTCGAAGACGAGCTGATCCTGGCGCTGCCCTATGCTCCCCGCCACGATGTGTGTCCGGGAGACGGGGATGTGCCGGAAGCGCCCCGGCGCCCCTCGCCGTTCGCTGTCCTGGAACGGCTTGGGAAAGACTGAATTTTTCGTTTAACACACGGGCTTGTGCTTACCTTAAAATGAGCGGCCCCGATCACAGGAGTCATCATGGCTGTCCAGCAAAACAAAAAGAGCCCGTCCAAGCGCGGCATGCATCGTTCGCACGATTTCCTCACGGCTCCCGCCACGGCCATCGAGCCCACGACCGGTGAACTGCACCTGCGCCACCACATCAGCCCGAACGGCATCTATCGCGGCCGCAAGGTCCTGAAGACCAAGAACGACGAATAAGCCATCCGCGCCTAGGTTCCTCCACGCGCCGATGTCCCATTCCAATCCGACCATCGCCATCGATTGCATGGGCGGCGACCATGGCTTGCCGGTCACCGTGCCGGCGGCGATGGCGTTCGCCCAGTCGCACCCCGATACCCGGTGCCTGCTGGTCGGCGACGAGGCACTGATCCGCCAGGCCCTGCAGCAGAACGCGGCGGCGGCCGGCCAGTTCGAGATCCTGCATGCCTCCGAAGTCGTCACCATGCACGATTCGGTGGAAGTCGCCCTGCGCCGCAAGAAAGACTCTTCGATGCGGGTGGCGGTGCAGGCCGTGAAGGACGGCCGCGCCGATGCCGCCGTATCGGCCGGCAACACCGGCGCCTGGATGGCGATCTCCCGCTACGTGCTCAAGACGCTGGACGGCATCGACCGACCGGCCATCGCCACCGCGCTGCCCAACCAGAACGGCGGGTCCACCACCGTGCTGGATCTCGGGGCCAATGTGGATTGCACGGCCGAGCACCTGCTGCAGTTCGGTCTCATGGGGGCCGCCCTGGTGTCCGCCGTGGACCGCCGCACACAGCCCTCCGTCGGCCTGCTGAACATCGGCGAGGAACTCATCAAGGGCAACGAGGTCGTCAAGCAGGCGGCCGACCTGCTGCGCGGCAGCGGCCTGAACTTCTACGGCAACGTGGAAGGCGACGACATCTTCAAGGGCACGGTGGACGTGGTCGTCTGCGACGGCTTCGTCGGCAACGTGGTCCTCAAATCCGTCGAAGGCCTGGCGCGCATGATCAGCGGCATGATGCGCGAGGAATTCCGCCGCAATCCCCTCACCATGGCCGCGGGCCTGGTGGCCACGCCCGTGCTGCAGCGCTTTCGCGCCCGCGTGGACAATCGCCGCTACAATGGGGCGGCCCTGCTGGGCCTGCGCGGCATCGTCATCAAGAGCCATGGCTCGGCCGACGCCTATGCCTATGGCCAGGCGCTGCAGCGTGCCCGCGAAGCCGTGCTCAACGGTCTCCTCGAAGGCACCATCCAGCGTCTTGAAGTCCTGCGCGGCCGGCTGCAAACCCCCGCAGCAGGCGACCCGGCCCCGACGGCCTAGCCTTCTTTTTCCGGAATCGATATGCCTTACGCCAGGATCACAGGAACGGGCGGCTATCTGCCCCCACGCGTCGTCAGCAACGATGATCTGGCCGCCGACCTGGCCACGCGCGGCATCGAGACCTCCGATGCCTGGATCACGGAGCGCACCGGCATCCGCCAGCGCCACATCGCCGAACCGGGCACCAAGACCAGCACGCTGGCCACGGCGGCCGCGCGCGCAGCCCTGGACAGCGCCGGCCTGGCGGCCGAACAGCTCGACCTGATCATCGTCGCCACCTCCACGCCGGACTTCATCTTCCCCAGCACCGCCTGTCTGGTGCAGGCCAACCTGGGCGTGGGCGGTGCCGCCGCCTTCGACGTCCAGGCCGTGTGCAGCGGTTTCGTCTATGCCCTGGCCACCGCCGACGCCTTCGTGCGCGCCGGCCGCGCGCGCCATGCCCTGGTGATCGGTGCCGAGGTCTTTTCCGGCATCCTCGACTGGAACGACCGCCGCACCTGCGTGCTGTTCGGCGATGGTGCCGGGGCCGTGGTCCTCAGCGCCTCTGACGAACCGGGCATCCTGGCCACCCGGCTGAATGCCGACGGGCGCCAGCAGCACATCCTGTGCGCCGCGGGCAACGTCGAGGGCGGCCAGGTCACGGGCGACCCCTTCCTGCGCATGGACGGCCAGGCCGTGTTCAAGCTGGCCGTCAATTCCCTGACGCGTTCCGCGCACGAAGTCTGCGAGGAAGCCGGCATCGACGTGTCCGAACTCGACTGGATGGTGCCCCACCAGGCCAACATCCGGATCCTGAATTTCATCGCCCGCAAGCTCGACCTGCCCGAAGAAAAGCTCATCGTCACCCTGGACCGGCATGCCAATACCTCGGCGGCCAGCGTGCCGCTGGCGCTGGACGTCGCCTGGCGCGACGGCCGCATCCGCGCCGGCCAGACCGTGCTGCTGCAAGGGGTGGGCGGCGGCTTCACCTGGGGCTCCGTCCTCGTGAAAATCTGAAGACCTCGACAATGAAGATTGCATTCGTATTTCCCGGCCAGGGCTCGCAGACCGTCGGCATGATGGACGCGTGGTCCGAGGACGCCGGCGTCCAGGCCACGCTGCGCGACGGCGACCAGGCCCTGGGAGAAGACCTGTCCGGCCTGATCGCCCGCGGTCCCGCCGAGACCCTGAATCTGACCACCCACACCCAGCCCGCCATGCTGCTGTGCTCCGTCGCCCTGTACCGCGCCTGGCGGCAGGCGGGCGGCGTCGAGCCCGCGCTGGTGGCCGGCCACAGCCTGGGCGAATATTCCGCCCTGGTGGCGGCGGGGGCCCTGGACCTCGCAGACGCGGTCCGCACCGTGCGCGTGCGGGCCGAGGCCATGCAGTCCGCCGTGCCGGTGGGCGAGGGCGCCATGGCCGCCATCCTGGGGCTGGACGACGAAGCCGTGCGCCAGGCCTGTGCCCAGGCTGCCGAAGGCCAGGTCGTCGAGGCCGTCAACTACAACGCCCCGGCTCAGGTCGTGATCGCCGGCCATACGGCCGCCGTCGAGCGCGCCTGCGAACGGGCTCGCGCCGCCGGCGCCAAGCGCGCCGTGACCCTGCCGGTGTCGGCGCCCTTCCATTCGCGCCTGCTGGAGCCGGCGGCCGCCGTGCTTGCCCGGACGCTGGCCGGCGTGGCCGTGGCGTCCCCGGCCATCCCGCTGATCAATAATGTCGATGTCGCCCGGCCGACGGATCCGGATGCCATCCGCGATGCGCTGGTGCGCCAGGCATGGCACCCGGTCCGCTGGGTGGAGACCATACAGGCCATGAAGCAGGACGGCGTCACCCACATCGTCGAATGCGGGCCCGGCAAGGTCCTGTCGGGACTGGTCAAGCGCATCGACCGCGAAATCAACACCTTCAACATCACTGATCCGGCGTCCCTGAAAGAAACGCTGGAAGCTCTGGGAGGCTGACATGTCGGAACCTGTGCTGGCGGGCAAGATCGCCCTCGTGACGGGCGCTTCGCGCGGCATCGGCCGCGCCATCGCCCTGGAACTGGCCGCTGCTGGCGCCACGGTCGTGGGGACGGCAACGTCCGAGACGGGTGCCCAGGCCATCACCGAAGCCCTGGCGCCGCAAGGCGGCCGCGGTGCGGTCCTGGAAGTCAATGATCCTGCGGCCTGCGACGCCCTGCTGGCCGAGCTGGCCGGCCAGGGCGGGCCGCACATCCTGGTCAACAATGCCGGGATCACCCGCGACGGCCTGATCCTGCGCATGAAGGACGAAGACTGGGCCGCGGTGCTGAACACCAATCTTTCGTCCGTATTCCGCCTGTCGCGCGGCGTGGCCAAGACCATGATGAAGGCCCGCTGGGGCCGCATCATCAACATCACCTCGGTGGTGGGCTACAGCGGCAACGCGGGCCAGGCCAATTACGCCGCCGCCAAGGCCGGCGTGGCCGGCATGTCGCGTGCCCTGGCGATCGAGCTCGGCAGCCGTGGCATCACGGTGAACTGCGTGGCGCCGGGCTTCATCGATACCGACATGACGCGGGCCCTGAACGAGACCCAGACGGCTGCGATCCTGCAGCAGATTCCCCTGGGGCGCCTGGGCTCGGCGGCGGAAATCGCCCATGCGGTCGCCTACCTGGCCAGCCCCCAGGCGGGGTATGTAACAGGGACGACGTTGCACGTCAATGGTGGTATGTACATGTAGGGATCGGGAACGGAGCCGGCCCGTCTAAGGTAAAATCCGTTCAACCTCAGCAGGCAGGCCCGGGTGCGACCGTGCTTCCCCAGGAAGCCGTCCGATGGCCGGGACTGTTTTTTTTGACACAAACCCGCAGCCCCGTTGAACTCATTTGGCTATAATTCGCGGGATTTTTCCTAACTGGAGATATGCATGGAAAGCATCGAACAGCGCGTCAAGAAGATCGTCGCTGAGCAACTCGGCGTCAACGAAGCCGAGATCAAGAACGAATCTTCCTTCCTTGACGACCTCGGTGCCGATTCGCTCGATATGGTCGAGCTCGTGATGGCCCTCGAAGACGAATTCGAAACCGAAATCCCCGACGAGGAAGCCGAGAAGATCACGACGGTCCAGCAAGCGGTCGACTACATCACCTCGCACAGCAAGCAATAACCTTCACCACCCTGCTGCGGCTTGCCGCGCCAGGGCACGACGGCCTGTCGCACCGAGCCGGACAGGCTGCCGGGGCGGTTCGTGGCGGGCGCCATCGGCGGGCTGAAGCAGCCCGCCCAACCGGGTCCGCCGCGGACCGCCTTTTTCATCGCCGGGGCGCCCGGGATGAAAACGCTGCCCCTGCAGGCAGCAGGCAGGCATCGCCTGCGCGGCGCGGGGCCCTCTTTCATTTCCAGTTTCAGGAGCCGAGTCAGTGAAACGACGTGTCGTCATAACCGGGTTGGGCATCGTGTCGCCCGTGGGCAACGATGTCCAGACCGCCTGGGACAATCTCATCCACGGGCGCTCGGGCATCGGTCGGGTGACGCGTTTCGACGCCTCGGTGCTCAACAGCCAGATCGCCGGCGAAGTCAAGGGCTTCGACGTGACCGAATACATGGGCGCCAAGGAAGCCAAGCAGATGGATACCTTCATCCATTACGGCGTGGCGGCCGGCATCCAGGCCTGGCGCGATTCCGGCCTGGACATCTCCGCCGAGGACGCCGACCGCGTCGGCACCATCATCGGCTCGGGCATCGGCGGCCTGCCGCGGATCGAGGAAACCCAGATCGAATATCTGCAGCGCGGCGCGCGGCGCATCTCGCCGTTCTTCGTGCCGGCCTCGCTCATCAACCTGATCTCGGGGCAGCTGTCCATCATGCTGGGTCTGAAAGGCCCCAGCTATGCCGTGGTCTCGGCCTGCACGACCGGCCTGCACTCCATCGGCGATGCCGCGCGGCTGATCGAATATGGCGATGCCGACATCATGGTGGCGGGCGGGGCGGAAAGCTCCGTGTCCCCCCTGGGCATGGGCGGCTTTGCCGCGATGCGTGCGCTGTCCACCCGCAACGACGATCCCGAGACCGCCTCGCGCCCCTGGGACCGCGACCGCGACGGCTTCGTCCTGGGCGAAGGCGCGGGCGTGCTGGTCCTGGAAGAGTACGAACACGCGCGGCGCCGCGGCGCCCGGATCTACGCCGAATTCCTGGGATTCGGCATGAGCTCCGACGCGCACCACATCACCAGCCCGGACCAGGACGGTCCGCGCCGGGGCATCCTGCATGCCCTGCGCAACAGCGGCGTGACCCCCGAGCAGGTCAGCTACGTGAACGCCCACGGCACGTCCACCCCGCTGGGCGACAAGAACGAGACGGCTGCGCTCAAGCTGGCGTTCGGCGATCATGCATACAAGCTGGTGGTGAATTCCACCAAGTCCATGACCGGGCACCTGCTGGGCGCCGCGGGCGGCATCGAGGCGGTCTTCACGGCCCTGGCGGTGCACCATCAGATCTCGCCCCCGACCATCAACCTGTTCAACCAGGATCCCGAATGCGACCTGGACTATTGCGCCAACGAGGCGCGCGACATGAAGATCGACGTGGCGCTGTCCAATTCCTTCGGTTTTGGCGGCACCAACGGCTCGATGCTGGTTGGACGCATCTGACCGCTCGATCGGACGCGCCCCCGGCCCCGTGCGGGTCCAAGGGGGCGGCATGACCGAGCGCGACGTCGATCTCGCGCTGGTCGAGCGTGTCAGGCGCGGGGAGCGCCATGCCTTCGATCTGCTGGTGATCAAGTACCAGCGCAAGATCATGCGGCTGCTGTCGCGCATGATCCACGATCAGGCCGAGATCGAGGACGTTGCCCAGGAGGCCTTCATCAAGGCCTATCGCGCCTTGCCCCAGTTCCGGGGCGACAGCGCCTTCTATACCTGGCTTTACCGCATCGCCCTGAACACCGCCCGCAATTGGCAGGCGGCCAGTTTCCGCCGGCCCGCCACCGTGGCGCCCCTGGAAAACGAGGACGGTGAAACTTTTGACCAGATCGATGGCCTAAGCGATCACAGTACCCCTGAATCGCTGATGGCCAGCCGGCAGGTCGCCCAGGCCGTCAACGAGGCCATCGACGATCTGCCGGACGATCTGCGCACTGCGATCGTGCTGCGGGAAATCGAGGGGATGAGTTATGAAGAGATTGCCAGTGTCATGCAATGTCCCATCGGCACGGTCCGTTCGCGCATCTATCGTGCCCGCGAAGCCATCGCGGCCCGTTTGCGGCCGGTCATGGAACGCGATTCGGAACACCGCTGGTAAGGAGCCGTCATGAACGCCAAATCCGATTCCATTGCGACCGAACCCGCCTGGGAGGCCTCGGTGTCCTCCTGGGTGGACGGCGAGGCCGACATCCGCTCCGAGGAACTCGATACGCCCTACGGCCGCCAGATCTGGGATACCTATCACCTGATCGGCGATGTCATGCGCAGCCCCGACCTGGCAATCCAGCCGTCCGACCGCTTCTACGCGCGCGTGTCGGCCGCCATCGATGCCGAGCCGCCGATCGTCGCGCCCTCGCCGCTGGTCCGGCGCCACCTGATGCGCAACGGCCTGTCGGGCCTGGCGGTCGCGGCCGCGGTGGCTTCCGTCGTCTGGATGGCACGTCCCTTCTTCTTCACCCCGGATGCGTCTCCCGCGGCCCCGGTCGTGGCCCAGGCCGAAGAGCCGGACGCCGCCGATCCGGGGCTGGCCGACTACATGGCTGCGCACCAGTCGATGGCGGGTGCCGGCGCCGTGCGCCAGGTTTCCTACGACGGGATGGGGGCGCGCTGATGCCGGCCTGGGCGCGGACCGCATGCCGGGCCGGGCTGGGCCTGGTGCTGGCCTTGTCATGGGCCGCCGCCATTGCGGCAGAGGACGACCCCCTGGCCTTCCTGCGCCAGGTCCAGTCCGCCGCGCGCACCCTGGACTATGCCGGCGTCACGGTCTACCAGCAGGGCCGCATGCTGCAGGCCACGCTCCTGGTGCACCAGGTCGACGGCACGGGCGAACGGGAGCGCCAGGAAGTCCTGGACGGCACGCCCCAGGAATGCCTGCGGCAGAACGGCATGGAACAATGCCTGCTGCCCGAGCATCGGCTCATCGTCATGCGGCCCGCACACAGCGATCATTTTCCGGCGCTTCTCCTGGGCGAAGGCAGGGCCATCGCCCAGCACTACGACTGGAAATCCCTGGGCCGCACCTATCGCGTGGCCGGGCGCGAATGCGCCGTCTCCGAACTGCAGGCGCGCGACGACCTGCGCTACAGCTACCGGATCTGCACCGACCTGAAGAACCACCTGCTGCTCAAGAGCCAGACCCTGGATGCCCAGGGTCGCCTGGTCGACCAGATGGCCTTCAGCAGCGTCCATTTCGGTGCCGATATTCCCCCCGGGTCGCTGGCCTCGCGCTGGGACACGCGCGACTGGAAGCTGCGGACCGAATCCAGCCAGCCGGCCAACCTGGCATCGCGGGGCTGGCGTTTCGTGTTGCCCGCGGGCTTCCAGCCCATCGCCGAACTGACGCGCCAGATGGGGCCTGGCCACATGGTGGATCAGCTCGTGCTGTCCGATGGTCTGGCCGCAATTTCGATCTTCATTGAAACCTTTGACCCGAAACGCGATCAAAACATCAGACAGGGCGGCCTGCGGCAGGGCGCGATGAGCATCTACCGCATGCGACTGGCATCCTACTGGCTGACCGCCGTTGGAGAGGTGCCCGCGCAGACCGTGCATGACCTGGCCCATGCGGTGCAGTACCTGCCCCAGGCCGCCCAGTGATCCCCGTATCCTCCAAGGAGAATTTCATGGTTTTTCATCTGCCGTATGCCGCCGCGAAGCGTGCGGCGGCGAGCGCCGCCGTCTGCATGGCGCTGGCGACCGTCCTGCCCATCGGCGCTGCCCAGGCGCAGGCGGTGGCCGCCCCCAGCGCGGCACTGCCCGATTTCACCCAGGTGGTGGCCGAGACCGAAGGCTCGGTGGTCAACATCCGCACCACCGAGGCGGTGCCGGTGCGCCGTTCGCCGATGATGCCCGGAGACGGTGATCCTTCCGAGCTGTTCCGCTGGTTCTTCGGGCCGGACTTCATGCCCCCGGGCTTCGGCCAGCCCAACCAGAACCCGCGCGCCCGGCCCAAGCAGCCGCCCCAGTCCCAGGGCGAGCGCACGGTGCCGCGCGGCATCGGTTCGGGCTTCGTGATCTCCGAAGACGGCTACATCCTGACGAACAATCACGTCGTGGACAATGCCAACGGCATCTTCGTCACCATGACCAGCGGCAAGGAATACAAGGCCAAGGTCATCGGCACCGACGCGCGCACCGACATCGCCCTGATCAAGATCGATGCCTCCGGCCTCAAGCCGATTCCCATCGGCGATTCGGACAAGCTGCGCAAGGGCCAGTGGGTGCTGGCGATCGGCTCGCCCTTCGGCCTGGATTCCACCGTGACGGCCGGCATCGTCAGTGCGATCAATCGCGACACGGGCGACTACCTGCCGTTCATCCAGACCGACGTGGCCGTCAACCCCGGCAATTCCGGCGGTCCGCTGATCAACCTGCAGGGCCAGGTGGTCGGGATCAATTCCCAGATCATCTCGCGCAGCGGGGGATTCATGGGCATTTCCCTGGCCATCCCCATCGACGAGGTCATGCGCGTGGTCGAGCAGCTCAAGGCCCACGGAAAGGTCACCCGTGGCCGCATCGGCGTGCAGATCACCGAGGTCCAGGACGATGTCGCCAAGGCATTGGGGCTGGACAAGGGCCAGGGCGCCCTGGTCAGCAGCGTCGAGGCCGATGGTCCCGCCGCCAAGGCGGGTGTGCATCCGGGTGACGTGATCACGGCTTTCAACGGCCAGGCCATCAAGCACATGACCGACCTGCCGCGCCTGGTGGGGTCGACCCGTCCCGGCACGAGCGCCACGATCCAGGTCTGGCGCAAGGGCAAGTCGCTCGAGCTCAAGACCACGGTCGCCGAACTCGACGACAAGGCCGCGGCCCAGAGCGGCGAAGCGCCGTCCGCCAACGATGGCACGGACCGACTGGGCCTGAGCGTCAAGGCGCTGCCGGCCGATGCCGGCGACCAGGGCGTCGTGGTCGAGCAGGCCGAGGGCGCTGCGGCGGAAGCCGGCATCGAACCGGGCGACGTGATCCTGCGGATCAACGACACCGACATCACCAGCCCGAAGCAGTACGCCCAGATCGTCAAGGGCCTGGACAAATCCCGGCCGGCCGTGCTGCTGGTCAGCCGCGACCAGCAGTCCCAGTGGGTGATCATCAAGCCGCAGTGATGGCTGGCCCGGGAAAAAGCTAAAATACGGCCTGAACGAGAAGGGGACGCCCCGCGGCGTTCCCTTTTCGCTTGGGAACGCGGGGTGGCCCCAGGCCCCGCCTCCGGTGGCGGGCGCGGGCATGCCCGGCGCCCGCCATCCGCACCGCGCGGGGGCCCCATCCACCCTGTCGCCGAGCACCCGCTTTTCTATCCTTATGGACCATATCCGCAACTTTTCCATCATTGCGCACATCGATCATGGCAAATCGACCCTCGCCGACCGCCTGATCCAGCGTTGTGGCGGCCTGCAGGACCGTGAAATGGAAGCCCAGGTCCTGGACTCGATGGACATCGAGCGCGAGCGCGGCATCACCATCAAGGCCCAGACCGCGGCATTGCGCTATACGGCGGCCGACGGCCGCGTCTACGCCCTGAACCTGATCGACACGCCGGGCCACGTCGACTTCTCCTACGAAGTCAGCCGCTCGCTGTCGGCCTGCGAGGGCGCGTTGCTGGTGGTGGATTCCACCCAGGGCGTCGAGGCGCAGACGGTTGCCAATTGCTACACCGCGATCGAACTGGGCGTGGAAGTCGTGCCCGTCCTGAACAAGATGGACCTGCCTTCGGCCGATCCGGACGCCGCCGCCGCCGAGATCGAGGACGTGATCGGCATCGATGCCACCGATGCCATCCAGGCCAGCGCCAAGACCGGCCTGGGCATCGACGAAATCCTCGAAGCCGTGGTCACGCGCATCCCCCCACCCAAGGGCGATCCCGATGCGCCGCTGCAGGCCCTGATCATCGACTCCTGGTTCGACAACTACGTCGGGGTGGTGATGCTGGTGCGCATCGTCAACGGCACCCTGCGACCCAAGGACAAGATCCTGCTGATGGCCACCGGCGCCACCCACCTGTGCGAGCAGCTGGGCGTCTTCACGCCCAAGTCCCAGCCGCGCGACCAGCTGTCGGTCGGCGAGGTCGGCTTCATCATCGCCGGCATCAAGGAACTCGAGCACGCCAAGGTCGGCGACACCCTGACGCTGGCCGGCAAGCCTGCCGCCATCCCCCTGCCGGGCTTCAAGGAAGTCAAGCCCCAGGTCTTCGCCGGGGTCTATCCGGTCGAATCCAGCGAATACGACCAGCTGCGCGATTCCCTGGAAAAGCTCAAGCTCAACGATTCCTCGCTGATGTTCGAGCCCGAGGTCTCCCAGGCGCTGGGCTTCGGCTTCCGCTGCGGCTTCCTGGGGCTGCTGCACATGGACATCGTCCAGGAGCGGCTGGAGCGCGAGTTCGACATGGACATCATCACCACCGCGCCGTCGGTGGTCTACGAAGTCCTGCACCGCGACGGCACGCTGCTGATGGTGGACAGTCCTTCGCGCATGCCCGAAGTCGGGCACATCCAGGAAATTCGCGAACCCATCATGACCGTGACGCTGTTCATGCCCCAGGAATACGTCGGCCCGGTCATGTCGCTGTGCACGTCCAAGCGCGGCGTGCAGCTGGACATGAGCTACCACGGCCGCCAGGTGCACCTGCGCTACGAAATTCCGCTGGCCGAGATTGTGCTGGATTTCTTCGACCGACTGAAATCCGTGTCGCGCGGCTATGCGTCCATGGACTACGAGTTCAAGGAATACCGCGTGGCCGACGTGGTGCGCGTGGATCTGCTGATCAACGGCGACCGGGTCGATGCCCTGTCCATGATCGTGCACCGCGCCAACGCCCGCCACCGGGGGCGGGAAGTGGTCACGCGCATGCGCGGCCTGATCCCGCGCCAGATGTTCGATATCGCCATCCAGGCCGCCATCGGGGCGGAAGTCGTCGCCCGCGAGAATGTCAAGGCCTTGCGCAAGAACGTGCTGGCCAAGTGCTACGGCGGCGACATCACCCGCAAGAAGAAACTGCTCGAAAAGCAGAAGGCCGGCAAGAAGCGCATGAAGCAGGTCGGCAGCGTGGAAATCCCGCAGGAGGCCTTCCTGGCTGTCCTGCAGGTGGAAGACAAGTGAAAAAGGACGTCGCATGAGTTGGGATTTCGCTCTGTTGCTGTTCGTCGCGCTGGTCGTGACGGGCCTGGTCTGGCTGCTGGACCTGGGCATTCTGCGCGGCCGGCGCCGCGCCCGCGCCCAGGCGGCCGCGCAGGCCTGCCGCAACAACGCCGCGGGGCTCGATCCCGCCGCCCTGCAGGTCGAATGCGACCAGATCTACGAGCGGGCCAACCGTCCTCCCTGGTGGGTGGAATACTGCACCAGCTTCTTTCCGGTGATCCTGTTCGTGTTCGTGCTGCGTTCCTTCGTGGTCGAACCCTTCCGGATCCCGTCGGGCTCCATGCTGCCGACGCTCGAGAACGGCGACCTGATCCTGGTGAACAAGTACGAATACGGCATCCGCCTGCCTGTGATCGACCGCAAGGTCCTCGAACTGGGTTCGCCCCAGCGCGGCGACGTGGTCGTGTTCCGCTATCCGGTGGATCCCTCGGTGGACTACATCAAGCGGGTGGTCGGGGTGCCGGGCGACGTGATCGAATACCGCAACAAGGTCCTGACCATCAACGGCGAGCCGGTCAGGCGCGTGCGCGACGGCGATTACTACGAGCCCGACCGCGCGGTCTACGTGGGTCAGTATCGCGAGCAGCTGGGCGATGTGTCGCATCGCATCCTGCTCAACCTCCAGGCGCCCCAGGAATTCATGCCGATCACGCGCTTTCCCGATTTCCAGGCCTGCTCCTACCTGTCCGACGGGGTGCGCTGCACGGTGCCCGCCGGCCATTACTTCATGATGGGCGACAACCGCGACAACAGCCTGGACAGCCGCTACTGGGGCTTCGTGCCCGACCGCAACATCGTCGGGCGCGCGTTCTTCATCTGGATGAACTTCGGTTCGCCCAGCCGGATAGGCGGGTTCGAGTGATGGCTTCCCTGGATTCCCTGCAGTCCGCGCTGGACTATCGCTTCCGGGATCCGGGCCTGCTGGAGCGGGCCCTGACCCATCGCAGCCACGGCATGCCCCACAACGAGCGCCTGGAATTCCTGGGTGATTCGGTGCTGAATTTCATCGTCTCCACGCTGCTGTTCGACGAGCATGCCGAGATGGACGAAGGCGATCTGTCGCGGGTGCGGTCCAACCTGGTCAAGCAGTCCGCGCTGGCCGATATCGCCCAGACGCTGTCTCTTTCTGCCCACCTGCGCCTGGG
The DNA here is from genome assembly GCF_039523555.1 of Castellaniella daejeonensis. Classification (NCBI taxonomy): domain Bacteria; kingdom Pseudomonadati; phylum Pseudomonadota; class Betaproteobacteria; order Burkholderiales; family Alcaligenaceae; genus Castellaniella; species Castellaniella daejeonensis. Next base: position 743,600 of record NZ_BAAAFN010000015.1, read on the forward strand.
CGAAGGCGAACTGAAAAGCGGCGGTTTCCGCCGGCCCTCGATCCTGGCCGATGCGCTCGAGGCGATCTTCGGTGCCATCTACCTGGATGGCGGCTATCCGGAAATCAGCCGGGTCATCGAACGCCTGTACCGCCCGATCCTGGCGCACATCGATTTGCGCACCTTCGGCAAAGACCCCAAGACCCTTCTGCAGGAACTCGTCCAGGGGCGCGGCCACCCGCTGCCGCACTACGAGGTCGTCGCCACCCGTGGGGCGGCGCACGACCAGATGTTCGACGTGGTGTGCGAGGTGCCCGCGCTGGGCATCCGGGTGCAGGCTTCCGGCAGCAGCCGGCGGGCGGCCGAGCAGGCAGCCGCCGGCCAGGCGATCACCGCCATCGAATCGCTGGGGCCGGCGCGCCGGTCGGCACGCCGCCGCAAGCCGGCCCAGCTGTCCCTGCCCGTGGCTGTGGCCCAGGAAAAGCCCCAGGCCCCGACTTCCCAGGACAAGAAATGAATGCCTCCAGCCCCAGCCGTTGCGGTTTCGTCGCCATCGTGGGCCGCCCCAACGTGGGCAAATCCACCCTGGGCAACGCCCTGGTCGGGGCGAAGCTGTCCATCGTTTCGCGCAAGGCGCAGACGACCCGCCACCGCATCCACGGCGTGCTGACGCGCGACCAGGACCAGTTCATCTTCGTCGACACCCCCGGCTTCCAGACCCGGCACGGCGGGGCGATGAACCGCATGATGAACCGGGTGGTCACCCAGGCCCTGGCGGAAGTCGATGTCGTGGTGCACGTGGTCGAGGCCGGGAAATGGTCGGCGGGCGATGCGGGCGTGGTGCCGTTGCTGCCGAAGAACCGGCCGGTGATCCTGGCGGTCAACAAGGTCGATGCGGTCAAGGACAAGAATTCCCTGTTCGCCTATGTGTCGCGCCTGATGGACCACTTCCCCTATGCGGCCGTGGTGCCGGTCAGCGCGCTGCGCGACGTGCAGCTCGAAGTCCTGCTCCGGGAGATCGCCAGCCACCTGTCGGAAGGCGAGCACCTGTTCGAGCCCGACACCCTGACGGACCGGCCGCTGCGCTTCCTGGCGGCAGAGCTGATCCGGGAAAAGATCTTCCGCCTGGTGGGCGACGAACTGCCCTACGGTTGCACCGTGGCCATCGAGCAATGGGAAGAAAACGACGAGGGTGCGCGCATCGCGGCCTGCATCGTGATCGAGCGCGACAGCCACCGGCCCATCCTGCTGGGGGCGGGCGGCCAGCACATGAAGCGCATCGCCACCGAGGCCCGCCAGGACATCGTCAAGCTGCTCGACAAGCCGGTCTTCCTGGACGTCTACATCAAGGTCCGCAAGGGCTGGTCGGATCGCGAAGCGGCCCTGAGGGAACTGGGCTATGAGTAGACGTGGCCAGCGCATCCTGGATGCGCGCGGCTATGTGCTGCATGCCAGCCCCTGGCGTGAAACTTCCCTCGTCGTCCAGGCCTTCACCCGCGACCACGGCTGCGTGGCGCTGGTGGCCAAGGGGGCCAAGCGCCCCTATTCGGCCCTGAGGCCGGTGCTGGTCGGCTTCCAGCCGCTCTGGCTTTCCTGGACCGGTTCGGCCGAGATCCACACCCTGACGCGCGCCGAGTCCGGCCCGATCCGGCTGCTCGACGGCCGGGCGATGATGTCGGGCTGGTACATGAACGAACTGATCCTGCGCCTGCTGGCCCGCGAAGACCCGCATCCGGGTGTGTTCGACGCCTACGAGGCCACGCTGGACGCGCTGGCCGGCGCGCGCGGCCGCCCCCATGCCGCGGCGCTGCGCCGCTTCGAGTGGCTGCTGCTGGAGCAGGCCGGCTATGGACTGGATGCCCCGATGCCCGACTTCGATCGGGCGGACGCCGAGCCGGCCCTGCGCCAGGCGCTGCGGGAACGCCTGGATGAACTGCTGGATGCGCCCCTGCGCACGCGCCAGGTTCTGATGGACCTGCAGCGCTACTGAGACCTATGAAAAAGGGCATCCTGCTGTCGGTGGCGTCCTCGGCGCTGTTCGCCACCATGTACTTCTACGCGACGCTGATGCAGCCCTTCGATGGCGACATCGTGTTCGCCTGGCGGATCCTGATGGGCCTGCCGATGCTGGCGCTGGTGGTGCAACGCGCGCGCGGCTGGGGCGCGGTGCGCCAGACTGCCCACGATTTTTCCCGGCCCCGTTTCCTGGCGGCCATGATCGCATGCTCGCTCCTGCTGGGAGTCCAGTTGTGGCTGTTCGTCTGGGCGCCGCTGCATGGCCAGGCGCTGAACGTGTCCATGGGCTATTTCCTGCTGCCGCTGGTGATGGTCCTGGTCGGGCGGCTGTTCTATCGCGAGCAGCTCAGCGCCTGGCAGGCCTGGGCAGTGGCGTTCGCGGTGCTGGGCGTCGGGCACGAGTGGTGGCGCCTGGGGACGGTGTCCTGGACCACGCTGCTGGTGGCCCTGGGCTATCCGCCGTATTTCATGCTGCGCCGCCGGCTGCGGGTCGATTCGCTCACCAGCCTGTGGTTCGACATGTTCTTCCTCCTGCCCGCGGCCGTGGTGATCCTGCAGTCCCAGGCGGGCGAGGCCGTGCGCCTGTTCGCCGCGCATCCGCGCCTGATCCTGCAGGTCCCCCTGCTCGGGCTGTTGAGCGCGGTGTCGCTGTCCATGTACCTGGCGGCCAGCCGGATGCTGCCCATGTCCCTGTTCGGGCTGTTGAGCTACGTCGAGCCCGTGCTGCTGTTCTGGGTGGCGTTCCTGCTGATGGGCGAGCCCGTGGCGCCTGCGCAGTGGCTGACCTATGTGCCGATCTGGATCGCGGTGGGCCTGGTGGCTGCCGAAGGCGTCAGAAAACTGCCCTCGCGCGCGTCCGGCTGACCCCGGTCTGCTGTCCGTCGGCCTCCAGGCGGTGCCATGCGGCGGCGATGCGTTCGACGGCGTCGCGCAATTCGGCCTCGGGCCGTGTCCAGGGCAGGCGCACGAATGTGTCCAGCCCGCCACCGGGAGAAAACACGGGGCCCGGCGTCAATGCGACCCGGCTGGCCGCGACCGCGGCGGCCAGCGCGGCCGCTCCCCGGTGCGGCAGTTCGCACCACAGCGTCAGCCCGCCCGCGGGCGGGTTGAAGCGCCAACTGGGCAGATGGGTCTTCACGAGCCCGATCAGGGCGTCGCGTTGGGTGCGCAGGCGTTCGATCTGCCGTGGTGGCACGGGCCCCAGGCGCAGCAGGTGTGCGGCGGCGAGCTGCTCGACGACGGGCACCCCCAGGTCGAGCGACATGCGGGCCTGCACCAGTGTCCCGACGAGCGTGCGGGGGGCGCGGATCCAGCCGATGCGCAGTCCTCCCCAGTGGGTCTTGCTCATGCTGCCGAGCGTCACGGCCTCGGGATCGAAGACGGCGAACGGCGGCGGCATGGCCTGGCCGTCGAGGGCCAGGGCATGGTGGGTCTCGTCCACGATCGCACGCGTCCCGTGGCTGCGCAGGGCCTGGGCCAGCTGCCGCCGCTGCGCCGCGGGCATCACGGCGCCGGTCGGGTTCTGGAAGTCGGGGATCAGGTAGACAAAATCCGGCCGCACCCGCGCAAGGGTGTCCGCGATTCCGGCGATGTCCCATCCGTTCCCGTCCAGGGGGCATTCGTGCAGCTGCAGGCCCGATGCGCGCAGCATCTCGCTGGCGTTGGGGTAGGTCGGGGATTCGAGCAGCACGCGTCCCGGATGTCGGGCCAGGGCGCGCACGACGACGCCAGCCGCCGTCAGGGCGCCGGGCGTGATCACGATCTGACCTGGGTCGGTCGGCAGCCCCCGTGCGGCATAGCCGGCAGCGATGGCTTCCTGCAGGACCGGCAGGCCGGAGGGAAAATAGCCGTGCCTGCCCAGGTAGGCCGGCAGGTCGGCCAGGGCCGCCGCATAGGCCGCCATCACCTCCGCCGGGGCGGAGTCGGCGGCGCAGCCCAGGTCGATCCAGTCGTCGCCGGCGCCGCCGGCAACGAGCACACGGTCGTGGGCACGCTCATGGCCGCCCGGCACGGCCGTGAAGGTGCCCGAACCCTGCGCCGCATGTGCATAGCCATTGTCGCGCAGCGTATCGTAGGCGCGCGTGACGGTGGTGCGGGACAGGCCTAGGGCAGCCGCCAGCGCCCGTTCGCTGGGCAGCCGCACATTCAGTGGAATCCGCCTGTCTCCGATCAGCAGGGTGAGCCTGTCGGCCAGGCCGGAATAGGCAGGCCCCGCCGGCAGCTCGCCCACCAGTTCACGCACGCGGCGCGCAGAAATGGCTTCTTTCATAAGAGCCACTTTCTCATGATTGGCTATTTTCTACAAGGCCAATATTCGGCAAGATACCGCCATGAATACTTCGATCGAACTCGTCCAGCTCGGCCCCCTGGCGCAACTGCGCACGGGAAAGCTGGCCAGGCGCCTCGTGCAACTGATGGTCGGCCTGTTTTTCTATGGCGTATCCATGGCGATAATGATACGTGGCGATCTCGGGCTGTCGCCCTGGGATACGCTGCACATCGGTCTCACAGAACGCCTGTCGCTGAGTTTCAGCGCGGTGGTCATCGGCCTGTCTTTCCTGGTGCTGCTGCTGTGGATCCCCCTGCGGGAAATTCCGGGGCTGGGCACCATCGCCAATGCCATCGTGATCGGCCTGTCAGCCGACCTGGGCCTGCGGATGCTGGAGACGCCCGAAGGTCTGCCCGCGCGCCTGGTGCTCACCGTCGGGGGCGTGCTGCTGTGCGGCCTGGGTTCGGCCTTGTACATCGGCGCGCAGCTGGGCCGGGGGCCCCGCGACGGCCTGATGACCGGGCTGCACCGCGTCACCGGCCTGTCGCTGCGGCTGGTGCGCACGGGGCTCGAGGTGGCGGTATTGCTCATGGGCCTGGCCCTGGGCGGCCTGGGGCTGCTCGGGATCGGCACCGTGCTGTTTTCCCTGGCCATCGGCCCGCTGACGCAGGCCCTGCTGCCGTGGGTCCTGGTGGCGCCCCGGCAGAGATGATAAAAAACGGCGGACCGAAGTCCGCCGGGGTGTTTCAGACGCCTGGAATAGGGGGGTTATTCGCGATCGCCGCCGAAGATGCCCAGCAGCATCAGCAGGTTGGCGAAGATGTTGTACAGGTCCAGGTAGACGGCCAGGGTGGCGGTCACGTAGTTGGTTTCGCCGCCCTGGACGATGCGCTGCAGGTCGACCAGCAGGAAGGCCGAGAAGATGCCGATGGCCAGCACCGACAAGGTCAGCATCAGGGCCGGGATCTGGAAGAACAGATTGGCCAGCGAAGCCAGGATCAGCAGCACCACGCCCACGAACAGGAATTTCTGCAGGTGGGTGAAATCGCGCTTGGTGGTCGTGGCGACGGTGGCCATGACGCCAAAGACCGCCGCCGTGCCGCCGAAGGCCAGCATGATCAACTGGGCGCCGTTGCCCAGGCCCAGGACATGGCCCAGCAGACGGGACAGCATCAGGCCCATGAAGAATGTGAATCCCAGCAGCAGGGCGACGCCCAGCGAGGAATTCTTGTTGCGTTCGATCATGAACATCAGGCCGATGGCGCCCACCAGGAACACCAGCGTGCTGATGCCCGGGCTGGAGGCCATGGCCTGGTTCATGCCGAAGGCCAGGCCGACGGCGGCCCCCAGGACCGTGGGAATCAGCGACAGCGCGAGCAGCCAGTAGGTGTTGCGCAGGACGCGGTTGCGGACGGCGACCGAGGCCGAAGCCGGGTAGGCGCCGGTGTCGGGAAGGGTGTTGCGGAAGTCGGACATGGCGGTTTCCTGTGATGCGTGAGACCGATGCGGGCACCGGCCGGAATGATTCAATCTTACAACAAGCTGAACGGCATCGTCCATAAGGAGCCCGGACATCGTCCGGGGCCGGCGGGGTGGCGGCACATGCTGTTGGACACTCAGGCGCCGCGATGGTTCCCGGCGGCGGGATGGCTTGCGGGCAGGCGGTGGCCGCGGACGTCGTGGCCTGCCTGCTGGTATTGGGCCCAGCGCCGCCGCGCGGCCTGGATGTCGGCCTCGTGGCCGGACACGATTTCCAGGATGCGCTCGAAACGTTCCGCCTGCGGCGGACAGTCCAGGTCCAGGTTCAGCAGCCAGCCCGGGGAAGGCATGCCGGCCAGGGCCGAAGGATCGCTCACCAGGATCACGTCGGCCCGGTCGGCCAGGGGGTCGCCGGCCCGGGTGTGCGGGATGAAGCTGGTGGGCTCGAATTCCCAGAGCAGGGCGTCGAAGCGCCGCAGGCGGCGCTCGTCGGTGCAGTACACCAGCAGTCGGCGGCCCGCGCCGACGTGGCGCGCCGCGGCATGGCAGGCCGTGCGCAGCCGGTGGGCCGCGCCGTAGGCGAAATCCACCCGGCTCATCGGCCTGCATCCCTGTGGCGAACCGGCATACTGTTTACCCGGTCCTGCGTGCTCATGCCTGGCATTGTCCCAGCAGGTAGCTCACCAGCAGGGGCACCGGGCGGCCAGTGGCGCCTTTCTGCTTGCCTTCGAGCCAGGCCGTGCCGGCGATGTCCAGATGCGCCCAGGGATACTTGCCGGTGAAGCGCGACAGGAAGCAGGCTGCGGTTACCGAGCCGGCGGGCCGGCCGCCGATGTTGGCCATGTCGGCAAAATTGGATTTCAGCAGGTCCTGGTAGGCGTCTTCCAGGGGCATGCGCCAGGCCGGATCGAGCGCCTGCCGGCCGGCGGCGAGCAGGTCGGCCGCCAGGGTTTCGTCCTGGGTGAACAGGCCGCTGTTGACATGACCCAGGGCGATCACGCAGGCGCCGGTCAGGGTGGCGACGTCGATCACGGCGGCGGGCTTGAAGCGCTCGGCGTAGGTCAGGGCGTCGCACAGGATCAGGCGGCCCTCGGCGTCGGTGTTGAGGATCTCGATGGTGCGACCCGACATGCTGGTGACGATGTCGCCGGGCTTGTTGGCCGTGCCGCTGGGGAGATTTTCGCAGCTGGGCACGATGCCGATGATTTCGCGCTGCAGGTTCAGTTCGGCAACGGCGCGCATGGTGCCCAGCACGCTGGCGGCGCCGCACATGTCGAATTTCATTTCGTCCATGCCGGGGCCGGGCTTGAGCGAGATGCCGCCTGCGTCGAAGGTGATGCCCTTACCCACCAGCACGATGGGGGCGGCCTTGCGGGCGGCCGTCCCGGCCGGGGTGTGGCGCAGGACGATGAAGGCGGGCGGTTCGGCCGATCCGCGCGCCACCGACAGGAAGGAACCCATCTTCAGGGCCTCGATCTTCTTCTGGTCCAGGACTTCGGCCTTCAGCGTCTTGAACTGCTTGGTCAGGCCGCGCGCGGTGTTGCCCAGGTAGGTGGGGGTGCAGACGTTGGGGGGCAGGTCGCCCAGCAGGCGGGCCAGGTTCATGCCCGCGCCGATGGCCGCGCCCTGGTCCAGGCCCGTGCGCGCGCGCGCAGCCTGGCTGCGGCCCAGGTGCAGGACGAAGGTGCGCAGCTTCGTGGCGGTCTTGGGCTTGCTGAGGGTTGCGTCGTAGCGATAGGTGGCGGCGCTGACCAGCCGGGCCGCCGTGCGTGCGCAGTCGGCAATGTCGGCGTCGGCGCAGGGCAGGGCGCACAGGGTGGAGACCGCATGGTTCAGCCCGGCGCGCACGCAATAGGCTGCCAGGGCTTCGTGGGCGCGCGCCAGGGTGGCCGCCAGGAGGCGGTCCTGGGCGCCCAGGCCGAGTAAAATGACCCGTTCGGCGGCGATGCCGGCAGGTGCGTGCAGGGTCAGGATGCCGCCGGGGGCGGCGTCGAATTCCGCCTTGACGATGGACCGGATCGCGCCTTTGGATGCCTGGTCCAGCGCGTCGGCCGCGGGGCTCAGGACGCCGTCCTGGAACACGCCCACGGCCAGGGCCTGGGTCTTCAGCGTGTGCAGGGATGCCGACGTCGTTGTGCTAAATTCCATTCGTTTTCCTTGGGTCCGGTGGATTCGAGAGTAGACGGTCCATTATTCCGCATTTTCCCATGTCATTGTTCAAGCGCGCCGTCTTCTCCGAGATCACCAGCCACGCGGGCATCGTGTTTTCCACGCTGCTGGTGGTGTGGCTGAGCGTGCTGATCGTGCGCCTGCTGGGCGAAGCCGCCAATGGCGACATCGGGGCCAACGTGGTGCTGGGCCTGGCCGCCTTTTCCAGCATCACGGCGCTGCCGGTGATCCTGTCCGTATCCCTCTTCGTGGCGGTGCTCACCACCATCACGCGCAGCTATCGCGAATCGGAAATGTCCGTCTGGTTCGCCAGCGGCCTGTCGCTGGGCCAGTGGCTGCGGCCGGTGATGCGCTTCGCGCTGCCGGTGGCGGCCGTGGTGGCCGTGCTCACGCTGTCCGCTTCGCCCTGGGCCTACGGCCAGATCGCCGAATACCGCCAGCGCTTCGAGCAGCGCTCCGACCTGTCCAAGGTCTCTGCCGGCCAGTTCATCGAAACCGACGACGGCCGCCGCGTCTTCTTCGCCGAATCCCCCACGCGGCCGGACGACGAACTGGGCAGGGTGGTGGCACGCATCATCGAGCCCGACTGGCTCAGCGTGATCACGGCCGAAAGCGCCGCCATCCGGGCCGAGACCAATGGCGACCGCTTCCTGGTGCTTGGACCGGGGCACCGCTACGACCTGAAGCCGGGTTCGCCTGAAATGCGCATGCTGGATTTCGACCGTTACGGCGTGCGCATCGAAAGCCGCACCGATCCGGGGGCGCTGGAAGCCAAGCGCCAGCAGGCCCTGCAGCAGATCAAGGCGCGGCCGACGCTGGCGCTGATCGCCAGCGGCGATCCCGAATCCATGTCCCAGCTGATGTGGCGGCTGTCGCTGCCGCTGGCGGTGCTGAACCTGGCGCTCATCGCGTTGCCGCTGGGGGCGGTCAATCCGCGCCTGGGGCGTTCGGGCGACCTGCTGATCGCCGGCCTGCTGGCGCTGCTGTACATGAACCTGATCAATCTGTCGCGCGGCTGGATCGCCAACGGCACGCTGTCCTTCGGCGTCGGCCTGTGGCTGGTCCATGCCGCTTTCCTGGCCCTGGGCCTGGGGCTGATGTGGCGGCGGATCCGCATGCCCAGGCCCAGGCGCCGCAAGGTTCCTGCGGCCTGAGTCGTGGCCTGGGCCCTGCTCAGGCGGCGGATGCGGGATCCCCGTGGTCGCCGTGCCCCGGGCGCTGGGCGGCGTACGACGGCGTCCAGTCGCCGGCCGGGGTGCGCAGCACCCGGGCGCGGCCATGCAGCAGGTCGCGATTCAGGGCCACCGTCTGCTTCAGGTAATCCCATAGCGCCATCACGCGGCGGGTACGGCGCAGGTCTTCGTGGCAGTACATCCAGAAACTGCGCGTGACCAGGATAGAGTCGGCCAGCACGGGTTCCAGGCGTTCGTCCTGCGCCGCCAGGAAGCAGGGCAGGATCGCCAGCGCCTGGCCTCCCAGGGCCGCCTGGTACTGGGCCAGCACGCTGGTGCTGCGGAACACCACCCGGGAAGGCTGCACCAGGTCGTCCAGGTAGCGCAGCCGGTCGCTGAACAGCAGCTCGTCCACATAGCCGATGAAGGTGTGCCTGCCCAGGTCGGCCTGGCGGCGGATCGGCGCATGGCTGGCCAGGTAGTCGCGGGTGCCGTACAGCCGCAGGCTGTAGTCGGCCAGCTTGGTGCACAGGTAGGGGCCGCGCTGCGGGCGTTCGAGCGCGATGGCGATGTCGGCCTCGCGCTTGGACAGGCTGATGAACCGCGGCACCGGCATGATGTCCAGCGTCATTGCGGGGTGGCGGCGCTGGAAGTCCACCATCAGGGGGGTCAGGACCGTGCTGCCGAAGCCTTCGGTGGAGCCGATGCGCAGGTGGCCCGAAGGCATCTGGGCTGCGCCGGACAGGGATTCGCGGGCCGCCAGCAAGGTGCTCTCGACCTGCTCGGCATGAGCGAAGAAGCGCAGGCCTTCCTCGGTGGGGGTGTAGCCGCTGGCACGCGATTTCTCGAACAGCGTCACCCCCAGGTCCTGTTCCAGCGCCCGGATGCGCCGCGTGACGGTGCTGTGCCGAACCCCCAGGCGCTGTGCGGCCGCGCTGGCCCGCTGCGTGCGCGCGACTTCCAGGAAATAGCGGATCGCATCCCAATCGGGCATGGGTTTTCCTTGTGCAAATATCGTCAATGAATGTGCAAATATTTTGATGGTAATAAGTTTTTTACACAACTAAACTGGGCCGGGGAGCGACGACTCCCGATCCCGCCGCACAAAGAGCGGCCCAGGGAATCTCAACGACAACGGAGACAAGACCATGCAGAAATTCACGCCCACCCTGGCGGCCGTGTTATGCGCCGCCGCGATGTCGATGTCCGTTTCGCAGGCGGCGACTCCGCCGGTCAAGATCGGCGTGCTGACCGACATGTCGGGCACGTATGCATCCATGGGTGGCATGGGCTCGGTGGCGGCGGCGCAGCTGGCCATCGACGATTGCCTGAAGGCCGAATGCAAGGGCATGTCGATCGACCTGGTCTCGGCCGACAACCAGAACAAGGCGGACGTGGGGGCGGCGCGCGCCCGCGAGTGGTTCGACCGCGACGGCGTGACGGCGATCGCCGACCTGACCAATTCCGCCGTGGCCCTGGCGGTGCAGAACATTGCCCGCGAAAAGAACAAGGTCGTGATGTTCTCGGGGCCGGCCACCACGGACCTGACCAACAAGAATTGCTCACCGGTGGGCTTCCACTGGATGTTCGACGTCTATTCCCAGTCGATCGGCGGCGTCAAGGCCATGTTCGACAAGGGCGGCAAGTCCTGGTTCTTCATCACGGTGGACTATGCCTTCGGCCATTCCCTGGAAAAGGGCGCATCCGACATGGTCAAGAGCCTGGGCGGCACGGTCAAGGGCTCCGTCCCGCACCCGCTGAACGCGCCCGACTTCGCTTCCTACCTGCTGCAGGCGCAGACTTCCGGCGCCCAGGTCGTGGCCCTGGCCAACGGCGGCCAGGATACCGTCAACGTGATCAAGCAGGCGCGTGAATTCGGCATCGTCAAGGGCGGCCAGCGCCTGGCGTCCCTGCTGGTGTTCCTGTCCGACCTGCGCGCGCTGGGCCTGGAGACCGCCCAGGGCCTGAGCTACGTGGACGGCTTTTACTGGGATTTCGACGACGCTTCGCGCGCCTGGTCCGACCGCTTCGCCCAGGCCTTCCAGGGCAAGAAGCCGACCATGACGCAGGCCGGCGTGTATTCCAGCGTGCTGCATTACCTGAAGGCCGTGGCGGCCACGGGTTCCACGCAGGGCGATGTCGTGGCGGCGAAGATGCGCGAGATTCCGATCCAGGATCCGATCATGCACAATGCATCCATCCGCCCCGACGGCCGGGTGATCCACGACATGTACCTGTACGAAGTCAAGACGCCCGCCGAGTCCAAGGGCGAGTGGGATCTGTCCAAACTGGTGGCCACGATTCCGGCCCAGGACGCCTTCCAGCCCCTGTCGGCCTCGACCTGCAGTCTGGTCAAGCATTGATTTCCGCTTTAACGCATCTACCCCGGAGGTTTGAATGAGCGACATCCCACGCGTCCCGCTGCTGATCGGCGGGGAACTCGTCCAGTCCGAAACCAAGGAATGGCGCGACGTCATCGATCCGGCGACCCAGGAGGTGGTCGCCCGGGTGCCTTTCGCCACGCCTGCCGAAGTCGAGCGGGCGGTGGCCAATTCCAAAGAGGCCTTCAAGACCTGGCGCAACACCAGCCAGGCCAAGCGCCGCCAGATCATGGTGGATTTCGCGCAACTGCTGCGCGAACACACGCCGAAGATCGCCGAGGTCATTTCCCGTGAGCACGGCAAGACCCTGCCCGACGCCGAAGGCGAAGTCGCCCGCGGCCTCGAGGGCGTGGATCACGCCGTGTCGGCCAACACCCTGCAGCTGGGCGACTACGCCGAGAACGCCGCCACCGGCATTGACGTCTACTCGGTCCTGCAGCCCCTGGGCGTCTGCGCCGGGATCACGGCCTTCAACTTCCCCGTGATGCTGCCGTGCTGGATGTTCCCCATCGCGGTCACCTGCGGCAACACCTTCGTCTACAAGCCGTCCGAGCAGGATCCCACGGCCTCGCTGATGGTGGCCCAGCTGGCCCTGGAAGCGGGCCTGCCGCCCGGCGTGCTGAACGTGGTGCACGGCGGCCCCGACGTCGCCAACGCGCTGTGCGACCATCCCGACATCAAGGCCGTGTCCTTCATCGGCTCGACCCGCGTGGGCACGGAAATCTACCGCCGCTCCTCGGATGCCGGCAAGCGCTGCCAGGCCATGATGGGCGCCAAGAACCACAGCGTCATCATGCCCGATGCCGACCGCGAGGCGGCGCTGAATTCGATGCTGGGCGCCGCTTTCGGCGCGGCAGGCGAACGCTGCATGGCGATTTCCGTGCTGGTGCTGGTGGGCGAGGCACAGAAGTGGCTGCCCGATTTCGTGGAACGCGCCCGCAAGCTGAAGGTCAACGTCGGCACCGACCGCCAGGCGGACCTGGGCCCGCTGATCTCGCCCGCCGCGCGCCAGCGCGTCGAGGGGTTCATCCAGAAGGGCATTGACGAAGGCGCGGAACTGCTGCTCGACGGCCGCGGCATCCAGGTGCCCGGCTATGAAAAGGGCAACTTCGTCGGCCCGACGGTATTCAGCGGCGTGAAGGCCGACATGAGCATCTACCGCGAGGAAATCTTCGGTCCGGTGCTGTCGGTGGTGCTGGTGGACACGCTGGAAGAGGCGGTGGAATTCATCAATGCCAATCCCAACGGCAACGGCACCTCGATCTTCACGCAGGACGGCGGCCATGCGCGCTACTTCCAGAACAATGTCGACGTCGGCCAGGTGGGGATCAACATTCCCATCCCGGTGCCGGTCGCCTGGTTCAGCTTCACGGGCTCGCGGGCCTCGAAGCTGGGCGACCTGGGCCCCAACGGCCGCCAGTCGATCTACTTCTGGACCCAGACCAAGACCGTGACCGCCCGCTGGCAGGCGCATCCGCGCGAGGTCAACACCACGATCTCGATGAAATAGCCGCCTGCGGCGCCTGCTCGCCGCTGTGCGCGGCGGGCAGGCAGGACCGGGATGCGCGCCCAGCGTATCCCGGGACCTAAACTAATAACAAAAAATCATATAAACTAGGTTCTATATTCCATATAATGGCTCTTCCTATAGGGCCATTGCCATGAACCTGCAGCAATTCCGATTCGTCCGCGAAACGATCCGGCGCAACTTCAATCTGACCGAAGCCGCCCGTTCGCTGTACACGTCCCAGCCGGGGGTGTCCAAGGCCATCATCGAGTTCGAGGATGAACTCGGCGTGCGGATCTTCGAGCGCCATGGCAAGCGCCTCAAGGGTCTGACCAAACCGGGCCAGGCCGTATCCGAAGTCATCGACCGCATCATGCGCGAAGTCGACAACCTGAAAAAGGTCAGCGACGAATTCGCCCAGCGCGACGAGGGCTCGCTGGTGATCGCCTGCACCCACACCCAGGCCCGCTACCTGCTGCCGCGCGTGATTCCCGCGTTCCGTGCGCGCTTTCCCAAGGTCCACGTGTCGCTCGCCGAAGGCAATCCCGAGCACCTGGCCAAACTGGTCCTGCACGAGCAGGCGGACCTGGCCATCGCCACCGAGACGCTGGCCCAGACCCCGGGCCTGGTGGCCCTGCCAGTGTACGCCTGGGAGCACACTCTGGTGGTGCCGCCCGACCATCCCCTGACCGAGCTCACTTCCAGCGCCGCCCGCAATCTTTCCCTGGAACATCTGTCCCGGTATCCCATCGTGACCTACGACCGGGCGTTCTCGGGCCGGCGCGCCATCGACGAGGCCTTCGACCGGGCCGGGATCGTTCCCGACATCGTGCTCGAAGCCATCGACGCCGACGTGATCAAGACCTATGCCGACATCGGCCTGGGGATCGGCATCATCGCGGGCGTGGCGTTCGACCCGCGCCGCGACAAGGGCCTGGTCGGCCTGCCCGCCGGCCATCTGTTCGGCAGGCACACCACCAGCGTCGCAATCAAGCGCGGCGTGTTCCTGCGCGATTTCGTCTACGTGCTGATGGAGATGCTGGCGCCGGAACTGACGCGCGACGTGGTGGCCGAGGCCGTCTCCCAGCCCGCTCCCCCGGTCCGGGACGCTGCCTGATCCGGGCTACACCCCCAGGTAGGCGCGCTTCAGTTCCGGGTCCTCGATCAGGTCGCGGGCCGGCCCTTCGCGCACGACGCGGCCGGTTTCCAGCACATAGGCCCGGTCGGCGGCCGCCAGCGCCAGGTGGATGTCCTGCTCTACCAGCAGGATGGTGACCCCCTGGTCGCGGATGGCGGTCAGGTTCTCCATCAGCTGGTCCACGATGATCGGGGCCAGTCCCAGGCTCATTTCATCGACCATCAGCAGGCGCGGACGAGCCATCAGGGCGCGCGCCATGGCGCACATCTGCTGCTCGCCGCCGGACATGCTGCCGGCCAGCTGTCGCCGCCGCTCGGCCATGCGGGGGAACAAGCCATAGACCTTGTCCAGGTCGGCGCGCACGCCCGGCTTGTCGTCGCGCCGGTAGGCGCCCATCAGCAGGTTGTCCTGCACCGACATGCGGGGAAAGAGCTGGCGGCCTTCGGGCACCTGGACGATCCCCTGGCGGAAGATCGCGTCGGGCGTGAGCCCGCCGATGGGGCGGCCTTCCCATTCGATGGTGCCCGACTGGACCGGCAGCAGCCCCGAGAGCGTGCGCAGCAGCGTGGTCTTGCCGGCGCCGTTGCTGCCCACCAGCGCCAGGAATTCGGCCGGCCGGACATCCAGGGAGACCGATTGCAGCACTTCGACCAGGCCATAGCCGGCCGACAGGCCGCGGATCCGCAGCAGCGGGTCCTGAGAAGAGGGCGGGGTGGCGTTCATGAGCGCTTCTTTCCGAGATAGGCTTCGACGACGCGGCTGTCGGTGAGCACGCTGTCGGGAGCGCCGTCGGCGATCTTCTCGCCGTGGTGCAGCACCATGATGCGGTCCGACAAGGTGCGGATCGCCTTGATGACGTGCTCGATGACGATGACGCTGATGCCGGTGTCGCGCACTTTGCGGATGATGTCGATGACCTCGTCGATCTCCACCAGGTTCAGGCCGGCCATGACCTCGTCGCACAGCAGCACGCGCGGCTGCATGGCCAGGGCCTTGGCCAGTTCCAGCCGCTTGCGGTCCGGGCCCCCCAGGTCTTCGGCGCGGTGGTCGACGTGCTTGCCCAGGCCGACGAATTCCAGGCATTCACGGGCGCTTTCGCGCGCCAGCGCCAGTTTCGACTGGCCCCGGCCGCGACCGAACAGGGCGCCGACCGCCACGTTGTCCAGCACCGACAGGCCGGGAAATGGCTGCATGATCTGGAAGGTGCGGCCGATGCCCAGGCGCGCCCGCCGGAAGGCGGCCAGGCGGTCGATGCGCCGGCCCTCGAACCAGACCTCGCCCTCGGTCGGGGCGAGGGTGCCGCTCAGCAGGCTGATGAGCGTGGTCTTGCCGGCGCCGTTGGGGCCGATGAAACCCAGGATCTCGCCGGGCGACAGCGAGAAGCTGACGTCGTGCACGGCCACCAGCCCTGCAAAGCGGCGTGTCAGGCCGCGGGCTTCGAGGATGGGGCTCATAGGCGATGCATCCTGATGTTTTCGATGAAATAGCGCCAGCCCGTGCGGTGGAAGCGCCGCGCCACGTCGGCCAGACCGCGCGGCATCAGCACCACGGCGACGACGATCACGACCCCGAAGAACAGGCCGGCGATGCTGGTGACCTCGCTGGACAGGAACTCGGAGATGGCCGACAGAATGAAGGAGCCGACGATGGGGCCGAGGATCGTGCCCGGGCCGCCGAAGACCGCCATGATGATCATCTTCACGTTCAGCGTGATGTCGAAGGCGCTCTCGGGATCCAGGAAGGTGATCCAGTAGGCATGGATGCCGCCGGCCAGGGCGCTGAACACGCCCGCCAGGGCGAACGCCAGGACTTTGTAGCGCGTCGTGTCCACGCCCATCACGACCGCGCCTTCCTCGTTCTCGCGGATCGCGATCAGACCGAAGCCGAAGCGGCTGCGGGTCAGCCACCAGACCGTCAGGGTGGCCGCCACCAGCAGGACCAGGGACAGCTCGTAGAACAGCGCGTCGTCGTTGAGCGGCGGCAGCACCAGGCCGATGTTCTGACCGGCCAGCTCCACGTTGGAGACGATGGCCGCCATCACCTGGGCCAGGGCCAGGGTGGCGATGGCGAAATAGTGGCCTTTCAGTCGCAGCACCGGGATGCCCAGGCAGATGGCGAAGACCACGGCCAGGATCACACCCAGGGCCAGCCCGACGGCGAAGGGCAGCTGCCACTGCACCATGGCGATGCCCACGCCGTACGCGCCCAGGCCGTAGAAGGCGGAATTGCCGAAGGACGGGTAGCCGGCGTAGCCGCCGATGATGTTCCAGCCCTGGGCCAGCACGGCCAGCAGCAGGGTGCTGATGCCGAACTGCACGATCGTGTCCGAGCCGTACAGCGGCAGCAGCGCGAGCGCGATCAGGACGATCAGGATGAGGGGGATGCGCAACGGCCTCATGCGGTTCTCCCGAGCAGGCCGCTGGGGCGCACGATGAGCACCAGCACCAGGACGCCGAAACTGGCCACGTCGGCGAAGGTCGGCCCGACGTACAGGGTGGTCAGGGCCTCGATCAGGCCCAGCACCAGGCCGCCGGCGATGACGCCCAGGGGCGTGTCCAGCCCGCCGATGATGGAGATGGCGAAGGACTTGGCGGTCAGTGTCGCGCCGATGTAGGGGTTGATCTGCGACACGGTGCCGTACAGGCCGCCGGCCGCGCCCGCCAGGGCCAGGCCCAGGCCGAAGGTCACCGCGTACAGGTGGCGCGGCTCGACGCCGTGCAGGCGGGCAGCCGGCAGGTTCTGGGCGGTCGCGCGGATCGCACGCCCCAGGCGCGTGTGCAGCAGAAAGCGCCACATGACCAGCGTCAGCAGGATGGCCAGGCCCGATGCAGCCAGGCGGACCACCGGGATGGTCACGCCCAGGACATCGATATTCCGGCCGGAATAAGAGGGATTGATGGTGCGGAAGTCGGCCGAGAACACCAGTTGCGCCAGGTAAGTGAGGACGACTTCCAGGCCGAAGGTGATCAGCAGCGTGTTGAACATGGGCGCCCGGGCGACCAGGTTCAGGATGCCGCGCTGGATGGCGTATCCGACGCCGAACATCAGGACTGCCGTGAGCGGCAGCCCGATGAAGGGATCCAGGCCCAGCCAGCTGAAGCTGTACCAGGAAATGTAGGCGCCCAGCATGATGAAGGCGCCGTGGGCCAGGTTGACGATGTTGAGCACCCCCCAGACCAGGGCCAGGCCGAGCGCCATGATGGCGTACAGCCCGCCCTGCAGGATGCCGTTGACGAGGACTTGCAGCAGAAGGTCCAAGGCGTGCGCTCCGGGTGTCGTTCAGCCGATCAGCGCTTCGACCAGTCGGGCATCGGGTATTTCGCGTCGCGCAGGAACTTGCTGCCGTCGAACACGGCCGCCGGCTTGCCGTTCTGGACCTGGATCACGACCTGGTCGAGATTGATCTGGCCGTTGTCGGCGAAGGCGATGTGGCCGTAGAGGCTCTGGAAGTCGCTGGCGGCCAGGGCATCGCGCACGGCCTTGGGATCGAGCGATCCGGCCTTCTCGATGGCCTTGACGATCGCCTCGACGTCGGACACGCCGGAAGCGGCATGGTAGTCGGGCTCGTAGCGGTACTGGGCGCCCCAGGCCTTGGCGAACTGGGCCGCGTCGCCGAACCAGTCGTCCTTCAGGTTCTCGCTGGGCAGCCACGCGGTCATGCCGAAGGCGTATTCGGCATCCGCGCCCAGGGCCTTGCGGAAGTCCTCGCTGGGCACGCCCACGGTGAAGGAGTAGAGCTTGGGCGACACATCCAGGCTCTTTGCCTGGCGGATGAAGTTCAGGATCTCGGTCTCGTGCCCGGCGACCAGCACGGCGTCGGTCTGCTTGGCCTTGATCTGCGACAGCAGGGTGTTGAAGTCGCTGGCGTTGCTGCTGTAGCGCTCGTCGATCACGGCCTTCAGGCCGGCCTTCTCCAGCAGGGGGCGGGTGCCCTTGGCCACCGAGACATCGAAGGCATCGTCCGCGTAGAGCAGGGCGATCTGCGCGGGAGCCGGCTTGAGCTGCTTCAGCATGGCGATGGTGCTGCCGAAGTAGTTGCTGGCGGGTGCCAGCGTGCCGAAGACGTACTTGAAGCCGCGCGAGAAGATCTGGTCGGAAGCGCCGCCGCCCTGCACCATGGGGATCTGGTATTTTTCGGAGACGGCAGAATCGGCCAGCGCGAAGTTGCTGGCGAAGGGGCCGAGCAGGAAATTGACCTTGTCCTTGGAGACCAGCTGCGTGTATTGGCGCACGCTCAGGTTCACGTCGGACTGGTTGTCGTAGATCTTCAGCGCCAGCGTGTATTTCTTGCCGCCGACCTGGACACCGCCCTTGCGGTTGATCTGGTCCACGGCCAGCTGGTAGGCGTCCTTGTAGTAACGCCCGGTGTTGGCCACCGGTCCGGTCAGCTGGACCGAGGCGCCCAGGACGATTTCATTGCCAGCCGCATGGCTGGCGGGACTGCTCAGGCTCAGGGCCAGTGCCAGGGCCGCGCAGGGCAGCCCGTCGCGCAACAGGGTATGCATGATGTGTCTCCGGTCGAAAAGGATTCTTTTCCGGAAATTGTGCGCTGCGCCCGGTAACAGCATTCTGAACAGAAACTGACGAGGCGCTGAATCCCCCTGCAGGCCATCGGCGGGGATCCGGGTAAATCCCGACAAATCCAGTGGATCTTCCGCATTCGATGGAATTGCGTTTGTTAATGGTAATGATTATCATTAACTATGAAAGCCACGATGACGTGCCGGTCGTGCCGCACCGGCCCACCACAGGAGTCCATTCCATGGCGCAATCTCAAGTCAGTGCATTGATCGTCGGCGCAGACCGGCTGGGCAATATCCCGGACCTGCTGCGCGACCACAATATCGCCATCCGCCATCACATCAGCGGCCGTGATCCTGCGCACCAGAAGAAGGCGCCGGCCTTGCCTTCCGGCACGGATCTGGTCATCTTGCTGACGGATTTCCTGGGGCACAACGTGATGAAGACATTCCGCCTGGCGGCACAGCGTGCCGGCATCCGGGTGCTGGCGTGCCGGCGGTCGGTGTGCAGCATGCAGCAGGCACTGGACCAGTGCGGCTACTGTAAGGCGTGCCCGCTGCGCGAGGAAAATGCGGCCCGGACGAAGGGGCGGACGGGGCGGGAAGCGCAGGGCCGCCTGGCCCTGCAGGGGTGATCCGGCGCCTGCCGGGGGGCCTGGCTCAGCGCCGGGCGGTTTCGGGCTGGGCCTGAAGGCGCCGGGCGCCGTTGTAGCGCTTGCGCCAGTAGGCCACGTCCATGCTGTCGACCCGGATGCTGGCGCCGGTGCGGGGGGCGTGCAGGAACTTGTGGTCGCCCAGGTAGATGCCGACGTGCGAGAACCGCCTGCCCAGGGTGTTGAAGAAGACCAGGTCGCCGCGCTTGAGCTCGTCGCGATCCACGGAGATGCCGAGCTTGGCCTGGTCGCGTGCCTGTCGGGGGAGCTTCAGGCCCAGGGATTTCTCGGCGGCGTAGGCGACCAGGCCGCTGCAGTCGAAGCCTTCGCCGGGGGCGTCGCCGCCGTAGCGGTATTTGACGCCCAGGAATTTCAGGGCGGTGGACGCCAGGGTCTTGGGCGCCGGGCTGGCGCCGTAGGTTTCGGATTCGGGGTAGTCGATGGCCAGGCTGCGCTTGTTGTCGAGCCAGGCGCCCAGCGGATCGGATTGGGTGCTGAGCAGGTAGCTGTCGCGCAGCAGGTGGGTGGAATTGAGGTCGGCGTCGGCCGTCTTGCGGGGCTGGTTTGCGCAGCCGGCCAGCACCACGAGTCCGGCGCACAGCAGCAGTTTCAGGGAACGGGCTGCCGGGAGGCGGGGCGGATTCGGCTGATCTGGGGCAGAGTGAGGCGGCGGCATGGGCGGATCTTCGGATGTCGGCATCCGCAAAGCCGCCTTGCCTGGCTGCGGCGGTGCAATGACCGCAACGCAGACCACAGGCCGGGCCCAAATGGAAGCCGGATTGATCGTGCAGGTTGCCCGCCCTGCGGACAACTCTTTGAGTGTAGTGGATCGGCAGGATCGAGTAAAGTGTCCCTGCTTTCGTCAGTCTCGTGTCAGACTGGCATTGTATGGTCGGCCAGGGTGTAGCATGTCACCCATCCAATTCCTCTAAGAAATGCCCGCGGTCCGCTCGGCCGCAGGGTGGCACAGGAGACAGTCCCATGCAGAAAATCCGCGAGTTCCATCGCCAGTCGATCCAGGACCGGGAGGCCTTCTGGGCGCAGGAGGCCCAGCGCATCCACTGGGAGACCCCCTTCACTCAGGTACTGGACTATTCCCGTCCGCCCTTTGCGCGCTGGTTCGTCGGCGGGCGCACCAACCTCTGCTACAACGCCGTCGACCGCTGGCTCGACACGCGGGGCGACCAGCCCGCCCTGATCTGGGTGTCCACCGAGGTCGACCAGGAAATCGTCTATACCCGCGCCGACCTCGCGCGCGAGGTCAATGCGGCCGCCGCCACGCTGCAGGAACTCGGGGTGGTCCAGGGCGACCGCGTGCTGATCTACCTGCCCATGATTCCCCAGGCGGCCTTCTTCATGCTGGCCTGTGCCCGGCTCGGGGCCATCCATTCGGTCGTGTTCGGCGGTTTCGCGGCGCACAACCTGGCCCAGCGCATCGACGACGCCCAGCCCCGCGTGATCGTGTCCACGGATGCCGGCTCCCGCGGCGGGCGGCCGATCGCCTACAAGCCGCTGCTGGACCAGGCGATCGTCCAATCGTCCCATGCGCCCGAACGCGTCCTGCTGGTGAACCGGGGTCTGGCGCCCATGGACCTGACGCCCGGCCGCGACCTGGAATACGCGCCGCTGCGGGCGCGCCACCTGGACGCCCAGGTGCCCGTGGTCTGGCTGGAATCCAACGAGCCCAGCTACATCCTGTATACCTCGGGCACGACGGGCAACCCCAAGGGCGTCCAGCGCGACGTCGGCGGCTATGCGGTGGCGCTGTGCGCGTCCATGGAATACATCTACGGCGGCAAGCCGGGCGATGTCTATTTCTCCAGCAGCGACGTGGGCTGGGTGGTGGGGCATTCCTACGTGGTCTACGGGCCGCTGCTGAACGGCCAGGCCACCGTCATGTACGAAGGCACGCCGGTGCGCCCCGATGCGGCCATTCTCTGGCGCATCGTCGAGACCTACCGCGTCAACGCGCTGTTCTCGGCGCCGACGGCGATCCGGGTCCTGAAGAAGCACGATCCCGCACTGCTGAGCCGCCACGACCTGTCCAGCCTGGAGCGCATCTACCTGGCGGGCGAGCCGCTCGACGAGCTGACCGGCCAATGGCTGTCCGAGGCCCTCGACAAGCCTGTGATCGACAACTACTGGCAGACTGAGACCGGCTGGCCGATCCTCTCGGCCCAGCCCGGGGTCGAAGAAGTCCCCACCCGCTTCGGCAGCCCGTCCTTTCCCGTCTATGGCTACGATGTGCGGGTGATCGACGAGTCCACCGGCCGGGACTGCGGCCCGAACCAGAAGGGCGTCGTGGCGATCGAACCGCCCCTGCCGCCCGGCGCGATGAGCACCATCTGGGGCAACGACGAGCGTTTCGTGCGCACCTATTTCGAGTCCTTCCCGGGCCGGCTCTGCTATTCGACCTCGGATTGGGGGCTGGTGGACGACGACGGCTACTGGTATATCCTGGGCCGCACCGATGACGTGATCAATGTTGCCGGGCACCGCCTGGGCACGCGCGAAATCGAGGAATCGGTGAACACCCATCCGGCCGTGGCGGAATCGGCGGTGGTGGGGGTGGCCGACTCGCTCAAGGGGCAGGAAGCCATGGCCTTCGCCGTGCTGCGGACGCCCGACGTGCTGGACGAACCCGGCGCGCGCGACCGCCTGGAAGCCGAGATCAAGCGTGTCATCGAGCAGCGCAACGGGGCCGTGGCCCGCCCGGCGCGCATCCTGTTCGTCAACACCCTGCCCAAGACGCGGTCGGGCAAGGTCCTGCGGCGCGCCATCGTGGCGCTGTGCGAAGGCCGGGATCCCGGCGACCTGACCACGATCGAGGATCCGGGCGCGCTCGACCAGATCCGCGCCGCACTGTGAACGAAGACCGGGACGCATCCGGACGCGCAGACGCAAGCCGTCCGGAACCGTCCGGCGCCGACCGGGCGCCCGCGCGTGCCGCCTCGCCGCTGAGGCCGGGCGTGGGGCGGCGCGAGATCTGGTCCTGGGCGATGTACGACTTCGCCAATTCCGGCTACACCACCGTGGTGCTGACCACGGTGTTCAACGCCTACTTCGTCGGCGTGGTGGCGGCCGGAAAGAGCTGGGGCACCCTGGCGCTGACGGCGGCGCTGTCCCTGTCCTACCTGGCGGTGATGCTGTGGATGCCTGGCCTGGGGGCGAGGGCGGATGCCCACGCCGGCCACCGCCGGCTGCTGTTCGCCAGTACCGCGGGGTGCGTGCTGGCCACCGCGGCGCTGGCCGGCGTGGGGCCGGGCGATATCGCCCTGGGCCTGGTGTGGCTGGCGCTGTCCAATGCCTGCTATTGCATCGGTGAATCGGCGGTGGCGTCGTTCCTGCCCGGCCTGGCCCGGTCCGAAGCCATGGGCCGGGTGTCCGGCTGGGGCTGGAGCTTCGGTTATTTCGGCGGCATGCTGGCCCTGGGGCTTTCCCTGTGGGTCGCGGCCTCGGCCGAATCCCGCGGGCTTGCCGCCCAGGAATACGTGCCCTGGATCATGGTGCTCACGGCCGTCCTGTTCGCAGTGGCGGCGCTGCCGGCATTCCTGTGGCTGCGCGAACCGGCCGCCGGCACGGGCCGGAAACCGGC
This sequence comes from Castellaniella daejeonensis, assembly GCF_039523555.1. Lineage (NCBI taxonomy): Bacteria > Pseudomonadati > Pseudomonadota > Betaproteobacteria > Burkholderiales > Alcaligenaceae > Castellaniella > Castellaniella daejeonensis. The sequence continues at coordinate 766,478 of NZ_BAAAFN010000015.1, forward strand.
CGCGATGCTGTCCCAGCTGCGCACGGCCTGGCGTGAGACCCGCCGCGATTTTCCCGATTTCCGCCGCCTGCTGCTGTGCATTGCCTGCTACCAGGCGGGGATCGCGGTGGTGATCACCCTGTCGGCCGTCTACGCCACCGAGGCCATGGGTTTCGGCATGCGCGAGACCATGCTGCTGGTGTTCCTGGTGAACATCGCCGCCGCGGCCGGCGCGTTCGGTTTCGGCTACCTGCAGGACCGCATCGGCCATCGCCGGGCGCTGACACTGACCCTGCTGGGCTGGATCGTCATGGTGCTGGTCGCGGTCTCGGCCCGTTCCGTGCCGGTGTTCTGGTCGGCCGCCGTGCTGGCCGGATTGTGCATGGGCTCCAGCCAGAGCGCGGGCCGGGCCATGGTCGGGGTGCTGGCGCCGGCCGACCGCCCCGCGGAATTCTTTGCCCTCTGGACCTTCGCCGTGCAGCTGGCGGCCGTCGTCGGGCCGCTGTCCTATGGCGTGCTGGTCTGGGTCACCGCGGGCAACCACCGCGCCGCCCTGCTGGCGACCGGCCTGTTTTTCCTGGCGGGACTGGCCCTGTTGAGGCGCCTGGATTTCGAACGCGGCATGCGCGCCCGGGACGCGGCCGCGCATCGCAACCCCGGCGCCGACCAGGCGTCAGCCGCCTGAGGCCAGGGCCGGGTTGCATTTGTCAGTATCGAGTAAGCATTGTGCAGTACGGTTGCAACATTCAAACATAAAGTGAAGACAACACTAAACTCAGGAGCGAGCCATGACCACGGAGATTGAATCCATATTGGTGGAAAACAGGGTGTTTCCGCCCCCTGCGGACCTCGTCGCGCAGGCCAATGTGTCGGGGATGGAGGGCTACCAGGCACTGTGCGACGAAGCCAAGCGCGATCCCGATGCCTTCTGGGCCCGGCTGGCCAATGAAAATCTGGTCTGGTCCAAGCCCTTCACCCGGGTGGTCGACGAATCGAACAAGCCCTTCTACAAGTTCTACCCCGACGGCCAGTTGAACATCTCGGCCAACTGCCTCGACAAGCACCTGGGCACCCCCGTCGAGAATCACACCGCCATCATCTTCGAGGCCGACGACGGCAAGGTGACCAAGGTCACCTACAAGGAACTGCATGCGCGTGTGTCGCAGTTCGCCAATGCGATCAAGTCGCTGGGCTTCAAGGCCGGCGAGCGTGCCATCATCTACCTGCCCATGTCCATCGAGGCCGTCGTGGCCATGCAGGCCTGCGCCCGCCTGGGCATCATCCATTCGGTGGTGTTCGGCGGCTTCTCGGCCAAGAGCATCCACGAGCGCACCGTCGACGTCGGCGCCACGCTGATGATCACGGCCGACGCCCAGATCCGCGGCGGCAAGGTCATCCCCCTGAAGGACGCCGTGGACGAGGCCATCGCCATGGGCGGCTGCGATGCGGTGCGCAAGGTCATCACCTACAAGCGCGCCGGCTCCAGCGTCCAATGGAACGCCGACCGCGACCTGTGGTGGCACGACGTCATCCAGGGCCAGTCCGCCGACTGCCCGCCGGTTCCGGTCGATGCCGAGCACCCGCTGTTCATCCTGTATACGTCCGGTTCCACCGGCAAGCCAAAAGGCGTGCAGCACTCCAGCGCCGGCTTCCTGCTGTGGTCGCTGATGACCATGAAATGGACCTTCGACTCCAAGCCGACCGACGTGTTCTGGTGCACGGCCGATGTGGGCTGGGTCACGGGCCACTCCTACGTCACCTACGGCCCGCTGGCGGCCGGCGTGACCCAGGTGGTCTTCGAGGGCGTGCCCACCTATCCGGACGCCGGGCGCTTCTGGAAGATGATCCAGGAGCACAAGGTCACGGTCTTCTACACCGCGCCCACGGCCATCCGGTCGCTGACCAAGCTGTCCGAGGCCGATCCCAAGGTCCATCCCAAGTCCTTCGACCTGAGCACGCTGCGCATCATCGGTTCGGTGGGCGAGCCCATCAATCCCGAAGCCTGGGTCTGGTACTACAACAACGTCGGCGGCCAGCGCTGCCCGGTGATCGACACCTGGTGGCAGACCGAGACCGGCGCGCACATGATCACGCCGCTGCCGGGCGTCACCACCCTCAAGCCGGGTTCCTGCACGCTGCCGCTGCCGGGCATCGATGCCGCCATCGTCGACGAGACGGGCGAGGAAGTCGAGCGCGGCAAGGGCGGCTTCCTGGTGATCCGCAAGCCGTGGCCGTCGATGATCCGCACGATCTGGGGTGATCCGGAACGCTTCAAGAAAACCTACTTTCCCGAAGAGCTCAAGGGCTACTACCTGGCGGGCGACGGCGCGCAGCGCGACAAGGACGGCTATTTCTGGATCATGGGCCGGATCGACGACGTGCTGAACGTCTCGGGCCACCGGCTGGGCACGATGGAAGTCGAATCCGCCCTGGTGGCGCACGAACTGGTGGCCGAAGCTGCCGTGGTCGGCCGTCCCGACGACACGACGGGCGAAGCCGTGGTGGCCTTCGTGGTGCTCAACGGGCCGTTGCCCCAGGGCGACCAGGCCGCCGCAGTGGCCAAGCAGCTGCGCGACTGGGTGGCCAAGGAAATCGGCCCCATCGCCAAGCCGCGCGAGATCCGCTTCGGCGAAAACCTGCCCAAGACGCGTTCGGGCAAGATCATGCGCCGCCTGCTGCGCGTGGTCGCCAAGGGCGAGCCCATCACCCAGGACGTGTCCACGCTGGAAAACCCCGGCATCCTGGACCAGCTGGCCCAGGTGCGGTAAAGCGCGTTGAAAGGCGCCCTGTGATCCAGGGCGCCGGATGCAGCCGAAGGGGCGGGAATGTATTCCCGCCCCTTTTTTGCCGCCGGGCCGCCCCAAGGCAAAAAGCGCCCCCTTGGGGGATGAGACAATTCAATGCAATATGATGATGTCGGCGGCGCGCGGCCATGGGTCGCAGGCGCCGGTTGATCAAGACGACGGAACGATGGAATGAATCAAATGCTTGAATCGAACGCTTCCGGGCCGGATGGCGGGATCCGGGTGCGGGACGCAGCCGACGAAGACATCGCGGTCATCCAGGCCATTTACGCGCATCATGTGCTCAACGGGATCTCGACGTTCGAGGAAATCCCGCCTTCGGTCGATGAAATGGCGAGCCGGCGCGATGCGATCATCCGTAGCGGCCTGCCCTATCTGGTGGCGGAAGTGGATGGCAGGGTGGTGGGCTATTGCTGCGCGGCGGCCTATCGCGCGCGTCCCGCCTATCGGTACGCCATCGAAAACTCCGTCTACGTCGAAGACGGCATGGACGGCAAAGGCGTGGGAAGCGCGCTGCTGCGCGCGCTGATCACGCGGTGCGAAGCCGGGCCATGGCGCCAGATGATCGCGGTGATCGGCGATCGCGCCAATACCAGCTCGATCATCCTTCACCAGAACTGCGGGTTCCGCCACGTCGGAATCCTGACCGGGGTCGGCTTCAAGCTGGGCCAGTGGGTGGATACGGTGCTGATGCAGCGCGCTTTGGGCGGCGGCACCGGGACGCCGCCGGCGGCTTAGCGCCTGGCGGCGCACAGGTCCTAGTGCGCCAGCCCCGGCAGCATGGCCTTGGCGCCCGCGAAAGTCATTTCCACGGCGATGGCCGCCAGGATCATGCCCATCACGCGGGCCATGATGACGCGCATCTTGGTGGAGAGCAGCTTGCCGATCGAGGCGGCGAAATACAGCACTGCGAACAACGAGGCCAGCACCGCCACCAGCACGATGCCGAACCCCAGGTACTGCGCCGTCTGGTGCGCCTGTGCCCCGTAGATGATCAGCGTGGCGATGGTGCCGGGGCCGACGATCATGGGAAAGGTCAGGGGATAGAACGCGGGGTTGTCTTCGACCTCGGCCCGTGCGGCCGGGCCGCCGACGTTCTTTTCCTGGGTGGCACGTTCGTGGGAAGTGATCGGCTGGCCGTTGAGCATGGTCAGCGCGATGCCGCTCAGCACCAGGCCGCCGGCGACGCGGAAGGCATCCAGGCTGACGCCGAAGAAGCGGATGATGTGGCTGCCCGCCAGCGAGATGACGATGCACATCGCGGCGGTGTAGATCACGATCGCCACGGCCTGGCTGCGCTGTTCGGCCACGGTCTTGTTGGCCGTGATTGCCAGGAACAGCGGCAGGGTGATGAATGGGTTCATGATGGCGAACAGCGCGCCCAGGAACTTGGTGGCGAAAGTGATATCCATCGGCGATGGGCTCCCGCCCGGCAGGCCTGCGTGATCGGAACCGGGCGCCGCGCGCAGCGGCGCCCGGGGTGCGTTTTACATGCCGTTGTAGACCGGTCCTTCGCCGCCCTGGGGCGTCACCCAGACGATGTTCTGCGTCGGGTCCTTGATGTCGCAGGTCTTGCAATGGATGCAGTTCTGGGCGTTGATCTGCAGGCGGTCCTCGCCGGTTTCCGTCTTGACGAACTCGTAGACCCCGGCCGGGCAGAAGCGCATTTCGGGGCCGCCGAATTTCGCCAGGTTGATGGCGACCGGGACGGTGTCGTCCTTCAGCGTCAGGTGGACGGGCTCGTTCTCGTCGTGGTTGGTGTTGGAGATGAACACCGAGCTGAGACGGTCGAAGGTCAGCTTGCCGTCGGGCTTGGGGTAGTCGATGCGTGCGCACTCGGCCGCCGGCTGCAGACAGGCGTGGTCGGGCTTGGTGCGGTGGATCGTCCAGGGCATCTTGCCCTTGAACAGCCATTGCTCGATGCCGGTCATCAGCGTGCCGATGGTGCGGCCTTTCTTGAACCACTGCTTGAAGTTGCGTGATTTGTTCAGCTCGGCGTGCAGCCAGGACCGCTCGAAGGCGGCCGGGTAGGCGGTGAGTTCGTCGTGGCTGCGGCCCGCCACCAGGGCGTCGAAGGCGGCTTCGGCGGCCAGCGCGCCGGACTTGATGGCCGAATGGCTGCCCTTGATGCGGGAGGCGTTCAGCATGCCGGCCTCGCAGCCCACCAGGACGCCGCCGGGGAAGCAGAGCTTGGGCAGGGACAGCAGGCCGCCCGCCGTCAGGGAGCGCGCGCCGTAGGCGATGCGCTTGCCGCCTTCGAACGTAGAGCGGATCGCCGGGTGGGTCTTGTAGCGCTGGAATTCCTCGAACGGGGAAAGCCAGGGGTTGGCGTAGTCCAGCCCCACGACCAGCCCCACGGCCACCAGGTTGTCGTTCAGGTGGTACAGGAACGAGCCGCCGTAGGTGTCCGAATCCAGCGGCCAGCCGGCGGTGTGCATCACCAGGCCGGGGCGCGATTGCGCCGGATCGACTTCCCAGAGTTCCTTGATGCCGATCGCGTAGCTTTGCGGGTCGCGACCTGCGTCCAGGCGGTATTGCTCGATCAGCTGGCGGCCCAGGTGGCCGCGCGAGCCTTCGGCGAAGATCGTGTAGCGCGCCAGCAGTTCCATGCCGGGCTGGTAGGCGTCGGTATGGCTGCCGTCGCGCGCCACGCCCATGTCGCCGGTCAGCACGCCGCGCACGGCCCCGGATTCGGAATACAGGATCTGGGCGGCCGCGAAGCCGGGGAACACGTCCACGCCCAGGGCTTCGGCCTGCTCGCCCAGCCAGCGGGTGACGTGGCCCAGGCGCACGATGTAGTTGCCGTGGTTCTTGAAACAGTCCGGCAGCAGCCAGGCCGGGGTGGCGCGCGCGCCCGATTCGGTCAGGAACAGGAACCGGTCGTCCGTGACCGCCACATCCAGCGGTGCGCCGCGTTCCTTCCAGTCCGGGATGAGCTCGGTCAGGGCCTGGGGATCCATCACGGCGCCCGACAGGATGTGCGCGCCGATTTCGGCTGCCTTTTCCAGCACGCAGACGCTGATGTCCTGGCCGCGCTCGGCGGCCAGCTGCTTCAGGCGGATCGCCGCCGACAGCCCGGCCGGCCCGCCTCCGACGACGACGACGTCGTATTCCATCGATTCACGTTCAGTCATGGGTGCATCCCCGTTGATTGATGAGCGGTGAGGAGGCTTCGGACGAGTCGAGCGGAAAGCAGGTGCGCGCGGCCCGGGGACTTGTCCAGAGCATCCTTGAAGCGAGGCGGGACCCCGCCATATTGCGGGCCATTGTATTGCAGATCGTTATACTGCACCTCTGTTGCCGGGCCTTCCGGCCGGACTTTTGGAGCTTGCCCGTGTCGTCCGAATCCCTTGATATTCAAACGCCTTCCGGAACGTTTGAAACCCGGATCGATGTCCGATGGGGCGAAATGGACGCGCTGCGCCACGTCAACAACACGGCCTACTTCCGTTATTTTGAAGAGGCCCGCGTACGTTTGTTCTCCGCGATGGGGCTGGATGCGGGCTCGGGCCGCTACGGCGTGCTGGCGCATGCCTCGTGTGATTTTCTCAGACCGCTGATGTATCCTGCCCGTGTCGTCGTCGGCATGAAGCTCGCGCGCATCGGGCGGACCAGCCTCGAGCTGGACTGCTGGATCGCGGACGCCGAAGATGCCGGGGTGCTGCATGCGCGCGGCCGCAATGTGCTGGTGTGCGCCGATGCTGCCACCGGCCGGCCGCAGCCCTGGACCGACGCCGACCGGCAGGCGCTGGAACGCTGCTTTGCCCCCTGACGCGCCATCGATTTCTGTTCATCCACGAAGGAACCGTTGTATGGATAAAGTCTACGAGAGTGCCGAGGCCGCCCTGCGCGGCGTCGTGGCCGACAACCAGATGATCGCCGTGGGCGGTTTCGGGCTGTGCGGCATCCCCGAAGCCCTGATCGCGGCCCTGCGCGATTCGGGCGTGCGCAACCTGACCTGCGTCAGCAACAACGCCGGGGTCGACGGCTTCGGTCTGGGGCAGCTGCTGTCCACGCGCCAGATCACCAAGATGATCGCGTCCTACGTGGGCGAGAACAAGGAATTCGAACGCCAGTACCTGGCTGGCGAGCTGGAACTTGAATTCACGCCGCAGGGCACGCTGGCCGAGAAGCTGCGCGCCGGCGGCGCCGGCATCCCGGCGTTCTTCACCGCCACCGGCGTGGGGACCGTGGTGGCCGAAGGCAAGGAAACCCGCGAGTTCGATGGCCGCACCTACATCATGGAACGCTCCCTGGTGCCGGACGTGTCCCTGGTCAAGGCCTGGAAGGCCGACCGCAGCGGCAACCTGAAATTCCGCCGCACGGCGCGCAACTTCAACCCCAATGTCGCCATGGCGGGGCGCATCACCATCGTCGAGGTCGAAGAGATCGTGCCCACCGGCACGTTCGACCCGGACGAAGTCCATCTGCCGGGCATCTACGTGCACCGCATCGTCCTGAACGCGCATCCCGAAAAGCGCATCGAACAACGCACCATTCGTCAATAAGGAGGCAGATCATGGCTTGGGATCGCGAACAGATGGCCGCGCGCGCCGCGCAGGAACTACAGGACGGCTACTACGTCAATCTGGGCATCGGCCTGCCCACCAAGGTCGCCAACTACGTGCCCGAGGGCATGGAAGTCTGGCTCCAGTCGGAAAACGGCCTGCTGGGCATCGGCCCCTTCCCCACGGACGAAGAGGTCGACGCCGACCTGATCAACGCCGGCAAGCAGACCGTGACGACGCTGCCGGGCTCCTCGATCTTCGCCTCGGCGGATTCATTCGCCATGATCCGGGGCGGCAAGATCAATCTCGCCATCCTGGGGGCCATGCAGGTGTCCGAAAAGGGCGACCTGGCCAACTGGATGATTCCCGGCAAGATGATCAAGGGCATGGGTGGCGCCATGGACCTGGTGGCCGGCGTGGGCAAGGTCGTGGTGCTCATGGAACACGTCGCCAAGGCCAAGGACGGCACCGAATCCCTGAAGCTGCTGCCCGCATGCACGCTGCCGCTGACCGGCGTGGGCGTGGTGAACCTGATCATCACCGACCTGGGCGTGATGGAAGTCACCGATGACGGTCTGCGCCTGACCGAACTGGCGCCGGGTGTCACGGTGGACGAGATCCGCGCCAAGACGGCCGCCAGGCTGGACGTATCGGCCTTCGCCTGAAGGAAATCGCCGTGACCTTGCCGCATTCCCTAGCGACGCCCGCCGAGCGCCTTGCCGCCCTGCGCGGGCAGCTGGCGCAGTCGGGCCTGCACGCGTGCCTGGTGCCGACCGCCGACCCGCACCTGTCGGAATACCTGCCCGAGCACTGGGCCGCCCGAGCCTGGCTGTCGGGCTTCGACGGTTCGGCGGGCAGCCTGCTGGTCACGGCGGATTTCGCCGGCCTGTGGACCGACAGCCGTTACTGGGTGCAGGCCGAAGCCCAGTTGCGGGGCTCCGGCATTGTCCTGATGCGTGCCGGCGCGCCCGATGTGCCGGACGCCCTGGACTGGGCGCTGGCGCATCTGGCGCGCGGCGACCGGGTCGCGGTCGACGGCCGGGTGCTCGACCTGGCGGCGGAACGCCGCTGGCGGTCCGCCCTGGAAGGGGCCGGCATGGCCCTGGTGCTGGACCAGGACCCGGTCGGCGCCATCTGGACCGGTCGTCCGACACTGCCGGCGGCGCCGGTTTTCGAGCATCTGCCGCCGCACGCCTGCCGCACCCGTGCCGACAATCTGGCCGCCGTGCGGGCCGCCATGCGCAATCATGGCGCGGCCTGGCATCTGCTGTCCTCGCTGGACGACATCGCCTGGCTGCTGAACCTGCGCGGCACGGATGTGGACTACAACCCGGTCTTCCTGGCCCACGCGCTGCTGGACGAGGACGGCGTGCGCCTGTACGTGGCGCCCGGCAAGATCGATGCCGGGCTGGCCGCGCGCCTGGCGGCCGACGGTGTCGCCCTGCGCGATTATGCCGCGCTCGCCGCCGACCTGGCGGCGCTGCCGCCCGATGCAGCGCTGCTGGTGGATCCGGCGCGGGTCACGGCGGGCACGCTGTCGCATGCGCCCCAGGCGCGGCGCATCGAGGCCATCAATCCGTCCCAGTTGCTGAAATCCGTGAAGAACGCCGCCGAGGCCGACAACATCCGGGCCGCCATGGCCCAGGACGGTGCCGCCCTGTGCGAATTCTTCGCCTGGTTCGAGGCGGCCCTGGCAGCGGGAGAGCGCATCACCGAGATCGACGTCGATACCCGCCTGTCGGCCGCCCGCGCCCGGCGCCCGGGCTTCGTCAGCCTCAGTTTCGCCACCATTGCCGGCTTCAATGCCAACGGCGCCATGCCGCACTACCGCGCCACCGGTTCTTCCCATGCGGTCATCCAGGGCGATGGCCTGCTGCTGATCGATTCCGGCGGGCAGTACCTGGGCGGCACGACCGATATCACCCGGGTCGTGCCCGTCGGCACGCCCTCGGACGCGCAGCGCGCCGACTACACCACCGTGCTGCAGGCCCACATCGCCCTGGCGCGGGCCCGCTTCCCGGAAGACACGCCTTCTTCGGTGCTCGACACCCTGGCGCGCATGCCGCTGTGGCGCCGGGGGCTGGACTACGGCCACGGCACGGGCCATGGCGTGGGTTATTTCCTGAACGTCCACGAAGGCCCGCAGTCGATCTCCGTGCGCGGTCACGCGCGGCCCCACCAGGGCATGAAGGCCGGCATGCTGACGTCCAACGAGCCGGGCCTGTACCGCGACGGGCAGTGGGGCATTCGCATCGAGAACCTGGTGCTGGCCGTGCCGGCGGGGCAGACCGGATTCGGTTCGTTCCTGGAATTCGAGACCGTCACGCTGTGCCCCATCGACACGCGCTGCGTGGTGCGCGAACGCCTTTCGGCCGACGAGATCGCGTGGCTGGACGCCTACCATGCCCGGGTGCGCGAATGCCTGCTGCCCCTGGTGGACGGGGCCGCCCGCGACTGGCTCCTGGCCCGGACCGAGGCGCTGTAGCCCGGGCAAGATGACTCGCCGTGCGCCTGGGGCGCCGGCTGGTTCGGGCGCCGCCGGCTATGCCAGCCAGCGCTTGAACCAGGCGATGCTGCGATTCCAGGCCAGCTCGGCCGCGTCCTTGTCGTAGCGTGGGGTCGAGTCGTTGTGGAAACCGTGGTTCACATCGGGATAGATGTGCGCCTCGTAGGTCTTGCCGTTGGCCTTCAGGGCAGCCTCGTAGGCCGGCCAGCCGGCGTTGACCCGGGCATCCAGCCCCGCGTAGTGCAGCAGCAGGGGAGCCTGGATCCGGAGCACGTCTTCGGTGCGTGGCTGCATGCCGTAGAACGGCACGGCCGCCGCCAGTTCGGGGTAGGCGACGGCGGCCGCGTTGGCCACGCCGCCGCCGTAGCAGAAGCCGATGATCCCGATCTTGCCCGTCGACCCGGCCACGGTGGGCAGGAATTCGATCGCGGTGAAGAAATCGTTCATCAGTTTCTCGGGATCAACCTGCTGCTGCAGCTCTCGGCCCCGGTCGTCGTTGCCGGGGTAGCCGCCCTTGGAACTGAGCCCATCGGGCGCCAGCGCCATGAAGCCGGCCTTGGCCAGGCGCCGCGCGACGTCTTCGATGTAGGGATTCAGGCCGCGGTTCTCGTGGACGACCACCACGCCGGGCACATTGCCCGCCGCCTTGGCTGGCCGCACCAGGTACGCGCGCACCTCGCCGTTGCCCCGGGGCGACGGGTAGGTGAGGTATTCGGCATGGATGTCCGGGTCGGTGAAGGAGACCTGCTCGGCCAGCGCGTAATCGGGCGACATTGCGGCCAGCAGGGCGGCGGCGCTCAGGCCGCCTGCGGCAAAACGGGATGCCCGGCTCAGGAACTCGCGCCGGTCGATGATCCCGTGCGCGTAGAAGTCGTAGAGTTCCAGCAGTTCGGGCGCGAAATCCTTGGCGGTCAACCTGGACATGGCGTCCTCCCGGTGCTTGCGTGGATGGGGGTGAAACCATGATAGGCGCGGTGGGCTGCGCCGTAAAGCACCGGTATTTTCGTTGCGCTTTTCATCGCGCGGGGCATCGCGGCGGCACGGGCCGAGTGGTTATAATCCAAATTTCCCGCTGCGCCCGTCCACACCGGGCTCTTATGAAATGACCAAATACGTATTCGTCACGGGGGGAGTCGTCTCTTCCCTGGGCAAGGGCATTGCTGCGGCCTCCCTGGCTGCGATCCTGGAATCCCGCGGGCTGCGGGTCACGATGCTCAAGCTGGATCCCTACATCAACGTCGATCCAGGCACCATGAGCCCCTTCCAGCACGGCGAGGTCTTCGTCACCGAGGACGGCGCGGAAACCGACCTGGACCTGGGCCACTACGAGCGCTTCGTGTCTGCCCGGATGCACAAGGTCAACAACTTCACCACCGGCCAGATCTACGAATCCGTGCTGCGCAAGGAACGCCGGGGCGACTACCTGGGCAAGACCGTGCAGGTCATCCCGCACATCACCAACGAAATCCAGGATTTCATCGCCCGGGGCGCCAAGGCCGCCTTCGACGGGCAGGCCGACGTGGCCATCGTGGAAATCGGCGGCACGGTGGGCGACATCGAATCGCTGCCTTTCCTGGAAGCCGCGCGCCAGATGAGCCTGCGCCTGGGCCGCAACCAGTGCGCCTTCGTGCACCTGACCCTGGTGCCCTTCATTGCCTCGGCGGGCGAACTGAAGACCAAGCCGACCCAGCACTCGGTGCAGAAGCTGCGTGAAATCGGCATCTACCCGAACGCGCTGCTGTGCCGCGCCGACCGGCCCGTGCCCGACGACGAGCGCGCCAAGATCTCGCTGTTCTCCAACGTGCCCCTGGATGCCGTGATTTCGGTCTGGGATGCGGATTCCATCTACAAGATTCCCGCCATGCTGCACAAGCAGGGCCTGGACAGCCTGGTCTGCGACGCGCTGGCCCTGACCCCGCCGCCGGCCGACCTGACGGTCTGGGACCGCCTGGTGCACGACCTGGAAAATCCGCGCGAATCCGTCACCATCGGCATGGTGGGCAAGTACGTCGACCTGACCGAGTCCTACAAGTCCCTGTCCGAAGCCCTGGTCCACGCGGGCATCCATACGCACGCCCGGGTCAACATCGAATACCTGGACTCCGAGGAAATCGAGAGCCAGGGCACGGGCTGCCTGGCCGGCCTGGACGCCATCCTGGTGCCGGGCGGCTTCGGCAAGCGCGGCACGGAAGGCAAGATCAAGGCCATCCGCTATGCCCGCGAGAACGGCATCCCCTACCTGGGCATCTGCCTGGGCATGCAGCTGGCCGTGGTGGAATTCGCCCGCCACGTCGCCGGCCTGGGCGGTGCCAACAGCACCGAGTTCGACCCCTCGGCAGCCCATCCGGTGGTGGCATTGATCACCGAATGGCAGGACCGCGAAGGCAAGGTCGAACGGCGCGATGCCTCGTCCGATCTGGGCGGCACCATGCGCAAGGGCGCCCAGCGCTGCCCCGTCAAGCCGGGCACCCGGGCCCATGAAATCTACGGCCCCGAGGTCAACGAGCGCCACCGCCACCGCTACGAGGTCAACAACGTCTACGTCCATCGCCTGGAAGACGCCGGCCTGGTGATCAGCGCCCGCACGCCCACCGAAAACCTGCCGGAAATCATGGAAATTCCCTCGCATCCGTGGTTCATGGGTGTGCAGTTCCACCCGGAATTCACCTCCACGCCGCGCGACGGGCATCCGCTGTTCACCAGCTACATCCAGGCCGCGCTGGCCTACCAGCAGCGCCAGGCGGAAAAAACCGAGCCCACGGCCCAGGCGCAAAAGGCCTGAGCCCGGCCGCACCGTTCAAGGAGTCCCCATGCAGCTGTGTCACTTCCAGGCCGGAATCGAGCATCCGCTGTTCCTGATCGCCGGTCCCTGCGTCATCGAGTCCCGCGAGCTGGCCTTCGAGACCGCCGGCATCCTGCAGGAAATGACCCGGGCGCTGGGGATCCCCTTCATCTACAAAAGCTCCTTCGACAAGGCCAATCGCAGTTCCGGCAAGTCGTTCCGCGGCCCGGGCATGGACGAGGGCCTGAAGATCCTCGACGACGTGCGCCGCCAGCTGGGCGTGCCGGTGCTGACCGACGTGCACGAGACCGGCCAGGTGCGCGAGGTCGCGGCCGTGGTCGACGTGCTGCAGACGCCGGCCTTCCTGTGCCGCCAGACGGATTTCATCCAGGCCTGCGCGGCGACGCTCAAGCCCGTCAACATCAAGAAGGGCCAGTTCCTGGCGCCCGAGGACATGGCCCAGGTCGTCTCCAAGGCGCGCGCGGCGGCGCTGGAAGCCGGCGGCGACGGCAGCAACATCCTGGTCTGCGAGCGTGGCGCGTCCTTCGGCTACCACAACCTGGTGTCGGACATGCGTTCGCTGGCGATCATGCGCGGCACGGGCTGCCCGGTGGTGTTCGATGCCACGCATTCGGTGCAGTTGCCGGGCGGGCAGGGCACGCATTCCGGCGGCCAGCGCGAGTTCGTGCCGGTGCTTGCCCGGGCGGCCGTGGCGGCGGGCGTCGCCGGGGTGTTCATGGAAACCCATCCGAACCCGGACCAGGCCCTGTCCGACGGCCCCAACGCGGTGCCGCTGGACCACATGCGCGGCCTGCTGGAATGCCTGGCCGAGCTGGACCGCTGCGTCAAGCAGTCCGGCGTGCTGCGCGACGGCGGCCTGTGAAGCCGCCGGGGCGTCGAATAGTCACTATAAACGCCGCCGTGTGCGGCCGGCCGGCACCCCGGGGTAGACTGGCCTCCCGGGCATCCCGTTAAAATGGCGGGATTCCCTCTTTCACCCACCCCCTACACAGGCAGGACTGTCAGACCATGAGTGCAATCGTAGACATCATCGGACGCGAAATCCTCGATTCGCGCGGCAACCCCACCGTGGAATGCGACGTGCTGCTCGAATCGGGCGCCATGGGGCGGGCTGCGGTGCCCTCGGGCGCGTCCACCGGTTCGCGCGAAGCCATCGAACTGCGCGACGGCGACAAGTCCCGCTACCTGGGCAAGGGCGTGCTGCGTGCCGTCGAGCACATCAACACCGAAATTTCCGAAGCCCTGATGGGTCTGGATGCGCAGGAACAGACCTTCATCGACCGCACCCTGATCGACCTGGACGGCACGGAAGACAAGAGCCGCCTGGGCGCCAACGCGATCCTGGCCGCCAGCATGGCCGTGGCCCGCGCGGCGGCCGACGACGCCGGCCTGTCTCTGTACCGCTATTTCGGCGGCAGCGGCCCGATGCAGATGCCGGTGCCGATGATGAACGTCATCAACGGCGGCGCGCACGCCAACAACACCCTGGACCTGCAGGAATTCATGATCCTGCCGGTGGGCGCCTCCAGCTTCCGCGAGGCCCTGCGCATGGGGGCGGAAGTCTTCCACGCCCTGAAGAAGATCATCGGCGCCGCCGGCATGTCCACGGCGGTCGGCGACGAAGGCGGCTTCGCCCCCAACGTGGCCAACCACGAAGCCGCGATCGAGCTGATCCTGAAGGCCATCGGCGAAGCCGGGTACGAGGCCGGTTCCCAGGTGGTGCTGGGCCTGGATTGCGCCAGTTCCGAGTTCTACCGCGACGGCAAGTACCACCTGGCCGGCGAAGGCGGCATCGCCCTGAGCTCGCAGGATTTCGCCAACCTGCTGGCGTCCTGGTGCGACAAGTACCCCATCGTCACCATCGAGGACGGCATGGCCGAGGACGACTGGGAAGGCTGGAAGCTGCTGACCGAGCAGCTGGGCCGCAAGGTCCAGCTGGTGGGCGACGACCTGTTCGTCACCAACACCCAGATCCTGCAAAAGGGCATCCAGCAGGGGATCGCCAATTCGATCCTCATCAAGATCAACCAGATCGGCACCCTGACGGAAACCTTCGCGGCGATCGAGATGGCCAAGCGGGCCGGCTACACGGCGGTGATCTCGCACCGTTCCGGCGAAACGGAAGACTCCACCATCGCCGACATCGCCGTCGCCACCAACGCCATGCAGATCAAGACCGGCTCCCTGTCGCGTTCCGACCGCATGGCGAAATACAACCAGCTGCTGCGCATCGAGGAAGAGTTGGCCGAAGTCGCCTCCTATCCCGGCGTGTCGGCCTTCTACAACCTGCGCTGACCGGCGCCTTGCGGCCATGCGCCTGCTGAGCCTCGTCCTGCTGGCCCTGACCCTGGCGACACAGTATCCGCTATGGTGGGGCAAGGGCGGCTGGCTCAGCTTGCGCGACCTGCAGGCGCAGGTGCAGGGGGAAACCGAGGAAAACGAGGCGCTCACCGCGCGCAACAACGCCCTGCAGGCCGAAGTCCAGGATCTCAAGACCGGGATCTCGGCCGTCGAGGAACGCGCCCGCAGCGAGCTGAACATGATCCGCGAGGGCGAATACTTCGTCCAGATCCTGCCCCGGCAATAGCCTGCAGGCCATTCGCGGCATCCCGGCCGCAGCCGGGACTCACGGTACCGGTCCGCAGTCGGCCGGGCCTGGCTCCGCATCCGGGTTCCCGCCGGTGTTCCCGGCGCGTCCTGCCGTATCTTCGATCATGCCGGGATCGGGCGGCTGGCTGCTTTCCGGTTCCATGTCCGGTGCTGCCGGACCTTCTCCGGGCGTCGCGGGCGTGATCGCGCCGCCATTCGCGGGCGGCGAGCCTGCCGTGCCGTGTCCGTCGTTCCATTCCGGGGATCCCGGCGCCCATCCGGGCGGGATGGATGCCGCGCCGTGCGTCACGCGCCCGTCGGGCAGGTCCGGCCACGCGGCCGGGTGCGAATGCATGGCGATGCTGACGCGGCGGCGAAAGGGCAGGTAGCCGGCCGACATCAGGCGCGCCTGGGCGGGGTCGCCGGCCAGGGGCGCCAGGACGCGCACGATGGCTGCCATGCCCGGCAGCATGGGGCGATGCGGCCATGAGAGTTCCAGGACCAGTGTGTTGGCTTCGTGGATGGTCAGGCCGGATCGGGGGCCGCGTCCCGCGGGCCAGCTCTGGGCCAGCCGGCGGGCCTGCTGCCGTTCCTGGTAGTCATTGCGGATCAGCGGCTGGCCCGGATGATCGCGCTGGCCGCGGAGTTCGGGGTCGGCATGGTCCAGGAATGCATCGGGAGAAGGCTGCGCGATGCGGATGTGCCAGGGCACGCCCAGCACGGCCCGGCGCTCATGCAGTGCCCGGCCGGCGGCGCGCGAATCCGGGTAGGCCATGCGCAATCCGTGCTCGAAGGCCTGGGCAATGGCGTGCGGCCGGGCCTGGCGTGTGGCGCCGGCCCGGGCGGCTTCCACCAGGGCCAGGCTGAGCGTCTGCCGCAGGCCCGACCAGTGCGCGGTTTCCACGCCGCCCAGTCCCAGCGTCAGGATCGGAAGGGCGGCCAGCAGGAAACCCGCCATCCCGGCGCCCCGCTGACGGTGGCGCGACGCGAGGCCGCCAGGGGCGCGATGGCGTGTCGGGCCGGCAGCGGCCGGGTGCGCGTGCGGCTGCGGGCAGTGGATGGGTCTGGCGCGGGACGGGCCGGGCGCAGCGGGGCATGGGGTCGGCATGCCGGGCAGTATGCGGCCGGCGGACTGGCCCGGATAGTGCGGCAATTACCCCGTGACCGGGGTGTCGCATGCTGCCGCGGCCGCGTGGTGCAGGAGAGATTCGCCCGGACGTTCAGTGCAGCGTGTCCGTGCCGGGCACTTGCAACACGTCGGGGCCGTCGGCGAACAGGGCGGCGCAGTCGACCGCATCGAAATCGTAGGGCAGGCCGCAGAAATTGCAGGTGATGTGCACGCGGCCCTGTTCGGCCAGGATGCCGTCGATTTCCCGGCGCCCCAGCGTGCGCAGCATGTTGGCGACCCTTTCGCGGGTGCAGGGGCAGTGCCAGCGTACGGTCCGTTCCGGAAAGACCAGCAGGTCGTCTTCCCAGAACAGCCGGTGGATGAGCGTGTCGGTGTCGGTCGTGCGCAGTTCCTCGCTGCCCAGCGTATCGGCCAGGGTGGCGCAATGCGCCCAGGTGGCATCGGTGTCCTCGGCGCGTTCCGGTGTGCCGGACGGCGCCGATTCGCCCGGCATGCGCTGCAGCAGCAGGCCGGCGCAGGCCTGGGCGTCGGCGGCGAGCCAGAGCCGGGTGTCCAGCTGCTCCGAATGCTTCATGTAGTGTTCCAGGACAGCGGCGACGGTGTCGCCTTCCAGGGGTACGATGCCCTGGTAGGCCGTGGCGCCGGCCTTGCGTCCGGCGGGATCGAGCATCACCATGAAACGGCCCTGGCCGTCGGCATTGAGCAGGTCCTGCAGGCTGGCGTCGGCCGGTGGCGCGGCGTCTTCGCGCAGGTGGGCCGTGGCTCGCAGGTCCAGCGTCGACGTGCATTCGACCATGATGAGGCTTACGGGCCCGTTGCCCTGGAGCTGCAGGACGACGGAACCGTCGAACTTGATGTTGCTGGCCAGCAGCGCGCTGGCGGCGGCCAGTTCGCCGAGCAGGCCGACGAGGACGGGAGGCAGGTCCTGGTGGGCCAGCCCGGTTTGCCAGGCCTGGGTCAGGCGCAGGGCCTGGATGCGGGTGCCGCGGTCGGCGGTCAGGTATTTCTTCAGGGTATCGCTCATTCGGGAATTCCGGAAGGCACGCCCGGATGCGGGGTCAGGCGGCGGTGGCGGGGCGCAGGTCGCGCAGTTCGGTGCCGAGCAGCCGGTCGTGCAGGAACTGGCCCTGGGGGTCGATCCAGGTCCAGAGGAAGATCGAGAAGGGGGCGCAGACGACCAGCAGATCGAACGAGGCCCAGCCCGTGGCGCGCGACAGCCCGGCGATCGCCAGGGCCGTGAGCAGCGGCAGCGGCCACAGCAGCAGGTAGCGCAGCAGCATCCGCCGGCCCCGCAGGGGACGGCCGCCCCGGTCAGTGAGGCGGATGTTCCAGGTCTTCATCGGCAGGGTCTGGCCGCCGCGTCGCCAGCAGGCCAGGAAGTAGATGCCGATGGCGAGAAAGAGGAACGCCTGCCTGCCGTGGCGCAGCATCAGGCCGCTGCGGCTCTGGGTCAGCGTGTCGAACAGGTAGCCCGCCAGAAACACCACGCCAAAGAGCAGCACGCCTTCGTACATCATGCAGGCAAAGCGCCGCAGGCGCGGCGGGGCGGCGGGTACGGCCTGGGCTGGATCGGACATGGCGATGCGGATGAAACTCGGAAACCGCCCATTATCGCTGAAAACACGGGGGCCGATGTCCCGCCCGGCGCGCCGGGCGGAAATGCAAAGGCCGCCCGATGGGGGCGGCCCGGAGAACCTGCGGAACAGGATCAGTTGGCGGTGCGGATCGTGTGATGCACGCGGCCTTCGGGGGCCTTGAAGAAGCCGGCCACCTTCTGGAACATGCGCTTGATGGCGCGGTCCAGGGCGTATTCCTGCTGGGCCTCGATGGCTTCTTGCAGCAGTTGGCGCTCCAGGGCGTCGGTCAGACGGATGTCGGTGTTCTGCAGGGTCTTCATAGCAAGCCTCTTTGCTTGAGAAAGAGCGTTTCGCTCGGGTTAACCCTATTATAGGGAAAACCCTAGGATGAAAGCAAGCCGCCAGAGGATCCTGTCGCCCGGTCCTGCATTTTCCGTGGCAAAAACCCTACGTCTTGTCGCGGTAGCCCGCCGCCACCAGCTCGAACTGGAACAGTCGGCAGTCCAGGGCGCCGTTGTGCAGGGGGTGGCGCCGCCGGGCCTTCAGCCGCATCCGGCCGGGCAGGTCGAGGTCGCTGGTGATGATGTTGAGCTGCCAGCCGCCGTAGTGGCGCTTCAGCCAGCTTGCCCATTCGGGCCAGAGGTCGCCGTCCTCGTCCGCCAGCCGCTCGCCGTAGGGCGGGTTGGTGACGATCCAGCCCGCTGGCGCTGGCGGCGGCATCTGGCGCGCATCGCAGACCTCGAAGCGGATCGTGTCGGGGCTCAGGTGGGCGCGTTCGGCATTGGCGCGCGCCGCCTCGATGGCGTCCGGCTGGATGTCGCACCCCACCAGGGGCTGTTCCAGGCGCGGGGCGATCCGCGCACGGGCGTCTTCCTTCAGGTCGCGCCACAGGCGGGCGTCGTGGACGCGCAGCCGCTCGAAACCGAAGGGCCGCCAGATGCCCGGCGGCACGCCCAGGGCGATCCAGGCCGCTTCGATCAGCAGGGTGCCGCTGCCGCAGAAGGGGTCCAGCAGGGGCGCGTCCAGCGGCCAGTCGGACAGGGCCAGCAGGCCGGCCGCCAGGTTCTCGCGCAGCGGCGCTTCGCCCTTGTCCAGGCGCCAGCCGCGCTTGAACAGGGATTCGCCCGAGACGTCCAGGTACAGCGTGGCGTACCGCTCGTCCAGGAACAGGTGGACCCGGGCATCCGGGCGGACGGTGTCGATGTCCGGCCGCGCGCCTTCACGCTCGCGCAGGCGGTCGCAGATGCCGTCCTTGGCCCGCAGGTTGCAGTATTGCAGGCTGCGCATGGGGCTGCGGATGGCCGAGGTATCCACCCGCAGGGACTGTTCGGGCCCGAACCAGCGTTCCCATTCGGTGTCGCGCGCCAGGGCCAGGATGTCGTCCTCGTCGTGGACTTCGGCCCGTGCGACCTGGACCAGGATGCGGGTGGCCAGGCGGGAATACAGATTGGCGCGCAGCACGCCGGCCCAGTCCGCCCGGAAGTGGCAGCCGGCGCGTCCGGCGCGGACGGCGTCGTGGCCGAGCGCCTGCAGTTCCAGCATCAGGGCTTCTTCCAGGCCGTGCGGGCAGGGGGCGAAGGCCTCGAAGGTTTCGGACATGCGCGGCTGGCGCGGTGCGCGGGGCAGGCGCTGGATGCGCGGCTGGCCGTCGTCCGGAGAATCCGGCCGGGCATGGCCGGGGCGGGCCTTGTTCGCGTCGGACCTGCCGGTGCGATCCCGCGTCGGCGCGCCGGATTGCGGGCGCGAGGGATGCCCGGGCGCAGCGTCGCGGGCGGGGCGCCGGGACTTGGCCTTTTGTCCGGTATCGGTGCCAGTGCCGGTTTCCGGGCGCGTCTGCTGCGCGTGTTCCCGCAGCGCCGCCTGGCGCGCGCGGGCGCCCGAGCGCTTGCGGGGCTTCTCGCCCGATTCGGCGCGTTCGGCAGGAGCCTTTCTTTCGGCGGGGGCCTTTTTCTTCAGGCTGAGGGTCTTGCGTGTCGTGGAATCGTTCATCGGCGATCAGAAGGGTTTGACGACCACCAGGATCAGGACCAGCAACAGCAGCAGGACCGGGATTTCGTTGAACCAGCGGAAGTAGCGGTGGGAATGCCGGCAGGTGCCGGCGGTAAGGGTGCCCAGGTGATGGCGGCAGGCCAGATGGAAGACCAGCAGGCCGGCCACGGCCAGCAGTTTGGCATGCATCCAGCCCTGGCCGCGGCCGATGCCGTAGCCCAGCCACAGCCACAGGCCCAGCATCAGCGCCAGAACCCCCAGCGGCGTCATGAAGCGGTACAGGCGCCGCGCCATGCCGAGCAGCGTGGCGCGTACGGCAGGGTCTTCGGCCTGGGCCAGGTTGACGTAGATGCGCGGCAGGTAGAACAGCCCGGCGAACCAGGATGTGACGAACAGGATATGGAAGGCCTTGACCCAGAGCATGGGGATCCTTGATATGACGATGGGATGCACGCATTCGCCAGGCACGGCGCAGTCCGCCGGGACTGCGCCGTATCCGGGCTCATCCTCGCAGCTGGCCTTCGCCGGTCAGCACCCATTTCTGGATGGTCAGGCCTTCGAGCCCGACCGGGCCGCGGGCGTGCAGGCGGTTGGTGGAAATGCCGATCTCCGCGCCCAGACCGTATTCGTAGCCGTCGGCGAAGCAGGTGGGCAGGTTGACGTAGACCGAGCTGGAATCGACTTCGCGCTGGAAGCGCTGGGCGGCGGAAAGGTCCTCGGTGACGATGGATTCGGTGTGCTCGGAGCTGTAGCGGGCGATGTGATCCATGGCTTCGTCCAGGGAGTCGACCACGCGCACGGCCAGGATGGGGGCGTGGAATTCCGTGGCCCAGTCTTCTTCCGTGGCCGGGATCGATCCGGGCAGCAGCACCGCCGCGCGCGGGCAGGCGCGCAGTTCGACCCCCAGTTCGGCGAAGCGGGCTCCGGCGCGCGGCAGCCAGGCGTCGGCGATGTCCGCGTGCACCAGCAGGGTTTCCATGGCGCCGCAGATGCCGGTCCGGTAGGTCTTGGCGTTGATCGCGATGTCCAGCGCGCGGTCCGGGTCGGCCGCCTTGTCGATGTAGACGTGGCAGTTGCCTTCCAGGTGCTTGATCAGGGGCACGCGCGATTCGTCGGCCAGGCGGGCGATGAGGCTCTTGCCGCCGCGCGGGATGATGACGTCGATCCATTCCGGGTGGGTGATCATCTCGCCCACGGCGGCGCGGTCGGTGGTGTCCACGACCTGCACGGCGTGCGGAGGCAGCCCGGCGGCTTCCAGGCCGGACTGGATGATGGTGCCCAGGGCGCGGTTGGAATGGAAGGCCTCGCTGCCGCCGCGCAGGATGGTGGCGTTGCCGGATTTGAGGCACAGGGCGGCGGCGTCGATGGTCACGTTCGGCCGGGATTCGTAGATGATGCCGATCACGCCCAGGGGCACGCGCATGCGGGCCACGCGCATGCCGTTGGGCCGGGTGGTGGTTTCGCTGAGGCTGCCGATCGGGTCGGGCATGGCGGCGATCTGGAGCAGGCCTTCGATCATCAGGTCCAGCGACCGGTCGGACAGGCGCAGGCGGTCCATCATCGGAGCATCCAGCCCGCGTTCGGCGGCGGCGCGCAGATCGCGCGCGTTTTCTTCCTGCAGCCAGGCGCGGCGGGCGCGCAGGCCGTCGGCCATGGCCCGCAGGGCGGCGGCCTTGGCGGCGCCGGAGGCCGAGCGCAGGATGCGGGCCGCCTGCCGGGCCTGGCGGCCCAGGGTCTGCATGGAAAAACCGGTGGTGGTGTCGTTCATGGCATGTCTGTATAAAAGGCCTTCGGGTCCGGCGGGCTGGCCGGCGAGAAGGGGGCGGCGTTCATCGCCGCGGCGATCCGGCCGTGGCGATGCGCATCACCAGCCGTTCCAGTTCGTCCCAGGGATCCTGCAGCAGGCCGTCCACCGGGATACCCTTGATGATACGGTCGATTTCATGGGCGTGGCGCAAGGCCGGCGTCCAGGCGGGCACGGGCACGCGCGCCAGGGCCTGGCGGGCGAGTTTTTCGCGCGCGCCGAACAGGCGCTGGGACCGCATCGCCGCATCCAGGCCGCTGCGGGCGTGGGGCGCCAGGCGTGCCAGGATGCGGATTTCCTCGCCCACGGCCCAGAGCACCAGCGGCAGGGCCTCGCCTTCGGCCCGCAGGCCCCGCAGGACGGTCAGCGCGCGGTCGGCCTGGCCCAGCAGCATGGCATCGCGCAGATCATAGAGATTGTAGCGGGCCACGTTCAGCACGGCGGCCTGGACCTGTTCCAGGCTGAGCGGCCCGGCCTGGTGCAGCAGGGCGAGCTTCTGCAGTTCCTGGTGGGCGGCCAGCAGGTTGCCTTCGACTTTGTCGGCGAGCCAGGCCAGCGTTTCCGGGTCCGCCGTGTGGCCCTGGCGCTTCAGGCGGGCGGCGATCCAGTCCGCCAGCCCCGTGCGGGGGATGGCCGGGATGTCGGTCCAGGCGGCGCGGGCCTTCAGGGCCTGGACCCATTTGGCCTGCTGGGTGGTCCGGTCCAGCTGCGGCAGGCGGATGAGGATCCGGACGTCGGGCAGGTGTCCGTCGCCGGCCATCGTGGCGAGCTTCTGCAGGGTGTCCGCGCCGGTCTTGCCAGGCTTGCCGGTGGGCAGACTGATTTCCAGCAGCCGCAGGTCGCCGAACAGGGACGTATTCTGCGACGCGGCCAGCGCCGTGCCCCAGTCGCTGCGGGCGTCCATGACCAGGTGGGTGCGTTCGGCGCAGCCCAGCCGGGTGGCGGCGGCGCGGTAGGCATCGGCCGCCTCGGTCACCAGCAGGATCTCGTCGCCGCACAGGACGGTGCAGGCCGGCAGCTCCGGTGTGCCGGCGTAGTGCTCGGTCAGGCGGTCCGCAGCCGACGCATATGCCATGGTCTGGGCCCCGCCCGCGCTAGGGCCTGATCGAGGATGGGCCGGCCGGGGGCGTGGCCTCGAGGACCTTGTCGTCGGGTATGGGAACCACGGGACGGTCGGCGGCGTCGGCGTAGGCGGCCCGGACTTCCGGTGAACTCATGCGGCGCAGGATCTGGTCGATCAGGCTGTTGCGCATGTCCTTGAAGGTGCGGTCGATCTCGCCTTCCTTGGCCTGGACGATGCGGTCGTTGTAGGGCAGCTCGCGCACGCTGAGCAGGGTCGTGGGAGGCAGCAGCACGTGGCCCGTGCGGTCCAGCAGTTCGAACTGGAATTCCAGGTTCAGCTCGTATTCCTCGACCCGGCCATCGGCGTCCAGGGACAGCTGGCGCAGGTTCTGGGATTCGTTGATCTGGTGCAGGTAGACGTCGGCGTCCTGGCGGCGGTCGGTGAAGCGGGTGCCCGGTGAATTGGCCGAGATGGTGCGGCGCAGCCGGGCGCCGAACTCGGAATCCAGGTTGATGTTGGTGTAGAGCGACTGGAAGGGCAGTGGCGTGGCCCCCTTCAGGTGAAAACCGCAGGCGCCCAGCACCAGCAGGGCCAGGCCGGCCAGGGCAAGGCGCAGGATGCGCGGCACGGAGGTGAAGGAGACCATGGGCATCATCCGACGACGTTGACCAGCCGGCCCGGCACCACCACGATGCGCTTGGGTTCGCGGCCTTCGAGGAACCGGCCGACTGCCTCGTGCGCCCGGGCCTGGGCCTCGATGGCGGACTTGTCGGCTTCCTGGGGAATGGTGATCTGCCCGCGGACCTTGCCGTTGATCTGCAGCACCAGCTCGATCGTATCCGCCCGCAGGGCGGACTCGTCGACCGTGGGCCAGGGCGCGTCCAGCAGGTCGCCCAGCGCATCGGCCAGGCCCAGTTCGCGCCACAGCTGCCAGGTGATGTGCGGCACCACCGGATACAGGACGCGCAGCAGGATGGAGACGGATTCGGCCAGGGCCGGGCCGGAAACGCCCGCCTGGGCGGCCGCTTCCAGCGTGTTGAGCATCTTCATGGCCGTGGAGACCACGGTGTTGTACTGGATGCGCTGGTAGTCGTAGTCCGCCTGGCGCAGCAGGCCGTGGATCTGGCGGCGCAGGCCGGCCGCGGCATCGTCCAGCGCGGCGCCGTCGACGGGGGATGCGGCGTGCTGGAGAACGGCGTCGTGCTGCGCATGGCAGAAGGCCCACAGCCGGCGCAGGAAGCGGTGCGCGCCCTCGACACCGGAATCCGACCATTCCAGGGTCTGTTCCGGGGGGCTGGCGAACATGACGAAGAGGCGGGCGGTGTCGGCCCCCATGCCGTCGATCAGTGATTGCGGGTCGACGCCGTTGTTCTTGGACTTGGACATGGTGCCGATGCCGCCGTAGTCCACGGGCGAACCGTCGGATTTCAGGCGCGCGCCGATGATGCCGCCCTTGTCGTCGGTGATGTTTTCCACCTGGTCGGGCCAGAAATACTCGATGCCACCCCGGGCGTTCCGGCGCGAATAGATGTGGTTCAGCACCATGCCCTGGCACAGCAGCCGCGTGAAGGGCTCGGAGAACTTCACCATGCCCAGGTCGCGCATCACCCGCGTCCAGAAGCGCGCATACAGCAGGTGCAGCACGGCGTGTTCGATGCCGCCGATGTACTGATCCATCGGCATCCAGTAGTCGTTGCGGGCATCCACCATGGCCTGGTCGTTGCCCGGCGAGGTGTAGCGCATGAAATACCAGGACGAATCGATGAAGGTGTCCATCGTGTCGGTCTCGCGGCGCGCCGGCTTGCCGCAGGAGGGGCAGTGGCAGGACAGGAATGCCTCGTCCTTGGCCAGGGGGTTGCCGGTGCCGTCGGGCACGAGGTGCTCGGGCAGGACCACGGGCAGGTCCTTTTCGGGCACGGGGACCGGGCCGCAGTCGGCGCAGTGGATGATGGGGATCGGTGTGCCCCAGTAGCGCTGCCGCGAAATGCCCCAGTCGCGCAGGCGCCAGGTGGTGCGCAGTTCGCCCAGCCCCTGGGCCTGGAGATCGGCGGCCACCGCCTGGATGGCCTCGGCGGTGGTCAGGCCGTCGTACTTGCCAGACTGGATCGTGCGGCCGATCTGCTTGTCGGCGTACCAGTCCTGCCAGGCCTCGGTGGAATAGGCCTTGCCTTCGGCGGCGATGACCTGGCGGATGGGCAGGCCGTACTTGCGCGCGAAGGCGAAGTCGCGTTCGTCGTGTGCGGGCACGCCCATCACGGCGCCGTCCCCGTAGCTCATGAGGACGTAGTTGCCGACCCAGACCGGCACGGGTTCGCCCGTGAGGGGGTGGATGACGGACAGGCCGGTGGGCAGGCCTTCTTTTTCGCGGGTGGCGAGTTCGGCCTCGGTCGTGCCGCCCTGGCGGCAGGCTTCGATGAAGGCGGCCAGTTCGGGATTGCCGCGGGCGGCATGGGTGGCCAGCGGATGCTCGGGCGCCACGGCGCAGAAGGTGACACCCATGATGGTGTCGGCGCGGGTGGTGAACACGTACAGCAGGCCGTCCTGGATCAGGGCGCCGTCCGCATCGCGGATGTCGTGGCGGAAGGCGAAACGCACGCCCTCGCTCTTGCCGATCCAGTTTTCCTGCATCAGGCGCACGCGTTCCGGCCAGCCGGGCAGCCCGTCGTGCAGCGTGTCGAGCAGTTCGTCCGCGTAGTCCGTGATGCGCAGGTAGTAGCCGGGGATTTCACGCTTTTCCACCAGCGCCCCGGAACGCCAGCCGCGGCCGTCGATGACCTGCTCGTTGGCGAGCACGGTCTGGTCGACCGGATCCCAGTTGACGACCTGGGTCTTGCGGTAGGCGATGCCCTTTTCGAGCATCTTCAGGAACAGCCACTGGTTCCATTTGTAGTAGGCCGGGTCGCAGGCGCACATTTCGCGCGACCAGTCGATCGCCAGCCCCATCGCCTGCATCTGCTTTTTCATGTAGGCGATGTTGTCGTAGGTCCATTTGGCCGGGGGGACGCCGGATTTCATGGCGGCGTTCTCGGCCGGCATGCCGAAGGCGTCCCAACCCATGGGCATGAGGACGTTGTATCCGCGCATGCGCAGCTGGCGGGCCATCATGTCGTTGATGGTGTAGTTGCGCACGTGACCCATGTGGAGCTTGCCGCTGGGGTAGGGCAGCATCGAGCAGGCGTAGAACTTGGGCTTGGGCGAGCCGTCAGGGAGAGCGGCGTGTTCGGTGACGCGGTAGACGTCGCCCTCGCGCCAGTGGGCCTGGGCTTCGGTTTCGACCTGGTTCGGGATGTAGCGTTCCTGCATGGATCTGTCTGGAAAATGGGTGGGAAAAGGACCAGCCCGACATTATAGAGGGTCGTGCGGCATCGGGTTCCGGCGCACCCGCAAAGAAAAATCCCCGCACGAAGGCGGGGATTCGAAAGAAACCGGTGAGACGGTCCGGGAGAGGCGACCCCGGATTACTTCAGCTTGGTTTCCTTGTAGTCGACGTGCTTGCGCGCGACCGGATCAAATTTCTTGATCAGCATCTTTTCCGGCATGTTGCGCTTGTTTTTCGTGGTCGTGTAGAAATGACCCGTGCCGGCGGTCGACTCGAGCTTGATTTTCTCGCGGATGCCTTTAGCCATGATGTGCTCCTATGCGCGGCCGATCAGGCCAGTTCGCCACGGGCACGCAGGTCGGCCAGGACGGCGTCGATGCCGTTCTTGTCGATGGTGCGCAGGGCCTTGGTGGATACGCGCAGGCGCACCCAGCGGTTTTCGGATTCGACCCAGAACCGGCGCGATTGCAGGTTGGGCAGGAAACGACGCTTGGTTTTATTGTTCGCGTGCGAGACGTTGTTGCCCACCATCGGGCCTTTGCCGGTTACTTGGCATACGCGTGCCATGGTCTCACCTCTGTGTGTGTATCTGGAAAGCCTTGCATTCTATACTGAAATTACCAGGCAGATCAAGCGAATTACCGGTCGGTTTGCATGGCGATGCGGCCGGAAAGCCACGAAAGGGCCGCGCAGGCCGCCAGCACGGCGGTCAGGGGCAGGGGAGTGCCGGTGTGCCAGGCGCTGACGGCAAAGCCGGCCAGGGCGCCGCAGAGCATCTGCAATGCTCCCATCAGCGCCGAGGCCACACCCAGCCGGGGGCCCTGTTCGGCCAGCGCCAGGGCGGCGGCGTTGGGGCCCACGAATCCCTGGCTGGCCATGAATCCCATCAGGCACAGCATCAGCAGGGGCAGATCGATCCAGCCCAGCAGGGTCGACAGCAGGGCGCACAGCGTCATCAGCACCAGAATGCCCTGTGCGCGGGCCAGCAGGCGGATCGGCGGGTGGCGGTTCAGCAGGCGGGCGCTGACCTGCGAGGCCCCGATCAGCGCCGCGGCGTTCAGGCCGAACAGCAGGCCGAACCAGCGCGGGTCGACGCCGTAGATCGAGATGAAGACCTGGGGGGATCCCGAGATATAGGCGAACAGGCCGCCCGATCCGAAGCCGCCCGCCAGGGTGTAGCCCATGAAGCGCCGATGGGTCAGCAGCAGGTGGAAATGGGCGGCGATGGCGCCCACGGCCAGCGGCGATCGCCGCCCGGGATCCAGGGATTCGCGCATGCGCAGCGCCACGGCGATCAGCAGCCCGGCGCCGACCAGGCTCATCAGGTAGAACACGGTGCGCCAGGATCCCAGCGTCACGGCCTGGCCGCCCAGCAGGGGCGCCAGGATGGGCATCACGCCCATCACCAGCATCAGCAGGGACAGGGCCTGGGCGGCCTCGCGGGTATCCAGGTGGTCGCGGATCACGGCACGGGGGATGACCATGCCGGCGGCGCCGCCGAAGGCCTGGACCACGCGCCACAGGATCAGGTGGTCGATGTCGCTGCTCAGCGCGCAGGCGATGGATGCGATGGAGAACAGCACCAGGCCGATCAGCAGCGGCGGCTTGCGGCCATAGCGGTCGGCCAGGGGGCCGTAGGCCAGCTGTGCCAGGGCCAGGCCCAGCAGGTAGCTGGCCAGGGTGCGCTCGACCTGCCCCGGATGGACGCCCAGGTCGGCCGCCATGGCGCCGAAGGCGGGCAGGTACATGTCGATGGCCAGGGGGCCGATCGCAGCCAGCGCGCCCATCAGGATCAGCCAGGGCGGGATCTGGGGCAGGAAAGAACGGGAAGCCATGAAAGCGGGTCGGTGGGGGCGGGCAGGAATGAAGCCTGCTGGTGGCGCTTGAAGCAGCGGGGATTGGCGCTACTATAGCAAGGTCTTTCACATGACTGAGGGAGGCTCCGTTGACTGCGATCGCATCGATCATCGAGAACAAACTTGGATCATTGCCCCTGCCGGTTTCCATGGAATTGCCGGATGGGCAGAAGGTCGGTGCCGCCGACGCAGCGATTCGCCTGCGTGTGCGCGACGCCGCCGTCCTGACGCACTTCGCGGCCGGCGAGGTCGGCGTGCTGGGCGAAGACTACGTCGAAGGCAAATTCGAGTTCGACGGCTCCATGCGGGATCTGATGCGTCTGGCCGCGGGCATCCTGCCGGGTTCGCCGGTCGACCTGGCCCGCTCGGGCTGGCTGACCAGCCTGGTGAAGCGGCTGGTGTCGGTCTGGCGCCACTCGATCGAGCGCGATGCGCGGCAGATCGAATTCCACTACGACCTGTCCGACGATTTCTATGCCCTGTGGCTGGATCCGCGCCGGGTATATTCCTGCGCCTACTACCGCGAGCCCGGTTTCACCCTGGCCCAGGCCCAGGAAGCCAAGCTCGACCACATCTGCCGCAAGCTGGCCCTGAAGCCGGGCGAGCGCTTCCTGGACGTCGGCGGCGGCTGGGGCGGCCTGATGCTGTGGGCGGCGGAACACTACGATGTCGACGTCACGGGCATCACCCTGTCGAAGAACCAGCATGCCCACGTCAACCGTCTGATCCAGGAAAAGGGCCTGTCCGGGCGCGTGCGCATGGAACTGCTGGACTACCGCAAGCTCGACGAGTCCCGGCCCTACGACAAGATCGCGTCGGTCGGCATGTTCGAGCACGTGGGGCGGGCCCAGCTCACGGGCTATTTTTCCAAATTGCGCCGGCTGGTGCGGCCCGGCGGCCTGATCCTGAACCACGGCATCACGGCGGGCGGGCTGGACAACAGCGAACTGGGCGCCGGCATGGGTGAATTCATCGAGAAGTTCATCTTCCCCGGCGGCGAGCTGTCCCACATCCATTATGTGCAGCAGACCCTGGCCGAGGCCGGCCTGGAAGACCTGGATGTCGAGAACCTGCGCCCGCATTATGCGCGCACGCTCTGGGCCTGGAGCGACGCCCTGGAATCCCGCCTGGACGAGGCGCGTGCCGTCTTGAACACGTCCCAGGGCGAACGATCCTTGCGGGCGTACCGCATGTACCTGGCGGGCTGCGCGATGGGCTTCGAGCACGGCTGGATCGCCCTGCACCAGATTCTCGCCCAGCCCCAGCCCACGGGGCGTTCCGACGAGCTGGACTACCCCGGGGACCAGGCCTACCCCTGGCGCCGCGACTATATCTACCGGGACCGCTGAACCCACCTTTCCCGGGGTGCCGGAAACGCCCGTCCGGCATGTCTCCGGCACCGCCTGCAGCACACCGCGATTCCCGCGTTTTCAGCCCCGCTCAGGGGCTGTTTTCATTAACCGGGTTTATTTTCTGCGATCCTGTGTGTAAAATAACGCTTCTTCTGTAGTTCTTTTTTCAATCCTGGCAGCGGCTGCTTCGGTTTTCGGCCCCTGTCTGTCCTGGGCGCATCGCGCCTGCAGTGCTGGTATGTATTGGCGGCCCGCGGCCGTCTTCCGCACACCCTCCCCTAAGCTATGGCGTCGGCCACGCATGGCGTATCCGGCGTCTCCGTAACCCAAAGGAGGCATCTATGTCTATCTCTGCTTTTTCGTCGCCCGTCGCGGCACGTTCCCCCCGCCTGTCCCGCACCGTGCTGGGGCTTGCACTGACGGCTGCGCTCGCCGGCCTGTCGCTGGCCCCGTCCGTGTCCCGGGCGGCCGACGCGCCCCAATGCGAACTCGACCGCGCCGTGCGCTTCGGCGGCATGAACTGGGAATCCAACCTGGTCCTGGTCGAGGTCGAACGCTTCATTGCCAAGCATGGCTACGGCTGCGATTCCGAAGTCCTGCCCACGGAAACCCTGCCGGCCCTGGCGGCGCTGGAACGCGGAGACCTGGACATCAACAGCGAGATCTGGCTGAACAGCACCCTGGAGCCCTGGACCAAGGCCGAGGCCACCGGCCGCGTCAAGCGCATCGGCGACATCTACATGGGCGGTGAAGCCTGGTTCATTCCCAAGTACACGGCCGAGCGCCTGCCCGAACTGAAGAAGGCCACCGACCTGCCGAAATTCAAGGATGCCTTCAAGGATCCCGAAGAGCCCTCCAAGGGCCGCTTCTACGGCTGCCCGGCCGGCTGGGGCTGCGAAGTCGTCAGCACGAACCTGTTCAAGGCGCTGAACCTGGGCGATACCTTCACGCTGTTCTCCCCCGGCACCGGCGCGACCCAGAAGGCCGCCCTGACCGCAGCCTACCAGCGCAAGGAAAATGTCGTCTTCTACTACTGGTATCCGACGCCGCTGGTGGGCTCCATGGACCTGGTCAAGCTGGAACTGCCGCCGTACGACGCCGCCAAGCAGAAATGCCTGACCGACCCGAACTGCGAGAACCCCCAGGCCTCCGACTATCCGGAGAATCCGGTGTTCACGGCGGTCACCGCGAAATTCACCCAGGACGCGCCGAAGCTGACCGAGTTCCTGTCCAAGGTGAAGGTGCCCCTGGACGTGATGAACCAGACCATGGCCTACATGGAAAAGAACGAGGCCGAACCCCAACCGACGGCGATGTGGTTCCTGAAGAACCAGCAGGCCGTCTGGACCGGATGGCTGCCCGCCGACGTGACGGAGCGTGTCAAGGCCGCCCTGTAAGGAGGCCCGCATGTTTCCCGAATTGATTGCAGCCCGGGATCTGCAGCGGCCCATCGACGAGTTCGTCAATGGGCTGGTGACGCAGTATTCCGACGTGCTGCGGGCGCTGACCCAGCCCCTGCTGGACCTGCTGATCTGGTCCGACAACCTGCTGCGGCATTCGCCGTGGTGGGCCATCGTGGCCGTCATCGTGGGCCTGGCCTGGCTGGGCAGCCGGGCCTGGCGCTTCAGCCTGGCCATGGGCGCGCTGCTGTGCCTGGTGGGGGCCATAGGTCTCTGGGAGGCCGCCATGCAGACGCTGTCGCTGATGATCGTGGCGGTGGCGTTCTCGGTGCTGATCGGCATTCCCGTGGGGATTGCCATGGCCAGCTTCCGCTGGGTGCGCGCCGCGATGCTGCCGGTCCTGGACGTCATGCAGACCATGCCCAGCTTCGTCTACCTGATCCCGGTGGTCATGCTGTTCAACCTGGGCAAGCTGGCGGCGCTGTTCGCCACGGTGATCTATGCCGTGCCGCCCGTCATCCGGCTCACCGACCTGGGCATCCGCCTGGTGGACGCGGAAGTGCTCGAGGCCTCGCGCGCCTTCGGGGCCAGCCGCAGCCGCCAGCTCTTCGGCGTGCAGCTGCCGCTGGCGCTGCCCAACATCATGGCGGGCATCAACCAGACCACCATGATGGCGCTGGCCATGGTGGTGATCGCTTCCATGATCGGCGTGCGCGGGCTGGGCTACGAGGTCCTGCAGGGCATCAATCGCCTGCAGGTCGGACGCGGTCTGCTGGCCGGACTGGGGATCGTGGTCCTGGCCATCATCTTCGACCGCATCACCCAGCGGTTCGGCAAGCGCTGGCAGGTGCGGGGGAACTGACATGAACAAGATCGAAGTCCGCAACATCTACAAGATCTTCGGGCCGCACCCCGACCGCTGGCTGGCCGCCGCCCGCGAAGGCATCTCCAAGGAAGCCCTGCTCGAACGCAGCGGCCACACGCTGGGCCTGCGCGATATCAGCCTGTCCATCGAGGAAGGCCACATCCATGTGATCATGGGCCTGTCGGGATCGGGCAAGTCGACTTTGATCCGGCATTTCAACCGCCTGATCGAGCCCAGCGCCGGGCAGATCCTGGTCGACGGCGTGGACGTGGTCAGCCTGAAGCCGCGCGAACTGGAACGTTTTCGCCAGAGCAAGATGAGCATGGTGTTCCAGCGTTTCGGCCTGCTGCCGCACCGCACGGTGCTGGACAACGCCGCCTACGGGCTGGCGGTGCAGGGCGTGCGCCGGGCCGAGCGCGAGGAGCGCGCGCGCCATTGGCTGGAGCAGGTCGGCCTGTCCGGGTTCGAGGCCCAGTATCCCCATCAGCTTTCCGGCGGCATGCAGCAGCGCGTGGGCCTGGCCCGGGCGCTGGCCACGGACGCCGAGATCCTGCTGATGGACGAAGCGTTCTCCGCCCTGGATCCGCTCATCCGCCACGAGATGCAGGATCAGTTGCTGGCCCTGCAGGCGAAGCTGAACAAGACCATCGTCTTCATCACCCACGATCTGGACGAAGCCCTGCGCCTGGGAAACCGGATCGCCATCCTGAAGGACGGCGAGCTGATCCAGGAGGGCACGCCCGAGGACATCCTGCTGTCGCCTGCCAACGACTACATCGAGTCCTTCCTGCAGGACGTCAACCGGGGCAAGGTCCTGAACGCGTCCCACGCCTGCAACGAACGTCCCCTGACGCTGACCATGCGCACCCATCCGGCGCATGCGCTGGAGCGCCTGGCCGCGCGGGATTACGACTACGCCGCCGTGCTGGACGGCAAGCGCCTGGCGGGCGTGCTGATGCGGGACGATGCGCAGCGCGCCGCGCAGGCGGGGGCGCGCGACATCTCCCGCCATCTCAGCGACATGGCTTCCGTGCCGGCCTCGGCCGGGCTGGACGAAGTCCTGGCGCGCCTGCTGCGCACGCCCGAGCCGCTGGCCGTGACGGGCGAGCAGGGCGAGTTCATCGGCGTGTTGTCGCGCAGCAAGGTGGTGGAACTGGTGACCACGGCAACGGCCCCGGGCCCGGACGCGGCGTCGGGAGAACCGGCACCCGTCGAATCGGGGCAGGCCGCCTGATCGCCGGGCGACAGTCGCCGCCCGGTTCGGCTGCGCGCCGGTTCAGGCGCCTCGCGCCTGCTGGCGCAACACGCGGCCGTACCAGGCAAACAGCATCAGGGCCGACAGCAGCAGCCCGAACATCGCCATGATCCACATGGTCGCGGCCCCGACCGGTGCGCCCGGCATCAGCCGGTGCGCAACGGGAGCAAGGGATCCGGCCGCGGGGCCGTAGCCCAGCCACCAGCCGCCCACCAGTCCCAGCCCCGTCAGCGCGGTGACCTGCAGGATGAGCGGCACCATGGCGATCTTGTAGGCGCGCAGGATATAGGCGCCGATGCAGTGCATGGCGTCCCAGAAATGGAACCAGGGCGCGATCTGCAGCAAGGTCAGGGCGATGGCGGCCACCTGGATCTCGTCGGTGTAGGCGCGCACGATGGCTTCCCGTCCGGCGATCAGGATGGCGCCGGTGAGCAGGGCGCCCAGGGCCGCGAGCCCGATACCGTTCAATCCCGTGCGCCGGGCCAGGGCCGGATCGCGCGCGCCCACGGCCTGCGCCGTGAGCGAGGCGGTGGCCAGGCTCAGGGACATGGGCAGCATGTAGGCCAGGGCGACCAGGTTCGCCAGGATCTGCTGGGCGCCGCTGACGTACAGGCCGTCGCGGGCAATCAGCAGCGCCATGAAACTGAAGGCGCAGACCTCGATCAGGTAGGATCCGCCCATGGGCAGCCCCAGGCGCAGCAGCTCTTTCTGGTCGGCCCAGCGCGGCCATCCCAGCCGCAGGGACAGGGCCCGGAAGGCCTGCCGGTGGCGGATCATCCACAGCCCGGCCGCGAGCATCATCCAGTCCACCACCAGGGTGGCGATGCCAGCGCCCACCGCGCCCATCGCGGGCAGGCCCAGGCCGCCGAAGATGAACCATACGTTGAACAGCAGCTTGAAGGCGATGCTGCCGACATTGATCGCCATCACCTCGCGGGTCTGCGAGATGGCCGTCGATGTGGCGTAAATCGTGCGGAACAGCAGCGCCGAAGGCAGGGCCAGCGCCAGGGCGACCAGATAGCCGGCCACCCGCCGGCGCACTTCGGGTTCGACATCGCCGGACAGGCTGAGCCAGGCGTCGGGAAACAGCAGGCAGGCGCCGCCCAGTGCGGACAGGGTTAGGGCCAGCCAGATGCCCTGGCCCCAGGCCCTGCCGGCTTCTTCCAGTCGCCCGGCCCCGAAGTGCTGGGCAATGATCGGGATCAGGGCATGCACCACGCCCATCAGGCCGACGAAGATCGTGATGTAGATCGAGGCGCCGAGCGACATCGCCTGGAGATCGGCGGCGCTGGCGTGGCCCACCATGGCCGTGTCCAGGACGGCGAAGACGATGCCGGCCCAGGAGCTGACCAGGATGGGCCAGGATTGCCGCAGGATGGTGCGCCAGGGGGCGGCGGCCGGCCGGCCGGCGGGTGGGGCGTCGGTCATGGAAGGGGCGGGTTGGTTCAACGGAATGCCGGGGCTTGGGGGCTGAATCCTAGGGCTTCAGGCGCAGCAGGCGGAACATCTCGTGGCGGTCGGGTTCGCGGCGGCCTTCCCAGAGGGCGGGATGGTCCGCCAGCCAGGCCTGGCCCGATTGCAGGCTGCGGGGGCTGACCTGCTGCAGCAGCAGCGGGCAGTCGTCGTCGAAGCTGAACTCGATGCCGTTGAATACCAGGAACGAGGCACGCTGGCCGCTGCCCAGGCCCTGGGTGCGGATGCATTCGCCGGGCTGGCGGTGCTGTGCCAGGGCCGATGCCAGGGATGCCGAGACGTCGCGGTAGCTGCGCGCGTAGTCGAGCGCGGGCATCCACAGTGTGGCCAGCAGCAGCCAGGTGGTGATCAGGCCCCCGGCCGAGAGCGCCGTGCCGCGCCACAGGCCGGCCGGATGGCTGCGCAGGCGCCAGCGCACCAGGGCGATCCAGGCCAGGGTGCCGAGGACGGCGAAGACCGTGGCGGGCCAGGCGACGTGGGGGTCGAAGCCCCGGGTCTGGCGGGTGATGTTGGCGGCGATCTGGGCGGGCCAGCCGGCCTGCAGGGCCACCCAACCCAGCCACACGGTGGCGGCCGTCAGTGAAAAGCACATCACCGCGAACCAGTCCAGGGTATTGATCACGCCGCGCCGCAGGGTCGGCAGGGCGAAGGCCGCCAGGACGGCGCAGGGCACGGCCAGGGTGCTGTATTCGGGTTCGAAGGGGTCGGCACTGGCCAGCAGGATCAGCAGCGCCCCCACGGCGAAGCCCAGCGGGATGCCGATGTGCGGGGCGCGGAACCAGCCGCGCCAGCGCCACAGCGCCAGCAGGGCCAGCGGCCAGGTCGGCCAGAGGAACCAGGGCAGGTCGCGCAGGATGCTGCCCCAGGCGCGGGCGCCGGGCCAGTCGAAGGCATTGCGCGTCCAGAGTAGCCAGCTTTCGGTCCAGTAGGGACCGAAGGCCCGGGCGGGAATCCACCAGAGCAGGATCAGCGTGATCGCGATCAGGGCGCTGACGGCCAGCCATCTCCGTTCGGCCGCCAGGGCTCGGCCGGGCAGGAAGATCAGGGGCACGGCCAGGATCAGCGGCAGGCAGCCCAGCCAGCCGCGCGCCAGGAACGACAGCCCCACGGCCACGCCCAGGGTGGCGGCGCCCGAGACCGGATGGTCGAGCATGCGGGCCACGGCATAGAAGGCCAGGGCCTGGCAGGCGATCACGGCGGGCACTTCGGACGTTTCGTGCATGCGCCAGACGATGCCGATCGTGGCCACGATCAGCAGCAGGGCGGCATCGGCCAGCATCCGGCCGTAGTCGCGCGGGTTGGGTTCGCCGCCGAAAGGCAGGGCCAGCGGCTGGGATTCCGGACGCCGGCCCAGCAGGTAGGTGCCGTACCAGATCGAGCCGGTAAGCAGGGCGAACCACAGCAGGTTGGGCACGCGCGATGCGATGATGGCGGCGTCCAGGGGGCTGAAGAAAAGCTCGAACAGGGGGCGCAGCGCCCAGATGGAGAGGGCGCCGACCCAGGTGGCCAGCGGCCCGTCCTGGGCTTGCGCCAGGTGGCCGACCTGGGGCAGCAGCCAGGCATGGTCCTGGCCCGACAGGGCCGTGAGCATGGTGGCCAGGCCGGTGACGTCGTCGGTCTTCCAGGGGTCGCGATAGAACAGGCCCGCCAGGATGTAGACCAGGCCGACGCACAGCAGGAACGGCCTGGGCAGCTTGGCGGCGGCCGTGGCCGTCAGGCGGGCGGGTGTCGATCGCAGATCTTGGGACAGCACCGGGGAAGCACCAGAAAAAAGGGGCGGATGAATGCGCCCATGTTAAATGAAAAAGGCAGCCGGACGGCTGCCTTTTGGAACTGCACGCTGCGCTTACTTCTTGACCGTGCCGGCGGTGCGGGCGAAACGGGCGCGGAACTTTTCCACGCGGCCGGTTTCGACGATGCGGGTCTGGGCGCCGGTGTAGAAGGGATGCGATTCCGAGGTGACGTCGCACTTGAAGAGCGGGTAGGTCTTGCCGTCGATCTCGGTGGTTTCGCGCGAATTCAGCGCGGAACGCGAGATGAACTTGTTGCCGGTCTGCAGGTCGAGGAACACGACCTCGCGGTACTCGGGATGAATGCCTTCTTTCATGATGGAATCCGTGGGTAGATGATAGGGGACCGCCAGCCGGATGGACGCGAAATGCCTCTGCCAAAAGAAGATGGCTCGCATCAAAATCCTGGCAACGTATCCAAGATAAGCCCACCATTCTACTACGCGAAAGAACGAAGGTCCAGGGGCGTGGTCGTCATGCCGGGCGAACCGCGGCGGCCGGCCGGGACGCCCCCGATCCCTGCCCGGGGCACGTTCAGATCTGGTCCCGTTCAGACCTGGCCCCGTTCCGCCAGGGACGTGACCTCGGTGGCGCCGACGATCAGGTGGTCCAGCAGCTGGATGTCGACCAGGGCCAGGGCCTGCTTCAGCTGGCGCGTCAGGGCGATGTCGGCCGGACTGGGTTCGGCCAGGCCCGACGGGTGGTTATGGGCCAGGATCAGGGCGGCGGCATGGTGCCCGAGCGCGGCTTTCACGACCTCGCGCGGGTAGACCGAGGCATGCGCCAGCGTGCCGCGCGCGACCTCGGCGCATTCGATCAGCTGCAGCTGGCTGTCCAGGAAAAGGGCGATGCAATGCTCCACCCGCAGGTGGGCCAGGCGCAGGGCGCAGAACTGCTTGACCCGGCCGGGCTGGTTCAGGGCGCGGCCGCTGCGCAGCGGTTCCTCGACAGCGCGGCGGCTGAGTTCCTGGACCGCCAGCAACTCGCAGGTCTTGGCCGCGCCCATGCCGGGAAAGGCCAGCAGCGCCGAGGAATCCGCCGCCAGCAGGCGGCGCAGACCGCCGAAATGCTCGATCATCCGGCGCCCCATCTCGACGGCGTCGCGGCCGCGCGTGCCGGTGCGCAGCAGGACCGCCAGCAGCTCGGCCGACGTCAGCGCCTGCGCGCCGTGCCGCAGCAGGCGTTCCCTGGGACGCTCGGAACAGGGGGATCGGGTGTCTTGCGGCATGTTAGGCTCTAGAATGTAGGGGTTTGCATTGAATCCTTCACGGGGGCATTTTGACCTCAACTCAAGCCGCGCAGCATGTCCGGCCGGACTCTTACGTCACGCTGCACTACCGCATCGAACTGCTGACGGGCCCCGGCGCCGGCACCGTCTTCGTCGACACCTTCCTGGATCGGCCCGCCACCCTGCAGATGGGCATCGGCCAATGGGCGCCGGGCATCGAGGCCCTGCTGCTGGAACGCGCAGAAGGCGAGCACTTCACCGCCGACCTGCCGGCCGCCCAGGCCTACGGCGAACGCAACCCCGAACTGCTGCGCTGGGTCGGGCGCGACGAAATGGCGCGCAACGCGCCGCCCGACACCGAATTCGAGGCGGGCGACATGGTCGAATTCGTGGCACCCAACGGCGGCCGCTATTCCGGCGTGCTCAAGACCCTGCGGGACGACGCGGCCCTGTTCGACTTCAACCATCCCCTGGCGGGCATCGACCTGCAGGTCGAAGTCAAGATCCTGGGGGTGCTGTGATCGAGGACCGCTCCATGCCTGCGCTGTCCGGTGGCGAGGCTGCCGGCGCCGAGATCGTCCTGGCACAGCCGCGCGGTTTCTGCGCCGGCGTGGACCGGGCCATCGAGATCGTCGAGCGCGCACTGGAAATCCACGGGGCGCCGATCTACGTGCGCCACGAAATCGTGCACAACCGCTACGTGGTCGAAGACCTGCGCGCCAAGGGCGCCGTCTTCATCGACGAACTCGAAGACGCCCCCGCAGGCGCGATCGTGATCTTCTCGGCGCACGGCGTCTCGCGCGCCGTCCGCGCCGAGGCCGAACAGCGCGGTCAGCGCATCTTCGACGCCACGTGTCCGCTGGTCACCAAGGTCCACGTCGAGGTCGCCCGCATGCGCAAGGAAGGCCGCGAGGTCATCATGATCGGCCACCGGGGGCACCCCGAAGTCGAGGGCACGCTGGGCCAGGCCGACGACGGCATGTATCTGGTCGAGTCGGTGGAAGACGTCCAGGCCCTCCAGGTCCGTGATCCGGACCGGCTTGCCTTCGTGACCCAGACCACGCTGTCCATCGACGATGCCGCCCAGGTGGCGGCCGCCTTGCGCGCGCGCTTTCCCGGGATCGCCGAGCCCAAGAAAAGCGACATCTGCTACGCCACGCAGAATCGCCAGGATGCCGTGCGCGTCATGGCGCCCCAATGCGATCTGGTGCTGGTGGTCGGCAGTCCGAACAGTTCCAATTCCAACCGGCTGCGCGAAGTGGCCGAGCGCAAGGGCGTGACCGCCTACCTGATCGACGATCCCGGCATGATCGATCCCGAATGGCTGCGCGACGCCCGGCGCGTCGGCGTGACTGCCGGGGCTTCCGCGCCTGAAGTCCTGGTGCGGCAGGTGATCGACCGCCTGAAAGAACTGGGCGCGCGTTCCGTGCGCCCCCTGGACGGGGTGCGCGAGCAGGTCGCCTTTCCCCTGCCGCGCGAACTGTCCCGCAAACGGGTGGAATGACCATGAAGATCGGATTCTGTGGCCTGGGCCGCATGGGCGTGCCCATGGTGCGGCGGCTGTTGCAGGCCGGGCACGAGGTCCATGTGTGGAACCGCTCGCCCGGCCCCCTGCGCGATATCCAGGCGGCCGGGGCCCGGGTCGGCGCCAGCCCGCGCGAGCTGGGCGAGCGGTGTGCCTGGGTCGCACTGTGCCTGTTCGACGCGGCGGCGGTGCGTGACGTGGTGTTCGGCCCCGACGGCCTGGCGCAGGCCGCGACGCTGGAATTGCTGATCGATCATTCCTCGATCCCGCCGGACGAGACCCGTGAATTTTCCGGGCGGCTTGCCCGGGCCAACGGCGCCGTCTGGCTGGATGCGCCGGTGTCCGGCGGCACCGGCGGCGCCGCGGCGGGCACCCTGGCCATCATGGCGGGCGGCCCGGCCGATGTCTGCGCCCGGGCGACGCCGCTGCTCATGGCCTATGCCAGCCGCGTGACCCACATGGGGCCGGTGGGCAGCGGCCAGGTGGCCAAGCTCTGCAACCAGACCATCGTCACCACCACGGTCGCCGCCATCGCCGAATCCATCGCCCTGGCGCGGGATGCCGGCGTCGATGCGGCCCGCCTGGCCGAAGCCCTGGCGGGCGGCTGGGCCGATTCCACGCTGCTGCAGATCTTCGTGCCGCGCATGACCCAGGCGCCCGGGCCCGCGCAGGCCACCCTGGACACCATGCTCAAGGACCTGGATACCGTGGCCGCGCTGGCGCGCGCCCAGGGGACCGCCATGCCGGTGGCCACCGCAGCCGGGCAAAGCTACCGCCTGGCCAGCCGCCGGGGCCTGGGGGCAGAAGACGCCGCGCAACTGATCCGGTTGCATGACCGCGCCTCCGGGCGCACCGACGGAGTAGATTCCCCATGACCCGACGTTCCCTGAAGACCGCAGCCGGCCTGGCGGCCGTCCTGGCACTCGCTTACACGGGTTCTTCCTGGTATGCCGGTCGCCTGGCGCAGGAACGCATCGAGGCCTGGGTGGCGCAGGCCAACCAGGAAATCGCCGCTCAGTGGTCGTCTCCCGACCCGCATCCCGTCCTGTCGATCCAGGAATACCGGCGCGGGGTGTTTTCCTCGGACGTCCGCTACGTCTTCCAGTTCCGCGACGACGAAGGCCGGGACCAGAACCTGGGCCTGCATGACGCCCTGGCGCACGGTCCCTGGCCGTGGGCCGCCGTGCGCCAGGGCGAATGGCGGCCCATCGCCGCCCTGAGCCTGATCGAACCCTTGCCGGGCGCGTTGTGGCAGCCCTGGTTCGATGCGCAGCCGGCCGGCCAGGCACCCTGGACGCTGCAGTCCAGGATCGGTTTCGACGGGCGTGTCGCGGCGGTCTGGCGCCTGCAGCCGGTCCGGCTGGCCGGCGACCGGCTGGATTTCAGCGGCGGCGAGGCACAGATCGACTACGATCCCCGCACGCGCGAGGCCACCGTATCCGGGCACGCCGACCAACTGGCCGCGTTCGATGCCGATTCCGGGGTCCGGGTGCGGTTCGAAGGCCTGGATTTCGACGGCCGCACGACCCGCAGCGGCGAGACCGACCTGCAATCCCGCCAGCAGGCCAGGTTCGGACGCATCCATCTCGACGTGCCCGATGCGCCCCAGGTGGCATTCGTGGGCCCGTCGCTGCGTTCCGATTCCGCCCGCACGGGCAGTCTGCTGGACAGCCGCCTTTCCTACGACCTGGGCCAACTTCAGGTCGACCGCCAGGACCTGGGCCGGATCACGCTGGCCCTGACCGCCGAGCACCTGGATGTGCCGGGGCTGCAGGCCCTGAGCAGCGAACTGGAGCGGTTGAGCGGCACGGCCGAATCCGACGAGGGCCTGTCCGAACAGGACCAGCAGCGGTTGCGCGCCCTGGCCGTGCCGATCCTGGCGGCCGGTCCGCGCCTGTCGCTCGATGCCCTGCGCTGGGAAACGCCCCAGGGCACGAGCGAGCTCAAGGCTCTGGCCGAGTTCCGGCCGGCGCCCGAAGACGCCCCCGCGGACCTGGGCGGGCTGATCGAAAGCGGCATCCGGCAATTGTCGGCGCATCTGAGCCTTTCCAAACCCATGCTGCTGCAGGTCGTGCGCCAGACGCAGCAGGGAGAAGGCAGCCCCGACATGACCGTGGCGCTGGTCAGCATGCTGTTCGACCAGTACACCGGCCGGCTGGAACGGCAGGGCCTGGTGCAGCGCCAGGGCGATACCCTCACGGCCGATTTCCGCTATGCCGACGGCCAGGTCGCGGCCAATGGCCGGGCCCTGTCGCCGGACGAGTTCGCCGCGCTGTTCGGCGGGCTGGCAGGCATGGGAGAGAGCCTGGGCGAATGAACCAGGCAGCCCGGGGCGGCGTTTCGCGAAAATTGCGCGGATCCCGACTCGGGTAATCCTTGATGCCCAGACCCTGGAGTGTGTTGGGTTTTCTGTGCTATGTTTCAAAAAATTTAGAGCAGAGAAGCAATACAACCCTGCCATCGAGTTTTTACGCCCACTCGTGGTCACACTCAAAGAGGTAACGATGAACAAGATCTTCAAGCGGACGCTGGGCCTGGCCCTGGTGTCCATGGCCATGGCGAGTGCGCAGGCCGCCACCACGACCTACGTCTACTGTTCCGAAGGTTCACCCGAAGGCTTCAACGCCGCGTTCTTCACGGCGGGCACGACCAACGACGCGACCCACCCCGTCTTCGACCGCCTGGTCGAATTCAAGGCCGGCACCACCGAAACCGTGCCCGGCCTGGCCGAATCCTGGGACGTCAGCGAAGACGGCAAGATCTACACCTTCCATCTGCGCAAGGGCGTGAAATTCCACTCCAGCAAACTCTTCAAGCCCAGCCGCGACTTCAACGCCGACGACGTGCTGTTCTCGTTCCTGCGCCAGAAGGACGCCAACCACCCCTACCACAAGGTCTCGAACGGCGCCTACCAGTACTTCGAGGGCATGGGCATGGGCAAGCTCATCGACCGCATCGAAAAGGTCGACGACCATACCGTCCGCTTCGTCCTGAACCGTCCCGAAGCCCCGTTCATCGCCAACCTGGGCATGGACTTCGCTTCCATACAGTCGGCCGAATACGCTGACGCCATGATGAAGGCGGGCACCCCGACCAAGGTCGACACCGATCCCATCGGCACCGGGCCCTTCGAGTTCGTCACCTACCAGAAAGACGCGCGCATCCTGTACAAGGCGTTCAAGGACTACTGGGGCGACCAGCCCAAGGTCGATCGCCTGGTGTTCGCCATCACGCCCGACGCCTCGGTGCGCTACGCCAAGCTGCAGAAGAACGAATGCCAGTCCATGCCGTATCCGAACCCGGCCGATCTGGATTCGATGCGCAAGGACCAGAACGTCCAGTTGCTGGAGCAGGCCGGCCTGAATGTCGGCTACCTGTCGTTCAACACCGAGAAGAAGCCCTTCACCGACGTGCGTGTGCGTCAGGCGCTGTCCATGGCGATCGACAAGCCCGCCATCATCGCCGCCGTCTTCCAGGGCGCGGGCCAGCCGGCCAAGAACCTGCTGCCGCCCACGATGTGGAGCTACAACGATGCCGTCCAGGATTGGCCGCACGATGTGGCCAAGGCCAAGGCCCTGCTGGCCGAGGCCGGCTATGCGGACGGCTTCGAGACCGATCTGTGGGCCATGCCGGTGCAGCGCCCGTACAATCCCAACGCGCGGCGCATGGCCGAGATGATCCAGTCCGACTGGGCCAAGATCGGCGTCAAGGCCAAGATCGTCACTTACGAATGGGGCGAATACCTGAAGCGCACCAAGGCCGGCGAGCATCAGACCATGCTGATCGGCTGGACGGGCGACAACGGCGATCCGGACAACTTCCTGGCGACGCTGTTCAGCTGCGACGCGGCCAAGGACGGCTCCAATTATTCCCGCTGGTGCTACAAGCCCTTCGAGGACCTGATCCAGCCGGCGCGCGCCACGTCGGATCACGCCAAGCGCGTGGAGCTGTACAAGCAGGCCCAGGTGGTGATGCATGAACAGGCTCCGGCCGTCATGATCGCGCACTCCACCGTGTTCGAGCCCCTGCGCAAAGAGGTCAAGGGCTACACCGTGTCGCCCGTGGGCCGCCACATCTTCGACCACGTCAGCATCGGCAAGTAATCACGCCGCCGACCCGCGCCTCGCGTCCCGCGCCTGCCCCGCAGGCGGCGCCGGGGCGCGGGCGCCATTTCCCCTGATCCCTCCTTCCGAAGGGACGTTCGCGCCTCATGCTTTCCTTCATCCTCAAACGCGTCGGCCTGGCCATCCCG
The DNA here is from genome assembly GCF_039523555.1 of Castellaniella daejeonensis. Lineage (NCBI taxonomy): Bacteria > Pseudomonadati > Pseudomonadota > Betaproteobacteria > Burkholderiales > Alcaligenaceae > Castellaniella > Castellaniella daejeonensis. Next base: position 809,544 of record NZ_BAAAFN010000015.1, read on the forward strand.
ACGTTCATCGGCATCACGCTGCTGACCTTTGCGTTCATCCACCTGATTCCCGGCGATCCGGTGATGATCATGGCGGGCGAGCGCGGCCTGTCTCCCGAGCGCCACGCGGCCATGATGGCCCAGCTGGGCCTGGACCAGCCGCTGTGGACGCAGTACGGCCATTACATCTGGAACGTGCTGCATGGCGACCTGGGAACCTCGCTGACCACCCGTGAGCCGATCTGGTCCGAGTTCGTGCCCCGTTTCCAGGCCACGCTGGAACTGAGCATCGTCGCCATGGCGATCGCGCTGGCGATCGGCATCCCCGTCGGGGTGCTGGCCGCGGTCAAGCGCGGCTCGCTGTTCGACCATGCCGCCATCACCGCCGCCCTGACGGGGTATTCCATGCCGGTATTCTGGTGGGGGCTGATGCTGATCATGCTGGTCTCGGTGCAGCTGGACCTGATGCCGGTTTCCGGCCGCGTCAGCGCCGCGGTGTTCCTGGATCCCGACAACCCGCTGACCGGCTTCATGCTGATCGATACGCTGCTGTTCGGCGAAGAGGGCAATTTCCTGGATGCCCTGCATCACATCATGCTGCCGGCCTTCGTGCTGGGCACGATCCCGCTGGCGGTGATCGTGCGCATGACGCGGTCCTCGATGCTGGAGGTCCTGAACGAGGACTACATCCGCACCGCGCGGGCCAAGGGCCTGTCGCGCCTGCGCGTGGTCGTGGTGCACGCCCTGCGCAACGCCCTGCTGCCGGTCCTGACGGTGATCGGGCTGCAGGTCGGCGTGCTCATGGTCGGTGCAATCCTGACCGAAACCATCTTTTCCTGGCCGGGGGTCGGGCGCTGGCTGATCTACGGGCTGGAGCAGCGCGACTATCCGGTCGTCCAGGGCGGCGTGCTGATGGTCGCCACCCTTATCATCATCGTCAACATGTGCGTCGATATCCTGTACGGGCTGGCCGATCCCCGCATCCGTCACCGCCGGGGGAGGAACTGACATGAACACGACCGCAACCACGGCCATCCCGGCGCCGCCGGGGCCGTTCAAGTCTTTCTGGCAGGATTTCCGCCGCAACCGCGGCGCGCTGATCGGGCTGTACTACATCGTGGCCATGCTGCTGATCGCAGTCTTCGCGGGGCTGGTCGCGCCGCACGACCCGTCCATGCAGTATCGCGACGCCCTGCTGCAGCCGCCCGCCTGGCTCGACGGCGGTTCCTGGCGCTTCGTGCTGGGCACCGACGACGTGGGCCGCGACATCCTGTCGCGCCTGATCCATGGTGCGCGGCTGTCGCTGCTGGTCGGGTTCCTGGTGGTCAGCGTATCGCTGGTGCTGGGCATCTTCTTCGGGGTCATTGCCGGTTATGCGGGCGGCATCGTCGACATCGCCATCATGCGCCTGGTGGACATCATGCTCGCCCTGCCCAGCCTGCTGATGGCGCTGGTGCTGGTGGCCATCTTCGGCCCCTCGATCGTCAATGCGTCCCTGGCGCTCAGTTTCGTGGCGTTGCCGCACTACGTGCGCCTGACGCGCGCGGCCGTGCTGCGCGAGATGACCTGCGACTACGTGATCGCCTCGCGCGTGGTCGGGGCGGGCGCCTGGCGGCAGATGTTCGTCAACATCCTGCCCAACTGCCTGGCGCCGCTCATCGTGCAGGCGTCCCTGGGCTTTTCCAACGCCATCCTGGACATGGCCGCACTGGGCTTCCTGGGCATGGGCGCACAGCCGCCCACTCCCGAATGGGGCACCATGCTGGCCAACGTACTGCAGTTTGCCCAGAGCGCCTGGTGGGTCGTGACCTTTCCGGGCCTGGCCATCCTGCTGGCGGTGCTGGCCTTCAACCTGATGGGCGACGGACTGCGCGACGCCCTCGATCCGCGCCTGAAAGTCTAGGGCACGCTCACGCTAACCAAGGAGTCGCGAAGCCATGAGGAATCCGGCTGAACGAGGCGCCCGGCGCGGGGCGCGGGCCGATGCGCGCGATCGTGCGCATCATCTGCATCATTTTCAAGGAACGGAACATGCTTGAAGTCCGGAATCTGTCCGTGCATTTCGGCGAGGAATCCGCGCCCTTCAAGGCCGTGGACCGCATCAGCTATCACGTCGAGGCCGGCGAGGTGGTCGGCCTGGTCGGGGAATCGGGTTCGGGGAAATCCGTCAGCTCCCTGGCCCTGATGGGGCTGATCGATTTCCCGGGCCGGGTGCGGGCCGATGCACTGCGCTTCGATGGCCAGGACCTGCTGCGCATGCCGGAAAAGCAGCGCCGCACGCTGATCGGCTCCGAAGTCTCGATGATCTTCCAGGATCCGATGACCAGCCTGAACCCCTGCTATACGGTGGAATACCAGATCACCGAGGCCTTGCGCGCCCACGGCGGCGGTTCGCGGCGCGCGCTGCGGTCCCGGGTGATCGAGCTGCTGGAGCAGGTGGGTATCCCCGACCCCGAATCACGCCTGCGGGCCTATCCGCACCAGCTGTCGGGCGGCATGAGCCAGCGCGTCATGATCGCCATGGCGATCGCCTGCAAGCCGCGTCTGCTGATCGCCGACGAGCCGACCACGGCCCTGGACGTGACCATCCAGGCCCAGATCATGGACCTGCTGCTGTCCCTGCAGCGCAGCGAGGGGCTGGGCCTGGTGCTGATCACACACGACCTGGCCCTGGTGGCCGAGGCCGCCGACCGCATCCTGGTCATGTACGCCGGCCAGCTGGTGGAATCGGGACCGGCGGCAGAGATCTTCCGCCACCCGCGCCATCCCTATACCCAGGCGTTGCTGCGGGCGCTGCCGGAATTTTCCCGGGGCGCCGAGCGCCTGGTGTCGCTGCCGGGCGTGGTCCCGGGGCGCTATGACCGGCCACAGGGCTGCCTGCTCAGCCCGCGCTGCCCCTATGCCACCGATGCATGCCGCCTGCGCGAGCCGGAACTGGCCGGGCCGCAGGACAGGCAGGTCAAATGCCATACCCCGCTGGACGACGCCGGCCAGCCGGTGCGCGCCGCGCAGGAGATTCCCGCATGACGACAGAACAGGAAAAAGCCGCCGCCGGCGAACCGGTGCTGCAGGCCATCGACCTCAAGCGCCATTACGCCGTGGATGGCGGCTTTCTCAAGCCCGCGAAGACCGTCAAGGCCCTGGACGGGGTGTCCTTCAGCCTGCAGGCCGGCCGCACGCTGGCGGTGGTCGGTGAATCGGGTTGCGGCAAATCCACGCTGGCCCGGGTGCTGACCATGATCGAGCCGCCGAGCGCCGGCCAGCTGCTGTACCGGGGGCAGGACGTGTCCCAGGCCGATCCGGCCCTGGCAAAGCTGCGCCGCCGCAAGATCCAGATCATCTTCCAGAATCCCTATGCCTCGCTCAATCCGCGCAAGCGCATCGGCGACATCCTGGAAGAGCCCCTGCTGATCAATACCCGGCTGGATGCCCGCGAGCGCCGGGAGCGCGGCCAGGCCATGATGGCGCGGGTCGGGCTCAGGCCCGAACACTACAGCCGCTATCCGCACATGTTCTCCGGGGGCCAGCGCCAGCGCATCGCCATTGCGCGGGGCCTGATGCTGGATCCCGAGATACTCGTCGCCGACGAGGCCGTTTCCGCGCTGGATGTGTCGGTGCGTGCCCAGGTGCTGAACCTGATGCAGGACCTGCAGCGGGATCTGGGCCTGTCCTATGTGTTCATTTCCCATGATCTGTCGGTCGTCGAGCACCTGGCCGACGAAGTCATGGTCATGTACCTGGGCCGGGTGGTGGAGCAGGGCACCAAGGAAGCGATCTTCGGCCGGCCCCTGCATCCCTATACCCAGGCACTGCTGTCGGCCACACCGCGGCTGAACGAGGCCGCCCGGCGCGAACGCATCAAACTGTCGGGCGAGCTGCCCAGCCCGCTCGATCCTCCGCCGGGCTGTCCTTTCAGCTCCCGCTGCCACCGGGTCATGCCGGTGTGCAGCCAGCGCCTGCCGGCCCTGATGCAGCAGGGCGGGCGGCAGGTGGCCTGCTTTGCCGTCGAACAGGACCTCGGCGCTTCGGCGCCGTAGGCTTTGCGCGGTTGATGTGCTACCGTGGCCGGACCGAATCCCGGCCCGGCGGCGGGCCCCACCGGAGCGCGACCTTCATGGAAACCGTCTTCACACGCATCCTGGCCGGCGAAATCCCGGCCGCCATCGTCCACAGGGACACCCGTGTCTTTGCCTTCATGGACGCCGGGCAGTTGAACCCGGGCCATGTGCTGGTGGCGACTTGCGAGCCCCATGCCACCTTGCTCGACATGGACGAAGACCTGGCGGCCGAGCTGATGCGCCTGGCCCACCGCGTGGCGCGCGCCGTCCAGGATGCCTTCCGGCCCGAAGGCCTGACGCTGCTGCAGGCGAATCGTCCGGCGGGGTGGCAGACCGTGCCGCACGCCCACATCCATGTCCTGCCGCGCTACGAGAACGACGGCGTGGGCCTGATCTGGCCGCGCAAGGATCCCGGCATCGAAGTCCTGCGGGAATATGCCGCGCGTATCCGCCTGACTTGAATCCGGCATATCGGTCCAGATATTTTGAGCTTGAATCAACGAGGCCTGCGGGCCTCGTTTTTCATTGTGCGCCGCAATATTAAGGGTAAGCCATAACTGCTGTTTACCCTTAAGCGAAAACCCTGATTATATTGCGGCGCATCATTTAACGTTCAAATAAATTGTCCCGTTTAATCAAATAGATGGGATGCATTTCCGCCTGAAGCCTCAGGGTGTTATCCAGGGGGTGTCCTGTCCCCATCAATCCATGTCCGATTAGCGTAAGTTTTGCGTAAGTTTCAAATTTTACTAATAGCATCACGCAGAATTTCGGTCCTCAATAAACCCGGCCCGGAATTGGCTGCAGCAATAAAAACAAAGCTGTTCCACATAAAAATAAATCGCGGGGTTTTGCTGGAATTACTGTGTTTCAGCCGGGCGCATCCGGTGCCCGGGGCCACTCGACAGGAGACAAACCAATGAAGGATAAAAAGACTTTGGGCCAAGCCATGCAGACGCAGGTCAAGCGCCGTTCCGTGCTGAAGGCAGGCGCGGCGGGCGTGGCGGGCGGCATGCTGCTGCCCGGTACCGCCCGGGTTGCGCTGGCCGATGACAAGAAGCCTCTGGGGGCCTGGCCCGCCGGCGCCGAAGGCGACTCCGTGTTCGTCGGCCTGACCGTCGACCTGACCGGTCCCTATTCGGCCCAGGGGGCGGAGCAGAAAAACGGCTACGAGCTGGCTGCAGAGCAGATCAACGCCGGGGCTCCCCAGGTCCAGAAGATCTCCCCTCTCCTCAAGAAGGGCATACTGGGCAAGAAGCTGGTGCTGGGTTCGGCCGACGCCGAAACCAAGCCCAACACCGGCGTGCAGGCGGCGACCCGCTTCATCCATGACAACAAGGCCATGATGATCGCCGGCAGCACCAGCAGCGCGGTGGCCATCGCGCTGCAGAAAGTCTGCAACCGCGAGCACACTCCGTACTTCACGGCCATCTCGGGTTCCAACGAAACGACCGGGGTGGATTGCCAGCGCTACGGCTTCCGCCTGTGCTATTTCGCCTACATGGCCTGCAAGGCCATCGCCCCCGTGGTCGCCAAGGAACTCGGCAAGGACCGCAAGGCCGCCTACCTGACGCCGGACTACACCTACGGTCACACCACCACCCAATCGATGAAGGAATTCACCGAGAAGGAAGGCTGGAAGACGGTCACCAACCAGGTCCACCCGCTGGGCGCCAAGGACTACAGCTCCTATCTCATCAACATCGCCAACACCGATGCCGACGTCCTGGTGGTGGTGGCCTACGGCGCGGATGCGGCCAACGCCATCAAGCAGGCCAAGCAGTTCGGCCTGCTCGACAAGATGAAGATCGTCATCCCCTACATGTCCGCTTACCTGGAGAAGGAAGTCGGCGCCGACGTGATGCAGGGCGTCTATGCCGCGCAGGGCTTCTGGTGGACCATGGAAGACCACAATCCCGTCGCCAAGGACTTCGTCGAAGCCTACGAGAAGAAGTACGGCAGCAAGCCGCGTGACTCGGCCATGTACGCCTACCTGGCCCTGGTCCTGTGGGCCGACGCGGTCGAGCGCGCCAAGAGCTTCTACCCGGTCGACGTGGTCAAGGCCCTGGAAGCCGGCGAACTGCGCGACAGCCCGGTGGGCAAGGTCACGTTCCGTGCCGATGACCACCAGGGCATCGTCGACTTCCCGATCCTGCGCGGCAAGAAGCCTGCCGACATGAAGAACCCCGAGGATTTCTTCGAGGTCGTCCAGGTCGTCAGCGGCAAGGATGTTCTGCCCCCGGTCGGCCTGCTGGGCTGCAAGATGGGCGATTACGTCTAAGTGACTGTTTCCGGCCATTCCCCCGCTTCCGGGGGATGGCCGGAAACAAGTTCGGGGACTTTCACAGGAGGCAACTCGATGCCGAGCATGTCTTTGTTTCTCTCGCAGCTATTCAACGGGCTGGCCACCGGCCTGTTGCTGGCGCTCATCAGTACGGGCCTGACGATCATTTACGGCACGCTCGGCGTCATCAATTTTGCTCACGGCGCTCTGTTCGTCGTGGGGGGCTACGCAGGGTATACCGTCTATGGTCTGACGGATTCCTTCGTGCTGGCGGTCGCCGGAGGTTCGGCGGTCGCACTGGCGTGCGGGCTGGTCATGGAACGCGGCCTGATGCGCAAATACTATAGCCGTCCGCCGGAAGACCAGATCCTGGTCACCTTCGGCATCAGCATCATCCTGGTCGAGATCGTGCGCGGCCTGTACGGCGGCGTCAGCCTGTCGGTCACGCCGCCCGAATGGGGCCAGGGGGTCGCCCGCCTGGGCACCCTGATCTATCCGCTGTACCGGCTGGAAACCCTGGGCATCGCCGCGGCCACGCTGCTGCTGCTGTATTTCGTGCTGTACCGCACCAGTCTGGGGCTGATCGTGCGCGCCGGCATCGAGGACGCCCAGATGGTCAACGCGCTGGGCATCAACGTCAAGCGCACTTTCCTGCTGGTGTTCGGCATCGGCGCCATGGCGGCCGGCTTCGCGGGGGTGATCAATTCGCCCATCGTCGCGCTCACGCCGGACATGGGCTTCCGCTACCTGGTTGATTCTTTCGTGGTGGTGGTGATCGGCGGGGTGGGCTCCTTCCCGGGGGCCATCATCGGCGGCATCATCGCCGGCGAGATCCTCAGCCTGACTTCAATGATCAATCCGCAGTATTCGGACGTGATGTTGTTCATCGCCATGGCGCTGGTACTGATCTTCCGACCGCAGGGCCTGATGGGACAGGAGGGACGGGAATGAACTCGGCTCAATCGACGACGGCAACGGCCGGCACCGGGGCTGCTGCACGGCAGCCGGCCTCTCACGACACGGGAGGCGCCATGCGCAGAAAACTTCCGGAAATGCTGGTGGGACTGGGCCTGCTGGCGGCACCTTTTGTCCTGCCGGCCCTGGGCATGAGCCCGGACCTGCTCACTCGCATCCTGATCTGGGGCCTGTTCGGCCTGGGTTTCGACCTGCTGTTCGGCTACACCGGCCTGCTGTCCTTCGGCCAGGCCGCCTTCTACGGCACGGGCGGCTTCGTCACGGCCTATCTGCTGACCGACGGGGTGGTGCCCAACATGCTGGTGGCGCTGGTCATCGGCACGGTGGCGGCTGCCGTCATGGGCCTGGTCATCGGCTATCTCACCCTGCGGCGCACCGGCATCTATTTCGCCATGAGCACGCTGGCCTTCGGCGAGATGTTCTATTTCATGGAGAACTCGGTCTTCAAGGACTACACCGGCGGTGAAAACGGCATCGCCGGCGTGCCGCCTCCGGAATTGTCCCTGGGCTTCATCGACATCCACATCTCCAGCGGCTGGCCCATGTACTGGTTCGTGGCGGTGATCTTCTTCCTGGGCTACCTGATCGCCCGGCGCATCGTGCGCTCGCCGTTCGGCGCCGTGCTCAAGGCCATCCGGGGCAATCCCAAGCGCGCCACGGCGCTGGGGCATTCGATCCAGACCTACAAGCTGATCGTGTTCGTCGTTGCCGCCGCCTACGGCGGCCTGGCCGGCGGCCTGCTGGGCCTGTTCCAGTCCTACATGCCGCCCGACGCCTTCGCGCTGGACACCTCGGCCCAGCTGGTCATCCAGACCGTGATGGGCGGGGCCGGCACGCTGCTGGGCCCGCTGCTGGGCGCCACCATCTGGCTCTATCTCTACGAGGGCCTGCAGCAGGTGGGCAACCTGGGGCCCTACTGGAAGCTGATCCTGGGCGTGGTCTTCGTGATCCTGGTGACGGTGTTCCGCCATGGCGTGGCGGGGGCGCTGATCAGCCTGTTCCGCCGCCGTCGCAGCCTGCCGGCCGACATCGACGACACGGCCAGCACGCGGGTGGCCGGTTCCCTGGACATCGTGCCGCCCCTGTCCACGACCCGTCCCGGCGCCCCCGTCCTGGAAGCGCGTGGCGTCAGCAAGCACTACGGCGGCCTGAAGGCCAATTCCGACATCGACTTCACCCTGCGCGAAGGCGAACTGCACGGCGTGATCGGGCCGAACGGCGCCGGCAAGTCCACGTTCTTCGCCATGCTTGCGGGCGAACTGCCCACGACCACGGGCAAGGTCTTCTTCCGCGGCCAGGAAATCACCGGCATCGGCGTGACTTCCGTCTGCCAGCTGGGCATGAGCAAGAGCTACCAGATCAACCAGCTCTTCGAACACCTGACCGTGCGCCAGAACGTCATGATTCCGGTCCTGGCGCGGCTGCGCGGGCGTTTCCGCGGCGACCTGCTGAGCAACCTGCATTCCGAGCACCTGGATTCCCAGGTCAATGCGGCCATCGCCCTGGTGGAGCTCACCCACCACGCCGATACGCAGGTTTCGGAAATGTCCTACGGCGAGAAGCGGCGCCTGGAAATCGGCCTGGCGCTGGCCACGGGCGCCAACGTGCTGCTGTTCGACGAGCCCCTGGCAGGCCTTGGCCCCGAGGAGCGCGTCATGGTGGTGGCGCTGCTCAAGTCGATCCGCCAGGGCCGCAGCATGGTGATCGTCGAGCACGACATGGACGCCATGTTCGAGCTGGCCGAACGCATTACGGTACTGTATGAAGGCCGCAAACTGGCCGAAGGCACGCCGGACGAAATCCGCCGGGATCCGTCGGTCCAGGCTGCCTACCTCGGAGGGATGGACGATGAGTCTGCTTGAAGTCGACAAGATCAACAGCTATTACGGTGATTCGCACATCCTCTTCGACGTCTCGATGCGGATCGAGGAACACGAAGTCGTGGCCCTGCTGGGCCGCAACGGGGCCGGCAAGAGCACCACGATGAAGTCCCTGATGGGCATGGTCGAGGTCAAGTCCGGGGCGATCCGCCACCGGGGCGTGGAGATCCAGCACCTGCCGCCCTATGGGCGCGCGGCGCTGGGCATCCAGCTGGTGCCCGAGGAACGCCGTGTGTTCGGTTCGATCTCGGTCCAGGAAAACCTGCAGCTGGCAGCCATGACGGCAGCCAAGCCCAGGTCGCTGGATGAGATCTACGCGACCTTCCCGCGTCTGGCCGAACGCAAGCGCAACCGGGGCAAGCAGTTGTCCGGGGGCGAGCAGCAGATGCTGGCGATCGCGCGGGCCATGATCCGCAACGCCGACATCATCCTGCTGGACGAACCCTTCGAGGGGCTGGCCCCCCTGATCGTGCGCGATCTGCTGTCCGTGTGCCGCCAGCTGGCGGATGCCGGCCAGACGATCGTGATCGTGGAACAGAACGTGCGTGCCGCGCTGTCGCTGGCCGACCGCGCCTACATCGTCAACAACGGCCATGTGGTGTACGAGGGTACGCCCAAGGACCTGCACGAAAACGGTGAGATCATCGAACGCTATCTCGGCGTCAAGGCCTGACCGTATCCGTGTCCGGTCCGCCGGGCGATTCCCGGGTTCCGCGCTTGCGCGGACCCGGGTTTTTTTCATTCTTCGTCATCCGGGTGCGCGCCGCGCGAACACCAGCACGTTGCCCAGGATCACCAGCGCCAGCCCCGCCACGGCGTACGGCGTCCACCGGTATCCTTCGGCCACGGAGGATATGCTCAGGGCGACCACCGGGAACAGCACCGTGCAGTAGGCCGTGCGGGCCGGCCCGATGCGGCCCACCAGGGTCAGGTAGGCGGTGAACGCCACGACGGAGCCGAAGATGGCCAGGTATAGCAGCGCCCCCACGTAGGCAGGCGAGGGGTCGAAATCGAAAGGCTGGCCCGTCAGCACGCAGCCCGCCAGCAGGATCAGCGATCCGTACAGCATGCTGTAGGCGTTGCCCGTCAGCGGACCGATGCCGGCGCGCTGCTGGACCGACGACAGCATGTTGCCCGTGGAAAAGCACAGCGTGCCCAGCAGCGCCAGGCCCAGGCCGAGCAGCGTTTCATGGGTGGCGGCCTGGCCGGCCACTTCGGGCTGGAACAGCAGCGCCAGGCCGGCCAGCCCGAAGGCGCCGCCCAGCACGACGCGCGGCGCGATGCGCGTGCCGAACCACAGGCGCGTGTTCAGCGCGTTCCACAGGGTGGATGCGGAAAACACCACCGACACCAGGCCGCTGGAGATCCATTGCGTGGCGCTGTAGAAGCACAGGAAGTTCAGGCAGAACAGGCACAGCCCCTGGCCCAGGCACAGCAAGTGGCCGCGCCGGTCCAGCCGCTGCAGGCGGCCCAGTGCGATCAGGGCGACCAGCAGGACCGCCGAAGCCAGCCCGAAGCGGTAGAAGATCGACACCGGGATGGCAACCACGCCCAGTTGCAGCTTGATGGCGATCCAGGTGGAGCCCCAGATCAATACGGTCAGCAGATACAGGAATGCGTTCATGATGGCACTCGTCGTTGGAACGGGGCCCGGGCCTGGCCGGCGGGCCCCTGCAGGGTGGATCGGCGCCAGTCTAGACGCGCCGCCGGTCTCCGGATTGCCTTTTCTTGCGCATTTTTCGGAACGGGCGGGCGGCGGCCCGCGCGCGGGGCGGCCGCTTGTCGTACGATGAGATCGTCATGAACGAGTTCGTGCCGGCCCCGTCCGATTTCACCCTGTTCCACACGCTGCGCGATGCCCGCGTCCACCTGGATCGTGCCGCCGCGCTGGGCGATGGCCTGGCCGTGGCCCAATGGACCCGCGACCATCGGGCCGGCCGCGCCCTGGTGGACTACGATGCGCCCGGCCACCATACCCTGTCGCTGTACCTGCGGGGCGGCGAGACCTGCTTCCGGCTGGGCCACCACGGCCTGCACGGCGGGGCGGGCAAGTTCTGCGTGCTGCCCGACCTGCATCGTTCGCGCTGGAGCATGAACGAAGACGTGCGCTTCCTGCACCTGTACATCGCGCCCCGCCGCCTGGCGCGCGAAGCCGTCATGCGGCTGGACCGCGAGCCCCGCGAGCTGGAACTGCGCGACCGCACGTACATCCGGGATCCGTCCCTGGAGCAGGCGTGCCGCGCGCTGCTGGACGTGGACTGGCGCGTGCCGACCGGGCGGCTGGCCGCCAGTTCCGCCGCCGAGGCCGTGCTGCACCACCTGCTGGCGCAGAGCATCGGGCGTCGCGGCGATGCCGCCGGTTCGGGTGGGCTGGCGCCGGCCGTTCGGCGCCGGGTGCGGGACTACATCGACGCCCACCTGGGCGAGGCCCTGACGCTGGACGAACTGGCGAGGGTGGCGGCCCTGTCCACCTATCATTTTGCGCGCATGTTCCATGTTTCGTTCGGCGAGCCGCCCCATGCCTGGGTGCTGGGACGCCGGCTGGCGCATGCGCGCGCGCTTCTGGCCCGTTCCCCGGAAGACCTGGCCGGGGTGGCAAGGGCCTGCGGCTTCGGCAATGCCAGCCATCTCAGCCGCGCGTTCCTGCGGGCCACCGGCGTCACGCCCGGGCGGTACCGGGCCGCCGCGCGCGGCCAGGGTGTTACTCTATAGCCCGTTCCATTCCTTCCACGACGCTTTTCCCATGGTTACCACTTCCGATGCCGCGCCTCTCGCAGATGGCGGCATCCTCCAGTATGTCGCTTCCAGCCAGCTGCCCACGCCCTGGGCGGTCTTCCGGATCCATGCCTTTGCCGAGCCCGCCACGGGCAAGGAACACGTGGCCCTGGCGCTGGGCGAGCCGTTCGGAGACGCGCCGGTGCTGGCGCGCATCCATTCCGAATGCCTGACGGGCGACGCGCTGTTCAGCCAGCGCTGCGATTGCGGGGCGCAGCTGGAAGCCGCGCTGCAGCGCATTGCCGAGGAAGGGCGGGGCATCCTGATGTACCTGCGCCAGGAAGGCCGCGGCATCGGGCTGCTGAACAAGATCCGCGCCTATCAGCTGCAGGATCAGGGCGCCGACACGGTCGAGGCCAACGAGCGCCTGGGATTCCCGGCCGACATGCGCCGCTACGATCTGTGCCGCCCCATGCTGGATCATTTCGGCGTGCGCAGCGTGCGCCTGATGACCAACAATCCGCGCAAGGAAAGCGTGCTGGCCGAGCTGGGCATCACGGTCGTCGAGCACATCCCGCTGCAGGTCAATCGCAATCCCTACAACGAGCAGTACCTGCGCACCAAGGCGCGCAAGCTGGGCCACCGATTCAAGGAGTACTTCGGCGAAGCGCCCTGAACCCCGGGCCGGCCGGCAGGCCGCCCGGACCTGGAAAGACCCTGCGGCAGGGGTGGGACGGAGAGCGCCCACGGCGAAAGTCATGGATAATACCGATAGTGACCAAGCTTACCGACGTGTTAAAAATCGATAAGTTGCAGGTTTTTCAGCGGACTTCATCGTGACGACTGACCTACATCCACTCGCGCCCGTGTGATGTTCCCCCTGCTCAAGCCCCCCATCCCCCTCCATGCCCAGGAACCCGGTCCTGACGTTGCTGCATTGCTACCGTTCGAACACGCCGACCGTTCCCACATCCTGGCCTTGATCCGCCTGGGGGACTATTCCCAGGACGCCTTCCTCGCGACGGATACGCATGGCATCGTCGCCTACATGAATCGCAGCGCCGAGCGGCTGTTCGGCTACCGCAAGGGCGCGGCCGTCGGGCTGGGCATCGAGGTCCTGCTGCCCGACGCATCCGAAATCAACATGCGGCTGCACCAGCCCGGCATGCGCAACACCCTGCCGTGGCGCGGCCAGGGCATGACCCGCCAGCGCCAGCCCCTGATGCTGGCGGGCGCCGTCACCCATATTCCGTCGCCCACGGGCCACAGCCACCTGTACGTCATGCGGCCGCGCCGTGCGGGCCTGCCCGATTCCGACCGCCAGGCCGAGCTGGCCTCGCTGGTCTACCGCAGCACCAGCGAAGGCATGCTGGTGCTGGACCCCAAAGGCTTCATCCTCGACGTCAACCCCGCCTTCGTGAAACTGCGCGGGCGCCACGAATCCGAAGTCATCGGCCGGCATGTCCGCTGCCTGAATTCCCCCTGCCACGACCGCGAGTTCTACCGCGCCATGTGGCGCACGGTCATGGAAACCGGCAGCTGGCAGGGCGAGCACTGGGGGCAGCATGCCAACGGCGAGCTCTACCCCGAATGGCTCAGCATCAACACGTCCTATGGCGCCGACGGCGAAGTCCATCGCCGGGTGATGATCTTCTCCAACATCGCCGAGATCAAGCAGGCCGAAGCCATCATCTGGAAGCAGGCCAACTTCGACCGCCTGACCGACCTGCCCAACCGGCAGATGTTCCACGACCGCCTGGAACAAAGCATCCGCAAATCCCGGCGCACCGGCAGCCGCACGGGGCTGCTGTTCCTGGACCTGGATCGCTTCAAGGAAATCAACGACACGCTCGGGCACGCCATGGGCGACGAGCTCCTGAAAGAAGCCGCACGGCGGCTCAGCGGCTGCGTGCGCCAGAGCGATACCGTGGCCCGGCTGGGGGGCGACGAGTTCACGGTCCTGCTGGACGACATCCGTGAAACGCGCGATGTCGAGCGCCTGACCCGCAACATCCTGCGCCGGCTGGCCGAGCCTTTCCGCCTGGGGGTCGAAACCGTCTTCATCTCCACCAGCATCGGCATCACCTTCTATCCGGACGACGCCGCCGATGCCGAGTCCCTGCTGAACAACGCCGACCAGGCCATGTACGCCGCCAAGGCCGAAGGCCGCAACCGCAGCTGCTATTTCACGCTGTCGATGCAGGAGCAGGCCCAGACCCGCATGCGGCTGGTCAACGACCTGCACCTGGCGCTGGACCAGAGCCAGTTCTCGCTGGATTTTCAGCCCATCGTCGACCTGGCCAGCGGCCGCATCGTCAAGGCCGAGACCCTGCTGCGCTGGCACCATCCGGTGCGGGGGCTGGTGTCGCCCAACGAATTCATCCCCCTGGCCGAGGAAACCGGCATCATCCGCTCCATCGGCGACTGGGTGTTCTGCGAAGCCACCCGCCAGATCGCCGAATGGCGCCGCGAGTACGGGCTGGACATCCAGGTCAGCGTCAATATTTCCCCGGCCCAGCTGCGCCACGAAGGCCTGGACCACGCTTTCTGGCGCAGCCACCTGGATACCCTGGGCCTGTCGCCCCGGCAGGTCATCATCGAGATCACCGAAGGCCTGCTGATCGATTCCGGCGACGAACGCATCCAGTGCCAGCTGGACGCGTTCCGCGAAGCCGGCATGCAGGTCGCGCTCGACGACTTCGGCACGGGCTATTCCTCGCTGTCCTACCTGCGCAAGTTCAATATCGATTTCCTCAAGATCGACCAGTCCTTCGTGGCCAATCTGAGCCCCGACGGCCCCGATCTGGCCCTGTGCGAGGCGGTCATCCTGCTGGCGCACAAGCTGGGCCTGCGGGTGGTGGCAGAAGGCATCGAGTCGCGCGAGCAGTACGAACTGCTGGCCGCGGCCGGCTGCGATTACGGCCAGGGCTACCTGTTTGCCCGGCCGCTGGCGCCGATCGACTTCGAGCAGCTGCTGGCCAACGGCACCGATCTGCGGCCGGGCGAATATTCCTTCTTCTGACGCTTCCCTAGTTGCCTTTCAGGCAGTCGGGCGTGGCGGGCAGGACGGCCCAGTGCAGGTCGATCAGCGGCCCCTTCGGGCCTGACCAGCGCACCTCGTCCATGCCCTTCCAGGGCGCCGCATCGTACAGCGCCCGCACGGCGGGAACCGGTGTGGCGCGTCCGTCTTCGCTGTAGGCAACCAGCGCCCCGCAGCGCAGGGCCGTGCCCGGGGCGAACCAGGGGGATTGCTCGTCGCTGGCATCGATCCAGACCCTGACCGCCGGGCCGGCATGCACGGCGATATTGCCGCCCAGCCAGGTGTTCGAGACCACCACGCGCAAGGGCCGCCCCGGCTGGTGTTCCTGCCAGTGCCGCAACGCGTGCGCCGCCAGTTCCGGCCCAGGGTAGGTGGACCGGGATGCATGGCCCGTCAGTTGGGCAATCGGCCCCCGGGCGGTGGCGTAGCCGATGGCCAGCAGCGCGTGCAGCGTCGCGGCCAGGATCAGGATGCGGCGCAGCTGCACCACTTCCGGACCACGCAGCCAGCCCAGTCCGTAGAAGCCGAAGAGCACGAAGAAGGTGCTGGCCCAGGATGCTTCCAGCCGCGAGCCGAGCACCACCGAGACCAGGACCGTGCTGAGAAGGGGCCCCAGGCCGACCCATAGCAGGAATTGCCGGTCTTCGGCGGCCAGATCGTGCCAGTAGCGCGGGGCGGGGCCGGCTCCCGCGAACAGTTCGTCGTTTGCGGCGTGGCCCGGGGCGCGATCGCCCCGGCGCTTGCGCCAGAGCGCCCAGGCGGCCAGCACCAGCGCCATAGGAGCCAGGCGGCCCGCCTGGTCCAGCGTGAAGTGCAGCAGTTCCTTCAGCGCGGCCAGCCGTCCGTTCGTCTGCAGCGAGGCGTCGGCATAGTGCAGCGGCTCGAAGCGGTGCTGGTCCAGCCACCACAGGTGCGGGCCGAGCACGACCAGGAACGCCAGGGCGGCGATGGCGATGCCGCGCCAGGTATCCGGGCGGCGCAGGGCGCCGCTGCGCAGCATGTACAGGAAAAAGGCAGCGAACTGGATCAGGGCGCTGTATTTGGTCAGCATGGCCAGGCCGCTCACGATGCCCAGCAGCACCCAGTCGCGCGTGCGGCCACCGCGCAGCGCACGGTGCAGCAGCCAGATCGAGGCGGCAATCGACCAGAGCTGCGCTGTATTGTGGTTGTAGATCGTGCCGCGCAGCGAGAAATAGGCGGTGACCGAGACCAGCAGCGTGGCAATCAGCGCCCGCCGCGGCGTGGTGATGTCGCGGGCCAGTTTCCATACAAACCACAATCCCAGCGCCGAGAAGATCTGCCCCATCAGGAAGGGCAGCCACACGGGCCGGCCCAGGAGCTCCGTGGCCAGGTGCATGAACCACGAAGGCAGGGGCGGGTGCTTGGTGTAGCCCAGTTCCAGGCTGGCCGCCCAGACGAGCTCTTCCATGCCGTCCAGGTCGGGCGCCGAATGGCTGAGGGCGCACAGCACCGTCCAGAGCGCGATCATGCACAGCAGGCACAGCAGCACCAGTCCGGTGCCCGGGGGACGAGAGAGCAGGGGTATCTTGGGGGGTGGGGCTGGCAGCATGGCCGGGAGTATACCGGGCCTGAAAGTGTTGCGAAACAACCCGAAACAGGGCCTGTCGCACCCTGATGGCCGCGTTGCCGGGTCGGACGCGCCGGCCCGGACGGGGGCGCATGGTACTATCGGCAGAGGTGTCCGCCCGGGGTGACGGCCACCTGTTTCCGTTCATTTCCCGCAGGTTTTTCATGACGACCGAAGTCCCCATCATCCGCGCCCGCTCGGGGTCCAAATTCATCAGTCCGCAAGGCACCAAGGCCATCAAGGACGGCATGCGCCCCAGCGATCTCACCGAGATCCCGGATTCCGCGCCGAAGCCTTCCTGGCTGCGGGTGCGCATCCCGTCGGGGGTGCGCTACCAGGAAGTCCGCGAGATCGTCGAAA
Organism: Castellaniella daejeonensis; assembly: GCF_039523555.1. Lineage (NCBI taxonomy): Bacteria > Pseudomonadati > Pseudomonadota > Betaproteobacteria > Burkholderiales > Alcaligenaceae > Castellaniella > Castellaniella daejeonensis. The sequence continues at coordinate 826,423 of NZ_BAAAFN010000015.1, forward strand.
CGCACAAGCTGAACACGGTCTGCGCCGAATCCAAATGCCCCAACATCGCCGAATGCTGGGGGCGGGGCACGGCCACCCTGATGCTGATGGGGTCGGTCTGTACGCGGGCCTGCAAGTTCTGCGCCGTCAGCACCGGCAATCCCCACGGCTGGCTCGACCATAACGAGCCGACCAGCGTGGCCGACGCGGTGGCGCTGATGCAGCTGAAATACGTGGTGCTCACCTCGGTCGACCGGGACGACCTGATCGATGGCGGTGCGGGGCATTACGCTGCCTGCATCCGCGCCATCCACGAACGTTCGCCCAAGACCGCCGTCGAAGCCCTGACCCCCGATTTCCGCGGCGACCACGGCTGCGTGGAAAAAATCCTGGACGCGGGCCTGACCACCTTTGCCCAGAACGTCGAGACCGTCGAGCGCCTGACCCATGTCGTGCGCGACGCGCGTGCCGGCTACCACCAGACACTGGACGTCCTTGCCCATGCCAAGGCCTACGCGCCCCAGACCCTGACCAAGACCAGCATCATGCTGGGCCTGGGTGAAACCGACGAGGAAATCGAGCAGGCGATGGACGACATCCGCGCCGCCAACGTCGACATCCTGACCTTCGGCCAGTACATGCGGCCCACGGCCAACCACCTGCCGGTGCGCCGCTTCGTCACGCCCGAGCAGTTCCGCGCCTACCGCGACCTGGGCCTGTCCAAGGGCTTCCGCGAAGTCGTGTCCGGTGCGCTGGTGCGATCCAGCTACCGTGCCGAGCAGGTCCTGGAAAAGGAAAACGTCGGGCTCTGATCCACCGGAGCCGATCATGTCCCACCGAGCCGTCACCCGTATCCTTGCCGCACAGCCCGCCGAGGACGGCGCCGGCGTGCGCCTGCTGCGCGCCCTGGGGCACCAGCGGCAGTTCCGCATGGATCCCTTCCTGATGCTGGACGCGTTCTCGTCCGACGATCCAGACGACTATTCCGCCGGCTTCCCGCCGCATCCGCACCGCGGCTTCGAGACCGTGACCTACATCGTCGACGGCCATATGCGCCATCGCGACCATCTGGGCAACGAAGGCGACCTGAAAGCGGGCGGCGTGCAATGGATGACTGCCGGGCGCGGCATCATCCACGAAGAAATGCCCCAGCAGGAAAACGGCCTGCTGCGCGGCTTCCAGATCTGGCTGAACCTGTCGGCGGCAGACAAGATGCAGCCGGCGCATTATCGCGACATTCCGGCCGATTCACTGGCGCTGGCCGAATTGCCCGAAGGCGGTTTCATCAAGCTGATCGCCGGCACCATCCCCTGGGCCACCTGTCCGCTGCGTGGGCCGGGCCAGGCGAATCCCGCGACCCAGCCGCTGATCGCCGACATCCGCGTCATGGCGGGTCAGTCGGTGGACATCCCGATCCCCGCCACCCACCAGGCCCTGCTGTATGTGTTCGAAGGGCAGCTGGATGCCGACGGACGGGCGGTCGACCCGGGTCACACGGTCTGGTACGGGGCGCAGGGCGATACCCTGCACATTGCCGCCACCCAGGGTGATGCCGACGGCGTCCGGGTCCTGCTGCTGGCCGGCAAGCCGCTGAACGAGCCCGTCGTCCAGTACGGCCCATTCGTCATGAACACGACCGAAGAAATCGAGCAGGCCCTGCGCGATTACCGGGACGGCGTACTGGCGCAGTAAGCCATCCCGGCCCGGTGCCGGGGTTCGGAGGCGGGGCTCAGTCTTTCCAGCCGCGGCCGCGATGGCCACGGTCGTGCTTCCAGGCCTGTTTCCAGTGCTTGTCGTGGTGCCGGTCGAAATGACCGCGATCCACCCAGCCCTGGCGGTAGCCGGGGCCAGGCACGTAGACGCGTTCGGGAACCACGACCACGCGCGGATGATGATGGTGGTGGTAATACGGCGGCGGGGGCGGATAGTACGCCGGGCCGCCCCAGATGAAGCCGGGGATGCCGATGGAAATGCCGACGTCCACGTCTCCCGCGTGGGCCGCCGGGCCCGCCATCAGCGCGCCGGCGATCAGGGCTACCGCAACAATGCTCTTCTTCATAGGGTTGTCCTGGGGTTCAAGTTGCCCCCATTGTGGCCCGTCCGTGCCGCCGGATTGTGAATACACCGGGGACAGTCGATTCAAAAGGCTACGAAGGGTCCGGCTTCGCCGCGAAACGGGAACAACTGCTCACGTTTGTTGCGCCAGGTCGCTGACCCGTGGATCGCGGTGCGGATGCCCCCGCACCGCGCGGCGTGACTAGGCCGAATGCTCGGCGAAGAATGCCAGCGTGCGTTCCCAGGCCAGGGCCGCCGAGGCCGGGTGATGGGCCGCCGTGCCTTCGCGCCCGAATGCGTGGCCGGCTTCGGGATAGATGTGGATCGGCAGGCCGGGCTGCGCCGCCTGGATCTTTTCCACATCCGGCAACGGGATTGCGCTGTCCTTGCCGCCGAAGTGCATCTGCACCGGGATGCGGGGCGTGTCGTCGGCGTGACGCGCGATCCCCCCGCCGTACCAGCAGGATGCCGCAGCGAACGTGTTGCTCAGGCAGGCGGCGCGCCAGGACAGGTAGCCGCCCCAGCAGTAGCCGGTGACCAGGCGTACCGCCTGGTCCTTCAGCGCGGCAGCGGCCGCCTCGATGTCCCGCAGGGCGTCCTCGTCGCGGATCGCCTTGCGCAGGGCCAGGCCGCGATCCCGGCCCGCGTTGTCGTAGTCCAGCTGCAGGCCGGTTTCGCCGTCCGTTGCCCGGTCGAACAGGGAAGGGCTGACCACCCGGTATCCCTGGGCGGCGAAGCGGTCCGCCATCTGGCGAATGTGGGCGTTGATGCCGAAGATTTCCGGCAGCACGACGATGCCGGCGCGGGCGTCTTGCGGGCCGCAGAGATAGGCGGCGAACGAGTGGCCGTCGGCGGCCGTGAGCGTGATATCCATGTGCGGGTTCCATCCAATGTGAAAGCCCCCGGGCGGGGGCTCGTTCCGCCCCGGGCCCGCGGGAGATCTTGCCTCAGGGGCGGACGGGGCGTTCCACGCCGGCGCCTTCCAGGCGCCGCAGGGGATCCTGCCGATAATACCGCACCAGCAGTTCGTACCAGTCGGGCCAGGCGGCCGCCATGGCCCAGGGTTCGATGAAGAAGCTCTCCGAGCTGACCGCAAAGAATTCCGCGGGGTCATGCGCCGCATAGGGGTCCAGCGGCAGTTCCGCGTACCAGCCGGCGGCCTCGTCGGATTCAGGGTCCACGTCGGGCGGGATGAGCGATTCGACCTCGTCCAGCCAGTCGTTGAAGTCGTCGAAAGTCCGGTCCAGGACTTCGCGCCAGCGGTGGGGATCCAGGTCCCGGTGCGCCCGCAGCCCCGGCATGCCGTCCGCGCCCCCGTCGCGCTGGTCGAGCTTGTGGGCGAATTCGTGGATCACCACGTTGGACGGCGTGTCCGTCCCGGGGCGCGCGTCTTCCCAGGACAGGATCACCGGGCCGCCTTCCCAGGATTCGCCGGACGTTTCCTGCACGTATTCGTGGACCACGCCCGCTTCGTCGGTTTCCGTGCGCGGCACCAGGAAGCCGCCCGGATAGACCACGATCTGCGTCCAGCCCCTGTACAGCGACGTGTCCAGCCCCAGGATCGGCAGGGCGGCCTGGACCGCGATCGAGCGGCGCATTTCCGGCGTCACCCGCATGCCGTGAGCGCCATGGAAGGACTTGTTCGCCAGGATCCAGGCCGTGTGCCGGCGCAGCGCTTCGGTTTCCTGCGCATCCAGGCCGCGCAGGAAACCGTGCCGCGCCAGCAAGGGCGGCCAGACGCGCGCGTCCAGCGTTTCCAGCGCCTGCTCGAATTCCCGTTCGCGGGCGCTGCGCCCCATCAGCCAGCGCAGCATGGCGCAATCCTGGGCAAGAACGGGGTGGGGTCAGTGTGGCAAACCATCCTCATGGCCCCCGATTGTAATTTCATTATCCGAAAAATGCCGGTACAATAGAGAGGTATGGGGCCGATTTGGCTTCGACGTGGGTCACAAAACAGGATAGTGCATACCGAGCACCAGTACGCTCGTAAATCCACTGGAAAACTACAAACGCCAACGACGAGCGTTTCGCTCTGGCCGCTTAAGCGGTGAGCCGCTGCACCGACTGGTCCCTGGGTCGGGTGGGGTCAAACCCACAGCAGCGTCATCTACAGGGAATCGGGTTCGACCAGGTCGCTGGGTCGGATCTTAAATCAGTGCGAATCGCCAAGGAAGGGCCTGTCGTCCGGCATGATCCAAGGTTAAAACTCAAAGTAGGCCGACTAAGTATGTAGAGCTACCTGCGGAGGGCTTGCGGACGGGGGTTCAATTCCCCCCGGCTCCACCAATATCAAAACCCCAACCGTTCTCGGTTGGGGTTTTTTCTTGTCTGATCGCGCCGGTTCCCGCGTGTTGTTGGGGGTTCCTGCGGAAGCCTGCGGACTTCGCCAACCGCCAGAATTGGCCGTTCCCGGCCACATTCCACTCTCTCCTGGCCATTCCTCGCTCCGACCTCGCTCCCTGAAACTGGCCCGAAGTCCGCAAAGGCCGCAAGTCAGCGCCATACAGATCAACGGGTTACGCGCGGACGAATCAAGCAGTTGTTTTTTGGCATCGGTAGGCGACGGAAACCGCCGTTATTCAGAGAATGAAGAATGCAGGCATCCCGTATGAGCGAAAAATCATCACCCTCGTGTCCGTGTGTGGATGAAGAGTGATCGCCGCTTTACAATTGACCCATATTTCCATGATAATGAAAATATGGAAGAGAAAGACGTTGTCAAAGCCTTGGCTGCCCTTGCGCAGCCGAACCGACTTCAAGTGTTTCGTGCTCTTGTGGTCACTGGCAAGGAAGGAGCGACACCTGGCGCATTGGCGGATACCTTGGGTGTGCCTGCTGCCACGTTGTCCTTTCACCTCAAAGAACTCCTCAACTCTGGACTTGTGTCTCAGGAGCGCAGTGGTCGCAATCTGATCTACCGCGCAGAGTTCAAGCAGATGAACGAGCTCCTTTCCTATCTGACAAGCAATTGCTGTCAGGGTGAACCGTGCATGGATGAGGCAGCTACCAACTGTGGATGCGAATAAGGAATTTCAAATGAGGCACCTACCCATCCTTTGGCAACGCCTTGTGAGTGAACAGGGCACCACCTGTCCGCGCTGTCACAGCACCGGCGAAGAAGTGCAGCGCGCTGTTAAGACGCTGAAGCTGGCCCTGGAGCCGTTGGGCATCGAGCCCGAACTTCAGGTCACGGAGATTGACGAGGTCACGTTTCTCAAGGACCCCCTGCAATCGAACCAGGTGCTGATTGGTGGTCAGACCATTGAACACTGGCTGGGTGGACAAACCGGCAGCAGCCGCTGCTGCAACGAATGTGGCGACAACGATTGCCGCACGGTGGAAGTTGGCGGGCAGAGTTACGACGTGATCCCGGAGGACCTGCTGGTGCGTGCCGGCGTCATTGCTGCGACCCGCATGCTCGACCCCACGTTGTCCGCCTGAGTCATCGCCAGATACAGATCAACGGTCATTCCACTCCAAGGAGTTCCATCATGACAACCATTCAAGTATTCGATCCCGCAATGTGCTGCAACACCGGTGTTTGCGGCGTGGACGTGGACCAGAGCCTCGTGACCTTCGCGGCCGATGTGGATTGGGCCCAACAGAACGGTGCGCAGATCGAGCGCTTCAACCTGTCTCAGCAGCCCATGGCGTTTGCGGAGAGCGCCATCGTCAAAGGTTTGCTGGAGCGTACGGGTCAGACCGTGCTGCCGGTGACTCTGGTGGACGGTCAGTTGGCACTGGCTGGCCGGTATCCCTCAAGGGACGATCTGGCCCGCTGGGCAGGGCTTCAACCTCAGCCGTCCGAGACCAAAGAAGCCGCATCGTGCTGCTCTGGTAGCCGCTGCTGCTAAACCTAGGGAGCCGTTGTGCTATTTCTCCAGAATCCTCCTCGTTACCTGTTCTTCACCGGTAAAGGTGGTGTAGGCAAAACGTCAATTGCCTGTGCCTGCGCCGTCGAGCTGGCTGACGCTGGCAAAAAAGTGCTGCTGGTCAGCACCGATCCGGCCTCCAATGTGGGGCAAGTGTTCGGGGGCACCATCGGCAACCGAATTACCCCCGTCGACAGCGTGCCCAGGCTGTCCGCGCTGGAAATCGATCCGCAAGGGGCAGCCCAGGCCTACCGGGACCGGATCGTCGGGCCTGTGCGGGGTGTGTTGCCAGACGAAGTGGTCAAAGGCATTGAGGAGCAACTCTCGGGCGCTTGCACGACTGAGATTGCCGCCTTCGACGAGTTCACCGGGTTGCTGACCGATACGGCCCTGACCGCAGGCTTCGATCACATAATCTTTGATACCGCACCCACGGGCCACACCATCCGTTTGCTACAACTGCCCGGTGCGTGGAGTGGCTTTCTGGAGGCGGGCAAGGGAGATGCGTCCTGTCTGGGGCCGCTGGCAGGACTGGAGAAACAACGCGCTCAATACAAGGCTGCCGTTCAGGCCTTGGCCGATCCTGGGCGCACGCGCCTGGTGCTGGTGGCACGCGCCCAGGCAGCCACCTTGCGTGAGGCGAATCGCACCCACCAGGAGTTGGCGGCCATCGGCCTGTCCCAGCAATATCTGGTGATCAATGGTGTGTTGCCATTGGAGGCGCTTCAAGATGATCCGTTAGCCGCTGCGATCCACCAACGCGAAGCGTTGGCGCTGGCGAACATGTCTGCTGAACTCAAGGCCCTGCCGCAAGACAGTCTGGCTCTCAAGCCTTTTAATCTGGTAGGGCTGGATGCATTGCGTCATCTGCTCAACGACGCACCGGTGCCCTACAGCACAGTGCCGTCTGCGGTGCAGGCGCCCACAGCCCCGAATCTGTCACAACTGGTCGACGACATCGCCGCCGATGGCCATGGCCTGGTGATGCTGATGGGCAAAGGCGGCGTTGGGAAAACCACCCTGGCTGCTGCCGTGGCGGTCGAGCTGGCACATCGAGGCTTGCCGGTGCACCTGACCACGTCCGACCCGGCTGCGCATCTTGCGCAGACCCTGGACGGCACATTGAATCACCTGACAGTCAGCCGCATTGACCCCCACGAAGTCACCGAACGTTATCGCGAGCATGTGCTGTCCACCAAGGGGGCGAATCTGGACGCAGAAGGTCGGGCCATGCTCGAAGAGGACCTGCGTTCACCGTGCACTGAAGAGATCGCCGTGTTCCAGGCCTTCTCCCGCATCATCCGCGAGGCGGGCAAAAAGTTCGTGGTCATGGACACCGCACCGACCGGGCACACCTTGCTGCTGCTGGATGCCACGGGTGCCTACCACCGCGACATTGTGCGCCAGATGGGTGATAAAGGCGTCCACTTCACCACGCCCATGATGCAGTTGCAGGACCCCAAGCAAACCAAGGTCCTGATCGTCACCTTGGCCGAAACCACGCCGGTACTCGAAGCAGCCAATCTGCAGACCGATTTAAGGCGCGCCGGCATCGAGCCTTGGGCCTGGGTCATCAACAACAGTCTGGCCGCCTGCGCGCCGGCTTCACCTTTGCTTCGTCAGCGTGCCGGCAACGAGCTTCGTGAAATCGAAGCCGTCGCCACGCAGCACGCACAGCGGTATGCACTGGTCCCCCTGATGAAAAACGAACCGGTCGGTGTTCAGCGTCTGCTGGACCTGGCAGGCCACTCCCTTGAAAAGGTCTGATCGATGGGTGTTTTTGAGCGTTACCTGACCGTCTGGGTCGGGCTGGGCATTTTGGCTGGTGTTGGTCTCGGGCTGGTCATGCCCGACGTCTTCCAGACCGTGGCTGCGATGGAAATCGCGCAGGTGAACCTGGTGGTGGCCGTGTTCATCTGGATCATGATTTATCCGATGATGATCCAGATCGACTGGCATGCGGTGAAGGACGTTGGCAAGAAGCCTCAGGGCCTGATGCTTACGCTGGTGGTCAACTGGCTGATCAAACCCTTCACCATGGCCGCGCTGGGCGTGTTGTTCTTTCAGTACGTGTTCGCAGGCTGGGTCGATCCGCAGTCGGCCAGCGAGTACATCGCCGGCATGATCCTGCTGGGCGTGGCGCCCTGTACCGCGATGGTGTTTGTCTGGAGCCAGCTGGTCAAGGGCGATGCCAACTACACCCTGGTGCAGGTGTCGGTGAACGATCTGATCATGGTCGTTGCCTTTGCGCCGATTGCCGCTTTCCTGCTGGGCGTGACCAACGTGACCGTGCCCTGGGAAACGCTGCTGCTCTCGACCGTGCTGTATGTGGTGCTGCCGCTGCTGGCGGGCATGACGACCCGGCAGCTGCTCGTGAAGCGGTCACCCACCGCACTGGGCCAGTTTGTGGCGAGCCTCAAGCCCTGGTCGGTGGTGGGCCTGATCGCCACCGTGGTGCTGCTGTTCGGTTTCCAGGCCGGCACCATCGTCGAGAAGCCTGGCGTGATCGCACTGATTGCGGTGCCGCTGATCCTGCAGTCCTACGGCATCTTCTTCATCGGCTGGTGGGGCGCCAAGTGGCTCAAGCTGCCGCACGACATCGCCGGCCCGGCCTGCCTGATCGGAACGTCCAACTTCTTCGAGCTGGCGGTGGCCGTCGCCATTTCGTTGTTTGGCCTGAACTCGGGCGCTGCACTGGCCACCGTGGTCGGTGTGCTGGTTGAAGTGCCGGTGATGCTATCGCTGGTGGCCATCGTCAACGCCTGGAAACCCCGTACCGTCTGAACCGTAGAGCATCCCATGACCAATATCACCATCTATCACAACCCCGCCTGCGGAACGTCGCGTAACGTGCTGGCCCTGATCCGCAACAGTGGGGTGGAGCCGACTGTCATTGAGTACCTCAAGAATCCACCCAGCACGGAGCAGATCCAGTCCTGGCTGAGCGCTATGGGCGCTTCGGTGCGCGAGGTGCTGCGAGAAAAAGGCACGCCCTATGCCGAGCTGGACCTGGGCAACCCGAAGTGGACCGATGACGAGTTGCTGGCCTTCATTCAGCAGCACCCCATCCTGCTCAACCGCCCCTTCGTAATCACGCCGCTGGGAGTACGGCTGTGCCGTCCCTCGGAGATGGTGCTCGACATCCTGCCTGATCCGCAGCAGGGCCCGTTCATCAAGGAAGATGGCGAAGTGGTTATCGATGCTGAGGGGCGCCGTGTCTAAATCAGTCTCCAACCCCCTGGCCGATCTGCCGCAAGTTCAAGCCGAACATTTCCGGGCCCCCGATCCTGCTCAGTTGCTGGGTCCGCACTCGTCCCACCCGCCACGCATCCTGCTGCTGTACGGCTCCCTGCGCCCGCGCTCCTTCAGCCGACTGCTGGTTGAAGAAGCTGCCCGGCTGCTGCAGGCCATGGGTGCAGAGACGCGCATCTTCAACCCCAGTGGACTACCTTTGCCCGACGATGCGCCGGACACCCACCCCAAAGTGCAGGAGTTACGTGAACTGACACTGTGGTCAGAAGGTATGGTCTGGTGTTCGCCCGAGCGTCACGGCGCCATGACCGGCATCATGAAAACCCAGATCGATTGGATTCCCCTGGCTGCTGGCGCTGTGCGCCCTACCCAGGGCAAGACGCTGGCGGTGATGCAGGTCTGCGGCGGCTCACAGTCCTTCAATGCGGTCAACCAGATGCGCGTGCTCGGGCGCTGGATGCGCATGATCACCATCCCAAACCAGTCGTCCGTAGCCAAGGCTTTCCAGGAATTTGATGACAACGACCGGATGAAACCATCGAGTTACCACGACAGGGTGGTCGATGTCATGGAGGAACTGGTCAAGTTCACCTGGCTGACCCGCGACGTATCGCCCTACCTCGTGGACCGCTACAGCGAGCGCAAGGAAAGCGCCGAAGAACTCATGCGGCGGGTCAACCTGCCTAATGCGGTGTGAAGAGCGGTGAGTTCCGGACACGACCACAGCCACGCCCCGCCAATTTCAACAAGGCATTTGCTATCGGCATCGGGCTTAACATCGCCTTCGTGATGATCGAAGCGTTCTACGGCTGGAAAATCAACTCACTGGCCTTGCTGGCCGACGCCAGCCACAACTTGAGCGATGTGGCTGGACTGGTGCTGGCCGATGCTACATGCGCAGTTTGAGTTGCGACATGTGTCTTTGCAGTTTGAATCCCCATCTTTTGCTGATCAGTGCCCACTCAACGAAAATTGTTGACCAATTTGGTTGATTTGACATGTCGATGGTAAGCATCTGCGTCCAAAGACGCGCGTCCGCACTTGACGCGTTCCCGCTGCTCATCCCATAGCGCTGGCGGGTCCACCGCCAGGTCAAACAGCGTGATGTGGTTCGGCAGTGCGTCATCCAAGATGGCCGCCACGATGTCGGGCGCCAGCGTCGTCAGGTTGACCATCCGGCTCACGTAGCTGTTGTCGATGCCTTCCCGCGTGGCGATCTCCTTCAAGGACTTCGCCTCTCCTGACTCCAGCATCGCCAGCCAGCGGTGGCCCCTGGCCAGCGCCAGTTGGATGGAGGTCGGTGCTACGTCCCACGGTCTAACCGGCGCGGTTTCGCCGTTTGGCAAGGTGACCAGCTTGCGGCCGCTGCGGCGTTTGATCTGGATCGGCACGGACAAGGTCAGCCTGCCGTCGCTGGTCTTCAGGATGTCGGGCTCGCCGGTCTTCTGGATGCGGATGTCGCTCATGCCAGTGCTTCCATTTGTTGCTCGACCGGCTCGGGGCGCAACTCCAGCACCAGGCGTTCGATGCCGTTGGCGCGCAGCCGCACTTCGAGGTCGTTGGGTGACACGATGACTTTCTCGACCAGCAGTTTCACGATCCGGGTCTGTTCGGCCGGGAAAAGTTGATCCCAAATCGCGTCGAGCCGGGTCATGGCCACGGTGATCTTCGCCTCGTCCAAGGTTGGATCGAGCTTGATCGCCTGCGGCAGCATGTCGCCGAGTAGATTCGGGGCACGCAGGATTGCGCGCAGTTGGTCCAGCACGGCCGATTCGAGTTCGGCCGCCGGCAGTCGCGGCAGGCCCGAGGCGCCCGCGTGCTCCTTGGCGTCCCGCTGTGGCACGTAGTAACGGTAGCGACGGCCATTCTTCTTGGTCGTGTGCCACGGCGACAGTGCCCGGCCATCGTTGCCGAACACGATGCCCTTGAGCAGATACGCCACGGTTGCCCGAGTCGCGTTGCCTCGCACCCGGCCATTGGTGGCCAGGATCGCGTGGACGCTATCCCATAGTTCGCGGCTAATGATGGGCGGGTGCTCCGCCTGGTACCACTGGTCCTTGTGCCGCAACTTGAATCACACCGGGGATCGCGGAGGCTGTTTGGTTAAAGTAAAACAGGTTCCACAGTCGGCGCTGCAAG
>NZ_BAAAFN010000016.1:0-1577 GCF_039523555.1 Castellaniella daejeonensis
GGCCAGCCTGCAGGCGCAGGCCGACACCCTGGCCCGCCTGGTCGCCACCTTCACCCTGAGCCAGGAAGAAACCGCCTCCGGAGCCGCCCGCCCTGCCCAGCCGCCGCGCCTGCCCTCGGCCGCGCCCGAAAAGACCATCAGCCCCGCACCGCAGCGCCCCCGCCAGAGCGCACAGGCCAGCGCAGCGGCCGCCCGGTCCGCCACCCGCCCCGCCCTGCGCGCGCCCGGCAAGCCCGCGCCGGCCACGGCCGACACCGAAGAGTGGACTGAGTTCTAACCGCCGGATCCGGCCCGCCATGGCGGGCCGCCGGCCGGGCCATCACGCCCACACGGCCCCCTCCGGGGCCGTTTTCCGTGTCCGCCGTGCAGAACGGACAGTGGACCAACCCGGCGCTTTCCCGGCCGAACTGTGGCAGCAGCGGGCGCCTGTTATGCGCTTTGAAATCGCGACACCTTCGTACAATCGGACACAATCGACTGCGATTGATCCACGCCGGATGGCTGCCGGGCGGATCGAGGAGACATTCCAGCCATGACGCGAGTACACCATGCGTAATTTGAAGATCGGCACCCGATTGGCCCTGGGCTTCGGGTTCATCATCATCCTGCTGCTCATCATGTCCGGCATCGGCGCCTGGCGCATGATCGACAGCCAACGGGCCAACGACAATCTCGAAGAGCGCCAGACTGCCAATACCCTGATCCTGCAATGGGCACGTCAGGTGGAAGTCAACGCGAACCAGGCGCTGGCGGCCGCCAACCTGACCAACCCGGACGTGCTGTCGGTCTTCAAGAAGGGCATGGAAGCCTCGGACAAGCAGGCCGCCGACATCCGGGCCAAGATCGAGACCATGATCACCAGCCCCGAGGCCCAGGCGCTGTACGCGAACACGATGAAGGTCCGCGACGCCTACGTCCAGGGCCGCACCCAGGCCTTCAAGGACCTCGACAACGGCGACTATGCCAAGGCCGATGCCTTCTTCAACCAGGAAATGCCCAAGATCACGGCCCGCTACATCGCCGAGATCGACAAGCTGTCCCAGTTCCAGAACGACTTCGTCAGCCGCCTGTTCAACGAAAGCGAGCAGGCCTCGAACCTGGGCCTGAGCATCCTGGCCGTCGCCACCCTGCTGGCCCTGATCCTGGGGCCGCTGTTCGCCTGGCGGGTGACCCGCTCCATCACGCATCCGCTGCGCAGCGCCGTGGACCTGGCCGTGACGGTCGCCCGGCGCGACCTCAGCCGCGACATCCAGCCCCAGGGCAAGGATGAAGTCACGCTCCTCGAGCAGGCCCTGCGCAACATGCGGCACGACCTGCGCAACGCGGTCAGCGAGATCCGCGGCGGCTCGGACGCCATCGCCTCGGCCTCGGCCCAGATCACCGCCGGCAATCTGGACCTGTCCTCGCGCACCGAGCAGCAGGCCAGCTCCCTGGCCGAGACCGCCGCCACGATGGAAGAAATCACCGCCACCGTGCGCCAGAACGCCGACAACGCCCAGCAGGCCAACACCCTGGCCGCCTCGGCCGCCAAGACCGCCACCGATGGCGGCGCCATCGTCGCCGAGCTGGTCTCCACC
>NZ_BAAAFN010000017.1:0-102853 GCF_039523555.1 Castellaniella daejeonensis
GGGAGTCTCCGATTGAAAGGAGGCTCCGAAATTCTACTGGCTGATGTCTACTCTGAGGGGGAGCTTACGCAGACACCTGACGCACCAAGCGTTTGCGCGGTTTAATCCGCAGGTTCAACTCCAGCTCCCGATAGATGCGGTAGATCCGTTTGTGGTTCCAGCCGAATCCCTTCACGTTGCGCAGATACAGGTAGCACAGTCCAAATCCCCAGTTTCGGAGGTTGTCCGTCAGGCGAAGCAACCAGTCGGCGATCTCGTCGTTCTCGGCCTTGAGCTTCTCCTCGACGTACATCCTGTGCAGTCGGGCATTCTCCGCCTCCAGCACCTTCATTCGCGACATCATCGGCACATCCATGCCGCCGTATTTGGCGCGCCACTTGTAGAACGTCGCGGAGCTGATGCCCAGCTCACGGCACATCTCTGGCACCGTGATGCCGACCTCCACCCGTTTGATCGCTTCCAGGATCTGGCTGTCTGTGAATCGTGACTTCTTCATGCTGTAGAACTCCTCAATGAGAAAATTCTACTTCTGACTGCACCGCTTTAATGGGAGATCACCACTCCACCAGAGACGAAACAACAGGCGATCCACACTTAACATCTTTCTTTACACGACGGCCAATAATATTTGGGAGATATTTCGGCGCCATTCCCATACCAGGCCTAATACTTCGAACATCATTAGGACCAATCACGGAGCCTGCCGATAGATTCTTTACAAAGTACAGAGACCGCCGAAATTTAACGTTTCCTTTTTCACTTTCTTGACGTTCATAATTCACACGCCCCAATGCAGCCCACGCTGTCTTGCTATCTCGACAAAGTGCCGCCATTTCCACAGGCTCCAACGAGAAACTATCATCCGGCCCACCACCCTTACGATTCAGTGTAAAGTGCTTCTCTATCAAAGACGCGCCAAGCGCCACGCTCGCAATAGCAGTAGTATTATCCAAAGTGTGGTCCGATAGGCCTATGACCAATCCGTAGCGCCCTTTCATATCCAAGATAGTGCGCAAGTTGTAATCTTCCGCAGCAGCAGGATAGCCGCTAACACAGTGCAGGATAGCAAGCTCTTTACATCCCCCATCAATAGCTGCGTCAATTGCCTCCTGAATCTCCTCAGCATTGGCCATACCTGTGGATATGATCATAGGCTTACCCGTACCAGCCACATATTTAATCAGTGGTAGATCTATCGCCTCAAAAGAAGCTATCTTGTACGCAGGCGCGTTCAGATCCTCCAGCAGATCTACCGCTGTAGTATCAAATGGTGAACTGAAAATAGTGATCCCTAGATCATGCGCGTGCTCGAATAGGGGTTTATGCCACTCCCAAGGCGTATGCGCTTCCTGATACAGCTGATAAAGGGTCTTGCCATCCCAAAGGCCACCATGAATCCTGAAGTCCTCGCTATCACAATTCAGGGTAATAGTATCTGCGGTATAAGTCTGTAGCTTAATCGCATCCACCCCTGCTTTTTTTGCTTCTATAATAATTCTGAACGCAGCGGCCAAGCTGCCATTGTGATTAGCAGAAAGTTCAGCGATTATATAGGGAGGGGAGTCCTCGGCAATACGACGCCCCTCAATAGATATGCTCGGCCTATATGTCATAGATTTTTCCCTGTGCAGATAGAACGCCACTCGCTAGCCAGCAGACCGAAACGGTAAACATCCCAATACCTTTCCCCATCAAAGTGCTGTTCGCGCAGAACACCTTCCCTCTTGAAACCTAAGAATTCATGAAGCCGCAGAGAACGAGTGTTATTAGAAATAACTTCCCCACAGAGCTTATGCAGCTTTAGCGTGTTAAAAACGTAATCGAGGGCAATTACGCCTAAAGCACGACCAGTTCCCTTCATTGCACTGGGTGCAGCATAAAAACCCCATTCTGCCAACCCCCAGTCGGCCACTCGATGGATGTTTACAAACCCCCGAGCCTCCTTATCGCATTCAAAAATGAGCAGAGAGCGCATATTATCCCGAGAGACACGCTCATACCACTGCGCATGCTCTTGTGGAGAAATCTCGCGACCCGTATACATCCAGCACCTAATATCCGGGTGATTTCTCCAGCTTAAGACTAGAGGGAGATCGGTGGAACTCATTGGCCGAAGAGCGCAACCAGATAACTGCGACATAATCTATTGCCCCTGACACAGTACATGCATAACCCGCTCAACGCCTTTTCCATCAACCGCACTTGCGGCAGCATGGGTCATTGATGCCATGGCTTGAGGGTTTCCTTGCAGATCACGAAGGTGCTGCGTGACGAAGTTGCCGTCGTCTAATGCTCCATAACTCATGATGCGTGCAGCACCAAACTGTTCAAGGTTACGCGCAACTGCTAGCTGATTGTCTGCCACCACTACCAACAATGTCGGCAACCCTAGACAGCAACGCTCCCACGACGTCGCCCCTCCGGCTCCAATTGCAAGATCACTGTCTGCCATCAGACGCGCCATATCTGTGACACCAATGAGAACACTGGTGGACCATGACAACTGCGCTGCCTTGTGCTGGATCTGACTCAGCCATGGCGCGGTTTCCCCCATCACAACGGAAATGCGGCATTTATCAGGCAGACATCCCGCAATAAGCGCATCCAAAATCTGCCCCGTCGCGTTAATCCGGTCCACACCACCCAAAGCGATTAGCAGATGCTCCAATTGTGGGAGCTTCCGGCGTGCCAGACTATAGGGCCGCCACTGCGCGAACTCCGGCCGCAGGAGCGCATACCGTGATCCGCACAAAAGCACACTTTTCTGAGGCACAAGGTGCTGATAATCCTCCTCCCGCCGACCAAAGGTTTGATCCAGCAAGAAATCGCAGTCATGCCTGCGATCAGCGAGATCATCAATTATCACAAGCTTGCGACAATAAGGACGCTGCACAGTTTCCCAACGGATATCAAGTGCATAGTGATCCACAACCAGCCAATCTGGATGTAATGCCCTCAGGATGGAGGCACAAGCCATAGCATCCTGCTCCTGACTGGCGCCCAACCACTCCGCATGCGCCGGCATGGTAACGTCCGACGCGCCAACAACGGGCTGCCACCTCTGATGTGGCGGCAATGAATGGACCTCATGCCCCGCAACTCGTATCTGGTTCATCAGATGACCTGGGTGCTCACGACAGATGAAGTGACACTCCACACCTTGATTCCGCAATGCATCGGCCAAAGTCAAGCAACGCATGACATGACCCGTTCCTATGTTCAGTGACGCATCTGTGCGGAATATAACTTTCAGTTTCATGGTTGGCCATCAGCCCGCATGGCACGGAACATCCATTCTGCACGTACCCAGTCTTCCTGCGTATCGATATCCTGCACACGATGGCGGGGGAGAATAACAGGCACGGATTTTTCGCCAAACACTGATTGCCCATTCAGCCAGGCATCAACTCGTCCCCAATAGAACTGACCAGCGTCATGCCACGCCTCTTCCAGATCCTGAGACCGGGTATTGAAATGTTCAGGGTAAAACATCTCCACACGCCCATTACTATTCATGCGCATCGCACGCTGAATGGGAAAAGCATAGCTAGTGACTGAGAACGCAAAGTCCGCCTGTGTGTCGCATAGACATGAGAAACCACGCTGAATATCAGCCGCCTGGATAAATGGTGCAGTAGCGTAGATGCAGCACGTTTCCCTCACATCCATGCCCCGTTGCCTCAGCTCCTGGATGGCATGCGCAATGACGGCGATAGTACCAGTATGATCATCTGCAAGGTGCTTAGGCCTCAGAAAGGGGACTTCCGCATCATGTTCCCTGGCAACCTGAGCGATCTCATCATCGTCCGTAGAAACGATAACGTGCTCGAAACACTTGCTCGCTCGCGCAGCCGCGATAGACCAGGCGATCATCGGAACGCCACAAAACGGACGGATATTCTTGCGTGGTATCCGCTTACTACCGCCACGAGCAGGGATAATGGCAATCCTCATACCAACTCCCTGCGCAACACCTCGATGACTTTATTCTGCTGCTCCTCTCCCAGAGTCTGAAACATCGGCAAACTAATGGCCTCTTGGTAATACTGTTCTGCACGAGGGAAATCACCTTTCTTGAATCCCATAGCCTGATAGTAAGGCTGCGTATGTACCGGGATATAGTGCAGATTCACCCCAATTCCCTGTTTGCGCAGGGACTCGAAAATGCCTCGGTGCCCCTTCCTGGTGATCTGGTCTAGTTTCAGCCGTATGACATACAGGTGCATGCCAGAATAACTATCTGGATGCTGCCAGGGAATAGTGACAGGAAGATCCGCCAGCCTTGCATCATAGCCTCGGGCGATAACATGGCGCCGAGACACGTAGGCATCCAGACGATGCGCCTGACTGATACCCAGTGCAGCCTGCAGTTCCGTCATACGATAATTGAACCCTAGTTCCACCTGCTGGTAGTACCAGGGACCATCGGGCGCATGAGTCATAAGCACCGGATCACGCGTGATGCCATGACTGCGCAGCAACATCATACGCGCAGCTAATGTATCATCGTTGGTGACGGCCATACCGCCTTCGGCGGTGGTAATGATCTTGACTGGATGGAAGCTAAACACCGTGATGTCGCTATAACGACCGCTACCAATGTATTCGCCTCTGTATTTGCCCCCAATGGCGTGTGAGGCATCTTCGATGACCTTGAAGCCATAACGCTGCGCCAGCGCTTGAATAGCAGCCATGTCACAGGGTTGGCCGCACAAATGTACGGGAACAACGACTTTTGGCAAGCGACCCTCGCGCTCGGCAATGATAAGCTTCCGCTCCAGCTCAAAGGGATCCATGTTATAAGTGCGCGGATCAATATCCACAAAATCCACTTGCGCACCGCAATATAGTCCACAGTTGGCTGATGCAACAAAGGTAACCGGCGTGGTCCACAACCAATCACCGGCCCCCAGTCCCAGTGCAAGACAAGCGATATGCAATGCTGATGTCGCGCTATTCACAGCAACGGCATGTCGTGCACCTACTTTTTCCGCAACTGCCTGTTCAAATGCAGGAACCTTCGGCCCCTGAGTCAGGAAGTCCGATTGTAAAACCTCCACCACTGCATCAATATCCGCCTGGGTGATATCCTGCCGGCCATAAGGAATCATGTTTAGATCCTGCCAATCTTGTCGGCATTGGCGTCAATCCAGGATTGCAGCACCTCCGGCGGCATCCATTCTGGATTGGAATCACTGGCATAGGTAAAGCCCTCTGGGACTTTCTTGCCGTCCTTGATGCGCTCAGGCGAATCACTCCATCCATTGATGGCCGGCAGGATCTTGTAGTGCTCAGGATATTCGTAAGTGTAGTAGGAATCTTCGGCACCGATCATTTGCTCGTGCAGTTTCTCCCCCGGCCGAATACCGACAATCTTCTGTACCGCTTGCGGGGCGATGACACGAGCCAAGTCGGTGACCTTCATCGATGGAATTTTCTTGACGTAGATTTCACCACCCACCATATCATTGAACGCATGCCATACAAGCTCTACGCCCTGCTCCAGTGAGATCATGAAGCGCGTCATACGCGCATCAGTGATAGGCAGTTCACCCCTATCCCGGATTGACAGGAAGAACGGAATGACAGAGCCCCGCGACCCCATGACATTGCCATAGCGCACTACTGCAAACCGCGTTCCATGCGAGCCCGAATAGGAATTGCCCGCCACGAAAAGCTTGTCTGACGCTAGCTTGGTTGCACCATACAGATTGATCGGACTGCTGGCCTTGTCTGTAGACAAAGCCACGACCCGCTTGACCCCTTGATCGATGCAGGCATCAATCAGGTTCATGGCGCCATTGATGTTGGTCTTGACGCACTCGAACGGGTTGTATTCAGCTGTCGGCACAATCTTGGTCGCAGCGGCATGCACCACATAATCAACGCCATCCAGCGCTCGATACAGGCGATCCTTGTCGCGCACATCACCGATAAAGAACCGCACGCGGGGATTGTCACCATAGAGCTTGGCCATCTCCCACTGCTTCATCTCATCACGCGACAGAATAATGATGCGCGCTGGGTTATAACGGGCAAGCGTCATCGGCACAAATGTATGACCAAATGATCCTGTACCACCAGTAATCAGAATGGATTTTTCTTTCAGCATAGATTTTCTATATGATTTTTAGCTGTTTTTTACAGCCATAATTGACCCAGAAGAAACAATTTCTTCATAAGTACCTACTCGTACTATTTGCCCCTGTTGTAGCTCAATGAGCTGATCACAGTTCTGCAAGGTCGTCACTCGATGGGCAATAATCAAGACCGTCAGGTCGGCCTCTAACCTACCCACCGCATCCATCACTGCCCGTTCCGTTTCATTATCCAGCGCACTAGTCGCCTCATCCAGGATAATGACCTCGGCCTGCTTATACAGCGCTCGCGCAATCCCGATCCGCTGACGCTGCCCGCCAGACAATCGTACTCCCCGCTCGCCCACGCGAGCATCGTAACCATCCGCCAAAGATTCGATATAGCCCGCAATCTGCGCCTGCCGTGCAGCCTGCTGTACCCGCTCCCGGTTGATATGTGCGGGTGGCACGCCAAAGGCGATATTTTCCGCAATACTTGCATCGGCCAGGTAGATGGACTGCGGCACATGGGCGATCCGGCGCTGCCAGGCGCGCTGCGTGGCAGGCCCCAGTTGAACATCATCAATCCACAAATACCCAGCCGTAGGGCTGAGCAGCCCCATGATGATGTCCAGCAGCGTGCTCTTGCCGCTGCCGGTGGTGCCGATGAAACCAATCCGGCTGCCGCGCGGGATTGTCAGGTTCAGACCATGCAAGACCTGAGGGGATTGCGGGCTGTAGCGGAACCCTATGTTTTCCAGCCGGATGCCCTTTTCGAACGGCAGGTCCAATTTTTCCTGACCATGGACCTGCGTATCGATTGGTTGGCTCAACAGAGCCAAGGCATCCTGCAAGGAATGGCGGCCACTGCGCAGTTGGACGATGGACAGATACCCCTGCTGCAGCACCGGCAATAGCCGCTGGGCACCCACGGCCAAAACGCCCAATAAGGTGATCGTCCCGGTGATACCGCCATCTTGGCGGGCCATGGCATACGCCAGGATGGCGATGAACGCCATACCTAGGGCCTCGGCCGCAAATCGAGGTGACCCGCCAATGATGGTGCTGCTGGCCTGGGCATGCCGCAATGGAATGTCCGCCAGCCGGTATTGCCGGCAATAGGTTTCCTGGGACCCATCCAGCAGCACGTCGCGAATGCCGCCCAGACCTTCTTGCAATACCTTGACCACTTGGTTGGATTCCTGGGATATCCGCAGGCTATAGGCGCCCAGCCGCTTGCGAGTCACCATGATCACGATCCCGTAGATTGCGCCAAACCCCAGGAAGGCAGCCAGGGACATCAGCGGATTCACCGCAAGCAACGCAAGCAGGATCGCAACGAGAATCACGGCGCTGCTGATCAGGGTCAGGATGGGGGTCAGGAAATAATTGATGATCATCATGACCTTGGTCGTGACCCCGCTGATGACCTCGCTGCTGTTGCGGGAGACATGCACAGCATAGGGCTGGTACAGGGTCCGCCGGTAGATTTGGTAGCTGAAATCCGCCCCGATCGCATAAGACAGTTTGGTCTGCACGTATAGCAGCAGCAGGCGCATGCCACCCGCCAGCAGGGCGGCAGCGATGAAACCGATTGTGATTGGCAACAATAGAGCTTGCGGGCTGCCGATGCGCAGCCATCCCAGCAGCGGCTGGACGGCGGGATGCGCGAATACGGTTTCCGGCTGGGTCAGTACGCCCAGAAACGGCAGGACGGCTCCCAGACTCAGGACTTCGGCGAAGGACGCCAGAATCATCAGGACCAGCAGGATCGCCAGCTGCTGTTTGCGGCGCGTGCTCAGATGCGCCCAGAATCCCCGCACCAGTTGCTGGATGGTCATGACCGCAGCTCTCTTGTGGCCGCAGACTCCTGGTCTGCTTCGCTTTGCAATTGCTCGATCTCCTGTTTCAGGGCCTCGTATTCTCGCATCTTGATCTTCAGAAAATTCCGCGTCAGTTCAGCCTTGGCCGCGAAGCCTGCGGGGGTCAGCAGATAAGCGTAGCCTAGCTTGTTCTCGCTATTCCTGAAGTTCTGCATTTTGATCAGCCCCTTATCCAGCAGGGCGCGCATGCAGTAGTTGGTCTTGCCCAGGCTGATGCCCAGGGCCTGGGACAGGTCGCGCTGGCTTAGACTGGGGTCGATCTCCAGCAGGCGCAGAACCTTCAGATGGCTTTCTTCGTAGGCAGTATCGGACATTTCAGACACGCTACCGCCGTGCTGTGACACGGTCAGCAAGCGCCAGGTGATGTTCATCGGATGAACGCGATCATACATCACCTGACCAGGCACTAAAACCATGAAATGGCCACAGGATCTATCGGAAACTGCCCGACACCCCTAGCCAGATCCCATGCTGCCTTTGCCCGCCCCCGTGCTGGCCCGTGTAAGCCAGCACGGCGTGTGTGCGCCATGCCACGGGGGCCTGCACGCCCAGATCCAGGCTCAGGGCGTAGCGCGGCAGGGGCAGGCCTTTGGCCTTGAAGTGCTGCCCGGGGTCGGCCCGATAGGACTGGCTGCTGCTCAAGTCCGATCCGCCCCACAGGCGGCGCACGCCCAGATCCAGGGTCATCCGGGCTTCGCCATGAGGCGTGGGCCACAGGCGCTCGACCCTGATCCCCAGTTTCCCCAGCCAGCGGCGGTCGGTCTCGGCATCCAGCGTCACGGCGGCCAGCCCGTCGCTTTCCTGCACGGCGGGGCGATGCAGGCGCAGCCAGGCCGCCTGGGCATAGGGCATCCATTGCCATGAACTCAGGGCAAATGGCTCCTTCGGCTCCATATGCGCCCAGGCCTGGGCCAGCCGCGCAGCGGGGCGGCTGTGCAGCGCGGCCTCGCTTGGATCGGCTTGGCGGCTCAGCTTGGCCCGGTGCCAGGAATGCGCCGCTCCCAGGGCCAGACGCCAGCCTGGGCGCGCCAGGCTGGCGCCCAGGCCCAGGTGCATGGCTCGATCCCGCAGATGGTATGTACCGCCAGCGGCAGCCGAAGGCCGGGCCGACCCCAGGCTCGCCAGGCGGGTGTCCTGCGTGCCCACGAAGGCCGCCAGGAAACCATCCGATCCCGCTGGGCGGCTGACACCGATCTGCAGGCCGCGGGCATCCCGGTCGTCTGCGGGCAGGCCATGGGCGCCCTGCCGTTCCGTATTGGCGGCCCAGCCCTGTGCCCAGGCCCGGCCGCTGGCCGTGTATGCCAGCGCGGATTCCCGCAGGAAACGGCTGTCGTCCAGCACGGCCCCGCGCCAGGATGCATCGGCCGTGTTCAGCCCACGCGCGTTGTACTGCAGGCCCAGGGTGACGGTGGTGGGGCCATAGCTCAAGACGGGATCCAGGTAGCGCAGTGTGCTGGCAACGTGGGTATGGCGTCCATCGCCGGGTACGGGATCCATGCCCCCATCGGGCCCGTATTCCAGGCCGCCGTCGGCCTGCACTATGACCCAGCGGCGATCGGGCGTCCATACGCCAGGCGACGGCTCGATCAGCAAGCCGCCACCCAGGCGTACCGTACCAAATGACCAGATGCGGTCGGCCTGGCCGCCGGCATCGATGCGGATGCGGGTCTGGGCGCCTGGCAGCAAGGCCAGCCGCTGGCCGATCAGCAGGGTGCCTGTACTGCCCGGCGCGCCAGGGTGCAGCAGCCCGGCCACGCGGGCATCATCCACCAGGCCCGCACCGGACAGCACGGTGCCGGGGTGCGTCAGCACCGGCCCCCACCACAGTTGGTCGACCCGCAGGCCGCCCTGCGCCACGGTCAAGAGATCACGGCCGGGGCTGAAGCCGACGCCCGCCAGGCGCAGGGTGCCGGCACCATCCTTGACGATGGGCGCTTCGGCCTGGATATTGCCCGCCAGCGTGGCTTCGCCGGATGCAACGCGCCACACGGCGTCGGTGCCCAGGCCGGCGATGGGCGGCAGGCCCCAGTGCACCGGCAGCGTTTGTGCCCCCGCGGCGGAACGCACTTGCAGGATCTGCTCGATGCGGATGCCGGGATGCAGTTCCAGCCGCGTGCCTGCCGTCATTTCCAGGCTGTTGACCGGCGAGCCCAGGGCCTGGTCGTGCGCCAGGCCCAGGCTGCCTTCGGCCAGGACGATCTGGCCGATCGTGGAGCTGGCGCCCGCCAGATCCAGGTGGCCACGGCCCAGCTTCCAGAACGGGATGGGCAGCCAGGAATCGACCGGGTGCCCCAGGATGGGGCCCGACAACCGCAGTGTGTGACCTTCGGCCACCTGGAACCCGCTGGCGCTTTCCAGCAGCAGCCCCCGCTCGATGCGCTGGTCTTCCGCGACGGCGATCGATTCGCCATGCATGACAAAAGGCGCCGGGGAATCATCCCACGGCGCCTCGGGCAGTGCCAGGACCAGACCCGGCGGCGGCAGGCTCAGGCAGCACAGCACCTGGATGAAGCGCACCCGGATCGTCTTGAAGATGGACATTTTTGTCTCCTGTCAGATTGATATATGTCACTGAATGTGACAAGTCTGTTTTACAGGAAACAACCAGGTGCGGGGGAATGGAGTGCCGCGGAATTAGGACAGGTCAAGACGAGCCGAATTCACATCCCATTTGGTGCTGACCGTCAGGCTGGCCGGCATGGGGTTTTCGGACGACGTGACCGGGGGATTCCATGGCAAGCGCTCCGCATCGACTTTCGCAAGATGCCATTGCGCCCCGGGCATGCTGGATATGGCCCGCAGGATCTCGGCGGAAGGCGGGCTTGGCAATTGGTATCGATTGGGCCAGCGATGCTCGGCCACACGGTGCTGCCAGGCCTTGAACCGGGCTGCGTCCTGCTGTGCTTCGGCCGACACAGCCAGCACCACCTCGATCCCCAGGCCAGACAAGCGCTCGCATGCCGGGGATGAATCCATCGGGCGCTCGGGAGCATCCAGGACCAGGGATATGCCGGTATGCCGCGCACCGGTTGCGTTTCGAGCCTGCAGCCACTGCGCAGCGGCCACGCACAACGCGTCGGCCTGGATGCCTTGGCCATTCAGCCGCAACTGCAGGCGGCGGGCTGCGGCGATCCGGGCAACGGCATCCAGGGCCCACACGGCATCGTCCGAGACCGGGGCAGCGGCCAGTTTCCCATCCAGCAGCACCACAGGCACGGACAGGCAGTCGGCCACGGCCGCCCCCCCGGACTGCCTTGGCCCAGGTATTGGTGCCCCCATAACACAGGGTGGGGCGCGCCGTATTGCCGATGCTGCCGCGACGGTGCAACCAGATCCTGGTGGCGCGGTCTGTATCGTCCCGTGCTTGCGGTGGGGGTGCCGCGCTTGTTCCGTGGCCGCGCACATAGCTGAAGGTGTCTCCCAGGCGACGCACCACCACGGGTGCAAGCGATGCGGGGTCGTCCAGCCCGATGCCCTGGTAGGGGTGCGGGATGCCTTCAAGCCTGTAGCCCAGAAGACGCAGGATGGTGGCTGGCACCTGGGCCAGGGTGCTGGGGCGCGCCTGCCGGCTTGCCTGGCTGAATAGCGTGAACAATTCGGGGGCGGCCTGCTGGGCAGCGTCGTTGAAATACATCAGGAACGGCACACGGAACATCTCGTGATGAAAGCGCGCGGAATCGTGCCCGACGTTGGTATAGGGGGATTCGCCATGATCGGCAAAGTACAGGAAGACCGTGGGCTGATCGAAGGCCCGCACCTGTTCCAGCACGCTGTGGATGCTGCGATCCACATAGCGCATGGCGCTGTCATAGCCTTCGGCATTGCGTGCCATGAGCCTGTTGTCGTCCAGCGCCTCGCCAAAAACCCTGGCCGGGCTGACCCCCTGTAGCCGCGTATCGACAGGCGACCGGGCGTCTGGCGGGATATTGCCCAGATAGTCGCCATGGCCTGCATAGGAATGCAGGAAGGTCACGGCAGGCAGGCCCGGCGCCGAATCGAACCAGGGCGCGTGCGCCAGGAAATAGCGATCATCCGGCAAGGCGCCAAGTTTGGACGCCAGGTCGCCCATGACGGCCGCATGCTTGCGTGAATAATCGACGTGCGTGGCGTGCCGGAAGATGATCGGCCCCGCCAGGCTGTAGGTGCCGCTGGCCGCCTGGTTGCTGAACAGCCGGGTAGGAATCGATAAACGACGCAGCACATCGACCAACGACACCCGCTGCCGCTCGTTGATCGGCAGGTAGGCCTGGCCGGGTGCCCATTGGAAACTGAGCGCTTCCAGCAAACTGGGCGATGTCATGACCTGGGTCGAAATCACATCGCGGAACACCAGGAAGCCAGGTTCGCGTTCGCGGAAGGCATCCAGCCTGGGCGTGGTGTTGCGCGGATAGCCATACAGCGACCAATGCAGCGAGGTGGTCGACTCGCCGATGTACACCAGCAGCCGCATACGGTGTTCGCCGGTTTCCCGGATGACGAGCTTCAGGTCGGGATGGGTGAAATTCCGCTGGATGGACTCGAAAATGGCGCTATTGGATTGGAACCGCGCATAGGCGTGGCGGACCAATGATCCCATGGGGATCGCCAGGCACACTGCGCCCAGCAGCAAGACGATACGGTGGCTGGCAGCAACGGAAGGCACCCACCGGTCGGCGCGGCGCAGCGCGACGATGATCAGCGCGGTGATCAAAAGGGCAATGCCGGCTGTTTCGAGCAACTGGTTCCAGGCCAGCGGCTGCAGGATGGACGAAATAGTTTCCAGAAAGAACAGGGCTTCTTTCCAGGCGAAGTTCTGCGCTTCGCTGAACGAATCGGAGCCCAGGCCGTCCAGCCAATGCCGACAGGACTTCAAGTACAGGCTGATATACAGGCCGAGCAGGCCGCAAAGGGCTCCCCGGATGTAATGCCGCCGCTGTATGGCCGCAAATGCCAATAAAAAGAAACCAGCCAGGAACAACGGGCGCATCGAGGGTTTTCTAATGTCTAAGCGTGACAAAAACCCCGTAATTGTATCAATGTAACAAAAAGAACCCAACAGCCCCATCGGGCGAGACAAGCTTTGCCCCCGCAGTCACGCCCGCAGGGCTGTGCTCATGCGGGTTGGCCCGTCCCCTGCTGGTATTTCCACGCGCTGGCGCACATGTCCGCCAGCGTGCGGGTGGCCGCCCAGCCCAGGTGCTGGCGGGCCTTGGCGGGATCCGCAAAACAGGTGGCAACGTCGCCAGGGCGCCTGGGCTGGATCCGGTAGGGCACCGTGTGCCCGGACGCCTGTTCAAATGCACGAACGACTTCCAGCACGCTGTAGCCCTGGCCGGTACCCAGGTTGATGGCATGCCAGCCGGTGTGGGCAGCCAGGAAGCCTAGCGCCGCGGCGTGGCCTTCGGCCAGGTCCATGACGTGGATGTAGTCGCGTACGCCGGTGCCATCGGTCGTGGGGTAGTCGTTTCCAAAGACGTTCAGCTCGGCGCGCATGCCCTTGGCAACCTGGGCAACATAAGGCATCAGATTGTTCGGCACACCCCGGGGGTTCTCGCCGATCAGGCCGCTTTCGTGCGCCCCCACCGGATTGAAATACCGCAGGCAGGCGATGCGCCAGGCCGGGTCGGATGCCGCCAGATCGCCCAGGATTTCCTCGATGTGCAGCTTGCTGCGGCCGTAGGGGTTGGTGGCGCCGGTCGGGTGGTTTTCATCCAGGGGCAGGTACTGCGGCTCGCCATAGACGGTGGCGCTGCTGCTGAAGACCAGCGTGCGCACGCCGGCGGCGCGCATGGCCTGCAGCAGGCATACCGTGCCCTGGACGTTGTTGGAAAAGTATTCCAGCGGCTTTTCCACGGATTCGCCCACCGCCTTCAGGCCGGCAAAATGGATCACGGCCTGGATGGCGTGGTCGCGCAGGACGCGTTCCAGCAAGGCCGCATCGCGCACGTCGCCCTGCACAAAGGCCGGTGCCGCGCCCAGGATGCGCGCCAGCTGGCCGACGACGGTCTCGCTGCTGTTGGACAGGTTGTCGAGCAATACGACGCGGTGGCCTTGTTGCGCCAGGACGGTTGCGGTGTGGCTGCCGATGTAGCCCGTGCCGCCGGTAAGCAGGATGTTCATGGGGTATGCGGTTAGTGGATGGCAGAATTCATGGAATGGTACAGCCTATGCGTTCATCCCATGCCCTATGTCGTGACCAAGGGTTGCCGGCGCCCTTGCCCGAAGTCTGCGCGCGGCCACCCGCTACAATTCACCATCCCTTGTTTCTTACTGACTCCGTCATGCCCCCCACTCCGGCCGCTCCCCCTGCCTGGCTGTCGACCTGGATGTCGGCCGGCGCCG
The DNA here is from genome assembly GCF_039523555.1 of Castellaniella daejeonensis. NCBI lineage: Bacteria > Pseudomonadati > Pseudomonadota > Betaproteobacteria > Burkholderiales > Alcaligenaceae > Castellaniella > Castellaniella daejeonensis. Next base: position 14,282 of record NZ_BAAAFN010000017.1, read on the forward strand.
CGCTGTTCTTCCTGCTGATGCTCTCGGTCCCGTCGGGCTATTCCGTGGGCGGCGGCGTGCTGCTGCTGGGCGGGTTGGCGGTCTGGTGGACCAGCCGCCGGCCGGGGTGCCAGCACCCGGGCGCCGAGCACACGCCGGGCGCGCAGGCGCCCGCACCATGGACGGCCGAAGACCGCACGCTATGCGTGCTGCTGCTGGCGATATTCGCCGTCAACGCCCTGGCCGTGCTGTGGCACGGGGACTCGGGCAAGTACCTGGACCAGGGCACCCGCTACCTGCTGGCTGTGCCTATCCTGGCGGGGCTGCGGCGCATCCGGCTGCGCCTGGATTGGCTGGCGTGCGGCCTGGCGCTCGGGCTGTTCGCCACGGCGGGCGTCGCTGCGTGGCAGACAATCGGCATCGGGCTGGCCCGTGCGGATGGCTTCGTCACCAGCGCCATTCCGTTTGCCGACATGGCGCTGACCATGGCCTTCTGGTGCCTGATGGGCGCCGCCCTGGCGGCGTTCGGTCGGCGGTGGGGCTGGACCACCCTGCTGCTGGCTGGATCCCTGGCCGGCCTGTACGCCATGATGGCAGCGGCCACACGCGGCAGCCTGGTGGCGCTGCCGATCCTGTTGGTACTGGCGGCCATCGCGCTGCTGCGCCGCGCGCACCTGCGCCCCCTGCTGGCGGGCATCGCCATCCTGGCGGCGGCCGCGGCCATCGCGCTGTCCACCCTGCCCATTGGCCACATTGCCGAAAGCCGCTACGCTGCCGCGCTGGACGAATGGCACGCGTACACACAGCAAGGCGACGCCACGAACAACGTGGGATCCCGCCTCGAGGCCTGGAAGGCCGCGCTGATCAGCATCCCGGAACGCCCCCTGCTGGGCTGGGGCCACGAGCAGTACGACGCGCATCTCCAGGAACTGATCGAAGCCGGGCGCGTGGCGCCCTTTGTAGGCACGCTGGCCAACACGCACAATCAGTTCGTCGAGATCTGGCTGCACCAGGGCGGCCTGGGACTGGTCGCGTTCCTGGCGCTGCTGATCGCCAGTTTCTGGTATTTCTGCCGCCGCCTGCGCGCGCCCGACCCGGCGGTGCGGGTGCTGGCCTGCTGCGGGGCGGCGCTGCCGGCCGCCTTCGCCGCCTACGGCCTGACCCAGGTGATCCTGGGCCGCAACAACGGGGTGATGTTCTTCCTGGTATCCCTGGCGGTGCTGTGGGCCGCGATGCGGCAGGCGGAACGGGATGCGGCGCAGGCCAAGGCCAATCACCGGACCTAGGTCGGCTCCAGGGGGATGCCCAGCACCTGCCTGGATAGTGCCTGCCAGATCGAACGCAATTTCAAACCCTGGGCCTCGGCGAATTCGGGATAGAGGTCGCAGTAGTCTTTCAAGTCGGGCAATGTCGCACTGATGGCGTCGCGTATTTCCTGGAAGACCGTCTGGACCTGGCGGCGGTTCAGCCCGCAGGTGACGCGTCCAAAGCGCATCAGCGATGCCGCGGAGGGAAAGGCCCGGCGACCATCCAGGCTCAGGGCGATCTGATCCTGTGATAGATAGGGCAAGGTGCTGCATACGTCATAGACGGGCGCCAGCTTGACGGGATGGGTCGGATCCTCGTAAAGCACGCCGAAATTCTTCAGATGCGCGTCCCCGTCGCCCAGTGCGAAAGACAGCGCGATACGCTTGAACAAATCGATCCGCCCCCGGGAACGGTCCGCCGGATTCAGCATGAGCAGCATATTGCGAAACAGGGTCTCGTAGCTGCCCTCGTACTTTTGCCGCGCAGTCTTGGCGCACAGCGTGGCGCCATCCTCGAACCCTAGGCGCGCACCATCCTGGCCCGCATCGAACCGCTCTATGACCAGCATGTGCCCGCTTTCAGTCAAATGAACATGCGCCGTCGACAGGCCGCTGCGGGCACTGACCCTCATGCACAGGTATTCATTGATCGATAGCCAAGGATAGTCTTCGCCCGGGGTCTTGAGAATGAATTCCCGGGTGGCGAGCGTCGTCCGCACAGGGGCGACCGGGGGTTCGGAAGGTCGATACAGCACTTTGGGATGCGCCCCGCTGACACCACTGCGCGACGCCACTTTGCTCATCATTTCTTCCATCAGCGCCGCGCTGTCGGGATGCCGGAGGATGTGCTCGAGAGAAACCGGGTCGCCGCCCTCCCGATGGGGGCGCTGGCCATAAGGCACGGTCAGCACCCGACCGATGGCCGAAGCCCCGGTGATGGCGGCCAGATCGAAGTCGCCCATATGCTCGATGAGCTTGGCATATCGGGCAATCAAATGATCCCTGAGCACGCCTTCCGGCAGGCTCTGGTCGAAAATGGGCGGCAGGTTGCCGACGAGCCCGGCGGCCTGCGGCACATAAGGCGCACGCCGGATAGGCATGGTGATCGACACCGCGTCGCGATCCGCCAGCCCGCTATCGTAATAGAACGCGGTGTGCGCCTGCCAGACAAAACCGGGGTCCCGGAATCGTTCGAGCGTCCCGACCTTGCGCAAGCCGTGACGGTCATCGACCCACACGTCCAGCAGGTCTTCAGGTGCGGAATCGCGGTTTTCTAGCATGGGACTGCTCATATTCCTGCTGGTTGATCGCCATCAGTTCGTCCATGGTGGGCCGATCAGTCGGCGCCTGGGCAACCCGTAATTCCAGACCCACGGCTTCCAGCAGCCGCTGCAATTTTGTGAAACCGATCTCGGATAACGCCCCTGATTCCAGCGATGCCACTGTGGCACGGGACAAACCAGCCTGCTGTGCAAGCTGTTGCTGGGTCAACATCACATCCCGGCGCTTTTGCCGGATCAGGAGACCGACCTGTTTGATATCCATGACGCGGTAGATTTGTATTAAATAATAGACTTTATGCCGTATAAAAATAGAAAAGTCAATTATTTAATACATCCGGTGGCAGGGCGTCCGGCTACAGCGGCGCGATCCGTCCGAATTCCACCTGCACGGTCTGCGGGCGGCCCAGGATCTCCAGCAACAGGGTGACGCGATCGGCCGAGACCGACTGGACCAGCGCCTGGACGCCGCCCAGCACGGGATCCCGCAGGCGCACGGCCATGCCAGGGCGGTAGGGGCTCAAGTCGGCTGGACTGGCGGTTTCACGCAATTCCTCCGCACGTCGGATGGCCTGGACCGCATCGTCCGCCAGCGTGGCGGGCTGGTGGCCGAACATGACCAGCCGGCTGACGCCCACCGTGGAGCGCACCACGGACAGGGACTGCGTGGTCCGGGTGGGCCGCAGGAACAGATAGCGGGGGAACATGGGTTCGTGCGCGGTCGGGGCCGGATCGGATGTGCAGCGGCGCCGCCCCGGTTCCCGGAAGACCTTGAACAGCGGCAGGTAGACCTCGAAATCCTGGCGCCGCAGTTGTTCGGCGGCAGTGCGTTCCTGGCGGGGCTTGGTGTGGGCGACGTACCAGGCGGCGGGGAGATCAGGCATATTCAATATGGCACCCGCACATCCGGGGCATCCACGGGAAAATCCCGGTGATTGCGCGACACCAGCAACATCCCATGGACCTGGGCGGAAGCCCAGATGATGGCATCGGGTAGCCGGATGCGCCGTTCCCTGCGGATGACGACGGCACGACCCGCCACCTGGTCATCCACTCCGATCCGCTCGAAGGAATCCAGCCAGCGACGGATCGCGGATTCCTCGTGCGGCACGGCACCCACCAGCACCTCCATCCAGGTAATGATGCTGATGGCCGGCCGCGCATAGCGGTCGAGTTCGGTATGTGCCTTTTCGTGCCCGCTGAGGAAATCGATGAGCACGTTGGTATCGATCAGCGCTCTTACCATTCTGCTCTTTGCGCCTCCTGGTATTCGAGCCCGTCGATCGAGCGATCCCGCCAGAGACCGAACACGGCCGATGCATCACCCGGCGCATGGTGCGCGAGATAGGCATCGATGGCATCACGGATGATGGCCGCACGGGACCGCCCTTCGGTGCGCACTTTTGCGGCAAGGGCCTGCAACTGCGTTTCCGAGAGATCGATGAGGATTCTGGCCATGTTTTTTGAGCCCTCAGAAGATATCATCATTGTATATCATCCAGATTCATGACCAAAGGAAATCCAGCATATCCACCTGGACCTGCACTGTCAGCCTGCGACTTCTACGCAAGCCTGTCGCCTGCCCGGATCACCTCGCAGCAACAATTCGGGCGCCTCCTCTTTCAAGGAAGGCGCCCGATGCATGACGCGCGGCAGCGGAACCGGATGGCCAAGCCAGCCATCCGGATCGCCCGAAGATCAAGCCTCCGCGTGTTTGGCGGCCTCGACGGCGGCGTCGGTGTCGTGCGGGGCGCCGTTGAAGAACAGGTTCAGCAGCACGGCCGACAGCGACGTCAGCAGGATGCCCGATTCGATCAGCGGGTGGATGGCGTGCGGCATCCACTGACGGAAGTTCGGGGCGACCACGGGGATCATGCCCATGCCGATCGAGATGGCGACGATCATGGCGTTGTTGCGGTTCTTGACGAAATCCACGCCGCCCAGGATACGGATGCCGGTGGCGGTGACCATGCCGAACATCACGATGCCCGCGCCGCCCAGCACGACGGTGGGCAGCGATTCGACCAGCGCCGCCAGCTTGGGCAGCAGGCCCAGGACCAGCAGGATCACGCCGCTGGTCACGCAGACGAAGCGGCTGCGCACCCCGGTGACGGCGACCAGGCCGACGTTCTGCGAGAAGCTGGAATACGGGAAGGTATTGAAGATGCCGCCGATCAGGGTGCCCAGGCCGTCGGTGCGCAGGCCGCGCGCCAGGTCTTTCTGGCCGATCTTCTTGCCCGTCATGTCAGCCAGCGCCAGGAACATGCCGGTGGATTCGATCAGGATCACGATCATGACCAGGACCATGGTCAGGATCATCCAGAAATCGAATTTCGGCATGCCGAAATGGAAGGGCAGGACGATATCGACCCATTCGGCCTTGCCGACTTTCTCGAAGGTCATGATCCCCATCGACGCCGTGATGATGGCGCCGATCACGATGCCCAGCAGCACGGCGATGTTGGCCAGGAAGCCCTTGCAGAACTTGGCGATCAGCAGGATCGACACCAGCACGATGGCGGCGATGCCCACGCCGGTGAGGTTGGCGTATCTGGGATTGGGCACCGTGGGCATGATGGCCAGGCCCTGGGGCACGGCCGGCAGGGGCGAACCCGGCGCGCCCGCCGCGGCCCGGATATTGTTGAGCCATTCCACGTAGTTGGGATCGACCAGGGACGGCGCGGTGGGGCCGAAGGGGTTGCCGAAGATCCAGTTGATGCCCACGCGCATCAGGGTGATGCCGATGATGGCGATGATGGTGCCCGTCACGACCGGGGGAAAGAAGCGCAGCAGCCGGCTGATCCAGGGCGCGATGATGATGGTGATGATCCCCGCCGCAATGATGGTGCCGAACAGTAGCTGGGCGCCTTCGTGCCCCGGGTTGGACTGGGCGATGTGGATCATGGGCCCGACCGGGGCGAAACTGACGCCCATGATGACGGGCAGCTTGATGCCGAACCACTGGGTGGCGCCCAGGGACTGGATGATGGTGGCGATGCCGCAGGCGAACAGGTCGGCGGCGATCAGCAGGGATACTTCATGCGAATCCAGGCCCAGCGCACGGCCGATGATCAGGGGGACGGCCACGGCGCCGGCGTACATCACCAGCACGTGCTGCAGCCCTAGGGCCGACAACTGGCCCAACGGCAGGATCTCGTCCACCGGAGCGACGGTTTTGCTCATGTCTTGTCTCCAAGGGGCGGGGCGCGCCCGTGCCGGGGCGCCCCTGATGTCTTAGGTCGGAAGTCCGAATGCGCCTTTGCAGCGTCTTCCGGCAACTCTACCGGAGGCGCCTTCAGGCCGCCATGCGCAAAGCACGATAAGGTCTTTTCGGCCCGGCGCATAATCCCGGGTAAACCCTGGGATTTTCAGGAGATATCCACGGATCGGTGCGGGATGGCAGGGAAAGTCCCTAGGGGCGTGAGATTGCCCGATCTTCCATATGACCGATGCCCGACTGCCAGCACGGCGATCTGGTATCCGAATCACCCCCGCAGGCGGTCGATCCAGTGCCGGGTGGATGCGTCGTGGCGGACGGCTGAGTCATCGGCGGCGGGAGCGGCCGCGCGCGCCTGGCCGGACGGATCCAGTTCGGCGATGATGCCGCGCGCCAGGACCTTGCCGTATTCGACGCCCCACTGGTCGAAGGGATCGATGCCCCAGATCACGCCCTGGGTGAAGACGCGGTGCTCGTACAGGGCCAGCAACGCGCCCAGGGAATACGGCGACAGGCGCTGCAGGACGATCAGGTGGTTGGGACGCCCGCCCGGATGGACGCGGTGCGGCGCCAGCCAGTCGGCGCGGGCGGCGTCCATGCCCTCGGCCAGGCATTCGGCACGCGCCTGGGCCAGGCTTTTGCCGCGCATCAGCGCCTCGCGCTGGGCCAGGCAGTTGGCCAGCAGCTGGCGGTGGTGCGCCGGCCAATGGTGATCGGCCTGGCGGCACAGGATGAAGTCCACCGGCGCGCCGTCGCTACCCTGGTGCATCCACTGGAAGAAAGTATGCTGGGCATCGGTGCCGGGCATGCCCCAGACGGCGGGGCCGGTGGGCACGCCCACGGGCCGCCCGGCAACGTCCACGGACTTGCCCAGCGATTCCATGTCCAGCTGCTGGACATAGGGCACCAGGTTGGCCAGGCGCGAATCATAGGGCGCGATGTTCAGGGATCCATGCCCCAGCACGCTGCGATTGACCACGCCCGCCAGCGCCATGCGCACCGGGGCGTTCACGGCCAGGGGCGCCTGGGTGAAATGCGCGTCCATGGCGGCAGCGCCCGCGCGCAGGCCTTCCAGCACATCGATGCCCACGGCCAGCGCCGTACTCAGGCCGACTGCCGACCACAGGGAAAACCGCCCGCCGACCCAATCCCACATATGGAAGATCTGGTTGTCCGGCACGCCCCAGGCGCGGGCGCGATCGGGCCGGGCGGTGACGGCAGCCAGGTGGGCGGCCGGGTCCAGGCCGGCGCCGGCCAGCCATTCGCGGGCGCGGGCGCCGTTTTCCAGGGTTTCGGCCGTGGTGAAGGATTTGGAGACCAGCACGACCAGGGTTTCGCGCGGATCCAGCCCCGCGAGCCCGCCTTCGATCGCATGGCCGTCGATGTTGGCGACGAAGCGCACGTCGCGCCAGGTGCCGGCGTAGCCGAACGCCGTGACCGCCAGGCGCACGCCCCAGTCGGAGCCGCCGATGCCCACGTGCACGACGTGGCGCCAGCGCCGTTCCGCATCGGCGCGCCGCACCCAGGCGTCCATGCGCTCGCGTTCCGCCCGTACCTGGGCCGGCGCCTCCGGCGCGCGCAGCGCGGTATGCCAGGCCGCGCGGCCTTCGGTGACATTGACGGGATCGCCCGCCAGCAGGCGCTCGCGCTGCGTCTCGAAATCCCGCGCGCGCAGCAGGGCTTCGCCCGCGGCCATGAGCTCGGGCGAATGGCGCTGGCCGCTGGAATCCAGGGCCAGGCCGGGCGCCTCGATCAGGTCCAGCGCATCGGGGCGCGGCGCGCAGGTCTGCGCCGCCAGCGCGAAACGTTTCCATTCGGAAAGTTCGGTCAGCGGTACGGGCGTATCGGCGGTCATGAGACGATCGGACATGGCGGCGTGATCGGGATCGGCGGAATCGCCGGTCATTATGTCATGCGGTCATACAAAAACGCTCCGGCCCGCCAAGAATAACCGGAGCGCTCCCATGTGATGGGGACGGGGCCATTTTCAAATTGAGCCCCCTTCCCACGTCGCGCCTTGCAAGGCGCTCCGATTCGATAGGCTGTGAATGGTCCGCAGGGATCATTCACAGTCCAATCTCATCCCGGGCGCCGGATTCAGCAGCGTTCGAAGATGCCGGCCGCGCCCATGCCCGTCCCCACGCACATGGTGACCATGCCGTACTGCAGGTTGCGGCGGCGCAGGGCGTGGATGGTGGTGGCGGAACGGATCGCGCCCGTGGCGCCCAGGGGGTGGCCCAGGGCGATGGCGCCGCCCATGGGGTTGACCACGTCCTCGTTCAGGCCCAGGTCGCGTATCACGGCCAGGGACTGCGCGGCAAAGGCTTCGTTCAGCTCGATCCAGCCCATCTGGTCCAGCGTCAGGCCGGCTTTCTTCAGGGCGGCGGGGATGGCTTCCTTGGGGCCGATGCCCATGATGTCGGGCGGCACGCCGCGCACGGCGAAGGACACGAAGCGCGCCAGCGGCGTCAGATTGTGTTCCTTCAGGGCGCGCTCGGACACCACCAGCAGGGCGCCGGCGCCGTCCGAAGTCTGCGAACTGTTGCCCGCGGTGACGCTGCCCCTGGCGGCAAAGACGGGACGCAGTCGGGCCAGGGCTTCCAGGCTGGTGTCGGCGCGCGGGCCCTCGTCCAGGGTCACGGTGCGGCGGTCTTCGCGGATCTGGCCGGTGGCCAGGTCGGGCGTGCGGCTCACGATTTCCACCGGCAGCATTTCGTCGGCGAACTCGCCCGATTGCTGCGCGGCCAGGGCGCGCTGGTGCGAGCGCAGGGCGAAGGCATCCTGGTCCTCGCGGGACACCTTCCAGCGCTGGGCGACCTGCTCGGCGGTGGAACCCATGCCGTAGGCGATGCCGATGTTTTCTTCCTTCAGGTAGACATCCGGGCTGAAGGAGGTGTTGATCCCCATGGTGGGGACCAGGCTCATGGATTCGGTGCCGCAGGCCAGCATCACGTCGGCCTCGCCCACGCGGATGCGATCGGCCGCCATGGCAATGGCGGTCAGTCCGGACGCGCAGAACCGGTTCACCGTCACGCCGCCCACCGACTGGGGCAGGCCCGCCAGCAGGGCGCCGATGCGGGCGACATTCAGGCCCTGCGGGCCTTCGGGAATGGCGCAGCCGACGATGGCGTCTTCGATCGCGGCGGGATCCAGGCTGGGCGCCTGGGCCAGCACGCCCCGGATGGCCTTGGCCAGCAGATCGTCGGGACGGGTGTGGGAATACATGCCGCGCGGGGCCTTGCCGATGGGCGTGCGCGTCGCGGCGACGATATAGGCTTGTTGAAGGGCTGTCATTCAAAGTCTCCTTGTTCGGGTATCCGGGCCGGCGGCCGGCCCGGGCTTCGTCCTCGACGCGTCAGTTGCGGACGGGCTTGCCGGTTTGCAGGAGACCGGCAATACGCTCTTGTGTCTTGGGATTGGCGAGCAGGCCCAGGAAGGCCTCGCGCTCCAGGCGCAGCATCCAGGCTTCGTCGACCAGGCTGCCCGGGTCGACGTCGCCGCCGCAGATGGCCGTGGCGACCTGTTCGGCAATGTGGAAGTCGTAGTCCGAGATGTAGCCGCCCACGCGCATGTTCACCAGCTGCGCCTTCAGGGTGGCGATGGCGTCGCGGCCGGCCACGGGGAAGCGCGCGGCCAGCGGCGGACGCCAGCCCTGTTCGGCCAGGTTGGCGGCCTCGCGCACGGCCACGTACAGCAGTTCGTGGCGGTTCATGACGATGGGGTCGGATTCGCGCAGGAAGCCGATCTCGCGGGCTTCCAGGGCGGACTTCGACACGCGCGCCGTGGCCACGGCCAGCACGAAGTTCTTCACGTAAGCCAGCAGCGGGGCGTCCGGGGCCGACTGGGCCTGGATTTCCGCCGCGCGGCGGGCGCTGAAGGTGATGCCGCCCGCGCCCGGCACCAGGCCGATGCCGACTTCCACCAGCCCGACGTAGCTTTCCAGGTGGGCGACGCGGCGGGCGCAATGCACGGCCAGCTCGCAGCCGCCGCCCAGGGCCAGGCCGGCCACGGCCGCAACCACGGGCACCTGGGCGTAGCGCAGGCGCATGACCATGTCCTGCATTTCCTTCTGGATCGGCTCGACGGCCTTGACGCCGCCGGACATGAAGGCGGGCAGCATGGCCTTCAGATCGGCGCCCGCGGAGAACGGGTCGTCCAGCTGGGCGACGACCAGCGCCTTGTAGTTGCGCTCGGCCAGGTCCACGGCGCGGACCACGCCGCGCACCACATCCGGGCTGAGGGTGTGCATCTTGGTCTTGAACGACACCAGGAGCACGTCCTGGGGATGCGGGGCCGGCAGCGTCCAGCACAACACGGCATCGTCTTCGTGCACGACGTGCGGCACCAGGGACGGGCCTTCGCCGACCAGGCGCGGGGCGCCGATCTGGCGCCGGTAGACCGGCAGCGCGCTGCGCGGCACGTAGGTATTGGACGCGGGGCTGTAGGAGCCTTCCGGCGTGTGCACGGCCTGCTTGTCCCAGACCGGGCCGCTGGTGACCCAGGCGGGCAGCGGCGCGTCGGACAGGGCCTTGCCGGCGGCGATGTCTTCATTGATCCAGTCGGCCACCTGGCGCCAGCCGGCGGCCTGCCAGATTTCGAAGGGGCCGAAGCTGTGGCCGAAGCCCCACTTCATGGCCTGGTCCAGTTCGCGCGCGCTGTCGGCGATGTCGCCCAGGTGCACGGCGCTGTAGTGGAAGGTATCGCGCAGCACGGCCCAGACGAACTGCGCCTGGGGATGCGAGGAATCGTGCAGCGCCTTCAGGCGCTTGGCGGGATCGCGTTCCTTCAGGATGTCCTTGACCTCGTCGTCGGCCTTCTCGCCCGAGGGCACGTACTGCCCGGCGGCGGGGTCCAGGCGCAGGATCTGCTTGCCTTCCTTCTTGAAGAACCCGGCCTTGGTCTTCTGGCCCAGGGCGCCCTTTTCGATCAGGGCGGCCAGCACGGGCGGCACGCCGAAATGCGCGCGGAAAGGATCATCGGGCAGCTGGTTCTTCATCGTGTCGATGACGTGCGCCAGCGTGTCCAGGCCGACCACGTCGGCGGTGCGATAGGTGCCCGACTTGGCGCGGCCCAGGCGGGTGCCGGTCAGGTCGTCCACCAGTTCGTAGGGCAGGCCGAAGGCCTGGGTGTGATGGAAGACCGACAGGATGCCGAACACGCCGATGCGGTTGCCGATGAAGTTGGGGGTGTCCTTGGCGCGCACCACGCCCTTGCCCAGCTGCGACACCAGGAAGGTTTCCAGATGGTCGAGCAGGGCCGGCTCGGTGGCGGCGGTGGGGATCAGCTCGACGAGCTGCATGTAGCGCGGCGGATTGAAGAAGTGCACGCCGCAGAAGCGGTGGCGCAGCGTCTCGGGCAGCGCCTCGGACAGGGACGTGATGGACAGGCCCGAGGTGTTGCTGGCAACGATGGCGTGCGGGTTCAGGGCCGGCGCCAGCTTGTGGTACAGGTCGCGCTTCCAGTCCAGGCGCTCGGCGATCGCTTCGATGACGACATCGCAATCGGCCAGCAGCGCCAGGTCTTCGTCGTAGTTGGCCGGCGTGATCAGGTCGGCCAGGGCATTGACGCCCAGCGGCGCGGGATTGAGTTTCTTCAGTTGTGCGATGGCGCGCTGAACGATGCCGTTCTTGCCGCCCTGGCCGTCGTCCTTGGCCAGATCGAACAGCACGACCGGCACGCCGGCGTTGACGCAGTGGGCGGCGATCTGCGCGCCCATGACCCCGGCGCCGCACACCGCCACGCGGCGGATGAACAGGGGGGCGGACTGGCTGGTTTGCATGATATTGTGTCCTCGCTGGTTTTAATGAGTTGCCCGATTTTTCGATTGTCGCTGATTTGTGCCGAAAATTCAAACGATCGTTTGAATTCGAAAACGTCCCTTTCACCATGGCTCGATTGCCCCGTCTCTACGCTCCTCGCATTCCCCAATTGGTCGAGGCGCGCTTCGCGCGTCCGCTGGCGCCGGCGGACGCGCCCGCTCCCGCGGCGGCGCTGGACCGGATCCGCGGCTGGCTGGCGGAGGAGATCGGCCGCGCGGCGGCGGGCGAGGCCGGCGCCGTGGCCCTGCACGCCTGGACCATCCTGCCGGACCGGATCACCCTGCTGGCCACGCCGGGCGACGAGGCCGCGCTGTCGCGCCTGATGCAGGCGCTGGGACGGCGCATGGGCTCGGGGCTGATGCGCACGCGGGTGTACGCGGGCCGCTACCGCAACGCCCTGCTGGAGCCGGGCCGCTGGGTGCTGCCGGCCATGGTCTGGCTGGAATCGCTGCCGGTCTCGACCGGCCAGGTGGGCTCGCCTGCGCAATGGCCCTGGTCGTCGGCGGCGGACCACGCCGGGCTGGGCGGCGCGGCCGATACGCCGGGCAAGCGCCCGGCACTGACGGATCACCCCGATTACTGGCGCGAAGGCGACACGCCCTTTGCCCGCCAGGCCGCCTGGCGCGGCCGGCTGGCCGCCGGGCTGGGTGAACTGCAAGGCCGCCAGATCGAGGCGGCGCTATCCGGCCAATGGGCGCTGGGAGAAAGGATTTTCCTGACGCACCTGGGGCGCCTGGCGTCCCGGCGCGTCAGCCCGGCGCCGCGCGGGCGGCCGAGGAAGGCGGCGGAGTAGTCCTTGCGCAGCGTCGAGCGGATGCCCGCTTTCATCGGATGTCAGCGCGGCAGGGCCAGATGCACCTTGATCGCATCTTCAAGTGCCAGCATGTCCGGTTTGCCCAGGCAGCCCAGCCGTTCCTTTAGACGCGACTTGTCGGCCGCCATGATCTGGTCCGCCATGGCCTTGCTGGCTTGCCCATTCACTGTCACCAGGGCTTCGCCCGGATACTGACGAGCCACACTGCGGGTCAACGGCACGACGACCACACGCACGAGATGCCGATTGGCGGCATCGTTGCTGACGACCACAGCGGGTCGGGTCTTGCGGATTTCACTACCTACTACAGGATCGAATTCGACCCACCAGACCTCACCGCGCTTCATGATCGCCCTTTTTCCCCGGCTGAGGAGAAGGGTCATCCGCCAGATCGCTCGCCAGACCATTGCACCATGCCTGAGCCTCGTGCTCGCGCGCGGCGTCCGCCGCCATGGCCTGATAGCCGCCATCCAGCGAATCGCCCAGGACATGCGGCCTGAGCAGGTCTTCGATGAATTGACTCATATGCCGCTTCCCCACGGTCCGGTACAGGCCGTCGTAGACATCCTCATCCAGCGTGATGGTCATTCGCTTGTGCATGACTCACCTCTAAATACGTTATACGTATAACGTACTATAGATCCTGGAATGGGTCTATCAGACGGCAAAAAAGGTACCCTGCTTTTTTTGGAGGACAACCTTGCGTATCGCACACAGGATAATGCCCAGACCCGACGACGGACAGAGTGACTGGGCGTTTTTGTCACGCCCCGGGCGCTAAGAAGCGCGATGTGTCTTCAGCCTCATTTCGCGATCCCCAGGAAGACGGCCAGGCAGCGTTCGACTTCCACCAGGGTGTCGGCACCGACGTGGCCGATGATCCGCCCGATCTTGCTGCGTTTGATGGTCATGCTCTTGTCGATCATCACCTGAGATGGCTTGCGCAGGCCGTTTTCCGGGCTGGGATCCAAGGTGATGCGCAGCAGGGGAGCCGCCACCAGCGTACCGGACACCGGCAGTACGGTGACACTGGCGTGTCCCATGAACTGATCCGCCTGCAGCACCAACGCGGGTCTGGGCTTGCCGAAATCGCCCTGCACAACCACCGTCACCAGATCGCCGCGCCTGGCCCTGGGCTGCGACGTCATTCCGTCCAGCCATCCACATCGGCCAGGGCCTCATCCATGAATGCCTGCAGATCCGCATCGGCATGATCCGCCCGGGACACCAGCAGGCTCTGCCGGCGGCATTCCTCCTCGAACCCGGGGCGCCTCGTATCCGGCACCCAGATCTGCACCGGCCGCAATCCCGCCATCCGCAACGCGGTGCGATGCTTCTGAACCCGCGCATTCACATGGGTTGTCGCCATTTTCATTCTCCTGATATGCGCGTTACATGAAACATGATACAAGCCCATCTCGTTACATGCAACAAAATAGGCCACCGCAGCTTTCCTGCCAGGCCCGACACCCCATGGTAAAAGTCCCGCGATCCCTGGGAAAGGGGGCGCGGGACCGGTTTGTCGCAGCGACGGATCGATCAGAACGAGCTGGTCACTTCCATGAAGAAGGTGCGGCCGGGCTGGTTGTAGGTGTAGGCGCCGGCGCCGTAGATGTAGTTGGCCGCCTGCGGACCCGTGAGGTTCACGCCGATGGCGTTGCCCGCGCGGAAGATGCGCTTGTCGAATACATTGTCCACGCCGGCCGTCACGCGGAAGTGCTTGTTGACCTTGTATTGCGTGCTCAGGCCGAACAGGGCGTAGGGCGGGATCTTGTCGGTGGCGCTGCCCGTCAGTGGCTGGCCGTAGTAGTCGTACTTCGGTCCTTCCTGCTCGCCATAGACGGTGGCCTTGGCGCGCAGCGACCAGGCCGGCGTCACCTGCCAATCCAAGGTGCTGTTGATCGTGTATTCGGGAATGGTGGACAGGTGTTCGCCAGTGTCCTTGTTCTCCGATTCGATCATGTAGGTGAAATTGGTCGACCACAGCCAATCCTGGGCAAACGGCCAGGTCAGGTTGCCTTCGATGCCCTGGACGACGGCGCGGGGGATGTTTTCCCATTGGAAAACGTTCTGGGTCTTGCCCCCTGCCACGAAGGACGACACGGGCGAGCGCCCGGCCTCGATCTTGTCGCGGTAGTCGTTGTGGAAATAGGTCAGGCTGGCGCCCAGACCGTCCGGACTGCGGAATTCGATCCCCAGTTCCTTGTTGATGCTGGTTTCGGCCTTCAGGTCCGGGTTGCCCATCAGGAAGCAGCCGTTGCCGCCACCCGCAGGATTGCCCCAGCAGCCGTTGCCCGCGCTGTAGAGCGCGTAGCCGGAATTGCTCTGGTACAGGTTGGGCGCCTTGTAGGCGCGGGCGATGCCAGCCTTCACCGTCCATTGGTCGTTGACCATGTAGGACAGGTTCAACGCGGGGCTCCAGTTGTTGCCCTGGATGCTGTGATGATCGAAGCGCAGGCCCGGCGTCACGGTCCAGTGATCGCCGATGTACAGGTTGTCCTCGGCGAACACCGAGTAGATGTTCGCATGCGTCCTGGGCTGGTAGGCCACCTGGGGCGTGGGAACCTGCGCCTGAGGGTTGCGCTTCTTCAGATCGGACGAATAGTCCTCCAGATCCTGGCGCACCCATTCCAGGCCGAACGTGCCCATCTGATCGACGCCGCCCCAGTTCAGGCGGCGGCTCAGTTCGGTGTGGGCCGTCAGCGTGCGCAGGTTGATGTCGCCATAGCCGCCGTCATTGACCTTGGGATTGGCGGGATCATTGAATGCGCCCTCGGTGCCCCCCGCCAGACCTTCCAGCAGACGTGTATTGCGCGTCTGTTCGTACTGCAGGTAGCTGAGGGTGTGGGTGCCGGCATTCCAATCCCCGTTGTGGGTGATGGAATAGGCCTGCCGGTAGATGCGGTTGGTCTCGCCGCCCAGCTCGCGCTTCACCATGTCGTTGGTGTTCGTGTTCTGCGTGTCGCCCACGTAGATGTTGCCCTGGCGCCCGTAGCCGGCCTCGAAATCGATCTTGTGGCCGGCAGCGGGTTTCCAGCTCAGCACGCCATTCACATCGCGGTTCTTGAAGCCTTCGCGCCCGGCGGGGAAGGTGTCCTTGTGCTGCCCTCCGCGCGCCGACTGATGCCCTTCATTGATATCCCACGCGTCCCCCTGGAAATTCGCCGCGCTGCCGGTCAGGCGGAAATCCAGGCGGTCGGAGATCGGACCGGCCAGGCTGAAGGTGGTGCGGGTGGTCGAGCCCTCGTCGCTGTGCTCGGGTGCGTTTGCATAGACCGAGACCGAACCGCTCAGCGTGTCCGATGCGGGCTTGGTGATGATGTTCACCACGCCGCCGGCTGCGCCGTTGCCATAGCGCGCGGCCGACGGGCCCCGCAGGACTTCGATGCGCTCGATCTGCTCGGGCGGCACCCAGTTGGTATCGCCGCGCGTGTCGCGCTCGCCGCGCCAGCCGAAGCGCACCGACCCGCGCGAAGACACGGGCTTGCCATCGATCAGGATCAGCGTGTTTTCCGGCCCCATGCCGCGGATGTCGATCTGGCGGTTGTTGCCGCGCTGGCCGCTGGAGGAATTGCCGGTCAGGTTCACGCCCGGCATGGTGCGGATGATTTCCGATACGTCGGTGGCCGGGGGCGATTTCTGGATGTCTTCGGACGTGATGGTGGATGCGCCCGGGGTCTGTTTCAGTTCCTGTTCGGCCTTGACGATGACGCGGTCGAGCTGTGAAACGCCGTCGGACGATTGCGCGCCCGCGGGCGCGGCGGCCAGCCCCAGGGCAATGAACAGGCCGATCGGCGGCAGGGCGCGGCCCTGGACCTTGGTAGCAGACATGTGATTCCTTCGCTTGCTGCAGTGTGTCAAAAAACTGACGTAAATATAAACGATAATCGTTTCTATTCACATACGAATTGATTGATCCACATCAGCAAGACACCCCATGACCGCTGTGGCGGCGCTTACGCTGCCGCCAGCAGCCAGCGCCAGCCTGGCATCAGCGCATCCTGCGGCGCGGTCCGGTGGGTATGGCCCGGCAACACGGCGGCATCCAGACGCAGGCCGGGGCACAGGTCCAGTGCTTCGGCCAGGGTCCGCATGCCGTCCACCATGGCGCGCGCCCGACGCATGGCCAGGCGCCGGGCCTGCTCTTCCGCAGGAAGACCGGCGCCGCGCTCTTCGGGCGCCAGGCCCTGCTCGTGCTCTCCCACGGTCAGCCGGACACCGAGCCGCGGCAGGCCTGCGGCGCACAGCCATGCACGGCGGCGGCGCAACAGGCGGGCGGCGTAGCGGCCGCCCCACCAGACGGAAGGGCTGGACAGCACGTAGCCGTCGAAGGCGCGCGGCCGGTGGGCCAGGACGTACAGGGCGAACAGGGCGCCCAGCGAATGGCCGCACAGGACCTGGCGGCGCGGGTCCAGGCGCCAGTCGCCAGCGACCCGCGCGCGCACGCAATCCAGGACACGCAGCCAGCGGGCGGCGCCCGATCGCATGCCGGGCTGCGTTTCCGTGGCAGCCGCACTGCCGTCGGCCGTGCCCCGCGCGCCCCAACCCGCCGGCACATAATCCCGGCGGCGATCTTCGGGCACGCCCGGTCCCAGGCCCACCAGCAGGCCGGGCAGGCCTGCCGGATCGGCGCGCATCGACTCGAACTGCCCGATGTCCAGCACGTAGGCCACCGGCCAGCCGTCCGCCGGCATCAGGCCGGGGGGCACGGCAACGCGCACGATGCAGGCGCGGCCGTCATCTAGAGGCAGATCAAAGGCAGGCAGGGTCATGTTCCACTATACTGGCGGGGCCGTAAACGGTTCTCATTCTATACATTTGCCCACTCCGGGCCCACGCCCGCCGCCACGCGCGGCGAACCGCCGACTCTCACGCATGGACGCATCGCAGACGACCCCCGCCCCGGTTCTGATGGACTACCGGCGCATGCTGCGCCGCCGCTGGCTGCTGGTCGCGCTGCTGTCGGTCGTCATCATGGCGTCGATCCTGGCGGACTTCATGCTGGGGCCGTCGGGCCTGGGCTGGGCCGACCTGAGCCATGCGCTGTTCCACCCGGACCTGGCCGATCCGACCACCCGCGTGATCGTCTGGGACATCCGCCTGCCCTATGCCCTGATGGCGGTGGCGGTGGGGCTGGCCCTGGGCCTGGCGGGCGGCGAAATGCAGACCATCCTGAACAACCCGCTGGCCAGCCCCTTCACGCTGGGAATTTCTTCGGCGGCCGCATTCGGGGCGTCGCTGGCCATTGTGCTGGGCCTGTCGCTGCCGGGCGTACCCCAGTCCTGGACGATCGCCGCCAATGCTTTCGTGTTCGCGCTGGTTTCGGCGCTGCTGCTGGATGCGGTGGCGCGCTGGGGCTCGATGAGCACGTCCGGACTGGTGCTGTTCGGCATCGCGCTGGTGTTTTCTTTCAATGCGGCGGTGTCCCTGGTGCAGTTCGTGGCCAGCGCCGAAGCCCTGCAGGGCCTGGTGTTCTGGACGATGGGCAGCCTGGCACGTTCTTCATGGCCGAAAGTCGGCATCCTGCTGCTGGTCTTCGCCGTGCTGCTGCCGCTGTCGCTGCGCGACACCTGGAAGCTGACCGCGCTGCGCCTGGGCGAGGACCGCGCCGCGAGCTTCGGCATCGACGTGCCGCGCCTGCGGCTGACGGCGCTGGTGCGCATCAGCGTGCTGGCCGCGCTGGCCGTGTCCTTCGTCGGCACCATCGGCTTCGTGGGGCTGATCGCCCCGCACATCGCGCGCCGCCTGTTCGGCGAAGACCACCGCTTCTACCTGCCGGGCAGCGCCCTGGTGGGGGGGACGATCCTGTCGCTGGCCTCGATCGCCTCCAAGAACATCGTGCCGGGCATCATCGTGCCGGTAGGCATCGTCACCTCGCTGGTCGGGGTGCCGTTCTTCCTGGCGGTCGTGCTGCGCCGCCAAATGAAATAGCCATGCTGCAGATCCAGAACCTGTCGGTCGCCTACGGCCGCCGCCCCATCATCCACGACCTGTCCGCGGGCCCCCTGCTGCCCGGGCGGGTGGTGTCCCTGCTGGGCCCCAACGGCAGCGGCAAATCCACGCTGCTCAAGGCGCTGGCCGGATTGCTCAAGGTCGCGCACGGCCAGGTGATGCTCGATGGGCAGGACCTGACCAAGCTGTCGTTCGAACGACGCGCGCAGCGCGTGGTCTACCTGCCGCAATCCCTGCCGGCGGCCGTGCACCTGCGGGTCTTCGAGTCCGTGATGGTGGCCGCGCGCGCCTCGGACCTGGACCCGCACGCCCAGGACGCCAGCCCGCAACGCATCCTGGACGTGCTCGGGCGCCTGGGGATAGAGCACCTGGCCATGCATTACCTGGACCAGTTGTCCGGCGGCCAGAAGCAGCTGGTGGGGCTGGCCCAGGCGCTGATCCGCACGCCGCGCCTGCTGCTGCTGGACGAGCCCTTGTCGGCCCTGGACCTGAACTACCAGTGCCATGTGATGGACCTGCTGGCCCAGGAAACCCGCGAGCATGGCCTGACCACGCTGATCGTGCTGCACGACCTGAACATCGCCCTGCAGCGCAGCGACGAGGCCCTGCTGATCCGCGCGGGCGAGCTCGTCGGCCACGGCCGGCCGGACCAGGTCGTGACGGCCGAGTCCCTGGCCGAGGTCTACCACGTGGACGCCCGGGTCGAAACCTGCTCGCGCGGGTTGCCCCACGTGCTGATCGACGGGCTGTGCACCCCGGCTTCCTGACTGAGACGAGCAACCATGCCTGATCTGCTGAATACCCTGCGTTCGCTGCTGCTGGGCCTGGCCTGCCTGGCCGGCGCGGCGGGAGCCGCCCCCATCCAGGTCACCGACGTCCTGGGCCGCCAGGTGACCTTGCCCGAACCCGCGCACCGCATCGTGCTGGCGCAGGCGCGGCATTTCCAGGTGCTGTCCCTGCTGACGCCGGACCCGGCCGCCCTGCTGGCGGGCTGGTCCGACGAACTGCGGACCTCGTTCGCGCCGGACTACCAGGTCGCCCTGAAGCGCTTCCCCAGCCTGGCGCAAGTGCCGGTCGTGGGCCGCCACACGCCGGATTCGTTCTCGGTGGAACGCACGCTGGCCCTGCGTCCGGACCTGGTGGTCATGACCGCGTCCTTCGCCGGCCTGGCGCCCGGCCAGAAGGCCGGCGAATCGCCGCTGATCGGCCGCCTGGAAGCCGCCGGCGTGCCGGTGATCGTGATCGACTTCTTCCTGCGGCCGATGGAAAACACCGTGCCCAGCCTGCGCGCCCTGGGCCTGGCCATCGGCCAGCCGGAGCGGACCGAGGCCTTCATCGATTTCTACCAGCGCCACATGCGCGCCGTCGCCGAGCGGCTGGCGGACCTGCCCGCCGACCGGCGGCCGCCGGTCTTCGTCCACGCGCACGCGGGCGCCATGGATTGCTGCAGCTCGCCGGGCACGGGCACCTTCAACGAAATGATCTCGTACGCGGGCGGCCACAACATCGGCGCCGACGTGCTGAAAAGCGCCACGGGCAAGCTGAACTTCGAATACATCAACGCGCGCGCGCCCCAGGCCTATGTCGCCACGGGCACCGGTTCGCAGAAGGGCACGGGCCTGGCGATCGGCGCCGGCGTGAGCGAAGCCGACGCCCGCGCCAGCCTGGAACGCCTGATCGAGTCCAACCGCCTGGGCGCGCTGCCGGCGGTGCGCTCGGGCAACAGCCACGGCATCTGGCATGCCTTCAACGATTCGCCGCTGCACGTGGTGTTCATCGAGGCCCTGGCCCACTGGATCCACCCGGACCGGTTCGCCGACGTGGACCCTGCCGCGACGCTGCGCGAGATCAACGAGCGGTTCATGGCCGTCCCCCTGGAAGGCACCTATCTGGTGAACCTGAAACCCGGGGCCGGACCCGCCCGATGAGCCTGCGGGAAACCACGCTGGCGGTCGGCACGCCCGATGCGCGCCGCCTGCGCCTGCACGTCCCGGACGGCGCGCCGCCCCGGGACGGCTGGCCGCTGCTGGTCCTGCTGGACGGAGACTGGGTCTGGCCCCTGGACCCGCCGCCCGAAGGCGGCGCGTCCAGCGCCGTGCTGATCCCGGGCCACGGCGGCATGCGCGGACCCGTCCTGCCCCGGTTCGCCGGGCAGGGCGTATCGGCGCCGTCCGGCCCCCGGACCCAGGCCCTGGCGCGGCGCGCGCTGGACTTCACGCCGCCGGCGCCGGACGGCGGCCACTGGCCCGATCCGCGCCGTCCCGAATGGCAGTGCGGCGGCGCGGACGCGTTCCTGGACGCGCTGCTGGGCCCCATGCTGGCCTGGGCGTCCGCCCAGGCGCCCCTGGACCCGGCCCGCCTGAACCTGTATGGCCATTCCTACGGCGGCCTGTGCGCGCTCTACGCACTGGTCCGCCACCCCGGACGATTCGCCCGCACGATCTGCGCCAGCCCCTCGCTCTGGTGGCGCGACGGCAGGATCGGAACACTGCTCGACGGGCTGCCGCGCGCGCTGCCGTCCGGTCCGGGCGCCCCCGCGCTCCACGCGTCCGCGCCGGCATCCCGGGTCCGGCTGACGCTCATGGCCGGCACGGACGAGCGCTGGTATCCAGAGCCCCCCAACCCAGCGAACCCGCGCCGCCCGGCCGACGGCATCCCGACCCTGCCCCGGCTGGAGGCGCTGCGCCGCCGGCTGTCGGACATTCCCTGGCTGGACTGCGAACTGGAATGCCTGGACGGCATCCAGCACGGCGACGCGCTGCGGGCCGGCGCGCGGCGCGCGGTGGCGCTCGCCGCCGCCTGAAGGCCCGCCAACCGGCCTCGCCCACGCCATGTCCGCCCCGAACGCCGCCACCCCGTACCGGCTGATCCTGTCCCGGGGGCTGCCGGACGACGACGGGGCCGCGCGCCTGCGCCGGGACCTGCCCGAGGCCGAATGGCGCTGGATCGCCCGCCTGCGGCGACCCGACGACCGCCTGCGCAGCCTGGTCGGCCGCGCCCTGGCCCGCCGGCTGCTGGGCCGGCGCCTGGACCTGGCGCCCGAAGACGTGTCCCTGAGCGCGGGACCGCGCGGCAAGCCGATGCTGGCCGGCGGCCGTCCGGGCGAGCCGGCCGGCCCGGACGCCGGCGCGCGCGCCTGGCACTTCAACATCGCGCACAGCGGCGACCTCGTCCTGGTCGGCGTCGGTCCCGGGCCGCTGGGCGTGGACGTGGAACATTGCCCGGAGCGGGTGGATGCGGACCTGTGGCGGCAAGTCACCGGCCTGCCGCTTCCTGCCCCGGCCCCGGGCGGGTCCGAAGCCGCGCCCGATCCCAGGGCATTCTGCGCCCAGTGGGTCCGCCGCGAGGCCGTCCTCAAGGCCTGCGGCCTGGGACTGGCGGCCGAGCCCGGGACGCTGCGGCTGACGGGCGCCGGAGACGAGGGCTGGACGCCGGTTTCGGGCAGACCCGAGGTCGAAGGCCTGTGGGTGCGCCTGCTGTGGGCGTCCCCGGCGCACTGCGCCGCCCTGTGCCTGCCGGAAACGGCGCCGCGCCCGGAAGACTGGCCGCTGAAGACGCTGGCGCTGTCCGACTGGATCGGCGGATCGGACCGGGAAACCGTCCTGGAAAGCTGACCGCAAGCTGAATCGACGGGCTGGACCTCACATTTTCATAGACTATAATCATTCTCATTATCATGCTCAGATTGTTGACGCCTGAACCATGACGACGGCACCCACTTCCACCGCTCCCGCCTCCGCCGAACCACCCCGCCCCGTCCAGGTCTGGCCCGACGCATTCGCCGCCCGCTACCGGGCGGCCGGATATTGGCGTAACGAGACCTTCGGCGCCTGGCTGCGCGAACGCGCCACGGCCCACCCGGACCGCCTGGCCGTGGTCGGCGGCAGCCAACGCTGGACCTACGCCGAGCTGGACCGGCGCGCCAGCGCCCTGGCAGCGGGATTCCTGGGCGCCGGTCTTCGCCAGGGCGACCGCGTGCTGGTGCACTTGCCCAACATTCCCGATTTCATCGCCGTGGTGATGGGGCTGTTCCGCGCCGGGCTGATTCCGGTCTATGCCCTGCCCGCGCACCGCATCACCGAGATCGAGCACTTCGCGCGCGGCTCGGGCGCACGCGCCTACATCGCAGCCGCCACGCACGCCGGTTTCGACTACGCCGCGCTGGCCCTGGAACTGCAGGGCCGCCTGCCGCGTGTGGCGCACGTCTGGATCGCCGCACGCGACGCAACCGTCCAAAGTCCGGCCGGCCCGTTCCCGT
Organism: Castellaniella daejeonensis; assembly: GCF_039523555.1. Taxonomy (NCBI): domain Bacteria; kingdom Pseudomonadati; phylum Pseudomonadota; class Betaproteobacteria; order Burkholderiales; family Alcaligenaceae; genus Castellaniella; species Castellaniella daejeonensis. The sequence goes on from NZ_BAAAFN010000017.1 coordinate 36,908, forward strand.
GCCTGGACGATCTCTACGCCACTGCAAGCGCCGATGTGCCCGCCAGCGTCTCGCAAGGCCGGGACGTCGCCTTTCTGCAGATTTCCGGCGGCAGCACGGGGCTGTCCAAGCTGATCCCGCGCACGCACGACGACTACATCTACACCCTGCGCGAATCGGCCCGCATCTGCGGGCTGGACGAGCACGCCGTTTTCCTGGGGGCGCTGCCGATCGCGCACAACTTCCCCATGAGCTCGCCCGGCTTCCTGGGCACGCTGTACGCAGGCGGCCGCGTGGTGCTCTGCCCTTCGCCCGATCCCGAATCGGCGTTCGAGCTGGTCGAACGCGAGCGTGTCACGGTCACCAGCCTGGTGCCGCCGCTGCTGCTGCAATGGCTGGACCGCGCGCCCGCCTCGGGCCGCGACCTGGGCAGCCTGCGCGTCATCCAGGTGGGCGGCGCCAAGCTGTCGGCCGAAATCGCCCGCCGGGTGCGCCCGGTCCTGGGCGCCACGCTGCAGCAGGTCTTCGGCATGGCCGAAGGCCTGGTGAACTACACCCGCCTGGACGACCCGGACGCGCTCATCATCCACACCCAGGGCCGCCCCATCAGCCCGGACGACGAGATCCTGATCCTTGACGACGAGGGCCGCCCCGTGGAACCGGGCCAGGCGGGCCATCTGCTGACGCGCGGCCCCTACACGATCCGCGCCTATCACGACAATCCGTCGGCCAATGCGCGATCCTTCACCGAGGACGGCTACTACCGCACCGGCGACGTGGTGCGCATGACGCCCGAGGGCTACCTGGAAGTCCAGGGCCGCGCGGGCGATCACATCAACCGCGCGGGCGAAAAGATCTCCGCCGAGGAAATCGAGGATCACCTGCTGTCGCACCCGCAGGTCTTCGACGCCGCGGTCGTGTCCGTGCCGGACGAATACCTGGGCGAGCGCAGCTGCGCCTTTGTCATCCCCAAGGGCGAACGCCCGCGCCCGGCAGACCTGAAGCGCTGGATCCGCGCGCGCGGCATCGCCGACTTCAAGGTGCCGGACCAGGTCGTGTTCGTGGAACGGTTCGCGTCCACCGCCGCCCTGAAGATCAGCCGCAAGGCCCTGCGCGCCCAGCTGCGCGCGCAACTGCTGGAACAGGAACAACGGGACCGCGCCGCGCAGTGAGCGCGCCGCCCCATCATTCATCGACACGCAACACCGACATGACCGCCCTCAGCCTCGAATCGATGCGCGCCGACATCGCGCGCATGCTGCACGAATCGCCCGACGACATCCGGGACGACGACAACCTGATGGACCTGGGCCTGGATTCCATGCGCCTGATGAAGCTCGCCTCGCAATGGCGCGAGGCCGGCGCACGGCTGGAATTCGCCGACCTGGCCACCGACGCCACCCTGGCGCACTGGTGGTCGATCGTGGCGCGCGGCCAGGCACGCGAGGCATGAGCCAGCCGTCCGATCGGATGACGCCCGGCGGCATGGAGCAGGCGGCCTGCGCCGCCGGCCCGGCCTGGACGCCGCTGACCGAGGCCCAGGAAGGCCTGTGGTACGCCCAGCGCCTGGACCCGTCCAATCCGATCTTCAACCCGGCGCACTGCACTACGCTGCGCAGCCCACTGGACGTGCCGCGCTTCGAGCGGGCCGTGAACCAGGCGCTGGCCGAAGCCGAGGCCCTGGCGCTGCGTTTCGAGGACCGCCCCGACGGCCCGGTGCAGTGCATCGACCCGGCGCGCGCGCCGCGCCTGGAAATCCGCGACCTGCGCCACCTGCCCCAGGCACGGGCGCAGGCCGACGACTGGATTCGTGGCGACCTGCGGCGCCCCGTGGATCCAGTCCGCGATCCCTTGTCGCGCCAGGTCCTGTTCCTGTGCGGCCCGACCCTGGCGCTGTGGTACCAGCGCGTGCATCACCTGGCTGCCGACGGTTACGGCATGGCCCTGATCGAAAGCCGCGCCATCCGCCTCTACCGGGCGCTGGGCGAAGGCAACGCCCGCGGCGAACCGGCACTGGCGCCGCTGGCCCCGGTCTGGGACGAAGACCGCGCCTGGCGCGCGGACCCCAGGCGGACGCAGGCGCGGGAATTCTGGATGGCGCGCTGCGCGGGCCACGTCCCCGCCGCCAGCCTGGCCGCCGGATCGGCGCTCAGCGCCCACGACTGCCTGCGCATGGAGCACGAGGCGCCCGCCGGACTGGTGGCCTCGCTGCGCGCCCTGGAGGCAGCCACCGAGATCGGCTGGCCCGACATGCTCACCGCCCTGGGCGCCGCCTATGTGGCGCGCCACCTGGGGCCATCCGAATGCGTGACGGGCGTGCCCGCCATGGGCCGCCTGGGCAGCAAGAGCGCCCGGGCCGTGGCGACCGTGATGAACGTGCTGCCCTGGGCCTGGCGCCCGGACGAGGACGCCCCGCTGGCCGAAACGCTGCTGGATGCCGCACGGTCGCTGCGCGGCCTGCGGCGCCATGGCCGCTATCGCGCCGAACACCTGCGCCGCGATCTGGCCCTGCCGGGCGGCCTGCCGCGGCTGCACGGCCCGATCCTGAACGTCCTGCCCTTCGACGCCCCCTACGCAGCAGCGGGGCTGGACGCGTCGCAGACCGTGCTGTGCACCGGCCCGGTCGAGGACCTGACCATCAGCTTCCGGGCGGCGCCCGACGCCGGCGGCCTGCGCATCGAGCTGGAAGCCAACCCCGCCCTGTACGCCCCGGACCGGGTCCGGGCCCACCTGCAACGCCTGACGGCCTTCCTGGGCGCCGCCCTGGCCGCCCCGCGCCTGGCCGATGTACCCACCCTGACGGCGGACGAGCACGAACGCTGGGCGCTGGCGCCCAACCGCACAAGCCATCCGGTGCCCGCCGGCACGCTCTGGACGCGCATCCGCGACCGCCTGCGCGCCGAGCCCGGGCGCGTCGGCCTGGAAGACGATGACGGCACCTGGACCTACGCCGACATCGATGCCTGGACGGCATGCGCGGCGCGGCGCCTGCGCGCCCGGGGCGCGGGCCCCGGCGCCCTGGTGGCCGTGGCCCTGCCGCGCTCGGCCCGGCGCGTGCTGTGCATGCTGGCGATCCTGCGCAGCGGCGCGGCCTACCTGCCCCTGGACCCGCGCCAGCCGGCCGCGCGCCTGCGCGGCATCCTGGCCGATGCCCGCGCCCGCATCCTGATCGGCCCGGCCGCACTGTGCGACGGCGTGGACACCCGGCCGCTGGCGGCCGGCACGTTGGGCGAGCCGGATGAAACGCATGCCCCACCCCACCTCGCCGAAACCGCACCCGCAGCGGCAGCCGATGCCGGCCCCGAGGACCCGGCCTACGTGATCTACACATCGGGCTCCACCGGCGCGCCCAAGGGCGTGATCGTGCCCCACGCGGCCATCGTCAACCGGCTGGAATGGATGCGCGCGCACTACGCCATCGGGCCGCGGGACCGCATCCTGCAGAAGACACCGGCAACCTTCGATGTGTCCGTCTGGGAATTGTTCCTGCCTTTCCTGAGCGGCGCCTGCCTGGTGGTGGCCCCGCCCGATGCGCACCGCGACCCCGCCTGGCTGTGCCGCCTGGTGCGCGAACGGCACATCACCGTGATGCATTTCGTGCCGTCCATGCTGGCCGCCGTGCTGGACGAGCCGGCCGCCCGCGGCCTGGCGGCCCGCCTGGTGTTCTGCAGCGGCGAGGCCCTGCCCGCCGCCCTGCGCGATCGCTTCCACCGCACGATCCGGGCGGAACTGCACAATCTGTACGGCCCCACCGAGGCCGCCGTGGACGTGTCCTACTGGCCGGCCGATGCCCGTGACGACAGCCAGCCCGTCCCCATCGGCTGGCCGGTCTGGAACACCCGCCTGCACGTGCTCGACGAACGCCTGCGCCCCGTGCCGCCCGGAACGCCCGGCCAGCTGTACCTGGGCGGGCGCCAGCTGGCATGCGGCTACCTGGGCCGCCCCGACCTGACGGCCGAACGCTTCATCCCGGCTCCGGCCGGCCTGCCCGACGAACGCCTGTATGCCACCGGCGACCTGGCCACGCGGCGCGAGGATGGCGCCGTGGTCTACCTGGGCCGCCTGGACCACCAGGTCAAGCTGCGCGGCCAGCGCATCGAGCTGGGCGAGATCGAAGCCGTGCTGGCCGCTCATCCGGACGTTGCCCAGGCGGCTGTCCTGGCCCGCGAAGACCGGCCCGGACAGGCGCTGCTGGCCGCCTATGTGGTGCCCGAACCCGGCCGCGCGTTCGACCGCGACGCGCTGGCGACCCACATGGCCGGCCGCCTGCCGGACTACATGGTGCCTGCCGCCTGGGTGCCGATGGCGGCGCTGCCTGTGACGGCCAACGGCAAGCTCGACCGCAAGGCCCTGCCTGCGCCCGACCTGGCGGGCCATGATGCGGCGCGGCCCCTGCGCGGTGCCGCCGAGCGCCGGGTGGCCGAGGCTTTCCGCGCCGTGCTGGGATTGAGCGGCCTGCCGGGCGCGGACGACGATTTCTTCGCCCTGGGCGGGCATTCGCTGCTGGCGGCGCGCCTGGCCCTGGCGCTGCGCGGCGGCCGCGAGCTGTCGCTGGGCGCGATCTTCCAATACCCCACGGTGGCGCGCCTGGCCGCCCACCTGGAAGGCGGGGGCGGACGCGTCGCGGACGGCGCCCAGGCCGGTTTCGGCCCGGTGGTGACCCTGCGCGAAGCTGCCGGGCGCCCGGCGCTGTTCTGCATCCATCCCGCCGGCGGCCTGTCCTGGTGCTACGGCACGCTGGCCCGCGCCCTGCCCACGCCGCGCACGGTGCACGGCCTGCAGGCGCCCGCCCTGGCACTGGAAGGTCGGGCGCCTGCCGCCAGCCTGGATGCCCTGGCACAGGCCTACGCCGACCAGGTGCTGGCGCTGCAGGCCGGCGGCCCGTACCACCTGGCCGGATGGTCCGTGGGCGGCATCCTGGCGCAGGCCGTGGCCGCCGTGCTCCAGGCACGCGGCCGGACCGTGGGCATCGTGGCCCTGCTGGACGCCTACCCCAGCGAGGCGTGGCGCGACCGCCCCGAGCCCGCGCCCCAGGACCTGCACAAGGCACTGCTGCACATCGCCGGCGCCGATCCGGACGCCCTGCCGCCGGAGCGCCTGAACCGGCACGGCGTCATCGAATTCCTGCGCGCCCAGGGCCATCCGCTGGGCGAGCTGTCCGACGCGCGGCTGGACGCGGTCTTCCAGACCGTCGGCCACACCAACCGCCTGGTGCGTGGCCACCGGCACGCGCGCTACGAAGGCGCCGCGCTGCACTTCCAGGCAGCCCTGGATCATGCCGATTCAGGGCTGGACCCGCGCATGTGGCAGCCGCATGTCGGCACGCTGGCCTGCCACGCGGTGGACAGCACCCACGCCGGCCTGCCGGGCGCCGCCGCCACTGCGCGCATCGCCCCCGTGCTGGACGCCAGCCTGCTGGCGGCCGACAGCGCGGCAGGCGCTTGCGCCCGATCCCTCCTTCAGCCCCATCGTTCGCACGAGGAACCCGCATGAACACGCACATCAACCACCATCTGGCGCTCCGGCGCGGCGCCCGCACGCTGCTGGCCTGCACCGCCCTGGCCCTGGCCGCCGGCTGCGCGGCCACGGGGCCGGCCACGCGGCAACCCGCACCCGCGGCCGCGGCCGCGGCCGCACCGGCCTGGTCCGTCACGGCGCAAGCCGTGGACCTGCCTGCGGGCGTCTACCAAGGCGCCTACAGCGCCCGTTCCCAGCGCCTGTACGTGGCATCGGCCACCGGACGCCCGCCAGTGAAGGAATCGCGCCTGCTCGCCATCGATCCGGCCGGTCCGCGCGTGGTCGGCTCCATCGTCCCCGCCCCGCAGGCCAGCCGCACGGACGGCCAGGTACAGGCCGTCTACGGCCTGACGGTGGACGATGCCCGCAGCCAGATCTGGACCACGAACACCCGCAGCGGCTCGGTCGCCGTCTACCGGCAATCGGACTTGTCCCTGGTCAAGCAATTCCCCGACGACGTGACGCCGCACGCGCGCGACGTGCTGGTCGATGCCGGACACGACCGCGCCTACGTCTCTTCGCCCGCGTCCAACGTCATCCACGTGTTCGACAGCGCCACGCTGCAGCCGCTGCCCGGCATCACGCTGACCGGCGCCGGTGAAGCGCCCAAGCCGATGAGCCTGGCGCTGGACGCCGGCCACCAGCGTCTGTATGCCGTCAGCCTGAACACGGCCGAGGTCTTCGTCATCGACACGGCCACCGGCCGCCAGATCGCCCGCCATACCGTCCCCGGGGCGCAGGGCGCTTCCGGGATTGCCGTGGACGTCCAGGCGCAGCGGATCTACGTGACTGCCCAGAAATCCGGCAACCTGACGGTGCTGGACGCCCGGGACGGCCGCGTCCTGCAGCAACTGCCCACCGGCGCCGGCGCCCTGAACGTCGCCTTCGATCCGGTCCATCGCCTGGCCTACGTCGCCAACCGCGGCGCGGGCACCGTGACCGTCGTGGACGAACACGGCGCGATCCAGGCCCAGGTGGACACTGGCTCCGCGCCGAACCACATCACGCTGGACCCGCAGGGCAATGCCTGGGTGCTGGTGAAGAAGAGCAAGAACGATCCGCGTGGCGACCGCCTGGTGCGCATCGAGGCCCACCGCTGATCATGGACATGCTTGCCCGCACGCCCCCGGATCCGTGCACCGGCGACCTGGCCGGATTCCAGCCGGGCGACAGTCTGTTCACCACCCAGGGCCTGGGACTCCATGGCCGGGGCTGCCTGCTGCAGGCCGCCCCCCGCGAAGACGTCGGCGCCTGCGCCGCCCGCCTGCTGGCCCAGGCGGCCGAACTGCGGGCCGGGCCGGACGCAGCAGGCCCGGCGGATGAAGGCGGTGCGCCTCTCCTGCTGCTGGGCCTGCTGCCCTACGATGCGGCCGGCCCGGCACCGGCCCTGTTGCGCGTTCCCCGGACACTGAGGCGCATCGCCGCGCCCGGCGGCCTGCCCCCCGCCCGGGGCGGCGCCATCCTGGGCCGCCGGGAGCACCCCGACCGGTCCGGATACGAGCAGGGCGTGCGCGCGGCGCTGGCGCAGATGAACCGGGACGGCGGCTTGCGCAAGCTGGTGCTGTCCCGCACGCTGGAACTGGAGCTGGACCGTCCCCTGGATCTGCCCGAAGTCCTGGCACGCCTGTGGCGGGCCAGCCCGCAGGGCCACACCTACGCCCTGCCCGTATCCGACACCGGACAGGATTATTTCCTGGGTGCCAGCCCGGAATTGCTGGTGCGCAGGGAAGGCCGCCGGGTGCGCGTGCATCCCCTGGCCGGTACGGCCGCCCGCCACCCCGACGCCGCCGAGGACGCCCGCATCGCCCGCGCGCTGCTGGATTCGCCCAAGGACCGGCTGGAACATGCCGTCGTGGTCGAGGCGATCGAGGCCGCGCTGCGGCCGCTGTGCCGCACGCTGGACGTGCCCACGCGGCCGGGCCTGACTTCGACCGCCCGGCTCTGGCACCTGGGCTCCCTGATCGAAGGGGAACTGGCCGACCCGGCCATCAGCGCCCTGGACCTGGCCATCGCCCTGCATCCCACCCCGGCCGTCTGCGGCCTGCCCACGGCGGACGCGCGGCGCGCCATCGCCGGACTGGAACCTTTCGAGCGCGGCTACTTCGCCGGAGCCGTCGGCTGGTGCGACACCGCCGGCGACGGCGCCTGGGCGGTCTCCATCCGCTGCGCCCACGCCTGCGGCCGCCGGGTCACGCTGTCGGCCGGCGCCGGCATCGTTCCCGGCTCGGTTCCCGAGCTCGAGTACCAGGAAACCGGCAACAAGCTGCGCACCGTCCTGGACGCGCTGGGGCTCCTGTGAACAGCACGCCGGGCCGCATGCGGCCGCGGTTTCCGGCCCGCCCTTTTCGGAGTTTCGTTTCATGAGCATCCCATCCCTGCCGTCCTACCCCATGCCCCGCGACCCGGTGCCCAACCGCGTGGACTGGCGTCCGGAAGCGGGCCGTGCCGCCCTGCTGATCCACGATATGCAGGACTATTTCCTGGGCAAGTACGACGTGGGGCAGGAGCCGATTCCCGACCTGATCGCCGCCATCGCCCGGCTGCGCGACCAGTGCCGCGCGCGGGGAATCCCCGTGTTCTACACGGCGCAGCCGCCCGTGCAGCCCGAGGCCGACCGGGCCCTGCTGAATGACTTCTGGGGGCCGGGCCTGACCGCGCCGGAGCACCGGGCAGGCGCGCGCATCGTCCCGGCCCTGAGCCCGCACCCGGAAGATACCGTGCTGACCAAATGGCGCTATAGTGCCTTTCAGCGGTCCGATCTGCGGGAACGGCTGCGCGCCCTGGGCCGCGATCAGCTCATCATCACCGGCGTCTATGCCCACATCGGCTGCATGACCACCGCGCTGGAAGCCTTCATGCTGGACATCCAGCCCTTCCTGGCCATCGATGCCTGCGCGGATTTCAGCCTGGAAGAACACCGCATGGCCGTCCGCCACGTGGCGCGCCGCTGCGGCGCGAGCCTGACTTCGGACCAGATCCTCGACGCCCTGGCGCAGGGCGCCGCCGCCCCTACCGCCCGCGAGATCCCCGCATGAACGCCCTGCCCGACACCCGCCCGGCCGCGCACCGCCAGGCCGATTTCCCGAACCGCCACATCTTCGTGACCGGCGCCGCCAGCGGCATCGGTGCCGCCGTCGCCCGCCAGCTGCTCGCCCTGGGCGCCCGCGTATCGGCCGTCGACCTGGACGAAGCCGGCCTGCAGCGCCTGCGCACGCATGCGGCGGACGCCGCCGGCGATGCCGGACCGTCCGCCCGCCTGTGGACCGCCCCCCTGGACGTGCGCGACAGCGCCCAGGTGGAAGACACGGTTGCGCAAGCCGAAGCCGCCCTGGGGCCGCTGCACGGCCTGGCCAGCGTCGCCGGCGTGCTCGAAATGGGCGAAGTCACCGATCTGGACGACGCCCGGTGGGCGCATTGCTTCGATGTGAATGCCACCGGCGTCTTCCACGTATGCCGCGCCGCCGCCCGCCGCCTGCGGGAACGCCGCGCCGGTTCCATCGTCGTGGTCAGTTCCAACGCCGCAGCCACCCCGCGCGCCGGCATGGCCGCCTATGCCGCGTCCAAGGCCGCTGCCACCCAGTTCGCCCGCTGCCTGGGCCTGGAGCTTTCGGCGCACGGCATCCGTGTCAACATCGTCTCGCCCGGCTCCACCGACACGGCCATGCAGCAGGCCATGTGGGCGCTGGGCAGCTCGCGCGAAGGTGTCATCGCCGGGGACCCGGCCCGCTGGCGCCTGGGCATCCCCCTGGCCAAGATCGCCGCCCCCGACGAAATCGCCCAGGCGGTCCTGTTCCTGCTTTCCGACCAGGCCAGCCACATCACCCTGCATGACCTGCGCGTGGACGGCGGCGCCACGCTGGACCAGTAGCGCGCCGGCACGCCCGCCGGCGTCCGGCGCCGCCCACGGCCGATCAAAAAAATCCGCTATCCTTCCATCGGGGCTTTCCCTGATATCCTGAATGCCAGCCGCCAGTGCATGGTCTTTCATTTCATCTGCTTTGATGCGTCCCTATATATAAAGCATAGAATCCATGCGCTTCATAAATGGGGACACATCAGGCGGAAATCCTATTGTCACCAAGGACTTGGGGCTGTAACTTCCCCCTTCTGCCGCCCAGAACGGCACTTGTATTCCGCCACGCGAGTCCAGCCATGACCCACCCCGTTTCCTGTCCCACCGGCCTGCCGGCCGCCCAGGGTCTATACCACCCCGAACTGGAGCACGACGCCTGCGGCGTCGGCTTCGTCGCCCACATCAAGGGCCACAAGAGCCATTCCATCATCCAGCAGGCCCTGAAGATCCTGGAAAACCTGGACCACCGGGGCGCCGTCGGCGCCGACGAGCTGATGGGCGACGGTGCGGGCATCCTGATCCAGATCCCCGACCAGCTCTACCGCGAGGAAATGGCAGCCCAGGGCGTGACCCTGCCGCCGCCCGACGACTACGGCGTCGCCATGGTCTTCCTGCCCAAGGAAACCGCCTCGCGGCTGGCCTGCGAGCGCGAACTCGAGCGCGCCGTGCGCGACGAGGGACAGGTCGTGCTCGGCTGGCGCGACGTGCCCGTGGATCACGACATGAAGATGTCGCCCGCCGTGCGGGCCTGCGAACCCGTGATCCGCCAGCTCTTCATCGGCCGCGGCCACGACATCATGGTGCCCGATGCCCTGGAGCGCAAGCTCTACGTCATCCGCAAGACCGCGAGCCACGCCATCCAGCGCATGCAGCTCGCGCACGGCCAGGAATACTTCGTGCCGTCGATCTCGGTGCGCACCGTGGTCTACAAGGGCCTGCTGCTGGCCAACCAGGTGGGCCTGTACTACCGCGACCTGGCCGACACCCGCGCCGCATCGGCCCTGGCGCTGGTGCACCAGCGCTTCTCCACCAACACCTTCCCGGCCTGGCCGCTGGCGCACCCCTACCGCATGATCGCGCACAATGGCGAGATCAACACCGTGAAGGGCAACTTCAACTGGCTGCGCGCCCGCGAAGGGGCGATGAGCTCGGCCGTGCTGGGCGAGGACCTGAGCAAGCTCTACCCCATCGTCTACGAAGGCCAGTCCGACACCGCCACCTTCGACAACTGCCTGGAACTGCTGGTCATGTCCGGCTATTCCCTGGCCCACGCCATGATGATCATGATCCCCGAGGCGTGGGAGCAGCACACCGACATGGACGAGTCGCGGCGCGCCTTCTACGAATACCACGCCGCCCTGATGGAGCCATGGGACGGCCCGGCCGCGGTCGCCTTCACCGACGGGCGCCAGATCGGCGCCACGCTGGACCGCAATGGCCTGCGCCCGGCGCGCTACGTGATCACCGACGACAATATGGTGATCCTGGCGTCCGAGGCCGGCACGCTGCAGATCCCCGAACACCGCATCGTCAAGAAATGGCGCCTGCAGCCCGGCCGCATGCTGCTGATCGACCTGCAGCAGGGTCGCATCATCGAGGACGAAGAGATCAAGTCCCAGCTGGCCAACGCACATCCCTACCCGCAGTGGATCGAGCGCCTGCGCCTGAAGCTGGACGACCTGCCATCCCTGAAGGCCGAAGACCTGCCCGAGCCGTCCGCGAGCCTGCTGGACCGCCAGCAGGCCTTCGGCTGGACGCAGGAGGACTTCAAGTTCATCCTGGAACCGATGGCCCGCAACGGCGAGGAAGCCATCGGCTCCATGGGCAACGATGCGCCGCTGACCGTGTTGTCGGACCGGCCCAAGCCTTTCTACAACTACTTCCGCCAGATGTTCGCCCAGGTGACCAACCCGCCGATCGACCCGATCCGCGAACAGATGGTCATGTCGCTGGTGTCCTTCATCGGGCCCAAGCCCAACCTGCTGGACATCAACAACGTCAACCCGCCGCTGCGCCTGGAAATCAGCCAGCCGGTGCTGGACCAGGCCGCCATGGCCCAGCTGCGTCACATCAGCCGCCAGACCGGCGACAAATTCCGCTGCTGCGAACTGGACATCGTCTACCCGGTGGCCTGGGGCCCCGAGGGCATCGAGGCCTGCCTGGCCTCGCTGTGCGCGACCGCGGCCGACGCCGTGCTGAGCGGCGACAACATCCTGCTGCTGAGCGACCGCCGCGTGGACGCCGAGCACGTCGCGATCCCCGCGCTGCTGGCGACGTCGGCCATCCACCAGCACCTGATCCGCACCGGCCTGCGCACCCGCACCGGCCTGATCGTGGAAACCGGCTCGGCGCGCGAAACGCACCATTTCGCGCTGCTGGGCGGCTACGGCGCCGAGGCCGTGCATCCGTGGCTGGCGCTGGAATCGCTGGCCCAGCTGCCCGATCCCGCCAAGGCCACCGAAAACTACATCAAGGCGATCGGCAAGGGGCTGAAGAAGGTCATGTCCAAGATGGGCATTTCCACCTACATGTCCTACACCGGCGCGCAGATCTTCGAAGCGGTGGGGCTGCACAGCAGCCTGGTGAAGAAATACTTCACCGGTACGCCCAGCAACATCGAGGGCATCGACATCTTCCAGGTGGCCGAGGAAGCCCTGCGCACCCACCAGGCAGCCTTCAGCGCCGACCCGGTGCTGGCCGGCGCGCTGGACGAAGGCGGCGAATACGCCTTCCGCATCCGCGGCGAACAGCACCTGTGGACGCCGGATTCGATCGCCAAGCTGCAGCACGCCACGCGCGCCAACAATTATTCGACCTTCAAGGAATACGCCCAGCTCATCAACGACCAGTCGCGCCGCCACATGACGCTGCGCGGCCTGTTCGAGTTTCGCGTCGATCCGGCCAAGGCCATCCCCCTGTCGGAAGTGGAACCGGCCAAGGAAATCGTCAAGCGTTTCGCCACCGGCGCCATGTCGCTGGGTTCGATCTCCACCGAAGCGCACGCGACCCTGGCCGTGGCCATGAACCGGATCGGCGGCAAATCGAACACCGGCGAGGGCGGCGAGGACGCGCTGCGCTACCGCGCCGAAATGCGTACGGGCAAGCCGACGGTTCGCAAGGGCGACACCCTGGCATCCGTCCTGGGGGCCGACCGCATCGCCGCCGACGTGCCGCTGGCTGCCGGCGATTCGCTGCGCTCGCGCATCAAGCAGGTGGCCTCGGGCCGCTTCGGCGTCACCGCCGAATACCTGTGCAGCGCCGACCAGATCCAGATCAAGATGGCCCAGGGCGCCAAGCCCGGCGAAGGCGGGCAGCTGCCGGGCCACAAGGTGACCGACTACATCGCCCAGCTGCGTTATTCGGTGCCGGGCGTGGGCCTGATCTCGCCCCCGCCGCACCACGACATCTACTCGATCGAGGACCTGGCGCAGCTGATCCACGACCTGAAGAACGTCAACGAGCGCGCCTCGATCTCGGTGAAGCTGGTGGCGGAAGTCGGCGTGGGCACCGTGGCCACCGGCGTGGCCAAGGCCAAGGCCGACCACGTGGTCATCGCGGGCCACGACGGCGGCACCGGCGCTTCGCCCGTGTCCTCGATCAAGCATGCCGGCATCCCCTGGGAACTGGGCCTGGCCGAAACGCAGCAGACCCTGGTGCTGAATCGCCTGCGCAGCCGCATCCGCGTGCAGGCCGACGGCCAGATGAAGACCGGCCGCGACGTGGCCATCGCCGCCATGCTGGGGGCCGACGAGGTCGGTTTCGCCACGGCGCCGCTGATCGTCGAAGGCTGCGTCATGATGCGCAAGTGCCACCTGAACACCTGCCCCACCGGGGTCGCCACCCAGGATCCGGAACTGCGCAAGAAATTCAACGGCAAGCCCGAATACGTCGTCAATTACTTCTTCTTCGTGGCCGAGGAAGTGCGCGAGATCATGGCGCAGCTGGGCATCCGCACATTCGACGAGCTGATCGGCCGCGTCGACCTGCTCGACATGCGCAAGGGCATCGAGCACTGGAAGGCGCGCGGGCTGGACTTCAGCCGCATCTTCCATCAGGTGGCCACCGATGAGCCGGTGCGCCATGCCCGGTCCCAGGATCACGGCCTGTCGCATGCGCTGGACCACCAGCTGATCGAGCGCAGCAAGGCCGCGCTGGAACGCGGCGAAAAGGTGTCCTTCATCACGCCGGTGCGCAACCGCAACCGCACCATCGGCGCCATGCTGTCCGGCGAGGTGGCCCGGCGCTACGGCCACGAAGGACTGCCCGACGACACCATCCACATCCAGTGCAACGGCGCGGCGGGCCAGAGCTTCGGCGCATTCCTGGCCCATGGCGTGACCCTGGACCTGGTGGGCGAGGCCAACGACTACGTCGGCAAGGGCCTGTCGGGCGGCCGCCTGATCCTGCGCTCGCCCAACGATTTCCGCGGCTTCGGCCCCGACCACATCATCGCCGGCAATACGGTGCTGTACGGCGCCACCGACGGCGAGGCCTATTTCAACGGCGTGGCCGGCGAACGCTTCGCGGTGCGCAACTCGGGCGCCTCGGCCGTGGTGGAAGGCACGGGCGATCACGGCTGCGAATACATGACGGGCGGCACCGTGGTGGTGCTGGGCGAGACGGGCCGCAATTTCGCGGCCGGCATGTCCGGCGGCATCGCCTACGTGTGGGATCCCGAGCAGGCCTTCGCGCGCCGGTGCAACACCAGCATGGTGCGCCTGGACCCGATGGAGACCGACGAGGTCCAGCGCCAGGCCGGCGAGCAGCAGTTCTGGCACAGCCTGGCACGCAACGGCGTGCGCGAGACCGACGAGGCGATCGTGCGCCGCCTGGTGGAAAACCATTTCCGCTATACCGGCAGCTTCCGCGCTCGTGAAATCCTGGAGGACTGGAACCAGGCGCGCCGCGCCTTCATCAAGGTCACTCCGCTCGAATACCGCCGCGCCCTGGGTGAACTGTGGCAGGCAACCCAGACCCAGGCCCAGGCCGCCTGAAGGAACATCGCATCATGGGAAAAATCACTGGCTTCATGGAATTCGCGCGGGTCAAGCCGGCCTACGAGGCGCCGGAATCCCGCCTGCGCCACTGGAAGGAATTCGTCTCGCCGCTGACCGACGAGCAGGCCCGCATCCAGGGTGCGCGCTGCATGGACTGCGGCGTGCCGTTCTGTACGCACGGCTGCCCGGTCAACAACATCATCCCCGACTGGAACGACCTGGTCTACAAGCAGGACTGGAAGCGCGCACTCGACGTGCTGCTGTCGACCAACAATTTCCCCGAGTTCACCGGCCGCATCTGCCCCGCACCCTGCGAGGCCGCCTGCACGCTGAACCTGAATGACGAGGCGGTCGGCATCAAGTCGATCGAGCACACGATCATCGAGCGCGGCTGGAAGGAAGGCTGGGTCGTGCCCCAGCCGCCCGCGCGCAAGACGGGCAAGCGGGTCGCCATCGTGGGTTCGGGGCCGGCCGGCCTGGCCTGTGCGCAGCAACTGGCGCGCGTCGGCCACAGCGTGTCGGTCTATGAAAAGAGCAACCGCATCGGCGGCCTGCTGCGCTACGGGATCCCGGACTTCAAGCTGGAAAAATCGCACATCGACCGGCGCCTGGCCCAGATGGAAGCCGAAGGGGTCGAATTCTTTCCCTCGACCTACGTGGGCCGCACGGAAAACGCGGAAGACGGCCTGACGGTGATCACGCCCGAAGAGCTGCTGGCGCAGCACGACGCCGTGGTGCTGGCGGGCGGTTCCGAGCAGCCGCGCGACCTGCCGGTGCCCGGCCGTGAACTGCGCGGCGTGCATTTCGCCATGGATTTCCTGCGCCAGCAGAACAAGATCAACCACGGCGACCGCATCGCCAAGCCGATCAACGCAAAAGGCAAGCACGTGGTGGTGATCGGCGGCGGCGATACGGGGTCGGACTGCGTGGGGACGAGCAACCGCCAGGGTGCGGCGTCGGTGACGCAGTTCGAGCTGATGTTCCGCCCGCCGGAAGAAGAAGACAAGCTGCTGACGTGGCCCTACTGGCCGATCCGGCTGCGCACATCGTCTTCGCACGAAGAAGGCTGCCAGCGCGACTGGGCAGTGGGCACCCAGGCTTTCGAAGGCAAGGGCGGCAAGGTCGAAAAGCTGGTCGCGACGCGGCTGGAGTGGCTGAAGGACAAGGCCACGGGCCAGATGAAGATGCGCGAGGTGAAGGATTCGCGCTTCGAGATCCAGGCCGACCTGGTGCTGCTGGCGATGGGCTTCGTGTCGCCGGTGCGCGCGGTGCTGGATGCATTCGGCGTCGAAGTGGACGGACGCGGCAACGCGCGGGCGAACACGGACGACTACTGCAGTTCCCGGACGAAGGTCTTCGCCGCGGGAGACATGCGGCGCGGGCAATCGCTGGTGGTGTGGGCGATCCGCGAAGGACGGCAGTGCGCCCGGTCGGTGGACGAATACCTGATGGGTTCGTCGGTCCTGCCGCGCTGAAGCGCCGGCCTGCGGCCCCCCCGCCACACCGGCGGGGGCGCCCTCCACCGATCAGGACTCGTGGGGAACCGGGATGTCCTGCCAGCCCGGATGGTCGAAATAGGCGCCGTAGCGGTTCAGCGCCTCGGCCAGGCGCACGACCCCCGCGGCCCTGGGCTGCCCGGCCTCCCGGCCGCCCGCAATGTCCGCGCCGGCGACCACGTCGGCCAGGATCACATGCAGTGCGGCATCGGCCTGCGGTTCGAGCTTGCAGTTTTCCACGATATGGGCCAATTCGCGATTGGCCTGCTTGCCCAGCGCGTCGTAGCCCGCTTCGGGCAGCGAGCCGGCATGCGCCTCGGGCAATGCCTGCGCCACGGCCTGGCGCAGATCCCCCATGGCCTGGCGCAACGGCTCATCGGTGGCCCATTTCTGGCCATGGTTCAGCGTCAGCGCCGCCGGCGGTTCGTGCTCGTGTCCATGTCCGTGCGTTTCCGCAGCCTGCAAAGGGCCTGTCGCCAATGCCAGCGGCAGGGCAAGCCCCAGGGCGAACAAGAAGCGGGGAGTGTGGGTTTTCATGATGCGGCTCCTGAAAGAGTGTCAATGTCATTCCGACATCTCCTCTAACGCGCCACGCATGGAAATGTTCCCCCACGGATCGGCCACCGCGCACGGATCGACCGCCACGCGCATTCAGCGGACGGCGGGCACCTGCCGGTGCAGTTGCTCGGCCTGCGTCGCCTGCACGGCGAATTCCTGCATCAGCAGATCCTTGAGCAAGGCCCGCTGACGGTCGTCGAGCACGTCCCGTTCCGCCAGCAGCTGACGGATCACGCGCTTCTGCTGCTGGTCCTGCAAGGCGGCGATCCCGGCCTGGATCCCGGCCAGCCGGGCCGTGTCCGGCTGCGCGGCGAAAAGTTCGTCGAGCAGGGCCTGGCGTTGCGCGCGGATGTCTTCCCAGTTGCGCGCCAGGTCCGCCAGGAACGGGCCTTCCAGCCGGGTCCAGGCGGCCTGCTGGCTGTCCGACAACCCGAGACGCTGCGCCAGGGGTTCCGCGGCCGGCTCGCCGCCACCCGCCCAATGCCGCTGGATGGCGGTGGCGACGAAGCCGACATTCAGGGCCAGCGAGACCGCCAGCAGGATATTCCGGGAGCGTGGATTCATGTGTTCTCCTTGGGGGTTCCGCACAGTCCGGCCGCAGCGCACAGCCCGCCCGGCGGCACCGGACCGAAGGCATCCAGCCGCGCCATCGGGGCTTCGGGCCGCACGGGGGGGCCCCCTGGCCAGGACCAGTCCGCCAGCCCGATGCCGGCCGCCAGGGAAGCGGTGACGGCCATTGCGGCCGGCAGCCAGCCCAGCCAGGACCGCACGGCATCCCCGAAGGACGCGGGCGCTTTGCGCCGCCCGGCGGGCGCAGGATGCCAGGCACGGGACACATCCGGCGACCCGCCCGGGTCCGGCAAGGCCTTCAGGCCGGCGGTCATGGCACGGATCGCCCGCAGTTCGGCGGCGCAGACCGGACAGGCTGCGACGTGTGCCTGGATCAGCTCGCGCCTGCGCCCCGTCCATTCCGGATCCAGGCTGGCGCAGAGCAGTACGGTTCGGGGGCAAGGCATCGGCTTCTCCTTGGTCAGGCCCGCAGCACGGCCAACAGGGCCGCCCGGGCGCGGGCAATGCGCGAACGCACGGTGCCCAGGTTCAGGTTCAGGGTACGGGCGATGTCCTCGTAGGACATGTCCTCGATCTCGCGCAGCAGCAGGATCTCGCGATGCGCCGGCGCGATGGCGGCCAGGGCCTGCTCCAGCTGGCGCACCTTCTGTGCGGTTTCAAGCCGTCCGTCGGGGCCGGGCGCCGGATCGGGCACGTCCATGCCCGATTCCAGGGGTTCCATGCGAACCCGTCCCGCGCGGCGCAGATGATCCAGCGCCAGGTTGTGCGCGATGCGAAACAGCCAGGTCCTGAACCTGGCCTCCGGCCGCCAGGTCCGGATGGCCTGGTAGGCGCGCAGAAAAGTATCCTGGGTCAGCTCGCGGGCGATTTCCGGCGCCTGGGTCAGCCGCACGAGATAGCGGTAGACCGCGCCCTGGTGGCGGGCCACCAGCCAGGCATAGGCGCGCGCATCCCCGGCGCTGGCGCGCACCGCCTGGCGGTCGTCTTCGAGTTCGGCTTCGGCATCCACACCCGTTCCAACGAAAGAAGGCGCAAAAAGTTCCCTGCCGGGGCGGAAAAGCCCGCCGCCCGGCGGCGGACAGACCCCGGAACGAGGCCGTGCCAGCCGATCCGGCGGGTACAGGTACAATCGATGTTAGTCCGACGCGGCGATCCGATCCGAATGAATTCTTCTCCCGCCCCTCTTGTCACTTTCGATGGCGTTTCACTCGGCTACGGTGATTTCACCGTGCTGAGCGGCATCGACCTGCGGGCCATGCCGGGCCAGGTGGTGGCCATGATGGGCGGCTCGGGCTCGGGCAAGACGACACTGCTGCGCGCCATGACCGGCCAGCTGCGGGCGCAGGCCGGGAAGATCCACGTGTTCGGCCAGGACATGGCCAAGCTGGACGGCGAGCCGCTGCGCGCCGTGCGCCAGCGCATGGGCGTGCTGTTCCAGAGCGGCGCCCTGTTCACCGACCTGAACGTCTTCGAGAACGTAGCCTTCCCGCTGCGCGAGCACACCCATATCTCCGAACAGCAGATCCTGGAACGCGTGCTGGACAAGCTCCAGGCCGTGGGCCTGCGGCACGCAGCCCACCTGCGGATATCGGAAATCTCCGGCGGCATGGCGCGCCGCGTGGCACTGGCGCGCGCCATCGTGCTCGAACCCGAACTCATCCTCTACGACGAGCCTTTCGCGGGCCTGGACCCGATTTCCCTGGGGATCACGGCCCAGCTGATCCGCACGCTGACGGACCAGCTGGGTTGCGCCTCGATCCTGATCACGCACGACGTCGCGGAATCCTTCGCGATCGTGGACCGGGTCTACCTGATCGGCCAGGGCCGGCTGATCGCCCAGGGCACGCCAGCCGAGCTCTCTGCCTCGCAGGACGACTACCTGCAGCAATTCCTCCAGGGGCGGCCCGATGGCCCGATCGGCTTCCACTACCCCCTGACGCCGGCCTTCGAGCGCTGGCTGGCCTCCCGGAGGGCAGCATGAGCAGGCTCGCAAATCGCATCGCGGCACTGGGTCACGGCTTCGCATCCTGGATCACCGGGCTGGGCGCATTCGCCCGCCTGTTCTCCGCCATCCTGGCGCGCAGCAGCGTCGTGCTGCGCCGCCCGGGCCTGGTATCCCAGCAGGTCCACTTCATCGGCAACCATTCCCTGCTGATCATCGGGGTCTCGGGCCTGTTCGTGGGCTTCGTGCTGGGCCTGCAGGGCTACTACACGCTGAACCGCTACGGGTCGGAAGAGGCCCTGGGCCTGCTGGTGGCCCTGTCGCTCACCCGGGAACTCGGGCCGGTGGTCACCGCGCTGCTTTTCGCCGGCCGGGCCGGCACCTCGCTGACGGCCGAGATCGGCCTGATGAAGGCCGGCGAGCAGATCGCCGCCATGGAAGTCATGGCCGTGGATCCCCTGCGCCGCGTCCTGGCGCCGCGCTTCTGGGGCGGCGTGATCGCCATGCCGATCCTGGCGGCGGTCTTTTCCATGGTCGGCATCCTGGGCGGCTGGTTCGTCGGCGTGATCCTGATCGGCATCGACCCCGGCGCCTTCTGGTCGCAGATGCAGGGCGGGGTGGACGTGATCGACGACGTGCTCAACGGCGTCATCAAGAGCCTGGTCTTCGGCATCGTCGTCACCCTGATCGCTCTCTACCAGGGCTGGACGGCGCGCCCCACCCCCGAAGGCGTATCCCGCGCCACCACGCGCACCGTGGTCAGCGGCGCCCTGGCGGTGCTGGGGCTGGACTTCCTGCTGACGGCGCTGATGTTCGCCCACTGACCCCGACTTTTCGCCAACCGAATTCTGCGGAACAAATCCATGACACGCGAAAGAACCGATTTCTGGGTAGGCCTGTTCATCCTGCTGGGTCTGATCGCCCTGGCGTTCCTGGCGCTGCGCGCCGGCAACATGAGCTCGTTTTCCTTTGCACCCACCTACCAGGTGCACGCCTATTTCGACAACGTCGGCGGATTGAAGGTCCGCGCGCCGGTGAAAAGCAGCGGCGTGGTGGTCGGCCGGGTCGCCGAGATCGGCTTCGACAATCAGCGGTTCCAGGCCAAGGTCACGCTGTCCCTGGAACAGGCCTATGCCTTCCCGAAAGACTCCTCGGCCTCGATCCTGACCTCGGGGCTGCTGGGCGAGCAGTACGTCGGCCTGACACCCGGCGGCGACGACAAGGACCTGGCCGATGGCGGCACGATAGAATTCACGCAGTCCGCCGTGGTGCTGGAAGACCTGATCAGCAAGTTCCTCTACAGTTCGGCCGAAAAAGAAGGTTCGCAGCAGGGCCAGGCTACCGGGGGGGCCGCCGCGCCGGGCACCGGCCAGTGAACGGCTTCCCTTACAATGTGCGACAGTTCCACGCCGCCCCCGACACAGACCGCACGAGACACGACATGATTTCCACCGCCCCGACGACGGCGAAACCGCGTTCCCGACGCCTGACGGCCCGCACCGGGCTGGCCCTGGCGGCCGCCGCCCTGGCGGCCGGCTGTGCCCAGGTGCCGCACCCTTCGCCCAACGACCCTTGGGAATCCTACAACCGCAGCATGTACCGTTTCAACGACGCGGTGGATCGCGCCGTGCTCAAGCCCATCGCCACGGGCTATGAAACCGTCACGCCGCGTCCGGTGCGCACCTGTATCCACAACATCTTCGGCAATCTGGGCGACGTCTGGTCGGCCATCAACAGCTTGCTGCAGGGCCGCGGCCGCGACTTCGTGGACACTTTCGGCCGGGTGCTGTTCAACACCACGGCCGGCCTGGGCGGCTGCATCGACATCGCCTCGATGCACGGGGCACGCAAGATCCCCAACGACCTGGGCATGACGCTGGGGGTCTGGGGCTTCGGTTCCGGCCCGTACGTGGTGCTGCCGTTCCTGGGTTCCAGCACGGTGCGCGACGGGTCCGCCTGGGCCATCTCGCTGGCATCGCCGGTGTCGCCGACCAGCGCGGTGTTCGCCATCGACAACGTGCCGGTGCGCAACTCGGTGTTCGGCCTGTACGTGGTGGACACGCGTGCCAATCTGCTGGAAGCCGACCGCCTGGTGGACCAGATCGCGCTCGACAAGTACAGCTTCATCCGCGACGCCTACCTGCAGCGCCGCAAGTCCATGCTGGACAGCCGCCTGAACAGCAGCCGGGCCTCGACCGCCGACGACCTGGACAACCCGGACCGGCCCCAAGCCGACCAGAACCTGCCGGTCTACGAAGATCCGGACGAAGCGCCGGCGCAATGAACCCGACCGCCCCGGGCCGCACGCGGCCCGGGCACCGCTCCGCCCGCCTTGCACGGGCGGGCGCCACACGGAGACGATCATGAGCCTTTCTTCCTTTCTGTACATCCTGCGCCGGGCAGGGGCCCTGTGCCTGCTGGGCGCCGCGCTGGGGCTGTCCGCGGCACCCGCGGGCGCAGCCGAACGCACGGTCGACCCCAAGGCCGCGCCGAACGACTTCCTCGAAGCCGTGGCCAACAACATGCTCGACGCGGTCAAGGCCGATCCCCAGGCGCTGCAGGGCGATGCGGGTCACATCGCGGACCTGGTGCGCCGCTATGCGCTGCCGTACGTCGACATGGACAAGACGACCCGGCTGGCGGCCGGCCGCTACTGGCGCCAGGCATCCGACGCCCAGAAGACCGCTCTGGTGCAGGCGTTCACGGGCACGCTGATCCGCACCTACAGCGGGGCGTTCACGCGGGTGACGTCCGGCACGACGATCTCGCTGCTGCCTTTCCGCGGCGACCCGCAGGCGGACGATGCGGTGGTGCGCACCACGATCTCGCAACCGAACAGCCCGGCGATCGGTGTGGACTACCGCCTGGAACGGACCGACGCGGGCTGGAAAGTCTACGACCTGAACGTGGAAGGCATCTGGCTGATCCAGAACTATCGCAACCAGTTCGCCTCGGAGATCAACAAGGGGGGGATCGACGGGCTGATCTCGGCCCTGAACGCGAAGAAATGATTTCAGGCCGGATGCGCGGTGGCCGTGCTCTGAACGCGCCCGCGCGGTTCTGAACACGCCCGCGCGCCGGCATGCAGGGAAGGGCCGCCCTGTTCGACGGTCCTCCCGTCGGTCGGACTACCCGGCCCTTCCTCGTCCAGCCGGGCGGCGTGCAAACTCGGCCTGCGGCCTCGGACAGTGCTCGCCGACTTCCCCCGGCCTCCCTTCGGAAGCCGCCGGCGCCTCACGCGGTTGCCCTTCCCTGCATGCCTGCGCGCGGGCCGCATTCTCCGACCGCTTATAATGATCGATGGCGCCCATTTCGGGGCGCATTGCCTGCCCATGCCCGCCCTCGATCTGCAACACGTCTCCAAAATCTACGCCCCGCGCCCCCGATCCTGGCGCGACCGCCTGAGCGGCCGCCCTGCGCCCGCGGGTTTCCAGGCCCTGCGTGACGTCAGCCTGACGATCGAGCATGGCGAATTCTTCGGCCTGCTGGGCCCCAACGGGGCCGGCAAGACCACGCTGATCTCCATCCTGGCCGGGCTGGCCCACGCCACCCAGGGCAGCGCCCGGGTCTGCGGCTACGACGTGGTCGGCGATTTCCGGCGCGCGCGCCAATCGCTGGGCGTCGTTCCCCAGGAAATCGTCTACGACCCGTTCTTCACGGTGCGCGAGACCCTGCGGCTGCAGTCAGGCTACTTCGGCCTGCGGAACAACGACGACTGGATCGACGAGATCCTGGACAACCTGGGCCTGCTGAACAAGGCCGATGCCAACATGCGCGAACTGTCCGGCGGGATGAAGCGCCGCGTCCTGGTGGCGCAGGCCCTGGTCCACCGCCCGCCGGTGATCATCCTCGACGAGCCCACCGCCGGCGTGGACGTCGACCTGCGCCGCACGCTGTGGGATTTCATTACGCGCCTGAACCAGGCCGGCCACACGATCCTGCTCACCACGCACTATCTCGAAGAAGCCGAAGCCCTGTGCGGGCGCGTGGCCATGCTGAAATCCGGCCAGATCGTGGCGCTGGACACCACCCAGGCGCTGATGGCGCGCGTCGGCGGCGCCGACCTGGAAGACGCCTTCGTGCGCATCATGCACGACGATTCCATGCTGGAGGCCGAACTGTGATCCGCCCCGTCTCCCAGACCCGTCCCGCCATGGGTTCGGGTTTCCCGACCCTGCTGCACAAAGAGCTGATGCGCTTCTGGAAGGTCGGCCTGCAGACCATCGCCGCGCCGGTGGTGACCGCGCTGCTGTACCTGCTGATCTTTTCCCACGTGCTGGAAGACCGCGTGCAGGTGTACGACGCCATTTCCTACACCGCCTTCCTGATCCCCGGGCTGATGATGATGAGCATGCTGCAGAACAGCTTCGCCAATCCATCCTCGTCCCTGATCCAGAGCCGCATCACCGGCAACCTGATCTTCGTGCTGCTGCCGCCGTTTTCCCACCGCCAGATCTTCACCGCCTACATCCTGGCAGCGGTCGCGCGCGGGCTGGCCGTGGGCGCCTGCGTCTGGCTGGTGGCGCTGTTCTTCGTGCGCCTGCCCGTCACGGCCCCGCTCTGGATGCTGGTCTTCGCGGTGCTGTCGTGCTGGATCCTCGGCGTGCTGGGCCTGATCGCCGGCCTGTGGTCGGAAAAATTCGACCAGCTGGCGGCCTTCCAGAACTTCCTGATCGTGCCCGCCACGTTCCTGTCGGGCGTGTTCTACTCGATCCACAGCCTGCCGCCCTTCTGGCAGGCCGTGTCGCGCTGGAATCCGGTGTTCTACATGATCGACGGCTTCCGCTACGGATTCTTTTCCGCGTCCGACGTTTCCCCCTGGCGTGGCCTGGCCATCGTGCTGGCCGTCGCCGTGGCCCTGAGCCTGTTCGCCCTGCGCCTGCTGGCGCGCGGCTACAAACTACGGAGCTGACCCATGTCTCCCACCCCCGACCACGTCCGCCAGTACATCGCCGACAACCTGCCCTGCGAACACCTCGAAGTCTACGGCGACGGCGCCCACTTCGAGGCCCTGATCGTCAGCCCCATCTTCGAGGGCAAGCGCACGCTGGCCCGCCACCAGGCTGTCTACCAGGCGCTGGGCGAACGCATGCGCGCGGAAATCCATGCCCTGTCGATGCGCACCCTGACGCCGGCCGAATACGAAGCCACCAAGAACAATGGATAAGCTGCTGATCCAGGGCGGCCGCCCGCTGCAGGGCGAAGTCGTCATTTCGGGCGCCAAGAACGCCGCCCTGCCGATCCTCTGCGCATCGCTGCTCACCGCCGATCCCCTGGAACTGGACAACGTCCCCGCCCTGCGCGACATCGGCACCACCCTGACGCTGCTGCAGCGCATGGGCGTGCGTGCGGAACGCAAGGGCGAAACCCACGTCACTCTGCAGGCCGACCAGGTCTCCAGCCAGGAAGCCCCCTACGAGCTGGTCAAGACCATGCGGGCGTCCATCCTGGTGCTGGGCCCGCTGGTGGCGCGCTTCGGCCGCGCCCGGGTCAGCCTGCCGGGCGGCTGCGCGATCGGCCAGCGGCCGGTCGACCAGCACATCAAGGGCCTGGCCGCCATGGGCGCGCGCATCCGCATCGAGCACGGCTTCGTCGTGGCCGAGGCCGAACGCCTGCGCGGCGCGAGCATCCTGACGGACATGGTCACCGTGACCGGCACGGAAAACCTGATGATGGCCGCCGCCCTGGCCGAAGGCCGCACCGTGCTGGAAAACGCCGCCTGCGAACCCGAGGTCGTCGACCTGGCCAAGATCCTGATCGCCATGGGCGCGCACATCGAAGGCCACGGCACCGACCGCATCGTCATCGAGGGCGTGGAACGCCTGCACGGCGCCGCCCACCGTATCGTGCCCGACCGCATCGAGGCCGGCACCTTCCTGTGCGCCGTGGCGGCCACGGGGGGCGACATCATCCTGCGCCACGCGGCGCCCGACACGCTGGGCGCGGTGCTGGACAAACTGCGCGACGCCGGGCTGGAAATCACCACCGGCCCGGACTGGATCCGCGCCCGCATGGACGGCCGCCCGCGCGCGACCGGCTTCCGCACCAGCGAATACCCGGGCTTCCCGACCGACATGCAGGCCCAGCTGATGGCCCTGAACACCCTGGCCGAAGGCACCGCCGTCATCACCGAGAACATCTTCGAGAACCGCTACATGCACGTGCAGGAGCTGCACCGCATGGGGGCCGACATCGAGATCGACGGCCACACCGCCGTGGTCCAGGGCGTGCCGCAGCTGCTGGGTGCCACCGTCATGGCCACCGACCTGCGCGCTTCGGCCAGCCTGGTGATCGCGGGCCTGGCCGCCAACGGCCAGACCACGGTGGAACGCATCTACCACCTGGACCGCGGCTACGAACGCATGGAACGCAAGCTCCAGGCGCTGGGCGCGGACATCCAACGCATCCAATAGGCGACAGGCTCCACATGGCCCCCACTCCCCTGACCCTGGCCCTGTCCAAAGGCCGCATCTTCGAAGAAACCCTGCCGCTGCTGGCCGCCGCCGGCGTGGGCGTGCCGGAAAACCCCGAATCCTCGCGCAAGCTGATCCTGCCGACGGATTCGGCCGAACTGCGCATCATCATCGTGCGCGCCTCGGACGTGCCCACCTACGTCCAGTACGGCGCGGCCGACTTCGGCATCGCGGGCAAGGACGTGCTGCACGAGCACATGGCGCAGCACCCCGGCGGGCTGTACCAGCCCATCGACCTGAACATCGCCCGCTGCCGCCTGTGCGTGGCCGCCCCCGAAGGCTTCGACTACCAGGCCGCCGTGCACCAGGGTTCGCGCCTGCGCATCGCCACCAAGTACGTGCGCGCCGCGCGCGAGCACTTCGCCGCCAAGGGCGTGCACGTGGACATCATCAAGCTCTACGGCTCGATGGAGCTGGCCCCCCTGGTGGGCCTGGCCGACGCCATCGTCGACCTGGTGTCCTCGGGCGGCACGCTGCGCGCCAACCGCCTGGTCGAGGTCGAGGAAATCCGCCAGATCTCCTCGCGCCTGATCGTCAACCAGGCTGCGCTCAAGATGAAAGGCGAGCATCTGCAGCCCTTCCTCGACGCCTTCGCCCGCGCCTCGGCGGCGATGGCCTGACGGCCGCCGCCCGCTCGGACTGCGGAAATTCCGGCTAAGATAGATGGGTTGCGGTCGCCCGCGCGCGGCCTGCCCCGAACGGCCTGAGCGCCGTCCGGTTTTCCGCCCCTGCTTGCCTACCCGATTCCCATCATGTCCCTGATTCACCGCCTGGATGCCCGTTCTTCCGATTTCGACGCGGCCCTGACCCGGCTGCTGGCCTACGACGCCTCGCAGGACGAGGCCATCGAAACCGCCGTGCGCGACATCCTGCACGACGTGCAAACACGCGGCGACGAGGCCATCCTGGAATACACGGCGCGCTTCGACCACGTCCGGGCCGACCGCCTGGAAGCGCTGGAAATCCCCCGCGCCGACTGGCTGGCGGCCCTGAACGGCCTGCCCCCGGACCAGCGCGCGGCGCTGGAAGCCGCCGCCGACCGCGTGCGCCGCTACCACGAACACCAGCGCGCCGAGACCTGGACCTACACCGAGCCCGACGGCACGCTGCTGGGCCAGAAAGTCACCCCGCTGGATCGCGTCGGCCTGTACGTGCCGGGCGGCAAGGCCGCCTACCCGTCCTCGGTGCTGATGAACGCCATTCCGGCCAAGGTCGCGGGCGTGCCGGAACTCATCATGGTCACGCCCACGCCCGGCGGTACGCGCAACCCCATGGTGCTGGCCGCCGCCGCGCTGGGCGGGGCCGACCGCGTATTCGCCATCGGCGGCGCCCAGGCCGTCGGCGGCCTGGCCTACGGCACGCGCACGCTGCCCGCGGTGGACAAGATCGTCGGGCCGGGCAACGCCTACGTCGCCGCGGCCAAGCGCCGCGTGTTCGGTACGGTGGGCATCGACATGATCGCGGGCCCGTCCGAAATCCTGATCCTGGCCGACGGCGGCACGCCGGCCGAATGGCTGGCCATCGACCTTTTCTCGCAGGCCGAGCACGACGAGCTCGCCCAGGCCATCCTGCTGTGCCCGGACGACGGCTACCTGGACGCCGTCCAGGCCGCCATCGAACGCCTGCTGCCGTCCCAGCCCCGGGCCGACATCCTGCGCGTCAGCCTGGCCAACCGGGGCGCCCTGATCCGCACCGAAAGCCTCGAGCAGGCCTGCGACATCGTCAACCGCATCGCGCCCGAACACCTGGAAGTCTCCGTCCGCAACCCGCAGGCCCTGCTGCCCCTGATCCGCCACGCCGGCGCGATCTTCCTGGGCGCCTACAGCTCGGAATCGCTGGGCGACTACTGTGCAGGACCGAACCACGTCCTGCCCACCGCACGCACCGCGCGCTTCTCCTCGCCGCTGGGCGTGTATGATTTCCAGAAGCGCAGCAGCCTGATTCAGGTCTCGCACGCCGGCGCCCAGACCCTGGGCCGCATCGCCGCCACCCTGGCCACCGGAGAAGGCCTGCACGCCCACGCCGCCAGCGCCTCGCTGCGCCTGGATGCCCAGCCCTAGGGCCCGTTCACGTCCCATGGCGTAAACAGGCCCCGAACCCGCCCGCGCGACCCTTCCGGCACCGCGCGGTTCCTTCCCGACCGACCCGCTCACCGCCCATGCGCACCGCCACCATCGAACGCAACACCCAGGAAACCCGCATCCGCGTCAGCCTGAACCTGGACGGCACCGGCACCCGCAGCCTGAACACCGGCGTGCCCTTCCTGGATCACATGCTCGACCAGATCGCCCGCCACGGCCTGTTCGACCTGGACATCCATTGCGACGGCGACACCCACATCGACGACCACCACAGCGTGGAAGACGTCGGCATCACCCTGGGCCAGGCCTTCGCCGCCGCCGCGGGCGACAAGGCCGGCCTGCGCCGCTACGGCCATGCCTACGTGCCACTGGACGAATCCCTGTCGCGCGTGGTGGTCGACCTGTCCGGCCGCCCGGGGCTGTTCTACCACGTGGACTACGCCCGGGCGCGCATCGGCACGTTCGATGTCGACCTGGCGCGCGAATTCTTCCAGGGCTTCGTCAACCATGCCCTGGCGACCGTGCACATCGACAATCTGCGCGGTGAAAACGCCCACCACCAGTGCGAGACCATCTTCAAGGCTTTCGGCCGCGCGCTGCGCATGGCCACCGAAGTGGATCCGCGCGCCGGAGGCGCCATCCCCTCGACCAAGGGCTCGCTGTAGTCCCGATTCCTCGTTTCCATAGACCGCCCCAGGACTCCCGCATCGTGACCCGCATCGCCATCGTCGACTACGGCATGGGCAATTTCCATTCCGTCGCCCGCGCCCTGCAAGCCGCCGCCCCCGACCACGACATCCGCATCGCCCGCAGCGCCGACGAAATCCGCGCCGCCGACCGCATCGTGTTCCCGGGACAGGGCGCCATGCCCGACTGCATGCGCACGCTGGATACGTCCGGGCTGCGCGAAGCCGTGCTGCAGGCCGCCCGCGAAAAACCGCTGCTGGGCGTGTGCGTGGGCGAACAGATGCTGTTCCAGGCCAGCGACGAAGGCAACACCCCCGGCCTGGGCCTGTTTCCCGGCCGCGTGCGCCGCTTCCAGGGGCCTGCCTTCGACCACGCCACCGACGGCGGCGAGCGCCTGAAAGTCCCCCACATGGGCTGGAACGCCGTCACGCAGACCCGCGCCCACCCGCTCTGGGAAGGCATCGCCCAGGACACGCCGTTCTATTTCGTCCACAGCTATTACGCCGTCCCCGACGACCCGGCGCTCACGGCCGGCATCAGCCACCACGGCCTGCCGTTCTGCTGCGCCATTGCGGACGGCAATATTTTTGCCGTACAGTTCCACCCAGAAAAGAGCGCAGCCCCCGGGCTGCGGATGTACCGCAACTTCACCCGCTGGCAGCCCTGAAACCGCCCGGCTCCCGGCACAGCACCCTTTCCGCACCGACCACGACGATCATGCTGCTCATCCCCGCCATCGACCTCAAAGACGGGCAATGTGTGCGCCTGCGCCAGGGCGACCTGGACCAGGCCACCGTGTTTTCCGAAGACCCCGCCGCCATGGCCGACCAATGGGTCGCCCAGGGGGCTCGCCGCCTGCACCTGGTGGACCTGAACGGCGCCGTGGCCGGCAAGCCACGCAACCGCGCCGCCATCCAGGCCATCGTGGACACCGTCGATGAATCCATCCCGGTGCAGATCGGCGGCGGCATCCGCGACCTGGACACGGTCGAGTACTACCTGGACAACGGCATCTCCTACGTGATCATCGGCACGGCGGCGGTCAAGGACCCGGGCTTCCTCAGCGACGCCTGCTCGGCCTTCCCGGGCCACATCATCGTCGGCCTGGATGCGCGCGACGGCAAGATCGCCACCGACGGCTGGTCGAAGCTGACCCGGCACGACGTGCTCGACCTGGCCCGGAAATTCGAGGACTACGGCTGCGAGTCCATCATCTACACCGACATCGGCCGCGACGGCATGCTCTCGGGCGTCAACATCGAAGCCACCGTGCGCCTGGCGCAGCACGTTCGCATCCCGGTCATCGCCTCGGGCGGCGTGGCATCGCTGGACGACATCCGCGCCCTGTGCGAAGTGGCCGACGAGGGCGTCGACGGCGCGATCCTGGGCCGCAGCCTGTACGAAGGCACCCTGGACTTCGCTGCCGCCCAGTCGCTCGCGGACCAGCTGGTTCCCCCCCCGACGGCGACAGCCGGAGAGGACGCCGAAGCATGACTTCGTCCGACACGCAGGCCGGCCGGTCGGGTCTGTGCCGCCGCATCATCCCCTGCCTGGACGTCAACGCCGGGCGGGTGGTAAAGGGCGTGAACTTCGTCAACCTGACCGACGCCGGCGACCCGGTGGAGATCGCCCGGCGCTATGACGAACAGGGCGCCGACGAGCTCACCTTCCTCGACATCACGGCCACGTCCGACGACCGCGACCTGATCCTGCCCATCATCGAGGCCGTGGCGCGCCAGGTCTTCATTCCCCTGACGGTCGGCGGCGGCGTGCGCCAGGTGGCCGATGTGCAGCGCCTGCTGGACGCGGGTGCCGACAAGGTCTCCATCAACAGCGCCGCGGTCGCCCGCCCGGAACTCGTGGCCGAGGCCGCCCGCCACCACGGCTCGCAGTGCATCGTCGTGGCCCTCGACGCCCGCCGCGTCTCGGGCGAAGGCGAAGCGCCGCGCTGGGAAATCTTCACCCACGGCGGCCGCCGGGCCACCGGCCTGGATGCCGTGCAATGGGCGCGCCGCATGGCCGACCTGGGCGCCGGCGAACTGCTGCTCACCAGCATGGACCGCGACGGCACCAAGTCCGGCTTCGACCTCGAACTGACGCGCACCGTTTCGGATGCCGTGCCCGTGCCGGTGATCGCCTCCGGCGGCGTCGGCACCCTGCAGCACCTGGCCGACGGGATCACGCTGGGCCACGCCAGCGCCGTGCTGGCCGCCAGCATCTTCCACTTCGGCCAGCACACCCTGGCCGAGGCCAAGGCCTACCTAGCCGCCCAGGGCATCCCGGTGCGACCCGCTCCCGCGCAGGTGCCCGCATGACGGCGCCCGCCCAGCCCACCGCCGGCGCGCCGGAAGACTGGCTGGCGGCCCTGCATTTCGACGACCAGGGCCTCATCCCCGCCATCGCCCAGGACGCGCAGAGCGGCACCGTGCTGATGATGGCCTGGATGAACGCCGAGGCCGTGCGCGAAACCGTGCGCACCGGCCGCGCCGTGTATTTCTCGCGTTCGCGCGGGCGCCTGTGGCGCAAGGGCGAGGAATCCGGCCACGTCCAGCAGGTCCACGACATCCGCCTGGACTGCGACGGCGACGTGCTGCTGCTCAAGGTCACCCAGGTCGGCGGCATCGCCTGCCACACCGGGCGCGAGCGCTGCTTCTACCGAGGCCTGGACCTGGCCGGCGCACAGCCGGCCTGGGCCGTCCAGGATCCGGTGCTGAAGGACCCCGAGTCCATCTACAGCCATGCCCATCCGGGCGGCCACTGAACGCGCGCAGCGGTCCGGACGCGTCCGGACCGGCACCTTCTTCGATGACGAATTGCTCCATGACACAATCCCCCTCCCCCGATATCCTGGCCCGGCTGGCCGACACCCTGGACACGCGCCGGCCCGAGCGCGGCGGCGATCCCCAGACGTCCTACACCGCCAAGCTGCTGTCGCGCGGCCCGGATGCCTTCCTGAAGAAGATCGGCGAAGAAGCCACCGAGCTGGTCATGGCCGCCAAGGACGGCGTCCCTGAACGCATCGTCGCCGAGACCGCCGACCTCTGGTTCCACTGCCTGGTCGCCCTGACGCACTTCGGCCTGCGCCCCGAAGACGTGCTGGCCGAGCTGGCACGCCGCGAAGGCCTTTCCGGGCTCGAGGAAAAAGCCTCCCGTCCCAAGGACTGACCGGGCGCCACCGGCCCGCGCGATCCGGCCGCACCCTCGGTACATACCCGCAGACGCAGGCCCGGACGCGGTCAGATCAAACCGGCCCCCACGAAAATATGGCAACATACGGGATTGATCGGGTCGATGTCCGGCCCCGCTCCGTAGGTCCCCATGAGCCACGATTGCCTGTTCTGTAAAATCGCCCGGCACGAGATCCCCGCCCGCATTGTCCACGAAGACGACGAATTCCTCGCATTCCACGACATCAACCCGGCGGCTCCCGTGCACCTGCTGCTGATCCCGAAACATCACGTGGCATCCCTGGCCGACATCGGCGCCGCCGACGGCGACTGGCTGGCCCGCATGCTGCGCCTGGCGCCCGAAATCGCCTTCGCCAACGGCTGCAATCCCATGCCCGCCGGGGGCTTCCGCCTGGTGTCCAACACCGGCACCGAAGGCGGCCAGGAAATCGATCACCTGCATTTCCACATCCTGGGGGGCCAACGCCCCTGGTCAAACCGCGCGGCCCCCGCCGCCTAAGGAGTACTTCTCATGGGTAGCTTCAGCATCTGGCACTGGCTGATCGTCCTGGTCATCGTGGCCCTGATCTTCGGCACGAAAAAACTGCGTAACATCGGCGAGGATCTCGGTGGTGCGGTCAAAGGCTTCAAGAAAGGCATGAAAGACGCGCAGGACGAATCCACCGCCAAGCCGGCCGTCACGCAGCAGGCCAGCGACGCCGATACGGTCGACGTCCAGGCCCGCGAAAAGACCGACGCCTGATCCCGACCGCCGCGTACCGGACCCGCCATGTTTGATGTCAGCTTCAGCGAACTGATGCTGATCGGCGTGATCGCGCTGATCGTCATCGGCCCCGAACGCCTGCCCAAGGTCGCCCGCACGGTCGGGCACCTGCTCGGCCGCGCCCAGCGCTACGTCAACGAGGTCAAGTCCGACATCCAGAAGGAAATGGACCTGAAGGAAATCGGCGACATCAAGCACCAGATGGAAGACGCCGCCCGTTCCGTGCAGTCCTCCATGACTTCTTCCGTGGAAGACCTCAAGGCCGCCGTGACCCAGCCCTCGCAGGCGATCCAGGACACCCTGAACCAGGCCCGCCAGGCGCTCGATCCGCTGCCGTCCGCCCAGGGCGACGCGGCGGCATCCGGCTCCGCGGCAGATGCCTCTCCCACGGCCCCGGCTCCGGCCGCCGAACGGCCCGCCGAACCGGCGTCCGAACCGGCGCCAGCCTCCCGGCCCGCCACCACCGATACCAGCCACTGAAGCACGGCATGACAGACGCTTCCGACGCCTCGTCCCAGGACACGTTCATCTCCCACCTGATCGAACTGCGCACGCGCCTGCTGCGGGCCGTGGCGGCCGTGCTGGGCATCTTCGTGGTGCTGTTCATCTATCCGGGCCCGTCGATGATCTACGACCTCCTGGCCCAGCCCATGCTCGCCTCGCTGCCGCAGGGCACGCGCATGATCGCCACCGGCGTGATCACGCCCTTCATGGTGCCGATCAAGGTCACCCTGCTGGCGTCCTTCGTGCTGGCCCTGCCGGTGGTCCTGTACCAGGCCTGGGCCTTTGTCGCCCCTGGCCTGTATCGCCACGAACAGCGCCTGGCGCTGCCCCTGATCATCTCCAGCACCCTGCTGTTCCTGCTGGGCATGGCGTTCTGCTATTTCGTGGTCTTCCACACGGTCTTCAGCTTCATCGCCCATTTCGCGCCCCAGTCGATCACGCCGGCGCCCGACATCGAAGCCTACGTCAATTTCGTACTGACCATGTTCATCGCCTTCGGCGTCACCTTCGAGGTGCCGATCGCGGTCATCCTGCTGGTCAAGACCGGCATGGTCACGGTGAAGAAACTGCGCGAGATCCGCGGCTACGTGATCGTCGGCGCCTTCGTCCTGGCCGCCGTGGTGACGCCCCCGGACGTCCTCAGCCAGATCCTGCTGGCCGCGCCGCTGTGCCTGCTGTACGAAATCGGCATCCTGGCCGGCGCCGCCCTGGAAAAGCGCAAGCCGGCCGAAGACCAGGACGAAGCCGATTCGGCCCGCGAACTGAGCCGTACGGACGAACCCAGCGGCGAATCGGGCGACTGAACCCGAACGGCGCCGGCCCGGCCTACCGGCCCGCCAGCACCCGGTCCTGCACCTTGCGGAAGGCATCCGCCTTCTGGAACCCCACCACCCGCGCTCCGGGGATCAGGCGCCCCTGGGCGTCGAAGAACAAAATCCCCGGCGGGCCGAACAGATCGAACCGCGCCAGCAGCGCGCGGTCTTCGTCCGTCATGCGGGTCACGTCCGCCTGCAGCAGCAGCATCCTGCCCATTCTTTCGGCCACGGCCGGGTCGCTGAAGGTGAATTTCTCCATTTCCAGGCAGGACACGCACCAGTCGGCGTAGAAATCCAGCATCACGGGCCGGTCGGCCGCGGCCAGCCTCGCGTCCAGGTCGGCCCGGGATGCCACGCGCGTGAAGCGGGCACGGATCGCGGCGGGATCGGCGGTTGCCACGGCGGCCGTACCGCCCGCGCCCCCGGCAGCGAACGGCGCCAGGGGGCGAAGCATGTCGCGGCCGCCCGCCAGCAGCCCGGCGCCCTGCGCCAGCCCCCACAGGGCCAGCAGCAGGGCCAGGGCGCGCGCCAGCAACCGCAGCGGCCCGGCTTCACCCTGGCCCTGCGCGGCGGCCGTCCAGGCCAGCAGGGCGGCCCACAGGGCCAGCAGGACCCAACCGGTGACATACAGCCCATCGGCCAGCAGCGGCCGCGCCATCCACCAGGCCGTGCCCAGCAGCAGCAGGCCGAAGCCCGCCTTCAGCGGCGCCATCCAGGCC
Source organism: Castellaniella daejeonensis (assembly GCF_039523555.1). Lineage (NCBI taxonomy): Bacteria > Pseudomonadati > Pseudomonadota > Betaproteobacteria > Burkholderiales > Alcaligenaceae > Castellaniella > Castellaniella daejeonensis. The sequence continues at coordinate 71,050 of NZ_BAAAFN010000017.1, forward strand.
CCGGCGCGCGGCATCAGGGCGCCCGCGCCCGCACCCACCGCCAGCAGCAGCAGGCCTTCGCCCCAGGCCAAAGCAAACAGGGCGGCGCCGCCCACCACCACGTCGCCGGTCTGCGAAATGAACAGCAGCACGCCGGCCAGGGGAGCGGCCACGCACGGCCCCACGATCAGTGCGGACAGCATGCCCATCGCGAATACGCCGCCCACGCGGCCGCCCGGCAGGCGCTGCAGGCGTTCCTGCATGGCCGACTGCAGGCCCACCGGGGCCTGCAGGGTGAAGACATCCATCATCGCCAGCGCGAACAGCGCCAGCAGCACGGCGAAGACGCCCAGCACCCAGGGCGACTGCAGCCAGGCAGCCAGGCCGGCGCCCAGCAGGCCGGCCGCCACGCCCAGCGCCGTATACACCAGGGACATGCCCAGCACGTAGACCGCCGCCAGCCCCAGGCCGCGCGCCCGGCCGACCGCGCCGCCGCCGGAGATCACCGCCAGCAGGATGGGCACCATGGGCAGCACGCAGGGGGTGAGGGACAGCAGCGCGCCCAATGCCAGGCTCAGCGCCAGGATCTGCCACAGCGGTGCCTGGTGCAGCCAGGCCGCCATACCCACGTCGCCCATATCCAGCCAGGATTCCCCGCCCGGCGCGCCGGCTGCGCCAGGCGCCAGGCCCGGACCGGCCGGGGCCGGTGCGGAAACCTCGTCGCCCGGCGGCGGCACCCGGTCGCGTACCTGATCGCCCACCGCCCGGTAGCCGTCGCCCGCTGCCTGCAGGGCGAAGGTCTTCGTCATGGGCGGATAGCACAGCCCCCCCTCGGCACAGCCCTGGCCGGTGACGGACACCTGCAAGGGCCCCTGTGCGCCGGGCTTCAGGGCCGCCCGCAGCGTCACGCCCTTGTGGAAGACCTCCATGTCCTTCTCGAACGTGGGATCGTATTTGACCTGCCCACGCGGCAGGGTCAGGGCATCATGCCAGGCCGGCGTGCGGGTCTCTGCGTCTTCCGGCGTCAGGTCGGAACGCCGGAACAGCAGCAAGTTCCCCTGGGCGTCCTCGATGCGCACTTCGAACCGGTCCTGGTACATGTAATAGCCCGGGGCGATCTCCCAGTGCATGTCCAGGGTCAGCGGATCGGCCATCGCCGCCGTATCGACGAATGCCTGCTCCGGATCCAGGAAATCATCGGCCGCCCGGGCGGCACCCATGTCCAGCAGGCCGCACAGCCCCAGCAACAGGCCCAGCAGGGCGAAGACCCTGCGCTGCAGGCCGCGCGTGCGCGCGAACAGGCATGGGCTGAGATCCGACGGATGCGGCATCGACGACTTCCTTGGTGAATGCGGGGACAGCGGCTGGCGTCAGGCGTCGCGGGTGGCTGCCTGGACGGCGGGCCGCGTGGACCGGGCAACCCAGTCCAGGTAGGCCCGGCTGCCGGCGGGCACGCCCAGCACCATGAACTCGGGAATCTCGTAGGGGTGCAGGTCGCACAGCCGTGCGTACAACGCGGGCAGGGTGTCCGCCGTGGTCTTGAACAGAAGTTGGACTTCGTCCGTGCCCTCGAGTTCCCCCTGCCACATGTACATGGAGATGATGGCCGGACCCACCTGGGCACAGGCCACCAGGGATTCCTCGACCAGCACATGCGCGATGCGCTTGGCCAGGAGATCGTCGGGCGCCGTGCTGAGCACCACCACGGTGTCGGTCGGGGCGCCGGCCTGGCGCACGACCAGGGCAGGATCTTCGCCAGGTGTCTGATCTGTCATGGTTTTCAGGCGCAGTATGGGTACGGGCTCCATTGTACCCGGGCCCGCTCGGGGCAGCCATGACCCAACGCAAACGGGCCCCGCAGGGCCCGTTCGGTCGTGCCGCCCGGAGGGCGGCAGCGCAGCCGTCGATTTACTCGCTGGCGGCCGGCGCTTCGGCTTCGGGGCGGTCGACCAGTTCCATGTAGGCCATGGGGGCGTTGTCGCCCTGGCGGAAGCCCATCTTCAGCACGCGGGTGTAACCGCCATTGCGAGCGGCAAAGCGCGGTCCGATTTCGTTGAACAGCTTGGTGACGGCATCGCGGTCGCGCAGGCGGGCGAAGGCCAGGCGGCGGTTGGCCAGCGTGGGGTTCTTGCCCAGGGTGATCAGGGGCTCGACCACGCGGCGCAGTTCCTTGGCCTTGGGCAGGGTGGTCTTGATGGCTTCGTGGGTCAGCAGGGACACCGCCATGTTGCGAAACATGGCCAGACGGTGGCTGCTGGTACGGTTCAGTTTGCGAAGGCCGCTACGATGGCGCATTTCAATTTCCTTTCGAATCTATGAAACCCGGATCTTCTATCGGACGAGCCGCGGCCCGGGTGGGGTTTGATCCCGGCCGCCGAAACGGCCGAGGGTTGGATATTAGCACGCGCACGGCGTTGACGCCGCCCGCGCGCCGATACTGCAATCAGGGGCGCTCGAGGCCGACGGGCGGCCAGTTTTCCAGCTTCATGCCCAGCGTCAGGCCGCGTGCGGCCAGCACTTCCTTGATCTCGTTGAGCGACTTGCGGCCCAGGTTCGGGGTCTTGAGCAGCTCGTTTTCGGTACGCTGGATCAGGTCGCCGATGTAGTAGATGTTTTCGGCCTTCAGGCAGTTGGCCGAACGCACCGTCAGCTCCAGGTCGTCGACCGGGCGCAGCAGCACCGGATCGATCGGAGCCGTCTGCCCGCCCACCGGCAGGCTGGTGGTCAGCTGGCCGGCGTCCTTGTCGGCCAGCGACACGAACACGGAAATCTGGTCCATCAGGATGCGGGCCGACTGGCGCACGGCTTCCTCGGGGCTGATGACGCCGTTGGTCTCGACATCCAGCACCAGCTTGTCCAGGTCGGTACGCTGCTCGACGCGGGCGTTTTCCACGGCGTAGCTGACGCGGCGCACGGGGCTGAAGGAAGCATCCAGCACGATCTGGCCGATGGTGGCCGAACGGTCGTCGGCCAGGGCGCGCACGTTGCCCGGCACGTAGCCGCGGCCCTGCTCGACCTTGACCTGCATTTCCAGGCGACCGTTGTCGGTCAGGGTGGCGATCAGGTGATCCGGGTTGATGATCTCGACGTCGTGCGGCAGTTCGATGTCGCGGGCGCGGACTTCGCCGGGACCCTGCTTGTTGAGCTGCAGCGTGACTTCTTCGCGGTTGTGGAGCTTGAACACCACACCCTTCAGGTTCAGGAGGATGTCGACGACGTCCTCGCGCACCCCGGCGATCGTGGAATATTCGTGCACGACCCCGCTGATCTGGACTTCCGTGGGGGCATAGCCCGTCATGGAGGACAGCAGGATGCGGCGCAGGGCATTGCCCAGCGTGTGGCCGTAGCCGCGCTCGAAGGGCTCCATCACGACCTTGGCGTGATGCGCGCCCAGGGTTTCGACGGAGATGGTGCGGGGTTTCAGAAAACCTTGTGCGGACATGGATGTTCCTTTTCAATACCCTCGGCTCGTTACACCGATAAGGCTGACGGAAAACAAGAAGGAAGGGACACGAGTCCCTTCCCGGAAAACCGCCGGGCGCAGCGGCCTGGAGGCCGGGCCCGGCAACCGCCGCCCCGGGGGACGGCGGGCGGCACATGCCGCCGATCGGAATGGATCAGCGGGAATACAGTTCCACGACCATGGATTCGTTGACGTCGTGGGCGACGTCCTGGCGATCCGGGGCCTGCTTGAAGACGCCCGACAGCTTGCTGGCGTCGACTTCGACCCACTGGGGCAGACCGTTGCTGGTCGCCAGTTCCAGGGCTTCCTTGATGCGGGACTGGTTCTTCGCCTTTTCGCGCACGGAGATCACGTCGCCGGCCTTGACCAGCATCGAGGCGATGTCGGCGGTGCGGCCGTTCAGTTCGATGGCGCGGTGGTTCACCAGCTGGCGCGCTTCGGCGCGGGTGGAACCGAAGCCCATGCGATAGACGACGTTGTCCAGGCGCGATTCGAGCAGCTGGATCAGCGTTTCGCCGGTGTTGCCACGACGGCGGTCGGCTTCGGCGAAGTACTTGCGGAACTGCTTTTCCAGCACGCCGTACATGCGCTTGAGCTTCTGCTTTTCACGCAGCTGCAGGCCGAAATCCGAGGTACGCGAACCCGAGATGCGGCCATGCTGGCCGGGCTTGGATTCCAGCTTGCACTTGGAATCCAGCGAACGGCGGGCGCTCTTCAGGAACAGGTCGGTGCCTTCGCGACGCGAAAGCTTGCATTTGGGTCCAGTGTAACGAGCCAAGATGTTCCCCTTAGATACGACGACGCTTGGGCGGGCGGCAGCCGTTGTGCGGCACCGGCGTGATGTCCGAAATGCTGGAGATCTTGATCCCCAGGGCATTCAGGGCGCGCACGGAGGACTCGCGGCCGGGGCCGGGGCCCTTGATGCGGACTTCCAGCGTCTTGATGCCGTATTCCTGGGCCACGCGGCCGGCGGATTCGGCAGCCACCTGGGCGGCGAACGGCGTCGACTTGCGCGAGCCCTTGAAGCCGGCGCCGCCGGACGTAGCCCACGACAGGGCGTTGCCCTGACGGTCGGTGATGGTGATGATGGTGTTGTTGAAGGACGCGTGGACGTGAGCAATCCCGTCGGCCACGTTCTTCTTGACTTTCTTGCGGACGCGCGAGGCGCCGCTCTGAGCTTTCGCCATGTTCTTTCCTCAGGTTATTTCTTCAGGGACGCTGCGGCGCGACGCGGGCCCTTGCGGGTACGCGCGTTGGTGCGGGTGCGCTGGCCGCGCACCGGCAGGCCGCGCTTGTGGCGCATGCCACGGTACGTGCCCAGGTCGATCAGACGCTTGATCGACAGCTGCACTTCGCGGCGCAGGTCGCCTTCGATCGTGTAGCCGTTGATCTGTTCACGGATCTTTTCCAGTTCCTCGTCGGTCAGATCCTTGATCTTCTTCGAGTACTCGATGCCGGTCGCTTCGCAGATCTTGCGGGCGCGGGTGCGGCCGATGCCGAAGATGGCCGTCAGACCGATCTCGGCGTGTTGGTGCGGCGGAATATTGATGCCAGCAATACGGGCCATGACTGTTCCTCGTGAAATCCGTTATGCCCGGCCTTAGCCTTGGCGTTGCTTATGACGCGGGTCGGTGCAGATGACGCGCACCACGCCGTGACGTTTGATGATTTTGCAGTTGCGGCAGATCCGCTTTACCGATGCCATTACCTTCATGGTGATCTCCTGGTTCTTGACCGGCCGCTACCTACTTGGAGCGGAAAACAATCCTGGCGCGCGACAGATCATAGGGCGTGAGCTCCACTGTGACCTTGTCGCCCGGAAGGATCCGGATGTAGTGCATACGCATCTTGCCCGAAATGTGGCCCAGCACCATGTGGCCATTTTCCAGCTTGACACGGAACGTTGCGTTGGGAAGGTTTTCGATGACCTCCCCTTGCATCTGGATGACGTCGTCCTTGGACATGTTGTTCAGCGCATGGGTAGGCCCGTGGCGCCCTTGAAGTTCGCCTTCCGGAGCAACGAGTCGTACTGTTGGGACATCATGTAAGCCTGCGCCTGCGCCATGAAATCCATCGCGACGACGACGATGATCAGCAGGGACGTGCCACCGAAATAGAAGGGCACGTTCCAGCGCATCTGCATCAGTTCGGGCAGCAGGCAGACGAGCGTGACATAGATCGCTCCGGTCAGCGTCAGCCGCATGAGGATCTTGTCGATGTAGCGCGCGGTCTGCTCGCCGGGACGGATCCCGGGCACGAAGGCGCCGCTCTTCTTCAGGTTGTCCGCCGTCTCACGGCTGTTGAACACCAGTGCCGTGTAGAAGAAGCAGAAGAAGATGATCAGGCCCGAATACAGCGTCACGTACAGCGGCTGCTGCGGCGACAGTGCCGCGGCCAGGTCGCCCAGCCAGCGCATGTTCGGGTTGCTGGAGAACCAGCTGGTGACCGTCGCGGGCAGCAGGATGATCGACGAGGCGAAGATCGGCGGGATGACGCCGGACATGTTCAGCTTCAGCGGCAGGTGCGAGGACTGGCCGCCATAGAGCTTGTTGCCCACCTGGCGCTTGGCGTAGTTCACCGTGATGCGACGCTGGCCGCGCTCGACGAAGACCACGAAGTAGGTCACCCCCACCACCAGGGCCAGGATGAACAGGGCCGACAGGATGGACATCGAGTCCGTGCGCACCAGGTCGAGCATGCCGCCCAGCGCGCCGGGCAGGCCGGCGACGATCCCGGCGAAGATCAGCAGCGAGATGCCGTTGCCCAGGCCGCGTTCGGTGATCTGCTCGCCCAGCCACATGATGAACATGCTGCCGGTGACCAGCGTCACGATCGTGGTGAAGCGGAACAGCAGGCCCGGATCGATGACCAGGCCCGGCTGGGATTCCAGCGCCACCGAGATGCCGATCGCCTGGAAGGTGGCCAGGAACACCGTGCCGTAGCGGGTGTACTGGGTGATCTTCCGCTGGCCGGACTGGCCTTCTTTCTTGATCGCTTCCAGCGCAGGCACCACCACCGCCAGCAGCTGCATGATGATGGCTGCCGAGATGTACGGCATGATCCCCAGCGCCAGCACGGAGAAGCGTTCCAGGGCGCCGCCGGAGAACATGTTGAACAGCCCCAGGATGCCGCCCTGGTTCTGCTGGAACAGGTCGGCCAGCGCGTCCGGATTGATCCCGGGCACGGGGATGTGAGTCCCCAGGCGGTAGACGATCAGGGCGAGCACGAGGAACAGGATACGGCGCTTGAGATCGCCGTATCCCGCGCTGGGCTTATGTGCCTGAGCTTTGGCCACAGCCGCTCCTTACGCCAGCGATCCGCCGGCCGCTTCGATCGCGGCGCGAGCGCCGGCCGTAGCATTGATTCCACGCAGGGTGACCTTGCGGGACAGTTCGCCGGTCTTGATGACCTTGACGGTGCGGACCAGGTCGCCCACCAGGCCGGCGGCCTTCAGGACCTGCAGGTCGATTTCCTCGACCGGCAGCGCCTGGAGGTCCGACAGACGGATTTCGGCGAACAGGTGGCGGCCCAGCGGCGTGAAGCCGCGCTTGGGCAGGCGGCGCTGCAGCGGCATCTGGCCGCCTTCGAAACCGACCTTGTGGAAGCCGCCCGCGCGGGACTTCTGACCCTTGTGGCCGCGGCCGGCAGTCTTGCCCAGGCCCGAGCCGATGCCCCGGCCCACGCGGCGGCGGGGGCGCTTGGCGCCTTCGGCGGGGGCGAGCGTGTTCAGTTGAGTGACGGACATCTGAATTCCTTTAGGCTTCCGAGACGGTGACCAGATAATCCACCTTGCGGATCATCCCACGGACCTCGGGCGTATCGACCAGGACGCGGCTGCTGTTCACCTTGCCCAGACCCAGGCCGCGCACGGTGGCGCGGTGGGACTTGTGCGTGCCGATGACAGAGCGCACGAGCGTGACTTTGATTTGCTTCTGTGCCATGTCTTACCCCAGGATCTCTTCGACCGTCTTGCCGCGCTTGGCCGCGATTTCCGCGGGCGTGGAGCAGGCACGCAGGCCGTTGAGGGTCGCACGGACCATGTTGTACGGGTTGCTCGAGCCGAGGCTCTTGGCCACGACGTTGCGCACGCCCATCACTTCGAAGATGGCGCGCATCGGGCCACCGGCGATCACGCCGGTACCTTCGGCGGCGGGCGAGATCAGCACCGTCGAGGCGCCGTGCTTGCCGACCACGGTGTGATGCAGCGTGCCGTTCTTCAGGGCCACCTTGAGCAGGCCGCGGCGGGCCTGTTCCATGGCCTTCTGGACGGCGACCGGCACTTCGCGGGCCTTGCCCTTGCCCATGCCGATGCGGCCGTCGCCGTCGCCGACCACGGTCAGCGCGGCGAAGCTCATGGTGCGGCCGCCCTTGACGACCTTGCTGACGCGGTTGACCGCAATCATCTTTTCACGCATGCCGTCGTCGCGTTCCTGCTCCGGAGCGTGCTTGCCTTGTGCTTTAGCCATGTGATTCCCTTAGAACTTCAAGCCGGCTTCACGCGCGGCTTCGGCCAGCGCCTTGACGCGGCCATGGTAACGGAAGCCCGAACGGTCGAAGGCGACGAGTTCGATGCCGGCAGCCTTGGCCTTCTCGGCCACGCGCTTGCCGATCAGGCTGGCGGCGGCAGCGTTGCCGCCGTTGGCCTTCTGGCTGGCGAGTTCCTTGCGGACTTCGGGCTCGAGCGTCGAGGCGCTGACGAGCACGCGGTCGCCTTCCGGCGAAATGATGTTGGCGTAGATGTGCAGATTCGTGCGATGCACCGCCAGGCGATGCACGCGCAGTTCGTGAATCTTGCGGCGGGTAGCCGCGGCACGACGCAAACGGGAAATTTTCTTGTCCATGATTCGTCCTTGCCTGCGTGCTTACTTCTTCTTGGTTTCTTTCAGGATCACGCGTTCATCCGCATAACGCACGCCCTTGCCCTTGTAGGGTTCGGGTTCGCGATAGGCGCGGATTTCAGCGGCGACCTGGCCGACGGCCTGCTTGTCGGCGCCCTTGACCACGACTTCGGTCTGGGAAGGGCATTCGATCTTGATCCCGTTGGGGATATCGTGCAGGACATCATGCGAGAAGCCCAGCTGCAGCTTCAGGGTGTTGCCCTGGACCTGGGCGCGGAAACCCACGCCGACCAGGTTCAGACGGCGCTCGAAGCCGGCGCTGACACCGGTGACCATGTTGTTCACCAGCGCGCGCACGGTGCCCGACATGGCATTGGCCTGGCGGGAATCGTTGGCGGCGGCGAAGGTCAGCTGGCCGTCTTCCTGGGAAATCCGGACATTGCCGTCCAGGGACTGGGTCAGGGTGCCCAGCGGGCCCTTGACAACGATCTGCCCGGCGCTGATGGTGGCTTCGACGCCTTTCGGCAGCGCGACGGGGTATTTGGCGATGCGTGACATGGTTGAAATCTCCTTATGCCACGTAGCAGAGCACTTCGCCACCGACGCCGTTGGCGCGGGCCTTGCGGTCCGTCATGACGCCACGGGGGGTCGAGACGATCGCCACGCCCAGGCCGTTCATGACCTGGGGAATGGCATTGCTGCTCTTGTAGATACGCAGGCCGGGACGCGAGACGCGGTCGATGCGCTCGATCACCGGACGGCCGGCATAATATTTCAGGATGATTTCCAGTTGCGGCTTGGCTTGTTCGCCACCGATACGGAAATCCTCGATGTAGCCTTCGTCCTTCAGCACGGCGGCAATGGCCGCCTTCAGCTTGGAGGAGGGCATGGAAACCGACGTCTTGTTGACCATCTGCGCATTGCGCACGCGGGTCAGCATATCGGCGATGGGATCGCTCATGCTCATGTGTGTTTCTCCTACCAGCTGGCCTTGGTCATGCCGGGCACTTCGCCGCGCATGGCCATTTCACGCAGTTTGTGGCGGGTCAGCCCAAACTTGCTGAACACGCCGCGGGGGCGGCCCGTCACCACGCAGCGATTGCGCTGGCGGGTGGGGTTGGCATTGCGCGGCAGCTGTTGCAGCGCCAGGCGAGCCTGATAGCGTTCTTCGTCGGATTTCGACTGGTCGGCGATGATCGCCTTCAGCGCGGCGCGCTTGGCGGCGAATTTCTCGGCCAGCTTGGCGCGCTTGATGTCGCGATTGATGAGGGAAAGTTTTGCCACGTCAGCCCCTTAGTTGCGGAAGGGGAAGCTGAATGCGCTCAGCAGCGCCTTGGCTTCCTCGTCGGTCTTTGCGGTGGTGGTGATGCTGATGTTCATCCCGCGCACGGCGTCGATCTTGTCGTACTCGATTTCCGGGAAGATGATCTGTTCTTTCACACCGATGTTGTAGTTGCCGCGGCCATCGAAGGCACGGCCCGACACGCCGCGGAAGTCGCGCACGCGGGGCAGAGCGATCGAGATCAGGCGATCCAGGAATTCGTACATGCGCTGGCCGCGCAGGGTGACCATGCAGCCGATCGGGTAGTCTTCGCGGATCTTGAAACCGGCAATGGCCTTGCGGGTCTTGGTGATCACGGGCTTCTGGCCGGCGATCTTGGTCATGTCGCCAACGGCGTTCTCGATGACCTTCTTGTCGGCGACGGCTTCGGACACACCCATGTTCAGGGTGATCTTGGTGATGCGGGGCACCTCCATGACCGACTTGTAGCCGAATTTCGCCTGCAGGTCGGCAGCGACCTTGGAGCGGTAAAAATCTTGTAAACGAGCCATTTTGTGCGCGCCCCTTATGCCTTCGCGCCAACGACGGCGCCGTTGGAGCGGAAAATGCGAACCTTGACGCCGTCCACGACCTTGACGCCGACGCGGTCGCCCTTGCCGGTTTCGGGGTTGTAGAGCGCCACGTTCGAGATGTGGATGGGCAGGGTCTTGTCGACGATGCCGCCCTGGGTACCCGCCATGGGGTTGCCGCGGACGTGCTTCTTCACGACGTTGATGCCTTCGACCAGCACATGGTCGGCTCCGACGCGGGCCAGCACGGTGCCACGGCGGCTGCGGTCGCGGCCGGCCAGCACGATGACTTCGTCGCCTTTGCGAATGTTTTGCATGATCGGCTCCTTACAGCACTTCGGGCGCCAGGGACACGATCTTCATGAACTTTTCGGTGCGCAGTTCGCGCGTGACCGGTCCGAAGATACGCGTGCCGATGGGCTCGAGCTTGGCGTTGAGCAACACGGCCGCATTGCCGCCGAAGCGGATCAGCGAGCCGTCCTTGCGGCGGACGCCCTTGGCGGTACGCACCACCACGGCGTTGTAGATTTCGCCCTTTTTGACGCGCCCGCGGGGGGCCGCTTCCTTGACGGACACCTTGATGACGTCGCCAATGGCGGCATAACGGCGCTTGGAGCCGCCCAACACCTTGATGCACATCACAGAACGCGCACCCGTGTTGTCGGCCACGTCCAGCGTGGTCTGCATTTGGATCATGATTTTTCCTGTTCCAACTTAACAACGAAGCCCAGGGCATGAACCCCCGGCAACGCAGCCAGTTTTGGTCCCGTCAGGCATACTTGGCTAGCCGCTTGGGTCCGCCAATTGGTTGGCCAAGTACACCCTGGGTTGAAATTCGATAACTGCCATTGCCCCGGACCAGGATGCAATGCATGCCATGCGCATAAATGGGCTGATGGCAAACCGCACCCTATAGGGCAAGACAGCCATTATATACAGGGCAGACTGCAAAAGCAATACCCTGCACATCCGGGCGCTGGCGCCTACGCGGCGCGCGGCAGCGCCCCGTATTCGATCACCATGCGGCGGGTGCCCGGATCCTCGGCATCGTCTATATAGACGCGCATGCCCATGCCGATCGCAGTCTCGGTGACGGCCACCATCAGCTGGACACCGCCCGGGCTGGCCAGCAGCTCGCGCACGAAAGCCCCGCCCAGCTTCACGTAGGCGAAGTCGACCTCGTGGATCTGGCGCAGGGCATCGGGCTGCTGGTCCAGGCCGCGCAATCCGACGTGCATGCCGGCCTCGATGATGCCCTGGGCAAAGGTCCGGAAGGCATCCAGGTGGCGGTTCAGGCCGTAGGCGTCCAGTTCCACCACCAGGCGGTGCAGCAGTTCGGGATCGGCGTTGGTGCAGATCTGGCGGATCTCATCCAGGTATTGCGCATCCAGGATCGAGGCGACCGACATGCGAATGATCAGGATGCCGTCGTGTTCGCCCAGCCAGTTCAGCGCCAGGCACAGCGCGCGCATGTCGCAGGCCGGCGACAGCCCCAGGCGGGCCGCGGCCGGCATGAACAGGAAACCGGACATGCGCGGCTGGTCGGGGTCGTCTTCTCGCAGCGCCAGCGCGGCCTCGTAGCGTTCGGCGATGTCGTCGCCCTCGTACTGGACGCGGCGCACGTCCAGCGACAGGCGGTCGTGGTCCAGCGCCTGGCAGATCAGCGTGCGCCAGGACGCCTCGCCCATCAGCAGTTCGCCGTCTTCATGGTCGGCGTAGGACAGGAATTCGACTTCCTCGTGACCGGCGCTCTCGGCGCACATCAGGGCCTGGTCCAGGCGCGTCAGGATTTCCTTTGGGGTGCACTGCACGGTGTAGTCCGTCAGGGCATAGGCCCAGCGCGACAGGTTGTGGCTGTCGAGCTTGACCCGCAGGGTTTCCAGCAGTTCGCGCAGTTTCTGCACGGGCCGCATGACTTCGGGGCCGCCCCCCACGGGAAACAGCACCACGAAATCGCTGCCGGTCAGCCGCGCGGGCAGTGCGCGCGCCTGGGGCGTTTCGTTCAGCAGCTCGATGATGCGCCGGCCCAGAAGCCGCAGCCAGTCGTCCAGTTCCTGGCGTTCGGTCTCGTTCTGCAGGCGCCCCATGTCGCGGCTGCGCACCAGCAGGACGTAGCCGCTGACCGCCCCCTGGCGGGAATCGTCGCGCAGCATGCGCTTGAGCTCGTTCAGGAAATAGCTGCGGTTGGCCAGGCCGGTGACCGGATCGCGGTTCAGCTCGATTTCCAGCCGCTCGATGCGCGCCATCTGCTCGTCCATGGTGGGCGCGACGCGCTCTCGGACATCGTCCATGAGCTCGGCGTCCTCGACCGGCTCGGTGCGCTTGATCTTGATTTCGGGCGCTTCGGCCGCGGCGGCGGTCAGCTCGCGCCGCACCCGGGACACCAGCGCAACGACGAACAGGGCCCAGAAGGCAGCCAGCCCCAGGGCCAGCCAGGTCCATTGCTGCACGTGCGTCCAGAGCGCGTCGCGCGCCGGCACCGGGTCCAGGGTGAGCCTGAGCGCACCGATGCCGGCGATCTGCCGGGACGCCTGGTGGGGCTGGATGTCGGCCAGGGCCGTGAACCAGTCCGGCGCATCCCCGGCAAAATTCCCCGGGCGGCTGGACTGGAATACGGCGGCTGACGGGTCGTCGGGCGTGAAGGTCAGGCTGGCGAAACGGCCCTGCTGGAAGGCTGCGTCCAGCACCTTCGTGCGCGCGGCGGCATCGGGCTGCGCGCGCACCAGCAGGGCCAGCGTGGCGGCGGCATTTTCGCTGTCGGTCTGCAGCTGCGCATCGAGCCGACGTTCCATCAGGCTGGTGCCCATCGCCAGCATGCCCACCAGGATGCAGGCGATGACCAGAGATGAAATCACCAGCAGCTGTCGCACGGAGGCCATTGCGCACCCTCTAGGAAAACGAATGAAACGAATCCTTGAAAGTGTATCCTGCTCGGGGCATTTCCCAAAGAAACCATTCACAGGCGCACACCTGCCCCCCAGAGGTCTAAGGGGTAACACGGATACCCAATCCAGGCAGGTTGTGTATAGTTTTAAAACAAACGTTTGAATTAATCCATGGCCACTTCTCGCTCCACCCAAACCCGCGATGCCATCCTCGACGCCGCCGAACGGCTGTTCGCCGAGCAGGGGCACGACAACACGTCCATGCGCCAGATCACGCAGGCCGCGGGTGTGAACCTGTCTGCCGTGAACTACCACTTCGGCTCCAAGGACGCCCTGGTCGAAGCCGTGTTCCAGCGCCGCCTGGAAGCACTGAACGACGAACGTCTGCGGATCCTGGACGAACTCGAAGCCAAGGCGGGCGACCAGCCCCTGAAGCCGTCCGCCATCGTCGAAGCCTACTTCGGCCCCCTGGTGCGCCACGCCTGCAGCGCCGGCGCCGAGCGGCGCGCCTTCATGCCGCTGCAATCCAGCACCATGTCCGACCCGAACGGCGCCATCAGCGCCCTGTTCGCCGCCGAACGCTCGGTGGTCGCGCACCGTTTCACCCGCGCGCTGCTGGCCTCGCTGCCCGGCGTGCCGGAAACGGAAATCGTCTGGCGCTTCCACTTCATGCTGGGCGCGACGGCCTACGCGATCATGGGCGCCGAAAGCTCCAGCCAGGCCATGAACCTGTCCGGCGGCACCGCCTCCCTGGATGCCCAGGCCCTGCTCGGCCGCCTGATGGCCTTTCTGCTGGGCGGCCTGCGCGCCCCACTGCCAGGAGCCCCCACATGACGTTCCTGCTCTTCCTCCTTGTCCTGCTGCTGGCTGCCGCCGCCTTCGTGCTGGCCAACCGCGACCTGCGCACCCGGCATCTCAGCCGCCCCCTGTACCGCACCTTCCGCCGCATCCTGCCGCGCATGTCGGACACCGAACGCGAGGCCCTCGAGGCGGGCACCGTCTGGTGGGAAGGCGAGCTCTTCCGCGGCCGTCCCAGCGCCCGCGCCCTGCACGCCATTCCCGCCCCGCGCCTGACCGAAGCCGAGCAGGCTTTCCTGGACAACGAAGTCGAAACGGTCTGCGCGATGGTGAACGACTGGCAGGTCACGCGCAATGACCTGGACATCCCCGCCGACGCCTGGGAATACATCAAGACGCACCGCTTCTTCGGCATGATCATCCCGAAGGAATACGGCGGGCTGGGCTTCTCGGCCCTGGCGCATTCCGCCGTGGTCGCCAAGCTGTCCACACGCTGCTCCGCGCTGTCGGTCACCGTCATGGTGCCCAATTCCCTGGGGCCCGCCGAGCTGCTGCTGCACTACGGCACCGACGAGCAGAAGAACCACTACCTGCCCCGCCTGGCCCGCGGCGAGGACATCCCGGCCTTTGCCCTGACCAGCCCCTGGGCCGGTTCCGACGCCGCCGCCATCCCCGACCACGGCATCGTATGCAAGGGCGAATGGCAGGGCCGCGAAGTCCTGGGCATGCGCGTCACCTGGGACAAGCGCTACATCACCCTGGGGCCCGTCTGCACCATCCTGGGGCTGGCCTTCCGCCTGTACGATCCCGACGGCCTGCTGGGCGACAAGCCCGACCTGGGGATCACCTGCGCCCTGGTGCCGTCCGACCACCCCGGCGTGGACACCGGCCGCCGCCATTTCCCGCTGGACGCCATGTTCATGAACGGCCCCACGCGCGGCCAGGACGTCTTCATGCCGCTGGATTTCATCATAGGCGGGCCCGCCATGGCCGGCCAGGGCTGGCGCATGCTGATGGAATGCCTGGCGGCGGGCCGTTCGATCTCGCTGCCCTCGTCCTACACCGGCATGGCCAAGCTCACCGCGCGCGCCGTGGGCGCCTACACCGTGGTGCGCGACCAGTTCCGCACCCGCATCCACAAGTTCGAGGGCATCGCCGAGGCCCTGGCGCGCATCGCGGGCCACACCTACCTGATGGACGCAGCGCGCGTCATGACGGCGGGCGCCGTGGACCTGGGCGAAAAGCCCGCGGTCGTCTCGGCGATCGTCAAATACCATGTCACCGAACGCGGCCGCATCGTGGTCAACGACGGCATGGACATCATCGGCGGCAAGGGTATCTGCCTGGGCCCGCAGAACTTCCTCGGCCGCGCCTACCAGCAGATTCCCGTGGGCATCACCGTCGAGGGCGCCAACATCCTGACGCGCAGCCTGATCATCTTCGGCCAGGGCGCGATCCGCTGCCACCCCTATGTGCTGGACGAGATGCGCGCCGCCCAGGCCGCCGATCCGGAACAGGGGCTGCGGGACTTCGACCGCGCCTTCTGGGGCCATGTGCGCCACACCACGATCAATGCGCTGCGCGCCATCGGTCACGGCTTCACGAACGCCGCGCTGGCCCGCCCCGATGCCGCAGTCGCGCCGGAAATGGCCCGCTACTACCGGCAGCTGACACGCTTCTCGGCGGCCTTCGCCACCCTGGCCGACGTGTCCATGCTGACGCTGGGCGGTTCGCTGAAGCGGCGTGAATCGATCTCCGCCCGCCTGGGGGACATCCTGTCGCAGCTCTACCTGGTCTCCGCCACGCTGAAGCGCTACCAGGACGAGGGACGCCAGGACGCCGATGCGCCGCTGGCGCACTGGGCGATCCAGGACGCGTTCTGCCGCGCCCAGGATGCATTCTGCGGCGTGCTGGCCAATTTCCCCAGCCGCCCGCTGGCCTGGGCCCTGCGCGCATTGCTGTTCCCCTGGGGCCGGCCGTTCGCCGCGCCGTCCGACAAACTTTCCGCGGCCGCGGCCGACACACTCACCCGGCCGGGTGGTGCGCGCGATCGCCTGACCCGGGGCACCTACGTCCCCCGCGACCCCGGCGAGCCCGTCGGCGCCATCGAAGCCGCCTTCGCAGCGGTGCTGGACACGCAGGACATCGAGGCCCGCATGCGCGAATTCGAAAAGGCCGGCCGGCTGCCGGCCGCAGACCCGCGCGCCAATGTGCGCGACATGGCCGAGGCTGTCCACGCGGCCGGCGGCCTCACCGACGAAGAACTGGAACGCATCCGGGCGCGAAACGTGCTGCGCGACCGCGTGATCGCCGTCGACGACTTTGCCCCGGACTTCCAGGGGCCGTCCCGCACCGAATCCGAAGGAGCCCGATCCTGATGGCCTTCGAACCCGTCTACATCATCGACGGGGCCCGCAGCCCCTTTCTCAAGGCCCGCAATGCGCCGGGGCCGTTCTCCGCGTCCGACCTGGCCGTGCAGACGGGCCGCGAACTGCTGCTGCGCCAGCCCTTTGCCCCGACCGAACTGGACGAGGTCGTGATCGGCTGCGCCGCGCCGTCGGCCGACGAAACCAACATCGGCCGGGTGATCGCCCTGCGCCTTGGCTGCGGCGATCACGTGCCCGGCTGGACGGTGATGCGCAACTGCGCTTCGGGCATGCAGGCGCTGGACTCCGCCGCCATGGGCCTGCAGACGGGCCGCCATGACCTGGTCCTGGCAGGCGGCGTGGATGCGCTGTCGCGCGCGCCCCTGCTGTTCCCCGATGAAATGGTCCACTGGCTGGCCCAATGGAACCAGGCCCGCACCCTGGCGCAGCGTCTGCCGCTGCTGCGGCGCTTCCGCCCCGCCTACTTCAAGCCGGTGATCGGCCTGCTGAAAGGCCTGAGCGATCCGGTGATCGGCCTGTCCATGGGACAGACCGCGGAAAACCTGGTCCATCGCTTCGGCCTGACGCGCGCCCAGCTGGATGCCTATGCGGCACAGAGCCACGCCCGCGTCCTGGCGGCGCGCGCCCGGGGCGCCTTCGACGAAATCGTGCCCCTGATCGACGCCAGGGGCACGCTGTACACCGAGGACGATGGCGTCCGCGCCGACTCCACACCGGAAAAGCTCGCCCGGCTCAAGCCCGTCTTCGACAGGCCCTACGGCAACATCACCGCGGGCAACAGTTCCCAGGTCACCGACGGCGCCGCGCTCCTGCTGCTGGCATCGGAACGCGCCGTGCGCGATCGCGGCCTGCGCCCCGTCGCCCGGATCGTCGACGCCCAATGGGCCGCCCTGGACCCCGCCGTCATGGGCTTGGGACCGGTGTACGCGGCTTCGGCCATCCTGGCCCGCCACGACCTGGGCCTGAACGACCTGGACTTGTGGGAAATCAATGAAGCCTTTGCCGCCCAGGTGCTAGGCTGTCTCGCTGCCTGGCGCGATGAAGCATGGTGCCGAGAGCACCTGGGACGCGGCGCACTGGGAGACCTGGACATGGACCGGCTGAACGTGGATGGCGGCGCGATCGCGCAAGGCCATCCGGTGGGGGCCTCGGGCGCGCGCATCGTGCTGCACCTGGTACGCGCCCTGCAGGCCCGGGGCCTGCGCCGGGGCATGGCCACCATCTGCATCGGCGGCGGCCAGGGCGGCGCCATGCTGATCGAACTCTGCAAAGAGGGCTGACATGCACCTGGAATCCACAGACCTGCGCCATTTCCGCTGCACGACGGACCCGGAAGGCATCACCTGGCTGACCATCGACTGCGCCGGCAGCTCCCTCAACCGGCTGTCGCGCGATGTGCTGGAAGAACTGGGCCGCGTCCTGGACCATTTCCAGTCCGCCCCGCCCAAGGCACTGGTGATCCATTCGGGCAAGGCCGCCGGGTTCATCGCAGGCGCCGACATCGACGAATTCTCCCGTCTGAACGACGCGACCACGGCGCGCGCCTTCATCGAGCTAGGCTGGACGGTCTTCAACCGCCTGGCAGCGGTGCCATGGCCGACCCTGGCCCTGATCCAGGGGCATTGCATGGGCGGAGGCCTGGAACTGGCCCTGGCGTGCCGCTACCGGATCGTCGTGGACCAGCCCGACACGCGCCTGTCGCTGCCCGAAGTCATGCTGGGCATCTTTCCCGGCTGGGGCGGCATGCTGCGCCTGCCCCGGCGCGTGGGCGCCCCGCTGGCCCTGGACATGATGCTGACCGGCCGTGCGCTGGACGCGCGCCGCGCCGCGTCGTCCGGCCTGGCGGACCTGTGCGTGCCGCCCCGCCTGGCGGAGCAGTCCGCCGCACGCCACGTCCTGTCGGGCCGGCCGGTGAACGGGCCGCAAGGCAGGGACGCCTGGCTGAGCCATCCGATCCTGCGGCCGCTGCTGCTGCGCCAGGCCCGCAAGACATTGGAAAAGCGCGACCCTCAGGGGCACTATCCGGCCCCGCGCGCCATCCTGGAAATCTGGGCGCACCATGGCGGCAACGCGCTGACCGCGCCCAGCCTGATCGACTCCATCGTCCGATCCGACACGGCCCGCAACCTGCTGCGCGTGTTCCGCATGCAGGAACGCCTCAAGTCCTTCGGCAAGGCCGGGGATCACGCACCCGTGCGGCACGTCCATGTGGTGGGCGCGGGCGTGATGGGCGGCGACATCGCGGCCTGGTGCGCGCTCAAGGGCCTGACCGTCACCCTGCAGGACACCGACCGCACGCGCATCGCCCAGGCCATTGGCCGCGCCCAGGCGCTGTATGCCCGCAAGATCCGCCCCGCCCGCGAGGCGCGGCTGGCAGCCGACCGGCTGATTCCGGATCCGGACGGCCAGGGCCTGGCCCGCGCCGACCTGGTCATCGAGGCCATCAGCGAGAACCTGGATGCCAAGCGCGGCCTATACGCCGCCATCGAGCCCCGCCTGAAAGACGGCGCGCTGCTGGCGACCAACACCTCCAGCCTGTCGCTGGAGGAACTCGGCCGCGACCTGGAGCGCCCGGAACGCCTGGTCGGCATCCATTTCTTCAATCCCGTGGCAAAGATGCCCCTGGTCGAAGTCGTGGCCGCCGACGGCACCGATCCGCGCGCCCAATCGGCCGCCTGCGCCTTCGTCGCCCGGATCGGCAAGCTGCCCCTGCCGGTGAAGAGCGTGCCCGGCTTCCTGGTCAATGCCGTGCTGGCACCCTACATGCTGGAAGCCATGCGCTGCGTGGACGAGGGCCTGCGCCCGGAAACCATCGACGCCGCCATGAAGGCCTACGGCATGCCCATGGGCCCGCTCGAACTCATCGACACCGTCGGCCTGGACATCGCCCGCGACGCCGGCGCCCAACTGACCGGGCAGGCCACGCCGCCCGCCTGCCTGGCGCGCCATCTGGAACGCAACGAACTGGGCCGCAAATCCGGCCGGGGTTTCTACCGCTGGCGCGAGGGCAAGCCCGTGCGCGCCGAAGCCGGCAAGGCCCCGCCCGAACTGGCGCACCGGCTGCTGCAACCTTTGATCGATGCCACCCGCCGCCAGCTGGCGGCCCGCGTCGTCGCCGATTCCGAACTCGCCAATGCAGGCGTGATCTTCGGGACGGGCTACGCGCCCTATACAGGGGGACCCATGACACCCGAAGACGACTGATTCTGCCCTGATGCCGGACTGATCCCGGCGACCCGCCGCTGACCCGAACGACGCTGTGCCTCACCGCGCGGCGGGGAGGGGTTTTGCCTACTCGAATTGAAAGGCCGCACTTGACCCTGCGCGGCCCGGGGACGTGCATCCCCTGATTTTAACCCCAAGCCCGATGTGGTTGATCGGGCAATACACGAAATGCAGGCACGCCTGCGCACGAAGACGACTTTTCATCACACAATCCGGAGGTGACACGATGAAAATGCAACACTCGCTCAAGACCCTGTCGGCCCTGATCCTGGGCCTGGGCACCATGGGCATCGCCCACGGCGCCGGCTTCCAGCTGCTGGAACAGAACGCCAGCGGCCTGGGCAGCGCCTATGCCGGCTCCGCCGCCATCGCGGACGACGCCAGCACCGTCTACTACAACCCCGCCGGCATGACGATGCTGCCGGGCATGAACGTCAGCGCGGGCGTCGTGGCGATCAAGCCGAGCTTCAAGTTCTCGAATGGGGGCACGACCGGACCGACGTACTTCGGCGACAATTTCCTGGGCCCATTCGGCGGCCAGCCGACCGGCGGTCCCGACGGCGGCGATGCCGGCACCTGGGCCGCCGTGCCCAACGCCTACTTCACCTGGCAGGTGAACCAGCGCATCTGGCTGGGCCTGGGCGTGGGCGCGCCCTTCGGCCTGATGACCGATTACGAGGAAGGCTGGGCCGGCCGCTATCACTCGGAGAAATTCTCCATCGAAAGCATCAACATCAATCCGTCCATCGCCTTCAAGGCCACCGACACCCTGTCCTTCGGCCTGGGCGTGAACTGGATGCAGCTGGACGCGGACTACCGGAAGGCGCAGTATGCATTCCTGGACTCCGCTGCCGGCATGAACGGCGATCTTGAAGCCCGCGTCAAGGCCAAGGGCGACGCCTGGGGCTGGAACGCCGGCCTGCTGTGGCAGGCCACCCCGGACACGCGCTTCGGCCTGTCCTACCGTTCCAAGGTCAAGATCGACGCGGACGGCACCACCAGGGTCAGCAACCGGACGCTCAATGCCACGGCGGCCGGTGTACTCACCAGCGCGGGCGTCATCGGCACCCACGACGCCGAGACCTCGGTCGAACTGCCCGACACCGCCATCTTCAGCGTGGTCCACCAGCTGAACGACCGCTGGACCCTGCTGGGCGACGTGTCCTGGACGGGCTGGAGCAGCATCCCGGAATTGAAGATCCAGAACAGCGGCATCCCCGACGCCAAGCTCGACCTGCGCTTCAAGGACGCCTGGCGCGTGGCCCTGGGCGCGCACTACCGCTACAGCGATGCCTGGACCTTCAAGGGCGGCGTGGCCTGGGACCAGTCGCCGGTGCGCGACGACGCCTTCCGCCCCGCTTCCCTGCCGGACAACGACCGCTACTGGGTGTCCCTGGGCGCGCAATACCGCTTCAACAAGAACACCAAGGTCGACATCGGCTACGCCCACCTGTTCGTGAAGAGCACTTCGGTGAACAACACGTCCGATCCCCAACACGCGGGCGTGCTGAAGGGCGACTACAAGAGCAGCGCAGACCTGATCGGCGTGCAGTTCTCGCACCAGTTCTGAGCGAGCGGACCGTGAGCCTGGCATGAAGTTGTCGCAGTTGAAACGCCTGCCGCCCCGGTGGCGGGCGCGTGCCATGCGCACGGGCTTCAATCTCCACCCGGCATTCCGCTCGACGGGCGGCCGGGTGGAATACGTATCCCACGACCTGCTGCACGTGCGCGTGCGCCTGGCGCTGACACGGCGCACGCGCAACATCGTGGGTTCGCTTTTCGGCGGCGCGCTGTTCGCCGTGACCGACGGCGTGCACGTGGGCATGCTGATGGCGCGGCTGGACCGGGACGCCATCATCTGGGACAAGGCCGCCGAGATCCGCTACCGCAAGCCCGCATTCCGCACGCTGTACGCGGATTTCATCCTGACCGAGGACGATCTGCGCGGCATCCGCGAGGAGCTGGACCGCAATCACGAGGCCGAGCGGGTCTACCAGGTGGACCTGAAGGACGCCGACGGCACGGTGCACACGGAAGTCCGGCGCACCATCTACCTGGCCGACAAGGCCTACTACAAACAACGCAAGCCGCGCTTCGACGCGGCGGGAGACGCATCATGACCCACCCGAACACGCCGATCGATTCCGGCCGGCCGGCGCAAACCGGCCTTGCGCACGGCGCATCGACCTTTTCCGGCGCGGCGCACCGCCCCCGCGGGGGAGCGTTCCGCGCCTGGGGCCACCCGGCGCGCGCATTCGCCGCGCTGGCCCTGGCCGCCGCCGGCCTGTGCGCGGCGCCGCCGGCCCTGGCGCTGACCGTGGCCAATGTGGACGTGCCGGAACAGCAGTCGGTCGCGGGCCACGACCTGGTCCTGAACGGTGCCGGGCTGCGTCAGCGATTCGTCTTCCACGTCTATGTCGCCGCCCTGTACCGGGGCAAGCCAACCCAGGACGCCGAGGCGATCCTGAACGGCACCGAGCCGCAATTGCTGCGCCTGACCCTGCTGCGCGACATCAACAGCAAGGCGCTGACCGACGCGCTCAACGATGGCCTGAAGGCCAACTGCACCGAAGAAGAACTGCGCAGCATGGCCGACACGATCGCCCATTTCGAGGATTTCATGAAGACGGGCGGCGAAGGCGCCTCGGGCGACCGGGTGGACATCGTTTTCAATCAGGGAACGGTCTCGGTATCATTCAAGGGCAAGGCTCTGGGAGAGGTCAAGGATCCTCGTTTCGCCACCGCGCTCCTGAAGGTCTGGCTGGGCGCCCATCCGGCCCAGGAATCCCTGAAGGCAGCCCTGCTGGGGCAGGAATCCAAACACAACTGATCACACAAAGGAACCGCATCATGGAACGCATCTGGCTGGAACACTACCCCGAAGGAGTGCCGGCTGACATCACCGACCAGGCCACCGCCTACGATTCACTGGTCGACCTGTTCGAGGAAAGCTGCAGGCAGTATGCCGGCAACACGGCATACGTCAGCATGGGTGCGTCCATGACTTATGCGCAGACGATGGAAAAGGCCCGCGCCTTCGCCGGCTGGCTGCAGGCCCGGGGCGTGGCCAGGGGCGACCGCGTGGCGCTGATGATGCCCAACCTGCTGCAGTATCCGATCTGCCTGTTCGGCACGCTGATGGCGGGCGCGGTGGTGGTCAACACCAATCCGCTCTACACGCCCCACGAACTGCACCACCAGCTGACGGATTCCGGTGCGGATACCGTGGTGGTGGCGGAAAATTTCGCCCACACCCTGCAGCAGGCGATGCCCGGCACCGCAGTCAAGCGCGTGGTCGTGACTTCGCTGGGCGAGATGCTGGGCTTCCCCAAGGGATTGATCACCGACCTGGTGGTCCGCCACGTGAAAAAGATGGTGCCGGCCTGGAACATCCCGGGCGCCGTGCGCCTGCGCGACGCACTGGCCGAGGGATCGCGGGCGCCATACCAGCGCCCCACGCTGAAGCACGCCGACCTTGCGGCACTGCAATACACCGGCGGCACCACGGGCGTCGCCAAGGGCGCCATGCTGAGCCACGGCAACCTGGTGTCCAACGTCTGCCAGGCCTACGCCTGGGTGCGGCCCTACTGCCAGGGCGACCGCGAATGCATCGTGACCGCGCTGCCGCTCTACCATATCTTCGCACTGACGGCGAACTGCCTGACTTTCATGCGGCTGGGCGCCAGCAACCTGCTGATCGTGAACCCGCGCGACATTCCCGGCTTCGTCAAGGAACTGGGCAAGGCGAAATTCACGGCCCTGACGGGGGTGAACACGCTGTTCAACGCCCTGCTGAACAACCCCGATTTCGCCAAGCTGGACTTCAGCGGCCTGAACATCACCCTGGGCGGCGGCATGGCCGTCCAGGAAGCCATCGCGCAGCGCTGGCTGCAGACCACCGGCAAACCGATCGCCCAGGCCTATGGGCTGACGGAAACATCGCCCGCTGTGACCATCAACCCGCTGGACAAGATCGACTTCAACGGTTCGATCGGCCTGCCGGTGCCGTCCACCGACGTCGCCGTGCGCAACGACAACCGCACCATGGCAATCGGCGAACAGGGCGAAATCTGCGTCAAGGGGCCCCAGGTTACGGCAGGCTACTGGAACCGCCCCGAGGAAACCGCCAAGGTCTTCGATGAAGACGGCTGGCTGCTGACCGGCGACATCGGCTACATGAACGACAAGGGCTATGTGTTCCTGCTGGACCGCAAGAAGGACATGATCCTGGTGTCGGGCTTCAACGTGTACCCGAACGAGATCGAGGCCGCCGCCATCGAGCACCCCGGCATCCTGGAAGCCGCCGCCATCGGCGTGCCCAACGGCGCCTCGGGCGAAGTGGTCAAGCTCTATGTGATCCGCAAGGACCCGAACCTGACCGAAGCGGATGTGATCGCGCACTGCCGCAAGCTGCTCACGGGCTACAAGGTGCCCAAGTTCGTCGAATTCCGCGAAGACCTGCCGCGCAGCAACGTCGGCAAGATCCTGCGCAAGGAACTGCGCAACGAAGGAACGCAGCGGCCGGCCTAGCCCCGCACCGGTCCGCGGCCTGCCGCGGACCGCATCAGTACCCCAGCGCGGCGCCGTCGGGATCGCGGGGATCCGAGGCGCCGTACAGTCTGCCGTCCCGTACCTGGATGGTCTGGACCCGACCCATGGCAGGCTTGACGGCCACGTGGTGGCCATAACGGCGCAGCAGTGCCAGGGTATCCGGGCTGATGCCCTTTTCCACCCGCAACTCATCCGGCCACCACTGGTGATGGAAACGCGGCTGGGCGACGGCCTCGGCCGGGTTCATCCGGAAATCGACGGCATCCACCACGGCTTCCAGCACGGTGGTGATGATGCGCGCGCCGCCCGGACTGCCGGTCACCAGCCAGGGCTTGCCGTCTTTCATGACCAGGGTCGGCGTCATCGACGACAGGGGCCGCTTGCCGGGCTGGATGGCATTGGCCTCGCCGCCGATCAGGCCATAGACGTTGGCGACGCCGGGCTTGGCGGAAAAATCGTCCATTTCGTTGTTCAGCAGGATGCCGGTTCCCGGAACCACGATGCCACTGCCGAAATTGGTGTTCAGGGTGTAGGTGACGGCGACGGCATTGCCGGCGGCATCCACCACCGAATAATGCGTCGTCTGGTCGCTTTCATAAGGCTGCGGCCGGCCCGGCCGGATATCGGACGAGGGCCGGGCGCGTGCATCGCTGATCGTGGCGGCCAGCTGGCGGGCATAGGCCTTGGAAACCAGCCCCGACACCGGCACCCGGACGAAATCCGTATCTCCCAGGTATTCCGCCCGGTCGGCATAGGCCAGCTTCATGGCTTCCGCCATATGGTGAATGGTGCGGGCGCTGCCGGCCCCCCATTCGCCGATCGGCCAGCCTTCCATCATGTTCAGGATCTGCACCAGGTGGATGCCCCCGGAACTGGGCGGAGGCATCGTGATCACGCGATAGCCCCGGTAATCGCCCACGATCGGCTCGCGCTCGACCACGCGGTACCGGGCCAGGTCCTGCGCGGTGATCAGGCCGCCGTGCCGCGCCATTTCGGCCACGATCCTGCGGCTGATGGATCCGCGATAAAAGGCATCGGCCCCCTGGGCCGCGATCTGGCGCAGGGACTGCGCCAGGTCCTTCTGGACAAGACGATCGCCGGCCTGCAGGGGCCGCCCGCCGCGCCAGAAAACGGCTCGCGTAGCCGGCCAGCGCCCCATGGCCCCGGCGTTGCCGGCCAGGGCCCGTGCCAGCGTCGGGCTGACCGGATAGCCGCGTTCCGCCAGGCGGATCGCCGGCGCCATGACCTGCGCCAGGGGCAGCTTTCCCCAGCGCCGCTGGGCATGGACCAGGCCTGCGACGCTGCCCGGCACCCCGACCGCCAGGTGCGTGAACAAGGAACGGCCGTCGGCCACCTGCCCCTGCTCATCCAGGTACATGTCGCGCGTGGCGCGGCCGGGCGCCGTTTCGCGGAAGTCCAGGGCGATATTCCTGCCGTCCAGGGCGGTATGCACCATCATGAAGCCGCCGCCGCCCAGATTGCCCGCATTGGGCAGGACCACTGCCAGGCTGAAGCCGACGGCGACGGCTGCATCGACGGCATTGCCCCCGGCCTGGAGCATGTCCAGCCCGGCCCGGCTGGCAAGCGCCTGCTCGGACACCACCATGCCGTGGCGCGCGACGACCGGGTGGAAGATGTCCAGCCCGGCCTCGTAGGCGGATGCGGCGGCTTGCGTGGCGGGCGCGGTGACGGGTTCCGGCGCCACCGGACCGGCGCCGGACACGGCGGTGGGCGTAGGCGCCGCGCAGGCGGACAGCAGGCTCAGCAACCCCACGCCCAGCCAGCGCAGGTACGGCAATTTCACGGCAAACGATTTCATGGGCTTGCTCCGGTTGCCCCGCACCCGCACTGCAGGACGCGGGGACGGCACGGCCGCGCCGCCTTGGCGGAGCGCGTCAGGCGGCGCCGAACACGATCGGCTCGCCGTCCCGGTCGAAGGCCAGCAGCGAACCGACGGTGCCGTACTTGATCATCTGGGTCATGCGCTGGAAGGCCTGGTCGACGTCCTTGTTGTCGGGCAGATAGGCCGATTGGTCGGCCATGGCCGCCACGAACACCACCTGCCAATCCTGGCCGGTGCGGCGGGATTCGTCGGCCAGCGCCAGGAACGTGTCCAGTTCGTCGGGTGTCTTGTCCACGCACAGGATGGGGGTGAGCTCGCCGCCTTCGCCGCGGGCGTGTTGCGCTTTCTGTTCCGGCGTGGCGTCGTCCGGCACCGTGCTGGCGGCAAAAACGAACAGCAGGCGTTGCGGTTCGGGCTGCAGGCGTGCCGCCTGCAGCAGGTCTTCGAAACAGGTGATGTCCATGGCGCCTCTTGCGAAAGTCTTCATCCTACAGGATTTCGCCGGGCCGGAAACGAACAGACCCCGCACTCGGGCGGGGTCCGGGGATGGTCGGTGGCGGTGGAAGGATCCACCGCCCTCGGCGGCATCAGATGATGCGCACGGCCTCGACCAGGCGCACCACGGTCCAGGACTTGGACTTGGAGATGGGCCGGCCTTCGGCGATTTCGACCGTATCACCCTCGTTGTACTGGTTGGCTTCGTCGTGCGCCTTGTACTTGGCGGTACGGTTCACGAACTTGCCCAGCACGGGGTGCTTCACGCGGGTCTGGACGCTGACGACGACCGTCTTGTCCATCTTGTTGCTGACGACCTTGCCGACCAGCGTACGCTGACGCTTGGTGGTGTCTTTCTGGGTTTCGGTGGTCATGTTACTTTCCTGCGTTCTCAGTCATGATGGTGCGGATGCGTGCGATGTCGCGACGCACCTTGCCCAACTGGCTGGTGTTGGAAAGCTGCTGGGTGGCACGCTGCATGCGCAGGTTGAATTGTGCCTTCAGCAGGCTCTCGAGCTCGGTCTGGAGCCCGGCGGCGTCCTTGGCGCGCAGTTCACTGGCTTTCATATCCTGATCTCTCCTAGGCGCCCACGCGGCGCGACACGAAGGTCGTGCTGATGGGCAGCTTGGCGGCGGCCAGGCGGAAGGCTTCGCGGGCGAGTTCTTCGCTCACGCCTTCCATTTCGTACAGCACCTTGCCGGGTTGAATTTCCGCGACCCAGAATTCCGGGTTGCCCTTGCCGTTACCCATCCGGACTTCGGCGGGCTTCTGCGAGATGGGCTTGTCCGGGAAGATCCGGATCCAGATGCGGCCGCCGCGCTTGATGTGGCGGTTGATGGCACGACGAGCGGCCTCGATCTGGCGGGCGGTCAGGCGGCCACGACCGGTGGCCTTCAGACCGAACTCGCCGAAGGAAACCTGGGCGCCGCGCGTGGCCAGGCCGGTATTGCGGCCCTTTTGTTCCTTGCGGTACTTCCTGCGAGAGGGTGACAGCATGTTTTATTCTCCTTCAGGCGCCGGAGCAGCCGAAGCGGCATCGCGGCGCGGACCGCGGCCACGGCCACGGTTGTCGCCGGGGCGGCCGGGGCGATCGCCGCGCGGAGCGCGGCGCGGACGGCGTTCTTCGTCACGCGGGGCGGCGGTTTCCGGGGGCATTTCGCCATTGGGCAGCATGTCGCCCTTGTAGACCCAGACCTTGATCCCGATGATGCCGTAGGTCGTCTGCGCTTCCGAGAAGCCGTAGTCGATGTTGGCGCGCAGGGTGTGCAGGGGCACACGGCCTTCGCGGTACCACTCGGTACGGGCGATCTCGATGCCGTTCAGACGGCCCGAGGACATGATCTTGATGCCCTGGGCGCCCAGGCGCATGGCGTTCTGCATGGCGCGCTTCATGGCGCGGCGGAACATGATGCGCTTTTCGAGCTGCTGGGCGATCGAGTCGGCGATCAGCTGCGCGTCGGTTTCCGGCTTGCGGATTTCCTCGATGTTGACGTGCACGGGCACGCCCATCAGGCGCTGCAGGTCGGCCTTCAGCGTTTCGATGTCCTCGCCGCGACGGCCGATCACCACGCCCGGACGAGCCGAGTACACGGTGATGCGCGCGTTCTTGGCGGGGCGCTCGATGACGACGCGGCCCACGGAAGCGGATTTCAGTTTCTTCTTCAGGTATTCACGAACGCGGATGTCTTCGGCGAGCATGCTGCCGTAGACCTTGTCGTTCGCATACCAGCGAGAAGTCCAGTTGTGGTTGACCGCGAGGCGGAACCCAATCGGGTGAATTTTCTGTCCCATTGCGACTCCTTACGCCCCGACCTTGACCACAATGTGGCAGGTCTGCTTTTCGATGCGATTGCCGCGGCCCTTGGCGCGCGCGGAGAACCGCTTCATCGACTGGGCCTTGTCGACGTAGATCGTGGTGACCTTCAGTTCGTCGATGTCGGCGCCATCATTGTGTTCGGCATTGGCGATGGCCGATTCCAGCGCCTTTTTCAGGATGCCGGCGGCCTTCTTGGGGCTGAACGTCAGGATGTTGAGGGCGTGCGCCACGGACTTCCCACGGATCAGGTCCGCCACCAGGCGGGTCTTCTGCGCGGAAATATGGACGCCGCGAATGACTGCGGTAGTTTCCATGGCTTACCTCTTGGCCTTCTTGTCCGCCGCGTGCCCCTTGAAGGTGCGCGTCAGGGCGAATTCGCCGAGCTTGTGGCCGACCATGTTCTCGTTGATGTAGACGGGAACGTGCTGGCGGCCGTTGTGCACGGCAATCGTCAGCCCGATGAACTCGGGCAGGATGGTGGAACGGCGCGACCAGGTCTTGATCGGCTTCTTTTCTTTGCCCCCGACGGCGGCATCGACCTTCTTGATCAGATGCGCATCGACGAACGGGCCTTTCTTGATCGAACGTGACATAGTGTTCGCCCCTTATTTGCGCTTGCGGCGGGAGACAATCATATTGTCCGTCCGCTTGTTACGACGGGTCCGGTAGCCCTTGGTGGGAGTACCCCACGGGCTGACGGGTTCGCGGCCTTCGCCGGTGCGGCCTTCGCCGCCGCCATGCGGGTGATCCACCGGGTTCATGGCAACGCCACGGACCGTCGGGCGCACACCGCGCCAGCGCATTGCACCAGCCTTGCCGATCTGGCGCAGGCTGTGGTCACCGTTGCCGACTTCACCGATGGTGGCGCGGCAATCGATGTGGACACGGCGGACTTCGCCGGAGCGCAGGCGGACCTGGGCGTAGACGCCTTCGCGGGCCAGCAGCACGGCGGAAGCACCGGCCGAGCGGGCCAGCTGGGCACCCTTGCCAGGCTGCATCTCGATGCAGTGGATGGTGGCACCGACCGGGATGGAGCGGATGGGCAGCGTGTTGCCGGAGCGGATCGGCGCGTCGGAGCCGGACACCACGGTGGCACCGACTTCCAGGCCGCGGGGAGCGATGATGTAGCGGCGCTCGCCATCGGCATAGCACAGCAGCGCGAGGTGCGCCGTGCGGTTCGGGTCGTATTCCAGGCGCTCGACCTTGGCGACGATGCCGTCCTTGTTGCGACGGAAATCGACGACGCGGTAGTGCTGCTTGTGACCGCCGCCACGATGGCGCACGGTGATGTGGCCGTTGTTGTTACGGCCGGAATTGCGCGATTTCGGTTCGAGCAGGGGGGCGTAGCCCGGGCCCTTGTGCAGCTCGGGGTGCACGACCTTGATCATGCCCCGGCGACCGGCGGACGTGGGTTTGACTTTGACCAGCGGCATTTAGTTCACCTCCGTAAAGTCGATTTCCTGCCCGGCCTTGAGCGAGACATAGGCCTTGCGTTCGTTGCGGCGACGGCCGATGAAGCGGCCGAAGCGCTTTTCCTTGCCCTTGCGATTGGCAACCTGCACGGATTCGACCTCGACCTTGAACAGCAGTTCGACGGCGGCCTTGATCTCCGGCTTGGTGGCGTCGGCGACGACGCGGAAAGCGACCTGGTTGTTCTTTTCGGCGATCATCGTGGACTTTTCGGTCACGACGGGCGCCAGAATGACTTGCATCAAACGTTCGGCATTCATCCCAGCAACTCCTCGAGTTGGGCGATCGCCGGCTTGGTGATCAGCACTTTCTTGTAGTGGACCAGGGACAGCGGATCGGCGTAGCGCGTTTCGATGACCGCCACGTGGGGCAGGTTGCGCGTCGCGAGGTAGACGTTTTCGTCCAGGGCATCGGTGATGATCAGGACGGGTTCGGCAATGCCCAGACCCTTCAGCTTGGCCGCGGCCAGCTTGGTCTTGGGGGCTTCCAGCGTGAAGTTCTCGACCACGGCCAGGCGGTCTTCGCGGACCAGCTGCGAGAAGATCGCGCGCAGACCGGCGCGGTACATCTTCTTGTTGACCTTGTGGCTGAAGTTCTCGTCCGGCGAATTCGGGAAGGTACGGCCACCCCCACGCCAGATCGGCGAGGAAGTCATCCCGGAACGGGCGCGGCCGGTGCCTTTCTGGCGCCAGGGCTTCTTGGTGGAATGCTTGACGGTGCCGCGGTCCTTCTGGGCGCGGTTGCCCATGCGGGCGTTGGCCTGGTAGGCCACGACGATCTGGTGCACCAGCGCTTCGTTGAAGTCGCGGCCGAAGATCTCGTCGGCAGCGGCAACGGTGGCCGAGGACTGACCCTGATCATTCAGGAGCTTGAGTTCCATGATTAGGCTCCTTTCTTGGGCGTCGCCTTGACGGCGGGGCGCACGACGATGTCGGCGTTCTTGTGGCCGGGGACGGCACCCTTCACCAGCAGCAGGCCGCGTTCGGCGTCCACACGCACGATATCCAGGTTCTGGACGGTGCGCGTGACGCTGCCCAGGTGACCGGACATTTTCTTGCCGGGGAAGATACGGCCCGGGTCTTGCGCCTGGCCGATGGAGCCCGGCACGCGGTGCGACCGCGAGTTGCCGTGCGAAGCGCGCTGGGAACCGAAGTTGTGGCGCTTGATCGTGCCCGCGAAACCCTTACCGATGGTGGTGCCGGTGACGTCGACCTGCTGGCCGGCTTCGAACACGGATTCCACGGTGACCACGGCGCCGGCCGTGAATTCGGCGGCACGGGCGGGATCCAGACGGAATTCCTTCAGGATGGAGCCGGCTTCGATGCCGGCCTTGGCGTAGTGGCCCGCTTCGGCCTTGGTCACGCGGGACGCGCGACGCTCGCCGTAGGCAAGCTGGACCGCCGCATAGCCGTCGATTTCAGGCGTCTTGACCTGGGCGACGCGGTTGTTGGACACATCCAGCACCGTGACCGGGATGGACTCGCCTTCCTCGGTAAAGATGCGGGTCATGCCAACCTTGCGCCCCACGAGCCCGAGCCGCCATGCGGCGGGCGTAGGTGTCGAATTCGACATTGTTTTCTCCGGGGGGTGTTTCCCCACAGTTTTCGATCCCGACTGCGATTGGCCGGGGCTGTAATCTTTCGTCAGGCACCCATCCATTGGACGAAAATGGATGACGAAGCCCTTGATTCTAACATGAAAAAACCGCCCTGCCTAGATGACAGGGCGGTTTGATCCGATCGGGCCGCATGCGAGGCCCGGGACGGCATTACTGCAGGGCGATCTCGACGTCCACGCCGGCCGGCAGGTCCAGGCGCATCAGGGCGTCCACGGTCTTGTCGGTGGGATCGACGATGTCCATCAGGCGCTGGTGCGTGCGCATCTCGAACTGGTCGCGCGAGGTCTTGTTGACGTGCGGCGAGCGCAGCACGTCGTAGCGGCGGATGCGCGTGGGCAGCGGCACGGGCCCGCGAACCACGGCGCCGGTGCGCTTGGCCGTATCGACGATCTCGGCGGCGGACTGGTCGATCAGCTTGTAGTCGAACGCCTTCAGGCGGATGCGGATTTTCTGGCTTTTCATGGGAATCCCTAAAGAACGAAATGGGCGGGGGGCGTTCCCCCCGCCGATCCATCAATTACTTGATGATTTTGGCGACGACGCCGGCGCCCACGGTGCGGCCGCCTTCGCGGATGGCAAAGCGC
>NZ_BAAAFN010000018.1:0-1344 GCF_039523555.1 Castellaniella daejeonensis
AGAACCCAAGCGGCCGCGCTGCCGACCATCGCCCCCGAGTTGCTGGAGTCGTTCGGTGATGGCCCGATGACGGCCGAAGCCATCAATGCCGCATCGCTGGCCTTCAAGAAGGCGCTGATCGAACGCGCCCTGGCCGGTGAGATGAACCATCACCTGGGCTATCCGGCCGGGGCTACCAAGCCGGCGGCGGTCAGCAACCAGCGCAATGGCAAGGGTGCCAAGACCGTGCTGACCGAGGACGGACCGATCCGCATCGAGGTGCCTCGGGACCGCGACGGCAGCTTCGCCCCGCTGCTGATCCCCAAGCACGAACGCCGTTTCACGGGCTTTGACGACAAGATCGTTGCCATGTACGCCCGCGGTATGACGGTGCGCGAGATCCAGGGTTTTCTGTTGGAGCAATACGCCACCGAGGTCTCGCCGGAGTTCATCAGCTCGGTGACCGACGAGGTCATGGCTGAAGTCACCGCCTGGCAGAGCAGACCGCTGGAGCCGATGTATCCGGTGGTGTTCTTCGATGCCCTGCGGGTCAAGATCCGCGAGGATGCGGTCGTGCGCAACAAGGCCGTCTACCTGGCCCTGGCGGTGCTGCCCGACGGCACCCGCGACATCTTGGGGCTGTGGATCGAAGGCACCGAAGGGGCCAAGTTCTGGATGAAGGTTTTCAACGATCTGAAGACCCGGGGCGTGTGCGACATCCTGATCGCCGTCACCGACGGCCTCAAAGGCATGCCCGAGGCGCTGGCAGCCGTCTTTCCAGCCACCACGCTGCAAACCTGCATCGTTCACCTGATCCGCAACAGCCTGGACTATGCGAGCTGGAAGGACCGTAAGGCACTGGCTGCCGCCATCCGACCGATCTATACCGCCGTCAGCGCCGAAGCTGCTCAGGCCGAACTTGAGGCCTTTGCAGACGGTCCCTGGGGGCAGAAATTCCCGACCGTCAGCGCGGCATGGCGCAATGCCTGGGACCGGGTGATTCCGTTTTTTGCCTTCCCGCCGGCCGTGCGCCGTGTGATCTACACCACCAACGCCATCGAGAACATCAATTCGCAACTGCGCAAGATCATCAAGACTCGGGGGCATTTCCCCAGCGATGATGCCGCCGCTAAACTGATCTGGCTGGCGCTGCGCAATATCACGGCAAAATGGAGCCGATCCGCGCATGACTGGAAGCAGGCCATGAATCAATTCGCTATCCTCTATGAGGATCGATTCAGTCGTCTTTCAGTGTAGTGCTCAACCCGCCTCAAACACGGAATTTCTGACAACCCCGGTTCGCACCACGATCCCTGATAGCGCAGCTGCCTGTCCA
Source organism: Castellaniella daejeonensis (assembly GCF_039523555.1). Classification (NCBI taxonomy): domain Bacteria; kingdom Pseudomonadati; phylum Pseudomonadota; class Betaproteobacteria; order Burkholderiales; family Alcaligenaceae; genus Castellaniella; species Castellaniella daejeonensis. Next base: position 1,316 of record NZ_BAAAFN010000018.1, read on the forward strand.
CGAGATCTGGTGAAGCGGCGCTTCGAGGC
>NZ_BAAAFN010000019.1:0-23496 GCF_039523555.1 Castellaniella daejeonensis
CGGTGCGCCACGTGCCCAGATCCAGGAACTGGCCGCTCTGAGCTTTATCGAACGGGCCGAGAACGTCGTATTCCTGGGGCCCAGCGGCGTGGGCAAGAGCCACCTGGCTCAGGCGCTGGCCTACCGTGCTGTCATGGCGGGCATCAAGACCCGCTTCCTGACTGCCGCCGACCTGATGATGCAGTTGGCCACCGCCCATAAACAGGATCGGCTGCAGCAGTACTTCAGCCGTGCCATCATCGGGCCGCGCCTGTTGGTGATCGATGAGATCGGATATTTGCCGTTTGGACGCGAGGAGGCGAATCTGTTCTTCAACGTGGTGGCCCAGCGCTACGAGCGCACCAGCATCATCGTCACCAGCAATCTGCCCTTCAGTCAGTGGTCCTCATGCTTTGCTGAGGACCAAACGCTGACCGCCGCCTTGCTCGACCGCCTGCTGCATCACGCCCATATCGTGCAGATTGCCGGGGAAAGCTACCGACTCAAGGACAAGCGCAAAGCAGGGAATATCAAGATCAGGAGCTAGGTTTTTTGGACGCCGGGGTGGGTCAGTTTTACTCCGACGATTCCGACGAATGTGGGTCAGTTTTCAACCGGCGTTGACAGCAACGGCAGGATCGCGCGCTTGCTGGCGGACGTCATGGCGGTGCAGGCCGGCCTTGGGCCGCTGGACTACAGCCTGTGGGAATCACACCGATCCCATTACATCCAGGCCATTCAGCAGGGATTGATGGGGGATTATCAGTCGATGAGGACTTGGGTCGAGCGCATCGTGCCCGAAATTGAAGGCTGATCAGGTCGAAGGCTGGATAGCCAGTTCCAGCGCTGGAAAGCGGCTGTCGGATTGCAGCTGGTGCTCGAGTTCGTGGATGGCCTGGCCGGTTTCGATGGCCGTGGAACTGGCAACCGCACGGATGATGCGATGCAGGTCGACGGCGGGCGCCGTAGCCAGCAGATCGGGAACGAGGGGAAGAGTGCCTGAAAGCATGCCCTCATTATACTGCGTGTAGCCCCCAAAGCCTCTGATTTCAGAAGGAAAATCGCTCTGTAGACGATCGGGATGCCGCGTTTTCGAGACACGGATTCAAGCACTCAGCATGCGCGTCATGTAGTGTGCCGGTGGTGGGTAAGCCGCCAGACAGGCGCTTTGGGCAGGATCGAGAGCGGACTGTACCTGATAGCCCAACTGAGCCCAGAATGCCTGAGAATTCTGGACAGAGATCAGGGCAGAATGTGTCAGGCCTGCGGCACGCCCCTGTTCCTGCGCATGCCGGACCAGTGCCTGAGCCAGTTTGCGGCCGCGGGCACGGGGATGGATAGCTAGGTCATGCAGATACAGGGTGTTGCCGTTCTGGGCTGGGCGGAATTCCGCATTCAGATGGCCCAGATGCCCTTGACGGCAGGGATAGCAGAGCAGATAGGCGCACAGACCGACGTCGTCCCGGATGCCCCAGGACCAGTCCGCAGCTATCGCCAGGCGACCCGCCATGACTGTGTCGGATTCGACCATGGCGGCGGTGTAGCAGTGGGTTTGGATGTCGTTGAGGCCTGGCAGATCGTCAAGGGTCAGGGAATACGGGGTGCTCGTCATGGTATGGGCAGTGCAATGTTGTCCAAGTTCGAGTGTAAGCTGTCCCCATGCCGGATTTCTCCATGGTTTTCATGGATCAAAGCCTGGTACATCCGGAGGTCCGTGTGTTCGTATCCGTGTGGCTGAATGGGATTTTGCCAGTGGCCGCAGGGGCTGCTCTGGCAGCCCTGACTTGGCCGCTTGCGCGTCGTCAGGCGTTTGTCCTGGGCGCGGATCCGGACTCGATTCCGCACGAGACCGGGTTTCAGCCCAGGCGCGGATTCTGTGTGTTGCTTGGATCGGCTCTTGGGGGCCTGTGCGTCAATTTCTTTGCCCCCGGGGTGCAGATGTGGGCAGCGCTCATGCTGGGCTTGATCCTGTTCGTCCTGGCATGGATCGATCTGGATACCCGTCTGTTGCCGAACTTTCTGACCATTCCGCTGTGGATGGCAGGCCTGCTGTTCAGTGTGTTGGACGTCTTCGCCTCGCCCTTGCAGGCGGTATTGGGCAGTGCGGCGGCCTGGTTCATATTCTGGCTGGCTGGCGCACTGTACCGGTTGCTGCACGGCAGAACGGGCCTGGGCGGCGGCGACATCAAGCTCGCCGCTGCGCTGGGCGCCTGGCTGGGGTGGCCGCAGGTACCGTCGTTGCTGTTGCTGACCGCTACACTCAGCCTGGCAAGCTGGGGGCTGATGGCCGCATGCGGTCGAACGTCCCGGATGCAACCATTGGGCCCCAGCCTGGCACTGGGTGGCTTGCTGGTCCTGCTGATGTCTGCCTGACGTATCAAGGTTTGTCCTGGTTCCGCAGTGCTTGCAGGCAGTCGGACAACAGATCCAGCAGGCTTCGGACTTCTTTAGGATCCCGTTCCGCCAGCGCGCCTTGCAGGGCCGCCGTGGCGTGTTCCGGAAACACCAGATCGAATCCGCCGTCCCCTCCCATGCACAGACTGACTTCACGACGGTCCCGCAGACTGCGGTCCCTGCGGATCAAGCGTCGCTCTTCCAGGCGATTCAGAATGGCCGTCACGCTGCCCGGACTGATGCCCAGGATGTTCACCAGGTGCCCGGTGGGCAACGGCTCCAGCACGGAGATGCAGACCAGGGTCTTGAAATCCAGCCGACGAAGACCGTAATGACGGGCCATGGCGGTCATCGACATTTCGGCCAGAACGGGGAAGCCCAGACCCAGCATGCTGACGAGTTGATCCGCAGGCGACCCCGCCAGCTTCGGGATGCTGGCGCAGTCATCGCCTGCGGGCGCCGCGGCTTCAGACAGTGACTTGGTTTGCATGTCCATGAGCAGCCTCTTGTCGACGGACGCCGATCACTTGCCGCCCAGGCCGGTCAGACCGCCCAGCAATCCCGTGACAGGCGCGAGCAGACCTGCGCTGCCGCCACTGTCCTTGCCGCCCAACAGGCCGCCCACCACACCGCCGTTGCCGCCGGTAACCCCACCCAGCAGGCCGCCTGTGTTACCGCCGTTGCTATCCTGGGCGCCGCCCAGCACACCACCATTGCCGCCGACCAGACCGCCCAACAAGCCGCCACTGGTCCCGCCGTCTGCGACACCACCCAGCAAGCCGCCGTTGCCACCCAGAACGCCGCCGAGCAGACCGCCTTGCTGGCCGCCGCCCGTAACACCCAGCCCACTGGTCAGCGCGACCACTGTCTTGGTGGCGTTATTCAGCGTATTGCCCAACGGGTTGGTGTTGCCCGGCGTTTGATGGACCACGCCGCCGGCGCTGCTGATCGTGGCGCCCAGACTGGCAACGACACTGTTCAGGCCCAGCGGAATGGTCGAATCCATGCCACCCGTGACTTGCTGCAGATTGCCGCCGATGCTGGTCAGCAGTTGATCGACCGGAGCACCCAGGCCGATACCGTCACCGACGGTCTGGGTGACCTGGGTGACCGCACCGCCGACGGGGGCAACTACGCCATCCAGCGTCTTGCCGGCACTGCCCAATGGTTGTTGCAGACCCAGCGGCAGCACCTGATCCACTGCTTGACCCGCATTGGCCAATGCGGGTTGCAGGATGGGTTTGCCGTCCAGCCCCAGAGGGCCGCCCAGGCCGCCGTCCAGCACGCCGGCCAGCGGCTCCAGCAGGCCACCCTTGTTGGTAAGTTCCTGGGTCAGGCCGCGCACGCCGCCGGTGGCGTCGATCAGGGTCTGTGCCAGGGGATGGGGATTGCTGTCGTTCTTGTTCAACAGGCCGCCCGCCGAGGACAGTGCATCGCCCACCCCGGTGACCAGCGCCCCGGCGCCTTTGCCCAGGCCGCCGGGCAGGCCCGAATCACCCACTTTGTCGCCGATGCCGGCGACCGCGCCGCCTACTTGCTTAAGCGTGCCGTCCAGTGGCTGTCCCAGTCCTGTCTGGGCGCCCAGGCTCTGGGTGGTGGATTCCAGTGTGGTGACGACGGGCTTCAGCGGGCCGTCCAATTGCTTGCCCAGGCCGCCCAGGGTGCTTTCCAGACTGAGATCTGCGACGTTGTCTGCTGCACCGCCGGTGTTCTTCAGAGCGCCTTCCAGCGGGCCGTCGTTGCTGGCCGTGGGGTTCGTCGGATTTGTCGGATTTGTGGGGTTCGTGGGGTTCGTGGGATTGCTTGGGTTCGTGATGGGCGAGTTGCCGGCGTGGCGACTGCCGCCGCTGTCGTCCGAGCTGGCGCAGCCCGTCAGTGCCAGAGCAGCGGCCACCAGCGTGAGCTGCATGAGGTTGCGCACCGTAGTCGAGGTGGGACGATGGGCTTGGATGGGTTTGCGCATGGAAATCTCCTTGGTATGGTGGTCAGAGCCACGGTTCTGTGATCTCTTGTGTCATACCAAGCAAATATCATGCCAAGTTTATGGCGCATCTTGGAAAAAGATGGGATAAACCAAGGGATAAATAAAAAACACCATGATAATCAAATACTTATCATGGTGTTTCTAAGATGGGCTCAGGGCAAAATCACAAAATTCAGATAGTCTGAAATTTGCGGTTGTTACAAATGCCCGGTATTTTCCGAAACGTGGGTAACGTGACGGGCAGGCAGCGACTGGCACATTGTTTCTTACCAGCCGTCGTACAGCAGCGAATAGTTGGCATTGAAACGCACACCCTTGTGATCGCTATTGGTTGCAGGATCCCCGATGGGCTTGGCGACATTCACATCGACGATATAGTGCCGGTTGTCCGTGGTACGGGTGCCCAGTGCGACGGACGATAGCCTGGGAGTGCTGGAAACCAGCCGTTCGTTGGCATGGTTGTACCAGGCGCGCGCCTGATCGATTTTGATGTAGGGCTGGATGTCCGACACCCAAGCCCAGCCGGTCGTGAATCGGCGGTTCAATTCGACCGACAAGCCGTAGCCCTTGTCACCGGCCAGTTCGCCCTGTGGATAGCCCAGACCATAGCGCCAGGCGCCAAATGATGTCTGTTCTGTGGTGGGCAGGGCGTCGGCGGAATACTGGCCGAATCCCGACAAGGTGATGCCAAACCCCGCGGGCAATGCGAATGTCTGCTTGACGTCCAGGGTGTACCGGGTGAAGTCCAGCTTTTCTGGAAAGGCCAGGTCCGTGGGCTGACCGGATGGCGTGGCGTTCGTAGCGTAACGTTTGCTGGCGCCGGCGCTGTCCAGCCCATGGTAGATATTCAGGCTGATGTCGCGGGACTGCTTTTCACTGGCATCGCGGTAGCGCAACCCGGCACGCAGAACCCGAAGATCGGTCCGCTGGTTCAGCCACAGATTGTCGCTGTCGCGCCGGTATTCATCCAGGGATCGGGACGCATACACACCGCCTTCGACGGTCAGGGATCGTGTGTTGTCCAGCAGCAAAGGATAGCGCAGGCCAAGCCCCAGTCGTTCGTTGACGACTCGCCGCTTCAAGCCGACATCCTGCAGTTCGCCATCCTGGGGATGGGATTCGTAGTGATAGCCGTCGACGACCATGTCCAGCCCATCATGGCCGATGGGGATGGTGATTTCGCCGGAGATATATTTGACGTCATGACTGCCGATGGGCACCGCACCGGTCAGTCGGACCTGTTCACCCAGGGGGGTGAGGCTGCCGGTGGTGATTCCCACCAAGGGTTGCAGCCCGGAACCCATGTCTGCCAACCCACCTTCGGCGCGCACGGCCTGGCGTTGCACGTGCAGGATCAGTGGTGTGGCGCCGCCCGCGAACTTGGGCAGGTCCATCTGCGGCTGAACACGGACGCCCGGAACCTGACGCATCAGGTTGAGCACGCGTTCCAGCTTGGCGCGTGTCAGCGGCTTGTCGCCCAGCAATGGTTTGGCCAAGGACTGCAGACGGTCCTGGGCGGGGCCTGCATTGCCCTGGAAATCGACCCGGTCCACATAGCCTTCGACGATGGTGACCTGGACCAGCCCGTCGCGGAAGTCCTGGTTCTGCAACAGAGCGAAGGACAGCAGATAGCCTTGGTCCTGGTAGATCTTGGTGATCTTGGCGACTTCGCCCATGAGTTGGGAAACGGTCATGGATCTGCCGACCAGCGGTTCCAGCAGGGGAACGATCTGTGACAGAGGGACGACGGTATTGCCGGCCACATTGAAATGTCGAGGAACGATGGTCTGCCCCAGACGGGCCTGAATGGCCTGCTGGCGCTGGGCCGCAGCATCGCCGCCTGGCTGCAGGGCCGGTGTGGGCTGCTGGCCGGTATGGCCGGGGGTGGGCAGAGACGGGATGCTGTCCAGGGGATTGCCCCGGACGGGGCCATCCGCCCATGCGGGGGGCAGGCCGATGCCCAGCGCCAGGCCGGTGAGGGTGATGTGTACAGCCAGGGAAGACAGGGACCATCTATGCGTCGGGGGAGTGTCGTGGCTGTCATTCATCAGCAATGTGTCCGATATCGTGTGTTTCTTCTGGGAAATAAATGAAAACCGCTCAATGACAGTCGTTCTTTTTCTAAGACATTCGCAAAAACAACTATGTCTGAAAACTACAATAAATATTTGCGTATGTAGATAATAAGTCGTCCCTGAAGAATTCATCTCTACCACTTCAAGCCGGATTTCCGGCGATCCGAGGCCACGAATTCCGGCGGGGTAGCCCACCCCACAGGGATGGCTTCCGGATCCGTTGGCAGATCCAGGCCAAGAAATAAGGGACAAAAAAAGAGCGGATGCCCTTGCGGGCAATCATGCGCAGCAACCATTTCATATTGAAGCCCGCCGCGCACAGCACCGCATGGATGGCATCCCCGATCTTGCCCTTCAAATGACAGCGATTCATGCCGTGATCGCTTTTCAGATGCCCGATGACCGGTTCGATCGCCTGGCGCCGTTTCAATAGTTGCTGCTCTTTGGGTGTGAGCCGTTTAAATTTGCCACGGTGTTTGAGCTGATAGTCCGGGATCTCGGCATCCACGCCCCGATAGCCCAGATCGGCATACACCACCTGAGGCTTGATGCCTGTGTCCTGCAACAACGTGCTGGACTGCTCCAGGGCCTCGGCCAGTGTGTGGCCATCGTACGGGTTGTCGGGAAAGCTGCGTGCGCCCACGATGAGGTTGCTCTTCAAGGTCGTGACGATACCGACCTTGACGCCAAATTCGTATGGGGTACGGGCCTTGCCTTTCGAGATGCACTCAACTTCAGGTGCATGCCAGCTGTAGATCTTGTCGCGCCCCTTGGTCGTCTTCTTGCGACGGCTCTGCTCGGCGATCCGGTGCGCCCTGGATAGCAGCGGGCTCAGGGCATCCTGGATGCTTTGCGCCAGCACCGTCTTGCTACGCTCGATGTCCCGTGCCAGGCGGCCCAGAATGGTGCGCTGACGTTTGATCGTCTTGCGCATGCGCCGGTATTGCTTGGCATGCGCGTAGCGCCCCGCCATGCGGGCCAGATCCTGACCTTCCTTGGCATAGGTCTGTTTGAGCAAGATCCCGTGACTCTTGGCTGCCTCAGTCAACTTCTGGCGGGCCACTTCCAACAGGCGGCTATCGGTGGGGTGCGCGATGGCCTTCTGCTGCACCGTGCTATCGACGATGACGGTGGTGAGGGCACTGCGCTCGATCAACCCCAGTTCGATGGCCACCATGATGGTTTGCACAAGCAATTCCTCAACGCCTTCCTCGCCCAACAGGCCACGAAAACGGCTGATGGCGCTGGGGTCACACGGCAGACGATCCTCGAAATATTCCTGGCCGGAAAAGTACTGCCAGACGGGTGTCTCGCTCCAGCGCTCACACACGCCTTCATCGCTTTCGTTGAAGGTGTGCTTCAGATATAGCAGTGAGATCATCAACCGCATCGGCAGGCGCGGGCGCCCTGCGTTTGACATCGAACCGCCCACGACCACCGCTGTTGGGCCAAACAAATCAATATCGGCAACTTTCTTTCCGGTGCGCACCTGGCGGGCAAAACGGTGGGCCACAGAGGCCTCCAGTTCCTGCCAGGGAATATGCGTGGCCAACACGGCAAGCGGCTTACGCAGGTCAATCATCTGATCGAGGCGGCTGCGGAAAAAATCGTCGATTTGATTCATGGGTGCTGAGGTGTTTCTCCCAGAAAATCGTCCCAGAAGAGGATAATCTGAAAGAAATGATGGCTTCAGAAGGCAATATCATCTCATGAAATCAAAGTCTTAGCTATATTTCAGGGACGACTAATAAAACAAACTGTATTTGACAGCTTAGTCGGATGATTGCACAATTTTCTCGTATCTAGCAAATTTGGTTACCTTTCATCCACGTAGATAGTCATTAATTCCGTTTTTTACTTTTGGTTGTGATATAACCGTTTCAGGAGACGACGATGAAACAACAACTGTTGTTATTTCTGAAAGAAGAGGATGGCGTGACGGCTATCGAATACGGCTTGATCGCCGGGCTGATTGCGGTGGCGCTGTTGGTGGCCTTGGGGCCTTTGGGAGACAGCCTAAAGACTTTATTCAACAATATAAAGGCCAAGGTCTTAGATGGTGCGGCTACGGCAGCGGAATCTACTACTGGTTCATGAGGGGGGACGACCTCATGAGATTTTGAGGGTCGCTTGACATGATGGTGTGGCTGTTTATTTTTGAATATCAGCCACACCAACCGATTGATTTTCTTATTATTTGCGCTTTGAAACCAGTTTCAGCGACAGTTAATTAGATGTCTGTTCGTCGTCGCACGAATTTGAACAATAAACAGATGGGGCGGCATACGTGGTTTTAGTGGGGGTTACAGGGTGGCTGCTGCTGTTCTGCGGCCTGAATGGAAGCATCATCCGGTCTGACCTGCGTCAGCGTCGGGTGCCCAATCGCCTGCTGGTGTGGGCGTTTGGACTGCAGGCCCTATGGTTGCTGGCGTGTGTCTGGTTGGGGCCCGCTGTTGCAACGGCTTTTCCGCGCATGCGCGGCGTCATGGTCACGCAATGGGGCCCCGCTCTGATCGGCGCAGTGATCGCCCTGATTCTGCTGTTTCCGCTCTGGCGGTTTCGCGCCATGGGCGCTGGCGACGTGAAGTTCGCGACCTGTCTGGGTTTTTGTATCGGTCTGGCGGGCCTGGCCCCCGCGTTCCTGCTGGCCTGTCTGATGGCGGGGCTTCACGCCCTGGCGTATTACCTGTATCGCATGATCCCCGTGGATCTGCAGCGTTGCGGGATCCGTGCCGTACCGCGTTCGACGCCGTTTGCAGCGTATCTGGCGCTGGCGGCGCTGTTCGGGCTGGTCTGGCAGGCCCTGCAAGGCCAGCCGTGGCTGGCCGGGCTGATGGGAAGGGGCTGACATGATGCACCGCCACCGGTCCGGACTGCGATGGGGGGATGATCAATCGGGCGCCTACGCCGTCGAGTTCGCATTGGCCTTCGTCGTGTGCTTTCTGATCCTGTATGCCGTGCTGACCTACGGCCTGATCTTCATGGCCCAGCATTCTTTGAACCAGGCGGCCAACTCAGGAGCTAGAATGTTGCTGGCCTGGGCGCCGGATGATGCAGACCGTGTGTGCAGAATTCAGGCGGCGGCCGACAAACAGCTTTCGTGGATCCGGTCCATGGCTGGCGATGGACCGGTTCGGGTCGCCGTGTGCCTGCCGGCCGACGGCGGTTCCGGCGGGGGGGCGGGGCTGTGTTCTGATGGCGGTGCTGCCGCTGCGCTGTGTCCTGCCAGTGTGCCGACGGTACCGCAGGCCCGCCAGGCCGAAGTCATCGTGCGCTACGACTACAAAGACAGCCCGCTCTTGCCGGTGCTGGGGCTGGGTTCCTGGTTGTCGGTTCCCGTCCCCGCCGTGTTGCAGGCTCGTTCCGTCGTGGATATGGCGATTTCCTATCCCGGCGACCAGGGGGGGTCGTGATATGACGCAGCCCCGCCGTGTGCAGAACCAGTCGGGCATCGCCGCCATCGAACTCAGCTTGACGCTGATCGTTCTGTTCATGCTGATCTTTGCCGTGGTCAGCTACGGGGCGCTGTTCTGGGCGCAGCAGACCTTGACCCACGTCGCCGCCGACGCCGCACGCCACGGCTTGGCGCTCAGCTATGCCGCCCAGGCTGAAGACGACGCGGCGCCCGCCGCCTTGGAAGATCCGGTCAAAGAGTATGCCTGTGACGTCGCGAACCGCACGGCGGTATTGCAGGCGTTCTGGCCCGCGGCTACATCCAGTGCCTGCTCCATGTCCGGCTTTGCGCACGCTGAAGCAGGGGCGTGTCCGGCAGATATCCGGTCGGTCAAGCCGAATTCCCGGTGCCTGGTCGTGCAGCTGACGGTGTTGGTGGACGGTTGGCCCCTGCTGAACATGATGCGCCAGTTCGCCCGTCTACTGTCTGCAAACGCGGGGCGAGGCTGGATCCCCACCGAATTGACTGCGAAATCAGTCGTCATCATCTCACCCACACCGGGAGGCATGCCATGAACCCTTTGTTGAGATTCCTGGCGGTAGCGCTGGTGTTGGCGGCGGCAGGGCTGGCGGCATTGGCGTACTACCTGGCGCGCAATCCGGCGCCCACCCCGGCGCCACAGGTTGCACAGGTGAAACAGGAACCGGCGCCGGAACGGCCGATCGAGACCGTGCCGGTGGTGGTGGCTTCCCGCGACCTGAAGGCCGGCGACGTGCTGTCGGCTTCGTCCCTGAAGGTCGCCCAATGGCCGCAAGCCCCGGCGGATGCCTATGCAAGCGCCGGCCCACTGCTGGACAAGGTATTGCGATTCGATCTTCATGAAGGCCAGCCGCTGAATTCCTTTCTGCTGGCCAAGGGCTTGTCCAGTTATCTGGATGCGGAACAGCGGGCGGTGGACATCCCCGTGGCCGCTGCGGCGGACTGGCGCTCCATCCGACCCGGCGATCTGGTGGATATCTTCTTTACGCTGAGCAAGGGCGGCGAGGTCGGCATCACGCAGTCCCGCTTGCTGATGGCCCGGGTGCGGCTGCTGGCCTACGGGGCCAGGTCCCTGGACCGGCCTGTCGTGTCCGGCGACGAAGACAAGCAGGCCAAGGCGCCAACCAGCGCCATCGTGGCGGTGCCCCAGGAACAGGTCAATACGCTGCTGCTGGCATCGTCGAAAGGCGTGCTGCAGCTCGTGTTGCGGTCCGTGCAGGACGCCAGCGTGCCAGACCAGGATCTGTTTCCGGATCGTGTGCCGGTCTTGTCGGCCCGTTCCGATCTGGGCGAAGAAGATCGCTTGCGCTTGCAGGATCCCGCCAATCTGGCATTCGCCGGAGAAAGCCTGGGCGATCTGGCGGGCGCAGCCCCTGTTGCAGCACCCGCGTCGCCGCTGGATCGTGGCCCGTCCGGCACCCGCAGATCTGGCGCCACCGTGCAGGTGATCCGCGGCAATCTGTCCAGCACACAGCCCTACTAGCCCGACGACCCGTCCGCACAAGGAAACACCACATGTCCCTGATCATTCTGCGAATTTCCGTCATGCTGGGACTCGCGCTGGCCGCTGGCGGATGCTTGCCCGCCAACGCCGCCAGCCAGACCATCAATCTGGCGGAACGGGCCCAGCGGTTCGTGCCCGTGGCCGGCGTGCCCCAGCGCGTGGCGGTCGCCGACCCTGCGGTTGCCGACATCCAGGTCCTGCCGGCAGAGGGCGGGGGCGCCGGCGGGGTGCTGTTGACCGGCATGCACGCCGGCGACACGGAACTCAGGATCTGGGGCCAGAGCGGCGCCCTGCAGTCCTGGCAGATCCATGTCGTCGGCGCTGCGCAGGCCGCGCTGGCGCGTGCGGGCGCAGCGCCCGACGCACAGGTGGCGCAGGCGGGTGATACGGCGGTCATTGCGGGGCGGTCCGAATCGCTGCTGACACACCGGGCTGCCCAGGTGGCGGCGGGCGACAAGGCGGCGGACCTGTCCACCGTGAATACGACATCCATGGTGCAGGTGGATGTTCAGGTGGTGGAACTGTCCCGCTCTGTCATGAAGGATGCCGGGATCAACTGGAATGCCAGGTCGCGTTCCGGGGATGATGTCCTGTGGCGTGGGGCCACGACGCTGTTGCCGGCCGCCTTGTCGACCGACACCGGGTTCGCGCTGACCTATTCCCCGCAACGGTTCCAGGCCACCCTGCGCCTGCTGGAATCCAATGGCATGGCGCGCATCCTGGCGCGCCCCAGCCTGGTGGCGATGTCGGGCCAGAGTGCGAAGTTTCTGGCAGGCGGCGAGATCCCGGTGCCTGCATCCGGCGGACTGGGGACCCAGAACGTCGAATACAAGCCGTTTGGCATCGGCCTGACGGTCAGCCCGACCGTGTTGGGGGCGGACCGGATTGCGCTCAAGGTCGCACCAGAGGCCAGCGAGCTGGACTACACCCATACCATTGCCATCGGCAGCGGGGACAACGTGACCTTGTTGCCTTCCATCCGGACGCGCCGTACCGACACCATGGTGGAGCTGGGGGATGGAGAAAGTTTCATCCTGAGCGGTCTGGTGTCCCGCCAGACATCCGCCAATGTCGACAAAGTCCCGTTTCTGGGGGATCTGCCTATCATCGGCGCGTTCTTTCGCAGTCTGCATTATTCCCAGGAAGAGCGCGAACTGGTCATCGTGGTGACGCCTCACCTGATCCGGCCCATCGCCAAAGGCGCCCGGCTGAAGCTGCCTGGCCAGGAGATCGACCGCGAAGATAGCCCGGCCAATGCCTGGGGGTACTACCTGACGGGCAGCATGGGCGGCGAACAGATGCCCGGTTTTTCGAGATGAGTGCATGACCATGGATGGTTCCGTGACACCGGCCGCGCAGTTTCTGGCATTTCTGCAGGATCAGGAAGCCTGTGGGCGGCTGGCCGCCTTGTTGGCAGACTACGGCGTGCTGACATGCACGGGTCTGCAGCAGGACGCTTCGACCGGCGATCTGCCGGGGCCCGGTGCGCCGCGCCTGATATTCATCGACTTTGACCTGAACCCGGAGACGGAAGAAGGCCAGCGCCACCTGATGCGGGCTCGCCGCCTGTGTCAGTATGCGACGGGCCGCTTTCCCCAGGCCCAGCGTGTGGCGCTGATCCGGTATTCCATCGGGATGCTGACAGTCGAGGCCTTGCGCGCCGGGGTGTCCGATTGCCTGGACCTGAGCGACGAGCCCGATGCCAGAAAGACTCTGAATCGGCTCATGGACGCGCCCATGGTCCGGGCGCCGGGCGGGCCGGTGCGCAGCCGCAGCGTGCTGCTGCTGGGCGCGCGCCAGGGAATGGGGGTGACCACGCTGGCAACGCATCTGGCGGAGCTGTGCCAGGCGCATCTGGTCAAGGCGCAAGCGGATCCGCGACGCGGCTCGGTTCAGGCGCCTCTGCGCGCATCGCCCGCACGGGCAGCGTCTGTATGCCTGCTGGATCTCGGGCTGCCGACCCGGGATGGCCTGCTGTATTTTGGGGTGCCCGAAGGATTCCATTTTCTGGACGCTGTGAACAATCTGCATCGCCTGGACGATACGCTGCTGGATTCTGCCTTGCCGCACGGCGCCCAGGGGCTGGGCATCCTGAGCTTCCCGCAGGATCTGGATGCCATGCGGGATGTGACCCATAAAGACGGTCTGGCGCTGTTCGATCGCCTGCATGATTTCTTCCGGTACCTGGTCGTGGACGCTGGCGGTCTGGACAATCTGCCATTCATCGTCAGCCTGTGCGGGGCAGCCGACGAGATCTGGATGGTGACCGACCAGAGCCTGGGCGGCATGCTGTCCCTGGCGGAATGTCTGTCCGTATTGCGGGCACAGGGTGTGGACACACAGCGTCTGCAACTGGTCGTCAATCGCTATGACAGCCGCTACGGCTTGTCTGCCAGCCAGATCGCGGAAAAATTTGACATCGAATTGTTGGACATCTTGCCCGATTGCACCCTTGCTCTCTGGAATCACCTGAACCGTGGCGTCCGCCTGACCCAATCGGCGCCCCGGAATCCTTATGTGCAGGCCGTACGGCGGCTGTCGGATCGGCTGTTGCAGCCGTCCGCCGCCACGAGCCCCGCCGGCCTGCATGCCTGGTGGGACGGCCTGAAGGCAAAGTGCCTGCGTTAGCAGATCAAAGGAACGATTCACCATGACGCCTACCATCGAGTTCCGCAGTGACGATTTCCCTCAGTCGGATCGATTTCGGGAGATTAAGCGCCAGACGTATGAGCATCTGCTCAGCCGGATCGAGGAATTGGGCGCGGAATTCGGTCGCTGGACGCGGGAGGCGATCAGCGAATTCGTCTCCATCGAGGTGGCCAGCTTCGTGCGCACCCAGCGTTTTGCCCTGAACGAGCATGAGGTCGGTCAGTTGTCCACGGCACTGACCCAGGAACTGGCTGGCCTGGGGCCACTGGAAGACCTGCTGGAAGACCCTTCGGTCGAGGACATCCTGATCAATGACTACCAGCACGTGTTCGTGTCTCGCCAGGGTGTGCTGGCCCGGGAGTCGACCCAGTTTTCCGACAATCAGCATGTACTGCGCATCGTGCGTCGCATTCTGGCGCCGCTGGGTCGCCGCCTGGACGAGTCCAATCCCATGGTGGACGCGCGCCTGCCGGATGGCGGGCGGCTGAATGTCGTCATCGAACCCCTGTCGCTGGATGGCCCCAAGGTCTCGATCCGGAAGTTCCGCAAGGAACCGTTGCGTCCCGAAGACCTGCTGGGTCTGGCCACCTATAACCAGGAGATCCACGACCTGCTGAAGCTTGCCGTGCACAACCGCTGCAATATCCTGGTGTCGGGCGGCACCAGTTCCGGCAAGACTTCGTTGCTGAACGCGCTGGCGTTCTTCATCCGGGAAGACGAGCGCATCGTGACGGTTGAAGACACGGCCGAACTGTCGCTGAATCACCCGCACGTCGTGCGTCTGGAAGCCCGTCAGGGTGGATATGACGGAAACGGCATGGTCAGCATCCGGGATTTGATTCGCAATAGCCTGCGCATGCGGCCGGACCGCATCATCGTGGGGGAGGTCCGAGGATCAGAAGTCATGGACATGCTGCAGGCCATGAACACGGGACACGAGGGATCGATGACCACGCTGCATGCCAATTCGCCCCGCGAATGCTTGTACCGCCTGGAGATGCTGGCGGGCTTTGCAGGGTACCAGGGCAGCGAGGAAAGCCTGCGCCGCCAGATCGCCGGTGCGCTGGATTTCGTCATCCAGATTGGCCGCCTGCCCAATGGCCGCCGCCGAGTGCTGTCCGTCACCGAAATCACCGGGATGGGGGACAACGTGATCACGACCCAGGAACTCTACCGGCACGAAACGCATACGGATGCCGACGGCCAGGAGCAGGACCGCTGGAAGAGCCTGGGCATCGTGCCACAGTCGCCCAAGCTGGCCGGATGGCGCGCCGTCATGCAGGAAAACCGGGCTTCGTCGGCGCCGACCCCATCGCCGGATGGCCGCAGCGGGTTCTGGGGGCGCAGGTCATGAACGCCCTGATCCCGGCTTTGGCGGCGGCTGCGCTGCTGCTTCTGGCACTGGGCATCGTGCTGTGGCAGCGCGCCGCCCACGGGGCGCGCCGCCAGGCCAGCGCACAGTACATGGCCCGGCAGCTGCAGAAGTACGGCGCCCCTGGTCCGGCAGTGACTGAACGGGCGGGGGGGCTGGAGGCCTGGCACGGCAACCCCACAGGCTGGAACAACTTCCTGCTGCGGGCCGGTATCCGGCCGACCCGGCATTTCTACATCACTCTGGCGCTGCGGGTGCTGGCGCTGCCGATCGCGTTGCTGGTGCTGATGAATGCCACGGCGGCCGCCGCCGCACTGGTGTTGCTGATTCCCTTGAATCTGTTGTTCATCTGGCTGAGAGTATCCAGGCGCCATCGCAGGATCATCCAGCAGTTGCCGGATTTTCTGGAAAGCGTGGTGCGCATGATGACGGTCGGCAACAGTCTGGGTGCAGCATTCCAGAACGCCTCCGACCGGACGGAAGAGCCCCTGCGCGGAATCCTGGGGCAGGCCCGCCGCGCGGGCAGCGTGGGGGTGGAACTGGATGTGGCCCTGCGGCAGACGGCCAGGCAATACGGCATCTACGAACTGTATCTGGTGGCCGCCATCGTGGGCGTCGCGATCCGCGTCGGCGGGCGGACCGACCATGTGCTGGAACGGATGTCCGCATTCATGCGCGATCTGACGCAGGCTCGCAACGAACTGGTCGCCCTGTCGGCTGAAACACGCTTGTCCGCCTGGATACTGGCCTTGTTGCCCCTGGGGCTGGGTGCCCTGATCATCATTACCAATGATGTCCTGATCGTCGGCATGTGGGCTGATCCCGTCGGACGCAAACTGCTGCTGGGGGCGTTCGTGCTGCAGGTGTTGGGCTCGTTCTGGCTATATCGCCTGTCGAGGCTGGAGTAACGACATGACGATGGACACGCTGTCACCTTCGCTGTTGCGCGCTTTGGCAGTGGGCCTGCTGGCCCTGGTGCTGCTGCTGGTGGGCGGCGCCTGGCTGGTGATGGCCTGGAGGCAAGCGCGTAGCGGGCTGGCAGTGGACGAGGCCTTGTCCCGTCGCCGGGCCGGCAGTTCACTGGCCGATCCCGACGGGCGTAGCCCCCGAACCGTGAGCCTGCCGCTGGATGCGGTGGTCCGCTTTGGCGGTCGTTGGGCGGCCGGGCGCTTCGGCATGCTGCTGATGGCCGAGGAAGACCGCATCCTGGTGGAACGGGCCGGGTATCGCAGCCCGAACCGCGCAAAGGCCCTGTTCCTGGTGGCGCGCCTGATCCTGACGCTGGTGTTTTTGTTGGTAGCCGTGTTGGGCCGCCCGATGCATGGCATGGACGGTCTGGCATCCAATCCGGTCTTCCTGGGTTTGCTGGGGTTCGGGCTGGGGTGGATGGCGCCGAAATGGCTGGTCCAGCGCAGGGTGCGTCGCCGGCTGGCGGATGCGGGCAAGGAATTGCCGTTGCTGATCGATCTGTTGCGGCTGCTGCAGGGGGTCGGACTGTCCGTGGATCAGAGCCTGCACATCATCGTGGATGAATTCCACGAGGTCATGCCCGTACTGTCGCAGGAACTGGAATGGTCCTTCGACATGTATGCGCGGGGCCGGACCCGGGAACAGTCGCTGATGCGGCTGAGCGAACATTTCGACAACGAGGACCTGGCGGCGATCTGCCGGCTGCTTTGCCAGGTCGAGGAGCAGGGCGGCGCGGTGCAGGAACCCCTGGCCCGATTCAGTGAACGCCTGCGGGATCAACGCAAGCTGGATCTGAAGGCGCAGATCGGAAAACTGACTGTCAAGATGACCGGCGTCATGGTGCTGACGCTGCTGCCGGCCTTGCTCATCGTGACAGGCGGGTCCGGTTTTGTGGCGATTTTGCGCGGCCTGTCGCGTCTTTCTGGTTAGGACTTCTCATGACATTGCAAGCAACCAGTTCTTATCGGGGTATGTGGCGCGCCAGTCTGCTGGTTGGCGCAGCCCTGATGCTGTCGGCCTGTTCGGCCTTCCAGCCCAATACCGCCATGGAACTCATCCAGCACCAACAGGAACAGGAATCCCTGCGGCGCATGGCTGAAGCCCGCGCCACGGCAAAGAACACGCCGTCGCAGTCGGACATGATGCTCAATGTCGTGCGGGAAGCCCGCGCAGACCGGCGCTATTACGCAGTCCTGGCCTATGCGCGCCAATACATTGCCCAGCACGGCCATACGCCGGAACTGGATGCTCTGTATGCCGAGGCCTTGATGGAAACCGGGCAACTGGCGGAAAGCCGATCCCTGTACCAATCGCTGCTACGCACGGACCTGGCCGCCCAGGCGCATCACGGCCTGGGTCTGTTGGCGGCACGGTCGGGCCAGGACGCGCAGGCCGTGCAGGAATTGTCTGGCGCTGTGGCCTTGCAGCCGGCCAACCCGATCTTTCTGGGTGATTTGGGCTATGCGCAGCTGCGCGCCGGGGACTTGCGTGGCGCCGGGCTGTCTCTGGGCCAGGCCGCGGAACTGGCGCCTGGCGATCAGCGCATCCTGGGCAATATGGCGATTCTGTTGTTGTTGCGCCATCGACCGGCGGATGCGGATGCGTTGATGAACAAGGCTGGCCTGGGCAGCGCGGCGCGGGGACGTGTGCTGGCCATGGCAGCAGAACTGCAGGGGCGTCAGGCTTCTGGCACCCCAGCAACCGGCGCCGTGTCAGCCGCTGTGGCCGGCCCTGCGGTTACCGCAGCGTCGATCGACGGCAGCATGCCGGTTGGCGGTGCAGCGCTGCCAGTGGCCAGTTCAGAACATCCCCGCCTGGTGCGGTAAGCAATGGAACAAAGGAGTCGACCATGATCAGAAGATCCACGCTGTTGCCGGCCTTGGGTGCCGCCTTGCTGGCGGCTGCGGCGGCCCCTGTGTCCGCCCAGACGCAGACGCCGCTGGTACCCGTGCCGGCGGCGGGTCTGACGACGGTGGAAAGCCACGCCGTCGGGCCGCAAGGCGCTTCGTCGACTGCGCAGTCGGGCGCGGGGCTACAGACATCTGCCGCCGCTTCGACCCAGCCCGAACCCCTGCCGGCGCAGTCCTGGCCGGCGCGGACGCATATCGGGGCCGCCACCCAGGCGCTGATGGATGCCCAGGTGGCCGGCACACAGGCTGGCCCCGTCCTGCCCACTTTGGGTGCGGCAGCGGGCCGTAGCTGGAAACGCTATCTGGACAGCTTCGATCATCCGATCCCCGACCGGTTCGAGGAGACCGTCCAGGCCAAATGAGGCCGTGCGAGGCAGCCATGCGACACAGATTTCATCCTCAGCAGCAGGCTCGACATGATGGCGCCCGGGGCGAGCAAGGTTCCGTGGTTCTGATCGTGGCGGCGGTGTTGCTCATTCTGGGGGCGTTGCTGGCGTCGATCCAGGTGGGATACAACTATTTCGCGCAGCAACGCTTGCAGAAGGCTGCCGACCTGGCGGCGCTGAGCGCGGTGCAGGCGATGAGCGGTCAGTGCGATCCCGGCCAGGCTGTCGATGTGGTGGCGCGGGCGATTGCCGGGCTCAACGGTGTGTCGGCCGCTGATGCCCAGCCGACCATCGAATGCGGGCGCTGGGGGCGGGTGTCCGCAGATCAACCCTGGAATGAGGAGATCCAGGCGATACGGTGCGGGTTCAAGCCCGCACCGTACCCCCCGGCGGCCCCGCAAGGCGCCCCCGTGTTCACGCCCCGATCGGCCTATACCGGGACGCAGCCGCTCAACGCTGTGCGCGTGAAGATGCGCGCGGATCTGGTGTCGTTTCTGCCGCGTCTGTTCGGGGGCGGCAATGCATCATCGGAACCTGACGCGGGCGCTTCTGCCGTCGCCACCGCCGTAGTGGGGCCGGAGACCGCGACGTTTTCTGTCGGGGCCAGGTTGCTGTCGCTGAAAGAAGATACTGGCCTGGTGCCTGTTTTGCTGAAGAGTCTGGGGTTGGATCCGCAGGACGTCCGGTTGCTGGATTCCGAAGGGTTGGCCAATGCGAAGATCACGCCGGCCGGGTTGCTGCAGGAATTGGGGTTGCCGACGTCGATCCTGGCAGGCGTCGGGACACCGGATCAACTGACCAAGCTGCAGCAATTGTCCTTGGGAACTGTACTGAATGCCTATCTGACGGCACTGGATAGAACACAGACTGCAGCGGTGGATGTGGGTGTTGTCCGTTCCGTATTCAGCACGATCGGCGAAGACAAACTGACTCTGCCTGTCAAACTTCTGGGCGAAGGTGGCGTGATGCTCTACACCACATCGGCCAACCTGTCGTCTGCGCTGAATGCACAATTGAATGTGATGGATCTGATCGGAACCAGCGCCATCGTGGCCAATGGCCAGAACCTGCTGAATCTGGATGCCTCTGTCGTGCCTGGGGTGGTGTCGCTCAAGGCCCAGGTCGTGAATCCCCCGACCATCGGCTTGGCGATTCCCGTGTATGACGATGGGCATCCTTGCGTCGTTAGCAATTCGCAGGTCCAGCTCAAACTGAACCTCAAGCTTCCGGACCTGCTGGTGCTGTCTGGCAGCTTGCCGATCACGATCAGCGCAGCCAATTCGGACGCCAAACTGACCGCGATTGATTCTGAAAACCAGCAAGGGTATTTCAATACAAAGGCTTCGACTGCTAACTTGTGTATTGGAAAACTGCCGGCTGGGGCTCTCTGCCGACCGGCTGGATCAGGAAGCTCACAGCCAGAGTATGTGGACTTTATCAAAATACTGTTTGGCACTGTGACGTTGCAGGTGCGCGCCAATATCAATTTGGCTTCTGGTGCAGATTGGTCGCCCCCGAAGGCCATCCTTGAGGGGCACAGCCTTACGTTCAATGGTAATAGCGGACCGTGGAGAACTCAGATTCAGCCAAGTGAGATTGACACTAGCGTACATCTACTGGGCCTGGGAATTCCTCTGGATGGAGTGCTAGGCCCTCTGGTCACAGGAGTCAACACGCTGCTGACCCCTCTGTTGCAAGAAGTCCTGATGCCGCTGCTAGGCGGCAGCTTGAACGAAACCGACATTCGGCTTTATGACATCACCCCCGCTACCCCTTACCTCGTCCAATAGGAACCCACCAGAACCCGCCATGATCGATCAATCCCGCAAACCGGTTTCCGCATGACAGTCAGCCCCGACAACATCGACGTGTTCATCTGGGAAGGCAGTTCTGATATTGCGCCCAGGATCCAGCAGTGTCTGGCCAGTACGGACATCATGGCGATCCGCGTCGATTCGACCACCCCCATGCCGCCGCCGCGGGAACCTGGCCGGCGGGCGGTGGCCGTGATTTCGGTCAGCATCATCGGCGACGCGCATTTCACCGGCCAGGGCTGGTTGCGCACCGAAGCCGTCCCTGTGATCTGGGTGGCGGCGGAACAGCGCGGGCAGGACACCCGTTTCTATCCGCCTGCCTATTCGCACACCTTGCCGCCCTCGTTCACGGGTGCAGAACTGCGGGCCATGGTGCTGCGGGCGGCACAATCGGCGGATCAGGCAGACGCAGCTCAGGCTACACGCCAGAACACGCCGTTGATTGCCGAATGCACGGCCATGCGTACCCTGATGCGGGACGTTGAACTGTATGCAGGATGTGATGCCAGCGTGGTCATTCATGGCGAAACCGGCACCGGCAAGGAACGTATTGCGCAGCGCCTGCACGAATTGTCGACACGTGCCGGCGGGCCGTTTGTGGCCGTCAATTGCGGCGCGGTGCCCGATGGCTTGTTCGAGGCGCATTTCTTCGGTCACGCCAAGGGCGCATTTACCGGGGCGGTGGGCGCGCACAAGGGCTATTTCGAACAGGCGCATGGCGGCACTCTGTTTCTGGATGAAATCGGCGATCTGCCGCTGCACCAGCAGGTCAAGCTGCTGCGCGTGCTGGAACAGCGCAGCATTACCCGGCTTGGGTCCACCGTACAGGTGCCGGTGGACTTCCGGCTGGTGTCGGCCAGTCATTTTCATCTGGCCGCATTGACCGAAGCGGGCCGTTTCCGCAGCGATCTGTACTATCGCCTGGCCGTCATCGAACTGGAAGTCCCGAACCTGGAGGCTCGCGGCCCGCTGGAAAAGCAGCATCTGTTTCGGGCGCTGCTTTCATTGACTGCTCCGCACGGGGATGCCGAGCCCCCGGAATGGCTGCAGGCCAAGGTGGCCATGATGCCTTTTCCGGGGAATATCCGCGAGATGGCCAATCTGGCCGAACGCATCGGCATTGGCGTCAGGCAGACCGGCGCCTGGGACCGGGACCTGCTGGAACGCATCCTGGATCAGTTCACGTCACTGAGCCGCGTGGCCATCCAGGAGGCGCCGCCCTCCGTGTCGCCCGATGAGCAGACGGAGCGCACACGCATCATCCAGGCGTTGGATGACAACGGCTGGCGCCGCCAGGACACGGCCGCGGCTTTGGGCATCAGCCGCAAGGCCCTGTGGGAAAAGATGCGCCGACACGGCATCCAGACCCAGGCCGACCGTGCGGTGCCGCTTTGAGCATCCGATACACTGCAACATTCGCAGGATTTGATTACAACAGAAGAGGACAGCACTTCATGAGTATCCATCGCAGCGCCATCCTGGCCATTGTGACCCTGACCGTCCTGAGTGCGTGCACGACCCCCGTCTCCAAGACGGCCGCCGTCACTCAGGCAGCCCCGCCGGCAGCCGACGCCAAACTGGATCCCGCCGCCGCCCAGGCCCCCGCGCAACCGACCGTCTCTGCGCCGCCTGCCCAGGGCGCTGTCGCGCATCTGCAGCAGCTGATCCAGCAGAGGGCCGTCACGGAACTGCGCACGGTGTACAACGGATCCTATGGGGCAAGCCTGCTGTTCGATACCCAGTCCCTCGATTATTACGCGGCCCTGTTCTACAAAAAGGACTTCTGGAAAGTCACCAAGACACTGGATTCGAAACAGGCCGAACAGCGCTACGAGCAATATGCCCGCAAATCCGCCAGCCTGGCCGAGGCTGACCTGCAGCGCATCCGTTTGCAGGCCAGCTACGCGCACACAGAAGCGCAGTTGAATGAACGCTCGGCAGAACTCAGCGCGCTGCAGGCGGATGTGGATGCGCAGCGGGAACAGGCCCGCCAGATCACGGCACAGCAGGCCATTGCACATCAAGAGGCCGCCCGTCTGAGCAAGCAGCAGGCCGAGGCACAAAAGCAGTTGAAGGAACTGAAGGACACGATCCGTCGTCTGGAAGCACAACAGGCCAAGCTGCGTTGAAATCGCCCGCAAGGGCGACATTTCCTAAGCCTGGACTAAGTCATCTGGAGTATCGTGCGTGAGCAGGCCGCTATGGGCCTGTCTGAATAGAATAGGATGCTCATCATGACGCACAGTCCTGCCGGTGACGGGGGCGACAAAGACGGTTGCACGGCAACCTTGGATGCCACTTGGGAACATCTGGCGCACGCGCAGGTGCGACGCCGTCGCGCGCTGGGCGTGCTGGCGGTCTTGGCCGTCTGCACTTTGCCCTGGATCGGATCTGCCTGGCCGGAGGCCGGGTGGGTGAACCAGGGGCTGGAATGGGCCGGGCTGGCCTTGCTGATCCTGGCGGTGCTGGGGCGTTGCGCCTGCATGCTGTACCTGGGGGGGCGCAAAGGGGCCGATCTGGTGGCGGAAGGGCCGTATTCCGTCAGTCGCAACCCTTTGTATGTATTTTCCATCCTGGCGGTGTGCGGCATGGGGCTGCAGACCGGCAGTCTGGTGATCGGGCTGGCGCTGGCCGCATTGGCCAGCTTGATCTTTCACTGGATCGTCGGCGAAGAAGAAGTCCTGCTGCGCCAGGCTTTCGGCGCCAGCTATGACGAATATTGCCGGCGGACGCCCCGTTTTTTGCCCAGGTGGTCGCTGTGGCAATCGCCCCAGCACGTCACGGTGGATCTGCACGGTGTTTGGAACACCGTGCGTGACGCCTTGCCATACTTTCTTTCCATTCCTGTCTTCGAAGCCATCGAAGCCGCCCAACAGGCAGGATGGGTGCATGTATACTTTTTTCTGTTCTGACCCAAGTTACAAGCAAGTTTGCTCAAGTCGTCCCTTGATCATCAGGCTGAATCACACCGGGTTTTCAGGAGGCTTCGATTCTTGAGAGAATGGAGCCATGAGCAAGAACAACAAG
>NZ_BAAAFN010000020.1:0-74546 GCF_039523555.1 Castellaniella daejeonensis
CGCCGGGGTGGGTCAGTTTTACTCCGACGATTCCGACGAATGTGGGTCAGTTTTCAACCGGCGTTGACATCAATGCCGCGAATGTTGCATGACGGGCATTTCGGCTGAACTGGTTCTGCCATTTTTCCATCCTTGCTGAGTTGTAAACGGAAATTTCAACATAGCACGGATGGTGGCAGCCGGGAACAGACCGGCATTGTTAGATCGCCATAACAAGGAGTCCCCATGTCCGCATTCTGTGTATTCGGCATGACCGAGCCGCTGGCAAAGGCCCTGGCAGCCAAGAAAGCCCCCCCGGAAGCATGAAGGACGCCACGGAGGCTGAAATCGAGGCGTGGCGGGCCAGTGAAGCCGAGCGGATATTTACGAAGGGCCGCGCCCGGCAAATCTCGTCGCCCTTCTCTGCCCCGCAGTTTTGCCAGGACTGGATTGATCTGGCAAACCGCACAACTCGGGCAGCGCGATTGAAAGTGATGGTGCGCGACACGAAGGTCGATAAGACCGGCGCTGTCGTGCTGAACAAGAAAACCAAGAAGCCGGTGATGGCGTGGCGAGCTTGGGGGTGAGTTCACTTGCCCGTAAGCCCCGAAACCTCTTTCAATTCCAAAATTAAATCTTGCACTATCAATCGTGTCGTTCCGTCGACCCGCTTAACCCGATAAGACTTCGGTGTTTTTTTGATGCACTCGACGTTGTTCTCATATTCGATTTCATAGCGCCCCGTCGAAAAAACAACGTTATAGAACTTCCCTACCTCCACTTCAATTCTCCTTCCGTTCGCCGCCTAATTTTTTAGACTGGCTTCGTTCAGTACGCAATAGAGGATGACCATGACCACTGAAACCGTCCTGACGGATGCGGATATCCACGACAAATACCAGAGGATCACAGGATACAGAAGCACCCCGCCTGTCGTCTTGGATTTCGCCCGCGCCATCGAACAAGCCGTCCTGCAATCACCTGAGATACAGGCGCTGAGGAAGGATGCGGAGCGGTATCGGCATTTGCGCGACGAGGTCGGACTCTGCCCTTATGACCTATTCAACGCATGGTGGCTGTCAGATCACGGGAATCCGCAAACGATTGACGAAGCCATTGATATCTCAATGGAGCAAAAGCCATGAAGGCAACGATGTCTGTTTCCACGCCTCGGCGCGGATATTGATGCTGATCGATAAATCAACGCCTGCACGACCGGAATCTGAGCAGTAGCCGGGTCCAGGCCCCGCCCGGTTGGGTCAAGCCGGGACCATCATCGAAGCGGCGGCGTGCCCGGTGAGTGCGCGGCCTGAGTCTGGTCAAGAACACTGAGCGCAAGACCAATAAATGGCTTACGGGCGAATGCGACCTGTTTGATGTATCCGCCGGCAAGGGCTATGACCTGAAAAACGCATGGTCTACCAAGACATTTCCCGGCTGGCTGATCGATTGCGGCGACAAGGTCTATGAGTGGCAGATGCGGGCCTACATGCAGTTGTGGGATGCCGGCGAATGGGAGGTGGTGCACACCCTGGTCGATACACCGCAGCGCCTCATTGGATTTGAGCCCCTGCAGATGCACATCGTGTCGCACATCCCCGAGCACATGCGCATCACCGGCTGGCTTGTCGAGCGTGACTTCGCGAAAGAGCGACTGATGATCGAGCGCGTCGAAGCCGCCCGCGAGTACCTGACCGAAGCCATCCGCGAGTTTGATGAATATCACAAAGAACTGAAGGCCGCGTAGCACGTCATGCAGCGGCCCCACGGAGCCCGCCCATGTCTCAAGCCATAGCCCAACTCGTGATGCTGACGCTCAACCCGCAGATCGCCCGGCGGATCCGCAGAACGAAATTCAGGCCGCCCAAGCCGCCGCGCGTGAAGCCCGAACCAAAGCCAAAGCGCCCAGTCGGCAGACCCAGGATGCCCGACGAGAAGTGGGCTCAGATCAAGCGGCTTGCCGAAGACCCGGCCCTATCTTGCAACCAGATCGCAAGGGCCGTCGGGGTCGCCTATTCGACAGTAACAAAATACCGGCGAGAGAATGGCCTGATCGGGCCTGGATCGCCGGGGGCGAAATTGGTTCAGGGGGTGGGACTGAGGATTCGGTGAGCATGGCCGTTTTAAGTCGCCGGCCTCAAACACACTTTTATCGTTGCCGCACCACCCACACCGATCCCTATGAACTTGCCCTCAGCGTTAAAACTCAACGACAGTTCGATTCTCTCAATCTCTACAGATTCCTGGATCCCTTCCGCCACGCTGTTAATGGAATCTGATAGCACCTTATTCACATTAACAAAGGCGTCCTTCAGTCCCTTTTCTATTTTCCCCACAGGCACGACGCTCTCTGACGGGTTTCTTGCCGAAGTTTTCTTGTGGCTAACTGGCGCAAGGACACCGCCCGGCGTTTTTTTGTATCCAGGTTCAGGCGCCCCATAAAGAGCTTTCTTCGCTGCAGGTTTTTTTGCCGGAGCCGCCTTGTACGCTCGGGCAACAAGCTTCGCAGTGGCCTTTTTTGCCGAGGTTTTTTTCACTGCCGTTTTCGCCGCAGTCGCTATTTTTTTTGTCGTAGCCACAATCTCTCTCCACGCGCCACCACGGCGCTACAAAATAATACCCCCCCCACCCCGGATCAACCATAAGGTTATCCCCACCAACAGTGAATAACCCTGTGATCAACATGGGGTTACCCCATCCAACCCAAACAACGGGGCACATCCCGATCAACTGATCGCGGATCGGTCGCGCCCGGAGGCGTCATGTCCCTCAAATCCAAACTCAGATGCGCTCTTGAATGGGCCGTCTACGCTGCTGCGTTTTGCGCGCTCACCGCAGCGTTTTTCATTCTGTTTCTGTTTGCGATGGCGGAGCCGTTATGAGCGGAATATCCGCAATGGTCACACAGTTGCAGCAAGCCATCTGCGTCCAGCAGCGAATCCCCGGCGCCCGTCTGAACACTGCCGAGCGGCTGGAAATCCAGCACTTGATCGCAGAGGGCCATGAGAACCGGGAGATCGAATTTCGCACCGGCGTTTCGTACTCGCGGATCGCTGAGATCCGTCGGGCATTGAATAAGGGCTGAGGCCCGCGTTATTTAGGAGATTGATATGAAAATCAAGAACATCACCAGCCAGATCCGCCGCGACTTCACTGCCATCTACGAATGCCAGCACTGCGGCCACGAGCAAACGGGCAGAGGGTACGACGACGCCTATTTCCACGAAAAGGTCATTCCCGCGATGAAATGCGCCTCGTGCGGCAGGTCCGGGAACGAAGTGACCAGTGCGCCGTCTGTGCCTGCGCATGCGGTCCTGTAGCCGGGAGCATGACATGACCCAACGAAACGACGGCGGCCCGGCGTTCCCGGCCTGGGAACTGAACGGCCATGGCCAGCCGGAAATGACGTGCTTCGGCATGTCCCTGCGCGATTACTTCGCAGCCAAAGCGATGCAAGCCGCAGCCACCACCCGACAGAGCGATGGCTTCACGTCTTCGGAGCGAGCCTATTGGGCCTATCGGCAGGCCGACGCCATGCTTGCAGCCAGGGGGCGGACATGAGCACACAGAAATTCTCGATGCCACCCTGGCAAGTGACAGCAGGCGTCGTGGACAATCCGCGCCTGATCGTGGCGGACGTGGACGGGCTGCCAGTTTGCGCAATGTCGCTGCGTGGCGTCTTCGGCAACACCAAAAAAATGGAAGCCAACGCCGACCTGATGGCCGCCGCCCCTGACATGTACGACGCGCTGAAATCCATGCGCGAGTATCTGTCCAAATGCCCGCCCCACGCAGAAGACCGCACAGGCGCTGAATGGGGCCGGATGATGGATTTGTCGGGCGCGGCCCTGGCCAGAGCCGAGGGGAAATCTTGACGTCCTCCCCGACCTAAAGGACGGGGATTCCCACTACTGGCGCTCGACGTCCCGAGCGGAGAATGTTTAACGCAGCATTGACATCACGATCATGGACAGCACCGCAATCACTACATTGCCACTCTCTTATTCCAAGCCCTGCGATACCTTTCGGCCTCGAATCGGGCAGGCTGCCGCAACTCGAACAGGTTTGGGAGGAAAACGATTCATTCACTTCTTCATACCATGCGCCATTCGCAATCGACTTGTACGCAAGCATTTGTTTGAAGGAATGCCAGCCCGCGTCAAGGACGCTTTTTGCCATGCTGGTTTTGGCAAGTTTCGAGGGCGACACATTGCCGACCACGATGTAATCGAAGTCACGCACGATTTGCGAGGAAGCCTTGTGCAAAAAATCGGCGCGACTATTCGCAATCTTCGCGTGGATGCTCGCAACCTGCTTTTTCTTTCTCGCCCGCTGCGCGACGGCAAGCTGTTTTTCAAGCCTTCGATAGTGGCGAGGATGTTCGATCTTCTGTCCATTGGACAGCGTAGCCAAGTCAGCCAAGCCAAGATCAATGCCAACGCCGCGAACAGGCTTTCTGGTTTCGGCGTCAGCGACTTCAACGACGATGTTCAAAAACCAGTTTCCGCGCCGATCTTGTGCGAAGCAGGTTCCGTCCTTGATCTTTCCCTCTGGCAGGGCGCGGGAATTGAACACTCGGAAGGTGTTGCCGGCGAAGCGGAAAGCATCGCCATGTCGTTTCAAGTCCCGACCTTTGAGAGGCACCCAGCCAAGCGAACGCTTGCCCCGGTATCGAAGGTATGGCCGGTTGAACTGCTTGCGCGACTTCGCGTATTGCTCGCACACAGCATTGATCGTGCCGGAGTGGATGCCAAGCTCCTTGCTGCTACCGGTCGTCAAGACGTTCAGATCAAACCCGGTGGGCCAGCGCTTGCGCCACTTGAGCGCATGCTTCTGCGTGTCATTGCAGAAGTTCCAGACGAAATTCACCGCCCGCGCTTGCTTGTTCAGCAAACCGTTCAAGGACTTCACGCGGTAGCGGTAAACCTTCGTGCTCATTGCCGTTTCAGGTATTCGTCAATGGCGCGCCGGATGTGTTCAGCGACTGAAAGTCCTGTCTTTTCAGACAGCGCCTTGAGTGCAGCAACAACGGGTTCAGGTAGGAATATATGTGTGCGTTTCATTCACATATTATATCTGTTTTTATATCCAGTAGTGCAGCCTACCGGCTGCGCTCCTTTCCTCCCCGGCCTGAACGCCGGGGTCTCTCGGAGCATCTGGTGACGGGCCGGGATTTTCCGTGGCCTTGGGAGGAATGATGATCGACGCCCGAACCCTCTTGCTTGCCGAGCAAGCCCACCGTGCTGAGGGCAACCACGCAACAGCGGATCTGCTGCGTGAAGCCGCCAGCACGATCACCAGCCTGCGCACCGCCCTGAAACTCGCCCGCGCTCAGATCGCCGCTGAGCGTGACGACCTGATCGAGTGTCCCGGTATCGGCGGCGTGATCCCGGACAGCGACGAACTTGGGCTGGCCGGCGTGGCCGATCTGAATGCCGTGCTGGCCCAAATTGACGAGGCCCTGAAATGACTATCAACACCGAAACCATCCGAGACGCTGCCGAGGTGTTGGACACCCTGACCAGCGCTCTGGCTGTCGATCATCCGCTGCGCACACGGGCCGCGGCCAGAGCAAAAAGCTGCGTGTCTGGGCTGTATTCCGCCGCCGACGCCCTGGACGCCCAGACGGCGGAGATAGCGCGGCTGCGGACTGAAAACGCCGGTCTGCGTATATCCCTGAGAAACATGATCGGGGCCTACGTCCGGCTGATGGAGAACGGCCGAGATCTGATCATTGACCTGGGCGGACAGTGTGACCCGGTGGACGTGATGGAAGCTGCCGACCCTTGGCTGCGGGCATCCCGCGCCGCACTCGCACAGGAACAGGGAGGCAGCGATGCGAACGGTAATCGTTGAAGTGAAGAACGACATCCTGGGCGATGGCGTGTTCTGGCGCGGCCCGGAAAATTTGATTGAGGAAATCCGCAACCTGCCAGCCCGCATGCTGGCCCGCAGCGTGGTCGCCACCGGGAAGCCGGCGCAAACAGGGATGTGGCATGTGCGTATTGAGGAAGGCCATCATGACAACCAAGACTGACATCACCCTGCTGCCGTGCCCAATGTGCGGCAAAACCGACCTGGACCACAATGACTATCTCCACACTGACGGAGTGATGCGCGTCCGTTGTGCGTGGTGCCACTGCGAAGCTCCGGAAAGCGCCTGGAACCGCCGCGCCGCAGTCGAAGCAGACCGCAAGCGCAGGGGTGAGCCGGTGGGGTACTTGGTGGAGCTGGATGGTCGAGATACGTATGTATCAGCAGACCGCACAGTGCGAGACGCGCACCTTACCTATGGGTGGAGGCCGGTATATGCCGCCCCACAACCAGCCGAGCCGGTGAAGGCGCCGAGCGACGAACATTTGATAGAAACAGGGTGCTAGCGTCGGTTGGCATCGACAGGAGTACATCATGTCAATCCGATTG
Source organism: Castellaniella daejeonensis (assembly GCF_039523555.1). NCBI lineage: Bacteria > Pseudomonadati > Pseudomonadota > Betaproteobacteria > Burkholderiales > Alcaligenaceae > Castellaniella > Castellaniella daejeonensis. The sequence continues at coordinate 6,403 of NZ_BAAAFN010000020.1, forward strand.
CGTAACGGCGTCTGGCACGTCGATTTCCGCGCGCCAAGCGGCCAAAGAGTTAGACACTCTGCTGGCACGTCGGACAAAAAGCAGGCGCAGGAATATCACGACCGCCTGAAGGCGCAGCTCTGGCGACAATCAAAACTCGGGGAACAACCGGACCGCACCTACGATGAGGCGGCGATCCGGTTTCTGGCCGCCTGCGAAGGTCAGTCAGATTACGACTCCAAGGCCCGCTACATCGAATACTGGCGCCAGTATCTGGGGCGCCTGGCAATCGGGCAAATCACGGCAGACGACATCCTGGGCAATCTGCCCACGCACAGGACGCACAAGCACAAGGGGCCCACACCCCTGAAGCCTGCGACGAAAAACCGCTACTTGGCGACGATCCGCACGATGCTGAATATGTGCGCCACCTGGGGCTGGATCATCAAGGCCCCGCACCTGCCAGCGATGAAGGAGCCGAAGCGGCGCATCCGCTGGATCACACACGAGCAAGCCCAGCGGCTGATCGCGGCCATCCCTCAGCAATGGCTCAAGGATGCCTGCATTCTTGGCTTCGCCACGGGCATGCGCGAGGATGAGCTGTACGGCCTGGAATGGCCGCAGATCAACTTGCGGAATCGGTCAGCATGGGTCGAAGGCGATCAGGCGAAGTCGGGCCGGGCGCGGGCGATCCCGTTGAATGCCGACGCTCTGGCCGTGCTGAAAAGGCTGCAGCGCAAGGATGGCTACGTCCTGACCCGCAACGACAAGCGCATCAACGGCGGCGACGACCGCATGTTCGCCAAGGCTTGCACGGATGCCGGCATCAGCAATTTCCGCTTCCACGATATCCGGCACACCTGGGCAAGCTGGCACGCCCAGGCCGGAACGCCTCTGCTTGTGCTGCAGAAGCTGGGCGGGTGGGAGACGCTGGATATGGTGATGAAGTACGCCCACCTAGCGCCCAGCCACTTGGAGGCCCACGCCGGTGCAGTCACGTTTTGGTCACATGAGGCCGAAACGAAAAAAGAAAACGGCATCCAGGATTGCGCCCTGAATGCCGTAGCTGTTTGATTTTATTGATGTTATGGCGGAGAGGGTGGGATTCGAACCCACGGTACGGGGAAACCGTACGCCTGATTTCGAGTCAGGTACATTCGACCACTCTGCCACCTCTCCGGGTACGACGCATTGCGAGTCGAGTCGCGCATCATAGCATGAATCGGCGCAAGCTGCGGAAACGCCCGCAAAACGCCACACTCCGCAGATCCATTGCCCGTCCCTGCCTTCTGGCCTATAGTGGATTCAGGCATCAGAAGCAGCCGGAGGTCCGCCATGAACATCCAAGCTCTGCATTTCGTGCTCGACATCGACGGCAACGGTTCGGTTGCCGGATGGGAAATCATCGACGCCCTGAAATGGGGTTTCTCACTGCCAGGCCGCCTGATGGTCGAAGGCCTGGGAAACATCCCCTTCATCGCCCAGGCTTTCGGCATCCAGGCCTCGGCTGCAACAGGCTACGCCAGTTTCCACAGCCTGCTGGCCACTGCCCTGAACCTGCTGTTCTGGGTGGGCTGCCTGGTCCTGGTCACGCGCATCGGCGCCGACCGCCCGGCCGCACAGGCCGCCACGGACGAATCCGCCGGCACGGCCGGCATCCAGCATTACCGCGGCCCCAGGGCCCCCAAGACCTAGGGGCCCCGGCAAACTCAGGCCCGGATGGCCTCCAGCCCGCCCATGTACGGGCGCAGCACGGGCGGGATCAAGATACTGCCGTCGGCCTGCTGGTAGTTTTCCAGCACGGCCACCAGGGCGCGGCCCACGGCCAGCCCGGAGCCATTCAGGGTATGCAGGTATTCGGGCTTGGCCTTGGGGCCTTCGGGGCGGAAGCGCCCCTGCAGGCGCCGTGCCTGGAAGTCCAGGCAGTTCGACACCGACGAGATTTCCCGCCAGGTATTCTGCGCCGGCAGCCAGACCTCCAGGTCGTAGGTCTTGGCCGACCCGAAGCCCATGTCGCCCGCGCACAGCAGCACCACGCGGTAGGGCAGCCCCAGCGCCTGCAGCACGTGCTCGGCATGGCCGACCATCTCGTCCAGCGCCTGCCAGGACTGATCGGGGTGCACGATCTGCACCATCTCGACCTTGTCGAACTGGTGCTGGCGGATCAGGCCGCGCAGGTCGCGCCCACCGCTGCCGGCTTCCGAGCGGAAGCACGGGGTATGCGCCGTCAGCCGGATCGGCAGGTCGCGCGCATCGACGATGCGGTCGCGCACGGTGCCGGTCAGCGGGATCTCGGCGGTGGAAATCAGGTACAGGTCCTCGGCCGGGCCGTCATCATCGGGCGTGCTGCCCTGCCCGCCCTTGGTCACCCAGAACATATCGTCCTTGAACTTGGGCAGCTGGCCCGTGCCATACAGGGTGGAACTGTTGACGATGTAAGGCGTATAGCATTCCTGGTAGCCGTGCTCGCCGGTCTGCAGATCCAGCATGAACTGCGCCAGCGCACGATGCAGGCGGGCGATGGGGCCGCGCAGCATCATGAAACGGGCGCCCACCAGGGATCGGGCCGCATCGAAATCCAGGCCAAAGGGCTCGGCCAGCGCAACGTGGTCGCGCGGCTCGAAGCCCAGGCCGGCAGGATTGCCGTCGGCCCCGGCCGCGCCCGGCAGCCAGCGCCGCACCTCGACGTTGTCCGCCTCGGACGCGCCGTCCGGCACGCTGTCGTCGGGCAGGTTGGGAATCGTCATCAGCCAGGAAGACAGTTCCTGCTGCACTTCGCCCAGGTCCTGTTCGAGCGCCTTCAGCTGGTCGGGAATGGCCTGGGACTCCGCCAGCACGGCCGACGCGTCCTCGCCACGCGACTTCAGCTGGCCTATCTGCTTGGCAAGCGCATTGCGGCGCGCCTGCAGCTCCTCGGTCTGGACCTGCACGGCCTTGCGGCGGGCTTCCAGGGCATGATAGCGGTCGATATCGAAGGCCAGGCCGCGGCGGGCGAGCGCCCGCACGACGCGATCCAGGTCCTTGCGCAGCAGATTGGTGTCGAGCATGGCGAGATGACGAAGATTCTTGAAAGGGGGTATTGTATTCAATCCCGCCTCCGCCCTGGCGGGGTCGCGCTGCGCGGCGTCCCGGGCGGCGGGCATTGCCTCAGGAAAGGAGACTTCACATGTCGAAAGTACTGGTTCTCTACCACTCGACCTACGGTCATATCGAAACCATGGCTCAGGCCGTCGCCGAAGGGGCCCGTTCGGCGGGCGCCACGGTCGACATCAAGCGCGTGCCGGAACTGGTTCCCGAGGAAATCGCCCGCAAGTCCGGCTACAAGCTCGACCAGGCCGCGCCCATCGCCCAGGTCAAGGACCTGGCCGACTACGACGCCATCCTGATCGGCTGCGGCACCCGCTTCGGGCGCATGTGCTCGCAGATGGCGAATTTCCTGGACCAGGCCGGCGGCCTGTGGGCCAGCGGGCAATTGAACGGCAAGGTGGGCAGCGCGTTCAGCAGCACCGCCACGCAGCACGGCGGCCAGGAAATGACGCTGTTCTCCATCATCGCGAACATGCTGCATTTCGGCTTCGTGGTGGTGGGCCTGCCCTACAGCTTCCAGGGCCAGATGCGCCTGGACGAGGTCACGGGCGGGGCGCCCTACGGCGCCACCACCATCGCCGGCGGCGATGGCTCTCGCAAGCCTTCTGCCAACGAACTGGACGCTGCACGCTTCCAGGGCAGGCACGTGGCCGAGGTGGCGAACAAGCTGTTCGGCTGACACGGCAAGCAAGGGGGGGCCGCACAGCCCCCCCTGGTTACTGCTTCTTCGCTTCTTCGTCCCAGGCCCGCAGCTGCGCCAGCTTTTCGCCGATCTTCAGTTCCAGGCCGCGCGGCACCGGCCGGTACCAGCCGGGTTCGTCCATGCCTTCGGGCAGGTAGGTTTCCCCGGCCGCGTAGGCGTTGGGCTCGTCATGGGCATAGCGGTAGGCGCGGCCGTAGCCCAGTTCCTTCATCAGCTTGGTTGGCGCATTGCGCAGGTGGACCGGCACTTCGCGGCTTCTGTCCTGCTTCACGAAGGCACGGGCCTGGTTGTAGGCCATGTAGCCGGCATTGCTCTTGGCGGCCACCGCCAGGTAGATCACGGCCTGCCCCAGCGCCAGTTCTCCTTCGGGCGAACCCAGCCGTTCGTAGGTCGCTGCCGCGTCGTTGGCGATCTGCAGGGCACGCGGGTCGGCCAGGCCGATATCTTCCCAGGCCATGCGCACGATGCGCCGCGCCAGGTAGCGGGGATCGGCGCCGCCATCCAGCATGCGCGTCAGCCAGTACAGGGCGGCGTCCGGGTGCGACCCGCGCACTGATTTGTGCAGCGCCGAGATCTGGTCGTAGAAGTTGTCCCCACCCTTGTCGAAGCGGCGGCTGTTCAGGGTAAGCGCGGTGCGGATGAAATCGGCGTCGATGCGCGTCGTGCCCGCCGCGCCCGCCGCAGTGGCGCACTGCTCCAGCAGGTTCAGGAAACGGCGCGCATCGCCATCAGCGTAGCCCGCCAGGGTGTCGATGGCCGTCTCGTCGAATTCCAGGTGCCCCAGCCCCCCGGCGGTCCGGGCGCGGTCCAGCAGCTGGCGCAATTCATCGTCGGACAGCGGCTCGAGCACGTAGACCTGGGCGCGCGACAGCAGGGCGGAATTGACCTCGAAGGAAGGATTTTCCGTGGTCGCGCCGATGAAGGTCACCAGGCCCGATTCGGCATAGGGCAGCAGGGCGTCCTGCTGGGACTTGTTGAAGCGGTGGATCTCGTCCACGAACAGGATGGTGCGCCGCCCCGCCGCACGGTGCTGGCGGGCCAGATCGATGGCCGCGCGGATATCCTTGACGCCCGAGAAGACGGCCGACAGGGCGATGAACTCGCAGCCGAAGGCATCGGCCGTCAGGCGCGCCAGGGTCGTCTTGCCGACGCCGGGCGGTCCCCACAGGATCATGGAATGTGGCGTGCCGGATTCGAAGGCAAGTCGCAGCGGCCGGCCCGGTCCGAGCAGATGGACCTGGCCGATGACCTCGTCCAGCGAACGGGGGCGCAGCGACTCGGCCAGGGGCACGCCAGCCGTGCGGTCCCCGGCGGCATCGCCCTGCCCGCGCCCGGCGCCGGACTGCACGGCGCCCGCCAGATCCGGATCATCGCCCAGCAGATCGCCCTGCTTCGCCATGGCAGCCTAGTCCATCTTCACGAGATCGGCGCCGTCGGGCACCGTGAACCGGAACTGCCCGGAAGAAATGTCGGGATTGGCCTTCAGGCCGGTGAAGACGATGCGCGACACCTGGCCAAAGGCGTCGAGCAGTTCGAGCCGCCGTGGCAGGCCGTCGGAAAAGGCGATGTCCGCATGGACGAAACCGGCATCCGGCGTCTTGGGGACGGCGCGCAGCCACTGCAGCCCATCGCGGTCGGGCATGGTCTGCAGATCGAAGGCATCGCCCAGCGAACCCGAACCGAACAGCAGCGCGGCCGGCGAAGCGCCGACGGCCTGGCTGGCGCGCCGCTCGGTGACCTGCTCCAGGTCGGGGTCGTACTGGTAGACGTGCTGCCCATCGGACACGATCAACTGTTCATAAGGCGCACGGACTTCCCAGCGGAATTTTCCCGGCCGCTGAAAGGCGAAGGCGCCGCTTTGCGGTTTCTGGGCGGCGCCCTTGGCGTCGGTGCGTTCCTGGCTGAACTGGCCGGTGGCCGACTGGACACGATCCACGAAGGACTGCAATTGCGCCCGGGCATCGGCCGCCAGGGCCAGGCCAGGCAGACAGGCCAGCAGCATGGCGGCGCAGGCGCCGCGCCAGCCGGACAGGCACCGCGCCAGGCGGCCGGACCGCGGAACGCGAGAGGTGGAACGGAGGCCGCGTCGGACCGGATCACATTGCATGGCACACATCTTCATATCCATCCGATTCGGGAATTCAGGCTGCCTGCCCGGACGGCAGGGTCAATCCTCGTCCACGCCCTTGTTGGCCGGCACCAGGATGTCGCGATTGCCGTTGGGCTGCTGGGGGGATACCAGCCCGGCCCGTTCCATCTGCTCGAGGATGCGGGCCGACCGGTTGTAGCCGATCCGCAGGTTGCGCTGCACGAAGGAAATCGAGGCCCGGCGGCTGCGCATCACGACTTCGACAGCCTGATCGTACAGCGGATCGCTTTCCGGGTCGGAGAAGCCCGTGACGGAACTGACGCCGTCGCCGGTTTCGCCCTCGACGGCGCCTTCGAGCAGGCCTTCGACGTAGTCCGGCTCGCCTTCGGCCCGGAGGGCCTCGACCACGCGGTGGACCTCGTCGTCATGCACGAAAGCGCCATGCACCCGCGTCGGCACGCTGGTGCCCGGCGGCTGGTAGAGCATGTCGCCCTGCCCCAGCAGGGTTTCGGCGCCCATCTGGTCCAGGATGGTGCGGGAATCGACCTTGGACGAGACCTGGAACGCGATGCGCGTGGGGATGTTGGCCTTGATGAGGCCGGTAATGACGTCCACGCTGGGCCGCTGGGTGGCCAGGATCAGGTGGATGCCGGCAGCACGCGCCTTCTGAGCCAGCCGGGCGATGAGTTCCTCGACCTTCTTGCCCACGACCATCATCAGGTCTGCCAGTTCGTCGATCACCACCACGATCATGGGCAGCGTGCCCAGGGGTTCGGGCGCATCGGGCGTGAGCGAGAAGGGATTGGGAATGGGCTCTTCGCGCTTCTGCGCCTCGCGGATCTTGGTGTTGTAGCCCGCCAGGTTGCGCACCCCGAGCTTGCTCATGAGCTTGTAGCGCTTTTCCATTTCGGCCACGCACCAGTTCAGGGCGTTGGCCGCGTGGCGCATGTCGGTGACCACGGGCGCCAGCAGGTGGGGAATGCCTTCGTAGACGGACATTTCCAGCATCTTGGGATCGATCAGGATCAGGCGCACCTGGCTGGCGTCCGCCTTGTAGAGCAGCGACAGGATCATGGCGTTGATCCCGACCGATTTGCCCGAACCCGTGGTGCCCGCCACCAGCAAGTGGGGCATCTTCGCCAGGTCGGCCACCACCGGGTTGCCGGCGATGTCCTTGCCCAGCGCCATGGTCAGCAGGGACGCGCTGCTGTGGTAGACCTGGGACCCCAGGATTTCCGACAGGCGCACCACCTGGCGGCGCGGGTTGGGCAATTCCAGCCCCATCAGGTTCTTGCCCGGTATGGTTTCCACCACCCGGATGCGCACCAGGCTGAGCGCGCGGGCCAGGTCCTTGGCCAGGTTGACGATCTGGCTGCCCTTGACGCCGGTGGCCGGTTCGATTTCGTAGCGCGTGATGACCGGCCCGGCCTGGGCGGCCACGACGGTGACGCTGACGCCGAAATCGGACAGCTTCTTCTCGATCAGGCGCGAGGTGAATTCGATGGTTTCCGGGGAAACGGTTTCCTGCGAGGGCTCGACGGGATCCAGCAGCGACAGGGCCGGCAGGCTGCCCGCCATCGCGGGGTCTTCGCGCGCGGTGAACAGGGCCTGCTGCTTTTCCTGCTGGACGCGCGGCGACTTGGGCACGGAAGTGACGGTGGGCTCGATGCGCACCGGCTGCTCATGCACCAGCTGGGTCTGGCGGGTTTCGACGATTTCCTGGCGCTCGGCCTGCGCCGTGACGCCCACTCGGCGGTCTTGCCAGGCGTTCTTCAGATCCCACAGGCGGCGCCAGGCAAGCTCGATGGCATAGCCGACGCGCTCGGAGACGTTGAGCCACGAAAAACCGAAGAACAGGCTGGAACCCATCACGATGAAGGCCAGCAGCAGCAGGGTGCTGCCCGCCCCGCCCAACAGCTGGGCCAGGCCGTCGGCCAGCAGCCGGCCGAGCTGGCCGCCCGCCCCGGCGGGCAGGCCGGCGCCCCAGGCTTTCAGCCGCAGGGCCTCGATCCCCATGCAGCCCAGAAACAGCAGGGTATAGCCGATGCCGACTTCCCAGCGCACGCGGGGCAGCAGTTCCGGGACCCGGTTGGGCAGAACCGCACGCGACAGGCGGTAGAAGCCGGCCGCCACCCGGCGCAACAGCAGCAGCACCAGCAACCAGGCGGATGCGCCGCACAGGTACAGCAGCAGGTCGGCGACGTAGGCGCCGAAGGTGCCGCCCCAGTTGCGCACGGTGCCGCCATGGACGGAATGGGACCAGCCCGGATCGGTGCGGGTCCAGGTGGCCAGCACCAGGACCAGCCAGCACGCCAGGGCGGCAAGCAGCACCCAGCGGGCCTCGCGGAACAGGCCCGACAGGCGTGTCTGCAGGGGCGAGGGGCCGTTGCGCACGTTGCGGGAGGAGCGTGTGGGGGTCGCCGGAATTCTTGCCATCGCATCATTATAATTGCGGGGTCAATATCGAACGGATTTTCAGCGATGTCCAGCGCAAAACACGCCAAACTGATGATTCTCGGGTCAGGCCCCGCGGGCTACACGGCCGCCGTCTACGCCGCGCGCGCCAACCTGTCCCCGGTGCTGGTCACCGGCCTGGAACAGGGCGGTCAGCTGATGACCACCACCGAGGTCGACAACTGGCCGGCCGACGTCGCCGGCGTCCAGGGCCCCGACCTGATGCAGCGCTTCATGGAACACGCCCAGCGCTTCAACACGGAAATGGTGTTCGACCACATCGCGAGCGTGGACCTGTCCAAGCGGCCCTTCACGCTGACCGGCGACACGGGCGCAACCTACACCTGCGACGCGCTGATCATCGCCACGGGCGCCTCGGCACAATACCTGGGCCTGCCGTCCGAGCAATCCTTCATGGGCCGCGGCGTGTCGGCCTGCGCCACCTGCGACGGCTTCTTCTACAAGAACCAGGACGTGGTCGTGGTCGGCGGCGGCAACACCGCCGTCGAAGAAGCCCTGTACCTGTCCAACATCTGCCGCACCGTCACCCTGGTGCACCGCCGCGACAAGTTCCGCGCCGAGCCGATCCTGGTCGACAAGCTGATGGAAAAGGTCGAACACGGCAACATGCGCCTGGCGCTGTTCCGCGAACTGGACGAGGTCCTGGGCGACGATACCGGAGTCACCGGCGTGCGCCTGCGCGACAATCGCAGCGGCACGACCGAGGAACTCGCCGTCACCGGCGTCTTCATCGCCATCGGCCACAAACCCAACACGGCGATCTTCGAAGGCCAACTCGCCATGGAAAATGGCTATATCGTCACCCGCAGCGGCCTGCAGGGCCTGGCCACCATGACTTCCGTGCCCGGCGTCTTCGCCGCGGGCGACGTGCAGGATCACGTCTACCGCCAGGCCATCACCAGCGCCGGCACCGGCTGCATGGCGGCCCTGGACGCCCAACGCTGGCTGGAGAACGAAGGCCTCTAAGTGAAGACAGCCAAGTCTTCCCTGGCCGACCTGCGCCGCCTGCGCGCCGAAGCGGCCGCCGCGCCGCCGCCCGCCAGCACACCGCCAGCGGCGGCCCAGCCGCCCAGGCCGGCCGCGATCCCGGCACTGGATCCGGCCGACCGCGCCCTGTTCCGCCAGGCCATGCGTTTCGTGCAGCCCCTGCCCGACCATGGCCCCCGTGCCCGGGCCGGCGGGCCGCAGCGCGATCCCGAACCCCTGCTGCAGGCCCGGCGCCTGCATGCGCAGGGCGCTGCCGAAGCACGGACGGCGGCCCCGCCCGCCCACCGGCAACGGCGCAAGCCCCCCGCCTTCGATCCCGAAGCCGGCGCCTTCCTGCAGGCGGGCTGCGGCCCGGACCTGCTGCGCGGACTGCGGCGCGGCAAATGGATCCCACAGGCATCCCTGGACCTGCACGGCAGCACCCTGGAACAGTCCATCGAACGCCTGGACCGGTTCCTGGCATCCTGCCTGGAACACGACATCCGCTGCGTGCGCATCATCCATGGCAAGGGCATCGGATCGCGCCAGGGCGAACCCGTCCTGAAGGATGCGGTCCGCCGGCACCTGTGCCGCCTGGAAGCCGTCCAGGCCTGGGTCCAGTGCGGCGAGCACGATGGCGGCGAAGGCGCGCTGCACGCCTTGCTGCGCCTGGCCCCCGCAGGGCGGGACTGAGCAAGCCGCCCCGGCCCGGTCCGGCAACGCGTCCTCTTTCTTTTCCGGAGCATTCCGATGAGCCTCAGCTGGATCTATCTTGGCATCGCCATCCTGGCCGAAGTCGCCGCCACATCCGCCCTGAAGGTCTCGGACGGCTTCACGCGCCCCCTGCCCTCGGCGATCACCGCCATCGGCTACGGGCTGGCGTTCTACCTGCTCGCCCTGGCATTGAAGACCATCCCCGTGGGCATCGCCTACGCCGTCTGGTCCGGCGTGGGCATCGTGGCCATCGCCATCATCGGTTACTTCGTCTTCGGCCAGGCGCTGGACGCCGCCGCGCTGATCGGCATCGGCCTGATCCTGGCCGGCGTGCTGGTGCTGAACGTGTTTTCGGGTTCAGGCGGGCACTGAGACCGGCCGGGGCAGCAGCAGCCGGTAACGCGCCGGCAGGGCGAACAGAGCCCCATGGAATTCAGGGCTGTAGACCTGCAGGTCGCCGATTCCCCGGGCGTGCAGGCGCGCCTGGATTTCCCGGGCGGGCAGGCCGACGGGATCGAGCGTATCCGAAGCCACCGCCAGGGCCCAGTACGAACCGTACAGGGGAATGTGCAGGCCATAGGGGTGCACCTGCGGGAAGACCTCGCCCAGCGCCGACGCCAGGCCGGAAACCTGGTCCGGCTCGTGGAACGGCGCGCCCAGGTGCAGGACCAGGGCGCCGCCCGGCGCCAGGACGGCCCGGCAATCTTCGAAGAAGGCCTGCGTGTACAGCGGCCCGGCCGGCGTTTCGGGATCCGTGAGATCCAGGTAGACCAGGTCGAAGACCTGACCGCATCCGCGCACGAAGGCGGCACCGTCCTGGATGCGGATATCCGCCCGGGGGTCGTCCAGGCTGCCCCGGTGGATGGATTTCAGATGTTCCCGCGCCGCCGCCACCACGCCGCCGTCGAGTTCCACCAGGGTCGCGGATTCGATGCTGCGGTGCTTCAGCAGTTCTTCCAGGGCGCCGCCGTCGCCCCCGCCGACGATCAGCGCCCGCCGGGGCGCGGGATGCGCCAGCGCCGCCGGATGGATCAGGGCCTCGTGGTAGAACGCCTCGTCGGCTTCCGAAGTCATCAGGTGGCCGTCCAGGCGCAGGGTCGTGCCCAGCTCGCGGGATTCGAGCACTTCGAGCCGCTGCAGGCCGGTATCGCACGCCAGCACCCGCCGATCGAAGCGGAATCCGTACACACTGTGCTCGTTGAGCGATTCCAGCAGGGGTTCGCCAGGCTGCGCGGGGCCGTCGCGATCTCCGCGCATCAGGCGCTGGCGCTGGCAGTCTTTCGGGGCGAACAGGGATTCGAGCGCGGCCATCAGGCGTTCCGCCCGGGCGGAGTTGTCCGTCTCGAAATTGCAGACGTAGACGTCCAGCGTCACGCCGCCGCGTTCCGGCCACGTATGGACCGCCAGGTGGGACTCGGCCAGGAGCAGCATGCCGGTGACGCCGCCGGGCTGGCCCTGGTAATCGGGAAAGCGATGCCATTTTTCCCCGACGATGGTCAGGCCGGCATCGAGCGTGGCGCGCCGGCATGAATCGGCCAGTACCGCTTCGTCGGTCAACAGTGTGGCTTCGGACTGGCAGCGATAGAGATCTGCGGTCAGGTGCAGGCCTTGCATGATGGCATCCTCCGGATCAAGGAATCGCGCGCCGTGCGCGGATGAAACGGCCCTGCGGGCACCCCGGCAATCGGGGCCCGCCGCATCCGTTTTTTGATGGGGAAATCAGAAGATGATAGGCGAAGACAGGTGTTGAATCAAGAAAGCACAAGAAAAGCGCAGAAAAGCAAAACCGCCGGGGAGTGGATGAGCCGGGGAGGATTCGATTCATCCCCCCGAAATGGATCGGGGCCGACGATTGTGTCGTCGGCCCCGCCAGATTTCTGTTTTTATGGGTACTGCCACAAATGAAAGCGCCATCTCCGTGGCGCCAGTGCCCAGCAGGGCTGTCTCCTCACCTGCATGGGCTGCATTATGCCGCCTGCTCCCGCAAATGACACCTAGGGAAGTCCCGTAGCCGGGACCGGCTCGCCAAACAGAAAGCCCTGTCCGTGGACACACCCCATGGACAGCAGCACGTCTCGCTGCGCGTCGGTTTCCACGCCTTCGGCGACCACATCCAGATCCAGCGAGGCGGCCAGGCTGAGCACGGCCGATACGATGGCGGTGCTGCGCTGCTGCGCCCCCCGACCCAGCGGCGCGATGAAGGAACGGTCGATCTTCAGCGTGCGCAGCGGAAAGCGGTGCACGTGACTGAGCGAGGAATAGCCGGTGCCGAAATCGTCCAGGGCGATGCGCACGCCGGCTTCGTGCAGGCTGCCCAGGATCTGGGCCGCCGCACCGGGATCCGACAACAAGGAGCTTTCGGTGACTTCGACGCACAGCCGGTCCACCGCGACGCCGGCCCATGCCGCCAGGTCCAGCAGGCGCCGGGGGAAATTCCGGCTGTGGAAATGGCAGGGAGAGATATTGATGTTCAATATCTTGTCCCGCCCAAGCAAATCGGGCGCCGCCTGGCAGGCCAGCCGGTACATGTGCCAGTCGATCGTCTCGATCAGGCCGGTCTCCTCGGCCGCCGGCAGGAACCGGCCGGGCGCCAGCAGGCCAAGCTCGGGATGCCGCCAGCGGATCAGGGCTTCGTAACCGATGACGTCGCCGTCGGCCAGGCGCACGATGGGCTGGAAATAAGATTCGAACTGCCCTTTTTCCAGCGCGTTCCGCATCTGCTGCTCCAGGTCGAGCACGTTCATCGCCGATGCGTGCAGGGACTCGTCGAACAGCACGAAGCGCTGGCGGCCCGCGGCCTTGGCCCGGTACAGGGCGGTGTCGGCGTCGTGCAGCAACTGGTCGACCGTCCGGTAGGACGGATTGCTCATCGCGATGCCGATGCTGACCGAGACGTGCAGCTGGCGGCCGCCCACTTCGATGGCCGCCGCCATGCGGGCCTGGATGCGCTCGGCGACCATGCAGGCCTGGGAAGGCTGCAGGCAGTGTTCGAGCAGCACGGCGAACTCGTCGCCCGAAAGCCGGCCCGCGATATCGGGCGCCCGCACGCATTCGGCCATCCGGGCCGAGACGATGCGCAGGACTTCGTCGCCCACGCCATGCCCCAGGCCGTCGTTGAACAGCTTGAAGCGATCCACATCCAGGTACAGCAAGGCAAACCCGCATGCCGGATCGAGCTTCTGCGCGCCGAGCGCGCGTTCCAGGCGTTCGCGCAGGTACAGGCGATTGGGCAGGCCGGTGAGCGAATCGTGCATGACCTGGTGCTTCAGCTGCTTCTGTGCCCGTTCCCTGACCGCGATCTGCCGGCGCAATTCCTGCGTGCGTTCCTGCACCCGCTGCTCCAGCTGGGCATTGAGGGCCTGCAGGGCCTCGGCCTGCTGGCGCCGCTGCAGCGTGTTGGCGATCTGGTAGGACACGAAGGTCAGCAGCTCGGCGTCCTGCTGCGTGTAATACAGGTCGGAACGATAGCTCTGCACCACGACGACGCCCATCACGCCGCGCGCGCCCATCAGGGGCGCGCCCAGCCAGGACACGGCCGGCGTGCCGTAGGTGGCCGCGTCCACCTCGCCCTGTGCGATCAGCGCGTTGATCGCGTCCGATTCGAGGCGGATGGTCTGCGCGCAGCGGATCGCGTATTCGCTCATGCCCCGGCCCATGGGACGGCGCACGAGCTCGGCGCCCGAACTGTCCACGTAATAGGGGAAGTCCAGCCACTGCCCGTCTTCGGACACCAGCGCAATGCAGAAGCTTTCGACATCGAGCAGCTCGCCCACGGCCTGGTGGATGCTGCGGTAGAAAGCCTCGTTGCTCTCCTGTCCGTGGCCGAGCGCGGCGATCCGGTACAGCGTCGCCTGCAGGTGGACAGCCCGCTCGCTTTCCCGCACCTGCTTCTGCAGCCGGTCGTTGGTCAGGGCCAGTTCACGCGTGCGCTCGGCCACCCGGCGCTCCAGGGCTTCCTGCCCCAGCTTGCGCTCGACGACGTTCAATACGTGACCGGCCACGAAAGCCAGGACCCGTTCGTCGGATTGGGTGTATTCCCCGCCCTTCTCGTAGCTCTGCACCGCCAGGACGCCGAAGACCTCGCCGTCGCGGCACATCGGCACCGCCATGAAATCCGCCGAAGGCGTACCGGCCCCGTGCCCCTGCGTCAGACCCAGGGATCGCGCGATCCGGTCCGACGGCCCGCGCACGGGCCGGGCCAGCTGGATCAGGCGCAAGGTGATGCTGTCGCTCAGCTGCTCGGTGCTGAGTTCCTGGTCGGGCCGATAGACCTGCCCGTCGGCGACGTCGGAAAAGTAAATGAACCGGATCGTGCCGCGAAGCGGATCACGCAATGCGATGTAGAAATTTTCCGCATGCATCAACCGGGAGACGATGCGGTGCAGTCCTTCCAGCAGGCGCTGCATGTCCAGCCCGGAGGCTGCCAGGTCGGCGATGGCGAACAGTGCCCGCTGCAGGTGTTCGGAGTGTTCGAGGCGCTGCGTGGAAGCCCGCAGCCCCTCGACTTGCTCCGTCTCGGTCATCTCCGTCGAGCCCGACGGATCCGTCCGGCGCTCATGACTCATACGATCCCCAGCTGCGCAATGCGCCGATCTCTGTCTTTGTTTTCATGAGTATACCGGTCGGTACCCCTCATCCAGAACGGTCAAATCGCAAAAAAACAGGAGAAATCTGCCGCTTGCCGGCGGGATCGGCGATATTCATCCGGGCCTGTCCGCCCAAAGAGATGGCGCCGGGGTCATCATGCCCGGCGAATGCACGACATCAGCCCCACCCAATGAGGCGGACCGGCATCCTCCGATAGGATTGGGTGGCCCGATAGACGACATCATTCAATCAGACCCGCCCATGACTCCATCATCCCGCACTCTCTGGATCCGCGACCCGCTTGCCTGTCCGGTCGAAGCCGCCGCGGGGGGCGTCGTCGTCTCGGGCGCACGCATCGTCGAGCAGGTGCCCGCCGGCGGCCGGCCACGGATGCAGCCCGATGAAATCTTCGATGCTTCGGAACACGTCCTGCTGCCCGGCCTGGTCAACACGCACCATCACTTCTACCAGACGCTGACGCGCGCCTACTCTCCCGCCCTGAACAAGCCCCTGTTCCCCTGGCTGACGACGCTCTACGACGTCTGGGCCGGGCTGGACGACGAGCAGTTGCGCGTGGCCAGCGAACTGGCCATGGTGGAACTGCTGATGTCCGGCTGCACCACCGTGGCCGACCATCACTACGTTTTCTCGGGCGCGCTGCGTCACGCCATCGACAGCCAGGCGCAGGCCGCTCGCGAACTGGGTGTCAGGGCGGCGCTCACCCGGGGCTCGATGAGCGTGGGGCGAGACGCGGGCGGCCTGCCACCGCAATCCGTCGTCCAGGACGAACAGACGATCCTGGACGACAGCGAACGCCTGATCCGGCAATACCATGAGCGCGAAGACGGCGCCATGATCACCGTCGCCCTGGCGCCCTGCTCTCCGTTCTCGGTCAGCCGCGACCTGATGCACGCCAGCGCCCGCCTGGCCGAACGCCACGACGTGCGCCTGCATACCCACCTGGCGGAAACCGAGGACGAGACCGCCTACTGCCTGCGCCTGTTCGGCATGCGGCCGCTGGACTACCTGGATGACTGCGACTGGCTGTCGAGCCGGACCTGGCTGGCCCATGGCATCCACTTCAACGACGACGAAATCCAGCGGCTCGGGCGCGCCGGCACCGGAATCGCCCACTGCCCTTCATCGAACATGGTGCTGGGCAGCGGCCTGTGCCGCACCCTGGAACTCGAAGCGGCCGGCGCGCCGGTCGGCCTGGCCGTGGACGGCTCGGCTTCCAACGATCACTCGAACCTGGCCCAGGAAATGCGCCAGGCTCTGCTGCTGGGCCGTCTGCGCTACACGCCTGACCGAGTCACCCATCAGGCCGTCATCCGCTGGGCGACGCAGGGTTCGGCCCGCTGTCTGGGCCGCACCGACATCGGTGGGCTGGAGGCAGGCCAGCAGGCGGATCTTGCGTTGTTCCGGCTCGACGGCCTGCGCTTTTCCGGCGCCGAGAACCCCCTGGCCGCACTGCTGCTGTGCGGCGCCGACCGGGCCGACCGCGTGATGGTCGCCGGGCGCTGGCGCGTCCGCGACGGATTGCCCGACGGAGTCGACCTGGATGCGCTGCGCGGCCGCCACGAAACCGCCGCCCGGCGCCTGCGGCAGCACATGCGCCAATAAGCTCTTTTGCCCCCAAGGCCGGCACTTGCAGACCGGCCGGAACATCCACCATAAATCCAACAGGAGACATCTCGATGCAAGCCCCCAAACCCGCCGCACTGACGCGGCCGGAGGATGAAAACCCAGGATTGGCCGCCAACCTCGCCTTTGGCTTCCAGCACGTCCTGACCATGTACGGCGGCATCATCGCCGTGCCCCTGATCATCGGCGAAGCCGCCGGCCTGCCGCCCGATGAGCTGGGGCTGCTCATCACCGCCTGCCTGTTCATGGGCGGCCTGGCCACGCTGCTGCAGACCCTGGGCATTCCGCTGTTCGGATCCCAGCTGCCGCTGGTCCAGGGCGTGTCGTTCTCCGGCGTCGCCACCATGATCGCCATCCTGAACACTGGCGGCGGGCTGCCCGCCATCTTCGGTGCCGTCATGGCAGCGTCCCTGATCGGCCTGATCGTGACACCGACCTTTTCCCGGATCATCCGTTTCTTCCCGCCCCTGGTCACCGGAATCGTCATCACCACCATCGGCCTGACCCTGATGCCCGTGGCTGCCCTGTGGGCGATGGGCGGCAACAGCGCCGCGCCGGACTTCGGCAGCATGGGCCACATCGGCCTGGCCGCCGGGACGCTGGCCATCGTGCTCGTCCTGACCCGGCTGGGCAACGCCACCGTCTCGCGGCTCTCGATCCTGATCGCCATCCTCATCGGCACCCTGGCCGCCGCGGCCACGGGACAGGCGGACTTCTCCCACGTGACCCAAGGCGACTATTTCGGCCTGCCATCGCTGTTCCACTTCGGATGGCCGACGTTCCACGTGGCCGCCATCGTCTCGATGTTCATCGTCATCATCGTCACGCTGGTCGAGACTTCCGCCGACATCCTCGCCGTGGGCGACATCATCGACACCCGGATCGATTCGCGCCGCCTGGGCAACGGCCTGAGGGCGGACATGCTCTCCAGCATGATCGCCCCCCTGTTCGGCTCCTTCACGCAAAGCGCCTTCGCCCAGAACGTGGGCCTGGTCGCCGTCACCGGCGTCAAGAGCCGCTACGTCGTCGCATTCGGCGGCCTGATCCTGATCGCGCTGGGCCTGGCGCCGGTGATGGGCCGGGTGGTCGCCTGCATTCCGGCGCCGGTCCTGGGCGGCGCGGGCATCGTCCTTTTCGGCACCGTGGCCGCCAGCGGCATCCGCACGCTGGCGCGCGTCGACTACGAGGGCAACGCCAACCTGGTCATCGTGGCCACGGGGATCGGCGCCGGCATCATCCCGATCATCGCCCCCCGCTTCTACGATGCCTTCCCCACCTGGTTCTCGACCATCTTCCAGTCCGGCATCAGTTCCGCCGCCGTGGTGGCGATCATCATGAACCTGGCCTTCAACCATACGGGCGCCGCGAACCGCAACGGCCAACCCGCATCCCATGAGCAGGCCCTGCGCCAGCCCGAGGCGTCAGGAACATCCGCCTGACCCCTCACCTGCTCCCATCCGCCTGACCGATGCCGGGCGCACCGGCACGCCGCTTGCTGCGGCCTGCCGGTGCCACTGACGGCAGCACCGATCACAGGAGAACACGGATGGCCATGAACAAATCGCACGCCCCCGCCAGCCAGAAAGGCGTACTGGGGATGCTGATCGACGATCACCGGGAAGCGCAGAAGCTTTTCAAGGACTTCAAGTCCGCAGAAGACGACCGCAGCAAGGAAGAAATCGTGCGGCACGCCTGTAGCGCGCTGACAGCCCATACGAAGATCGAGGAAGAGCACTTCTATCCGTTCCTGCGCGAGGCAGACCCCGAAACGTTCGGCAGCCTGCTGGACGAGGCCAGGGTCGAACACGCCAGCGCCAAGGAACTGATCGCCCGCCTGCAGGCGATGAAACCCGCCGACGACCTGTACGACGCCCACTTCACCGTACTGGGCGAATACACCAATCACCACATCACGGAAGAAGAAGACGAGCTGTTCAAGAAAGTGATCGACAAGGACATCGATCTGCGCGAACTGGAAGAACCCATGCAGGACACCAGGCGCCAGGCACTGTCGGCCAAGCCGCAGGGCTGACGGCGGCATGCCGCTTGCTGCGGCCTTTCGTGCCGATTTTCCCTCATCACAGGAGTCATCATGAACAGCATCCGTACGGCGTCCTTCATCCTGGGCGCGGCCGCCGCCGCATTTTCCATCCTGGCATTCGGGCAGCAGGCCGGCGGCCTCTCCGAGCAGGACCGCGACTTCATGAAGAACGCGATCCAAGGCAGTTACGCGGAGATCGAAGCCAGCCGGCTTGCCCTGCAGAAGGACAGCAGCCCGGACGTCCGGGCATTCGCCGACACCATGATCGCCGACCACGGCAGCATGGCGCGCGAGGCGCGGACGCTCGCCCAGGAAAAGGGCTACATGCCGCCCGACGGCCCGTCCATCGCCCAGAAAAGCGAGGCAACGGCGCTCAAGGCCCTGAGCGGTGGCGCCTTCGATGCCATGTACGTCAACCGGATCGGCGTGGCTGCCCATGAATCGACGATCCGGCAGTTCGAGCAGGCTAACCAGGAAGTCAAGGATCCCGACATCAAGGCCATGATCGAGAAAACGCTGCCCAGATTGCGCGAACACCTGAAGATGGCCCGCGCGCTGGATGCAAAGCAGGACGCTCAATGACTCGGGCGGTGCCGAGCCGCCGATCGGGAGACGAACATGGATGAAACGAAACGCAGATTCGTCCAGGCTGCGCTGGCCCTGCCCGCCACCCTGGTCCTGCCCGCCTGCGAACGGACGGCGCCCCGACCCGCCCGGATTGCCGGCACTTTCTTCTCGGCGGACGAATACCGCTTCGTCGAAGCGGCGACCGCCCGCCTGATCCCCGGAAATCGCGAAGACCCGGGCGCCATCGAAGCCGACATTCCCCTGTTCATCGATCTGCAGCTGGGGGGCCCCTACGGCCGTGCCGACCGCTGGTACATGGAAGGCCCCTGGGCAGCCGGCACCGCGCAGCAGGGCTACCAACTGAAGCAGACGCCATCCGAGCTGTACCGTATCGCGATTGCCGGAATCGATGCGTACTGCCGCCGGCAGTACAGCGGCCGTGCGTTTGCCGAACTGTCCGCCGACCGGCAGGACGAAATCCTGCGTAATCTGGAAGCCGGCAAGATCGAACTCGGAGACGTTCCCGCCCAGGCTTTTTTTTCCGTGCTGTGGCAGAACACGCAGGAAGGATTCCTGGCCGATCCGATGTACGGCGGCAACCGCGGGTTCGCTGGCTGGAAGCTGATCGGCTTTCCCGGGCCCCGGTACAACTACGTCGAGGAAATCACTCAATACGGAAAGCCCTACCCGCTGCCGCCCGTCGGCATCCTGGGCAGGGATGGCACGCGCATGCGCGCCGACATCTGAAGGAGGCACGATGGCAAAACGACTGGAACCGGTCAACGTGGTGCTGGTGGGGTTCGGCTGGACCGCGTCCATCATTGCGCAGGAGCTGACGGACGAAGGCCTGCAGGTGCTGGCCCTGGAGCGCGGGGAAGACCGCGCGACGGTACCCGATTTCTCAACCACCCATATCCAGGACGAACTGAAATACGCGGTCCGCAACCACATGTTCCAGGCTCCCATCCGGGAGACCCTGAGTTTTCGAAACACGCCCGATCAAAGAGCGCTGCCCATGCGCCAGCTGGGCTCATTCCGGCCCGGCGCCGGCGTTGGGGGCGCCGGCGTGCACTGGAACGGGCAGACATGGCGCTTCCTGCCGGACGACTTCCTGATCCGGTCACATACCGAGGAGCGCTACGGCGCCGGATTCATCCCCGAGGACCTGACCATCCAGGACTGGGGCATCACCTACGACGAACTCGAGTCCTGTTACGACCGCTTCGAATACCTGTGCGGCGTATCGGGGGGTGGCCGGCAACGTGGCGGGAGAACGCCGGCCGGACGGAAATCCCTTCGAGGGGAACCGGTCTCGCGACTACCCGCTGCCGCCACTGGAACGCAGCGCGGGCTCGCTGATGTTCGACAAGGCGGCCCGCGAACTGGGCTACCACCCGTTTCCCGGCCCGGCCGCCAACGCCTCGCGGCCCTACAAGAACCCGCTGGGCGTGCAGATGGGCCAATGCACCTACTGCGGCTATTGCGAATGGTTCGGCTGCGGCAACAATTCCAAGGCCTCGCCGCAGTCCACGATCCTGCCGGTGCTGTTGAAGAAGGACAACTTCTCCTACCGCACCGGATGCGATGTCACGCGCGTCGTGCTGGACGGCTCGGGCACCAAGGCCAAGGGCGTGCTGTATCGCGACCTGGAGGGCCGCGAATTCGAGCAGCCCGCGGAGCTGGTCATCCTGTGCGCCTTCGCGCACCACAACGTGCATCTGCTGCTGCTCTCGGGCATCGGAAAACCCTACGACCCGGTGAGCAACACCGGCGTCGTCGGACGCAACTACGCCTACCAGATCACATCCGCCGTCGAAGTCTTCGTGGACGAACTGATGAACCCGTACATGGGGGCCGGCGCCCTGGGCCAGGCCGTCGACGACTTCAACGGCGACAACTTCGATCACGGGCCGGAGGGCTTCATCGGCGGCGGCTACATCGCGCTGTGGACCACCGGCGGGCGCCCCATACTGCAGCATCACCTGCCCCAGGATACGCCCACCTGGGGCGCCGGCTGGAAAAAGGCGATGGCGGAGAACTACCTGCACAGCACAGCCGTGTCCACCCACGGCAACGTCGTCAGCCACCGCAACGCCTATCTGGACCTGGACCCGACCTACAAAGACATCTATGGCAACCCCATGCTGAGGCTGACCTTCGATTTCCACGCCAACGACTACAGGATGTCGGACTACCTGACCTCCAAGGCTGAAGGCATCGCCAGGGCGATGAAGCCGCGCTCGATCAACGTCAAGAAACGCAAGCCACCCTACAGCATCATCCCCTACCAGACCACCCACAACACCGGGGGCGCCGCCATGGGCGACGACCCGCGCACCAGCGTCGTCAACCGCTACCTGCAGAGCTGGGACGTGCCCAACGTCTTCGTCGTCGGGGCCTGCAACTTTCCGCAGAACCCCGGCTACAACCCCACTGGGACGGTGGGTGCGCTGGCCTACTGGGCGGCGGACGCGATACGCACGCGCTACCTGAAACGCCCCGGACCGCTGGTCCAGGTTTGACGCGGGAGACATCATGCGCACGAACCAAGCGATCCTGGGCTGGCTGGCCCTGCTCTGCGCCGCCCCGGCCGCCGGTGCGGCCGACCTGCACAATGCCGACTACGTCAACATCCAGCGCGGACGGTACCTGGCTAACGCCGGCGATTGCATCTCCTGCCACACGGCCAAGGGCGGCAAACCCTTCGCGGGCGGCTACCCGGTGGAGACGCCCTTCGGCACCATCTATTCCAGCAACATCACGCCGGACGTCGTCACCGGCATCGGCAACTGGACCCGGGAGGATTTCTACCGCGCAATGCACGAAGGCAAGCGCAAGGACGGCCAGCACATGTATCCCGCCTGTCCCTACCCCTGGTTCACCAAGATGAGCCGCGAGGACGTAGACGACCTCAAGTCCTATCTCGACACGCTGCAGCCGGTGCGCTCGATATCGCCAGAGAACGACCTGATCTGGCCGCTGGGCTGGCGCAAGATGGTGGCGGGCTGGAACCTGCTGTTCTTCGAGCCGGGCGCCTACGCGCCCGATCCGGACAAATCCACGCTCTGGAACCGGGGCGCCTACCTGGTCCAGGGACCGGGGCACTGCGCCGCCTGCCACACGCCCAAGAACCTGCTGGGCGGATCGGACCATGATCGCGCCCTGCAGGGCGGCGATGCCGGCGAAGGCTGGTATGCGCCCGGCCTGACCGGCAACCGGCGCGCCGGCCTGGGCGGCTGGACCACCGAGGATCTCGTCCAGTATCTGAAAACGGGGGCCAACCCGCACACCGCCAGCACCGGCCCCATGACCGAAGTGGTGATGAATTCCACCCGGCACCTGAACGAGCAGGACCTGCGGGCCATCGCCACCTATCTGAAGGATATCCCACCGGACCAGGAAGACGGGCACGACGCCGGCGACTCAGGGGGGGCCATCGACGACGAAACCATGGCGCGCGGCAAGGCGCTGTACGTCGACCAATGCATGGGCTGCCACATGGCGGACGGCAAGGGCCAGGCCGAAGCGTTCCCGCCACTGGCCAATACGTCCTCGGTGCAGGCGCCCAACGCGCAGACCCTGATCCAGGTGGTCCTGGGCGGCGACTACATGGCGGACCCGCCCACGCGGCCCACCAGCCTGGCCATGCCTGCCTTCGACTGGAAGCTGAACGACCAGGATATCGCCGACGTGCTGACCTATGTGCGCAACAGCTGGGGGAATCGTGCGCCGGCCGTGAGTGCCGACACGGTGGCGGACATGCGCGAAAGCGTGCACGAGTACGGGCCGCGGTACAAGCGGCTGATCAGCCGGCCTTGAGCGGCCTCATGCCGCCGTGGCGGTCTGCGGATCGGGCAAGGGCGCGGATTCGCCACCCACCCGGACGCCGGAACCGGGGATATCCGTGAAGCGGACATCCAGACGCGACGGCCAGCCCATGTCCTCACCCTGCAGGATCAGGAGTTCGCCGGCCCGCAGCAGCCCCCTGTCGCGCAGCATCCCGGCCAGGGCTGCAGCCGCGGCGCCGGTAGCCGGGTCTTCCAGCACACCTCCCGATGCAAAGGCATTACGGGCGTGGAAAATACGCTCGGCCTCGCGCCAGACCAGCGCGATGGTCACGAAACCCTGCTCGCGCATGAAGCGCCGGCCGGCATCCAGATCGTAGGTCATGCGGGCCAGCGATCCGCGATCGCGCAAGGGCAGGATCAAATGATCGGCGCCCGCGTGAGCCCGCAGCACCGGCAAGCCAGGATCCAGATCCCGCGCCTCATGGCCGAACAGGGTCAGCGCCTCTGCGATCACGGCATCGGAAACGGGCTCCTGCTTCGTGGCCGGAGATTCCAGCTCGCTGTAAGGCCGGCCATCGCGCACGCCGCCTTCCACCGAAATCCGGCCGGCGGGAATATTCAGGACATGAACGCCCGGCCCGATCTGCTGGGCCAGTACCGAGCCGAGCGCAATGGTTGCATGGCCGCAAAACGGGACTTCCGTTTCCGGCGAAAAATAGCGGACATCCCAGCCATCGCTGCCCGGCGTTGCAAAGGCGGTTTCGGAATAACCGATCTCGTTGGCAAGCCGCTGCATCCGGGCGGCGGGAAGTGGCGCATCCGACAAGACGACACCTGCGGGATTGCCGCCATGAAGGTCGTGGGTGAAAGCCGCGATACGGTGGATATGCATGGCGAACTCCAGGTGAAATAACCACATCCATTCTAAAAGACCAGATGCCGGATTACCTTATAATTCGTAATGCATTATCCTGACAATACGATTGAAAACAATCCATAAACAGGATCATGCCTAACACTACAAAAATCGACCTGGATCATATCGACTGCAAGCTGCTCGATGCGCTGTCTGCCGATGCCCGCACCAGCCTGCGGCAGCTGGGGGAACTGGTCGGTCTGTCTGCACCCGCCGTGCGCGACCGCATCCGCCGCCTGGAAGACGAAGGCGTCATCGAAAGCTTCACGATCCGGCTCAACCATCATCGGCTTGGCTATGCCCTGGAAGCATTCGTGCGGATCGAGCCGCTGCCGGGCCGCCTGAAGGAAATCGAGCGGGCCCTGCAAGGCATGCCCGAAATCACCCATTGCGCCGTGGTCACGGGCGAAGACTGCTTCATCGCCCGGATCATGCTGCGCGACATCGACGACCTGAGCCGCCTGCTGGATCCGCTGCACGATAAAGCGCGCACGCGTTCGAGTATCGTCAAGAGCGTGCCGGTGCCGGCCCGCAACGCGCCCTACCGGTGAGCATTGAAAAAGCCCCGCCTCTTCATAGAGAGGTGGGGCTTTTCCTGACTGCTGCGGATCGGACTGAATCAGATTACATATTGTCGATCATGACCTGGCCGAAGCCCGAGCACGACACCTGGGTCGCGCCTTCCATCAGGCGGGCGAAGTCGTAGGTGACCTTCTTCGACAGGATGGCCTTTTCCATGCTGCTGATGATCAGGTCGGCAGCCTCGGTCCAGCCCATGTGGCGCAGCATCATCTCGGCGGACAGGATTTCCGAACCCGGGTTGACGTAGTCCTTGCCGGCGTATTTCGGCGCGGTGCCGTGGGTGGCTTCGAACATGGCCACGGAATCCGACAGGTTGGCACCCGGGGCGATGCCGATCCCGCCGACCTGGGCGGCCAGGGCGTCGGAGATGTAGTCGCCGTTCAGGTTCAGCGTGGCGATGACGTCGTATTCGGCCGGGCGCAGCAGGATCTGCTGCAGGAAGGCGTCGGCGATGACGTCCTTGACCGTGATCTCGCGACCCGTCTTGGGGTTCTTGAACTTGCACCACGGGCCGCCGTCGATCAACTGGGCGCCGAATTCCTTCTGGGCCAGGGCGTAGCCCCAGTCGCGGAACCCGCCTTCGGTGAACTTCATGATGTTGCCCTTGTGCACCAGGGTGACGCTCGGGCGATCGTTGTCGATGGCGTACTGGATGGCCTTGCGCACCAGGCGCTCGGTGCCTTCGCGCGACACGGGCTTGACGCCGATGCCGGACGTGCCCGGGAAGCGGATCTTCTTCACGCCCAGCTTGTCCTGCAGGAACTCGATGAGCTGGCGGGCCTTGTCGGATTCGGCCTCGAATTCGATGCCGGCGTAGATGTCTTCGGAATTCTCGCGGAAGATGACCATGTCGGTCTTTTCCGGCTCGCGCACGGGAGAGGGCACGCCCTTGAAGTAGCGCACCGGGCGCAGGCAGACGTACAGGTCGAGTTCCTGGCGCAGTGCCACGTTCAGGGAACGGATGCCGCCACCCACCGGGGTGGTCAGCGGGCCCTTGATGGACACGACGTATTCGCGCACGGCTTCCAGGGTTTCCTCGGGCAGCCAGACGTCAGGACCGTAGATCTTGGTGGATTTCTCGCCGGCGTAGACTTCCATCCAATGGATCTTGCGCTTGCCACCATAGGCCTTGGCGACCGCGGCGTCCACGACCTTCAGCATCACCGGGGTGATGTCTTGGCCCGTACCGTCACCCTCGATGTAGGGAACGATGGGCTCATCGGGGATGTTCAGGGAGAAATCGGCGTTGACGGTGATCTTCTGTCCGCCGGCCGGGACCTTGATGTGCTGATAGGACATGGGTGCTCCAGTGTGTGGCTGTGCTTGTTGTACAGGAAAGGGGGAATCAGTCTTATATAAGAGTTTAGCGTAAACTGGCCACCGGCAGGCAACCTATCCCCTTATTTTACTGATCCGCACCCCGGAAATGGCGGAATCACCGGGTTAAAATGGACGGCCCGCCTCGTCTTCCTCTCTCCCCATGTTCAACCCATCCAAAGAACAGGTTCGCGCGTTCTTCACCGACGCATGGCGCAAGCGCCGCGAAGGCGGAGTGCTCACGCCGCTGGAAACCATGGCCGCCGACCTGATCGAGCGCCACCCCGAATACCACGACGACCTGCAGGCCCCCGACGCCGCGGAGCGCGACTACCCGGTCGAAGCGGGCCGCACCAATCCCTTCCTGCATTTGTCGATGCACCTGGCGATCCAGGAACAATTGTCGGTCGACCACCCGCCCGGCATCCGTGCCGCCTGGAACACGCTGCTGAAAAGCCGCGACGAACACGAAGCCGCCCACATCATCATGGAAGCCCTGGGCGAAGTCGTCTGGGAAGCCCAGCGGCTGGGCAAGCCGCTGGACAACGAACGCTACCTGGACCTGATCCGGCGCCACGCCACACGGGACCGCTGAGCGGCCCGGCCGGAAACGGCCGCCGTCACCGACACCCCCGGACGGACAAGAAAATGCCCGCCGGGCGCGCGGGCCCGGCGGGCATCCTGAAAACGGCGCCGCGCGCTATCTGCGCACGGCCAGCGACGAAGGCTGTGCCGCAAGCCAGGCCGAGATATTCTCGATGTCGGCGGCCGACAGCTGCGCAGCCATGGCGCCCATGATGGCGTTCTTGCGCACGTTGGCCGAAGCCGGTGCGCCGGCCTGGCCGCGCTGGTAGGCGGTCAGTGCATGCGCCAGGTAATCCTGGTGCTGACCGGCCAGGATCGGATAGTCGGGCTGCAGCGGAGACTTGGCGTCGGCCCCATGGCAGGAGGCGCAGGTGTATTTATCGAAGGCGGCCTTGCCGGCCTGCAGGTCGGCCGCTTGCGCGCCGGTGGCGGCCGTCAGTCCCAGACCCAGCAGGGCAATCCACAATGTACGCATGATGCTCTCCCCCCGGATCACTTGAGACTGGAATAGTAGGCGGCAACGTCGGCCATGTCCTGCTCGGACAGGGACCGCGCGATGGCGTCCATGGTCGGGAAGGAACGCGCACCGTTGGCGTATTCCTTCAGGGCCGCGACGATGTAGGCCGCGTTCTGACCGGCGATCATGGGGACGTGGTACAACTCGGGATAGGCAGCCTTGTAGCCCTGGATTCCATGGCAGCCGATGCACATGGAAACCTTCTGGGCGCCGGCCTGGACATCGCCCTGGACTGCGGGCGGATCGGCCGCCAGGGCCGGACCAGCCAGCAGACAGGACGCCGCCACCACGACGGCGCCCAAACCACGATCAAGCATTGCTCGCGACTTCATATGGCCTCTTGTCTCTCTGATTCATTTTGTGTCGGCATCGGCCACCCTCCTGCCGGGCCGATAAGGCATGTCGATTGTACGATAATTGATCGAATACAGTCAGACATGAAAATTTCAAGTCCATAACATCTGCTTCCGGGCCTCCACGGCGCCACTGAACCTCTTCCATGAACCAGACCTCCGCCTCTGTTCCAAACAGCCGTTTCGACGGCACCGACCGCTACGTCGCCACCGAATCCCTGAAGACAGCCGTCAACGCCGCCCTGGCGCTGCAGCGCCCGCTGCTGGTCAAGGGCGAGCCCGGCACCGGCAAGACCCTGCTGGCCGAGGAAGTCGCCCGCGCCCTGGACCGGCCCCTGCTGCAATGGCACATCAAGTCCACGACCAAGGCGCAGCAAGGACTATACGAATACGATGCCGTCTCGCGCCTGCGCGATTCCCAGCTGGGCGAGGCCGCCGTGCACGACATCCGCAACTACATCGTGCAGGGCGTGCTGTGGCAGGCGTTCGAGTCGGAACGGCCCTGCGTGGTGCTGATCGACGAGATCGACAAGGCCGACATCGAATTCCCCAACGACCTGCTGCGCGAGCTGGACCGCATGGAATTCCATGTCTACGAGACCCGCCAGACCGTCCGGGCGCGGCACAAGCCCCTGATCATCATCACGTCGAACAACGAAAAGGACCTGCCCGACGCGTTCCTGAGACGCTGCTTCTTCCACTACATCGAGTTCCCCGACCGGGAAACCCTGTCCGACATCGTGGCCGTCCACTTCCCGGATCTGCGCGCCGACGTGCTGGGGGCGGCCCTGGACGCGTTCTTCCGCCTGCGCGAAGTCCCCGGGCTGAAGAAACGGCCGTCGACCTCGGAATTCCTGGACTGGCTGCACCTGCTGCTGGCCGAATCCGTGCCCCCCGACAGCCTGGCGCGAGGCGACGTGCCGCCGCTGGCCGGCGCACTGCTGAAAAACGAGCAGGACCTGAACCTGCTGCGGCGCCTGGCCACCCTGACGCAACGCGGCGTGCGCTGACGACATCGGCCGCCTGCGGCGCGGCACGCAAGCCGCAACATGTTTCTTCCGTTCCCCCACCACCCGACCGACCCATGAACACATCCGGCTTCAAGCAAACGCCCAGCCCCGTCACCCTGGAAGGCCACGGCGTGCGTCTGGTCCCGCTGTCCCGCGATCACGCCGGCGGCCTGCGCGCCGCCGCTGCCGACGGCGAGCTGTGGAACCTGCGCGTCACCTCGGTTCCCGAACCCGACCAGACCGAATCCTACATCGCCCAGGCCCTGAAGGGCTTCGACGATGGCCACATGCTGCCTTTCGCCGTCACGGACGCTGCCAGCGGAGCCATCCTGGGTTCGACGCGCTATCACGACATCATCCCGGCGGTCGCCCGCCTGGAGATCGGCTACACCTGGTACGCCCGCTCCCGCCAGCGCACCCACGTGAACACCGCCTGCAAGCTGCTTCTGCTCGAACATGCGTTCGACACGCTGGGCGCAGCCGTGGTGGGCTGGCGCACCGACAACTACAACCACGCATCCCAGCGTGCCATCGAGCGTCTGGGCGCGCACCGCGACGGCGTGCTCCGCCATCACGCGCTGCGGCGCGACGGCACCGTGCGCGACACGGTCATGTACAGCCTGCTGGCGGGCGAATGGCCCGAGGTTCGCGCCCACCTGCTCTACCAGCTGCGGCGCCCCCGCGCCTGACGCCGCACCCATTCCGGCCATGCTGACCGATTTCTTCCTCCAGTTGCGTGCCGCGGGCATCCCGGTCTCCATCCGGGAATACCTGAGCCTGCTCGAACTGCTGTGCAGCCCGGCCGCACCCACGAGCACGGAAGCGTTCTACCACCTGGCGCGCCTGGCGCTGGTCAAGGACGAGACCCGCTACGATCGCTACGACCGGGTCTTCGCCGCCTTCATCGGCCAGCTCCAGGCCCGCGCCGGCGGGCCCGACATCCCTCCCGACTGGCTGGTGCAGACCTTCCGCAAGCAGCTCACCGACGAGGAAAAGGCAGCCCTGGAAAAGCACGGCTGGGCCCGGCTGATGGAAATGTTCCGCGAGCGCCTGGCCGAGCAGAAGGAACGCCACGCAGGTGGCAGCAAATGGATCGGCACCGGGGGCTCTTCGCCCTTCGGCCACGGCGGTTATCACCCGGAAGGCATCCGCATCGGCGGTCCATCGGCCGGCAACCGCACGGCCATCAAGGTCTGGGAACGGCGCGACTATCGCGACTACGATGACCAGCAGGTCCTGGGCACGCGCAACTTCAAGATGGCGCTGCGGCGCCTGCGGCGCTTCGCCCGCCAGGGCGCGGCGCTGGAACTGGACATGCCGGGCACCATCCGCGGCACCGCCGAGCAGGCCGGGATGCTGGACCTGCACTGGATGCCCGAGCGCCACAACACCGTCAAGGTGCTGATGCTGCTGGACGTGGGCGGCAGCATGGACGACCACATCGCCCGCATCGAATCGCTGTTCTCCGCGGCCCGCAGCGAATTCCGGCACCTGGAAGTCTATTACTTCCACAACTGCCCCTATGAATCCGTCTGGCGCCACAACAGCCGCCGCCACGGCGAGCGCATAGAGACCTGGGACCTGCTGCGCACCTACGGCGAGGACTGGCGCCTGATCCTGGTGGGCGACGCGTCCATGAGCCCCTACGAACTGCTGTACCCGGGCGGTTCGATCGAGCACCACAACGAAGAGACCGGGGCCGCCTGGCTGCAGCGCATCCTGGGCCACTGGCCGCACGCCGTCTGGCTGAACCCGGAACCTTCCGGTTCCTGGCAGTACCGCCAGTCCATCGCCCTGGTCAAGGAACTGATGCACGACCGCATGTTCGGCATGACGATGGACGGACTGGAACAGGCGATGCGGCTGCTGTCGAAGTAGACCGAAGCAGGCCGGCCTCGTGACGGGTGACATCGACATGTCATGATGTGACCTCGGGGCCGAATTGATTCCGATCCCCGGTATCCGCCTGGCGACCAGCGGGCAACGCGTGCGTTCCGGGGCGCCCATGCGGTAATGTTATGGGCCGCACCTTTTCACTCACGACGTTCCCCGCACCCATGCTCCGGCCGAACCCCCTGCCCTCCCTGTTTCTTGCGTTCTGCCTGCTGGCAGCACCCGTCCTGCACAGCCCCGCGCTTGCCAAACCTGCCGCCGCGCAGAGCCTTCCCGCCGGCGTCCACCAGGTCGTCATGATCGAAGGCGTGACGGAATACCGCCTGGACAACGGCCTGCAGGTACTGCTTGCCCCGGATGATTCCCGCGCCCAGACCACGGTAAACATGAGCTACCGCGTCGGCTCGCGCAACGAAGGACCGGGCGAGACCGGCATGGCGCACCTGCTGGAGCACCTGCTGTTCCGTGGCAGCCCGAAACACCCGGACGCCCTGGCCGAATTCGCGCGCCGGGGGCTGGCGGCCAACGGCTCGACCACCGCCGACCTGACGAACTATTACGCCACGTTCGCCAGCGACCCCGACACGCTGCGCTGGTACCTGTCCTGGCAGGCCGACGCCATGCTGAACGCGCGCATCGCCCGCGCGGACCTGGACGCGGAAATGCCGGTGGTGCGCAACGAAATGGAACGTGGCGAAAACAGCCCGTTCAGCATGCTGATGCAGCAGGTTGCCTCGGCTGCCTATGTCTGGCACCCCTACGGCCGCAGCGTGATCGGTGCGCGTTCCGATGTGGAGCACGTCGGCATCGAGCCGCTGCGCGCCTTCTACCATCGATACTACCGTCCGGACAATGCCACGCTGATCATCACAGGCCGCTTCGATGCGCGGCAGACGCTGCAATGGATCGCGCAGGCGTTCGGCGCCATCGCCCGGCCCGGCGGCGCGCTGCCGCCCGAATACACGGTCGAACCCGTCCAGCAGGGCGCGCGCAGCGTCACCCTGCGGCGCATCGGCGGCAGCCCCATCGTCCTGGCGCAGTATCACCTGCCGGAGGCTGCCGGCGACGCCTACACGGCCCTGTCGATCGGCAGCGCCATGCTGGCCGACACCCCGGCCGGACCGCTCTACCAGGCCCTGGTGGCCAAGGGCCTGGCCAGCAGCGTGTTCGGCTTCGCCCGGCCCATGAAGCAGCCCGGCTACGCGGTATTCGGCGCGCAGGTACAGCCCGGGGCGGATCCCCAGGCAGCCATGGCGGCCCTGGAACGCACCCTGGAAACCGAAGGGATCGGTCAGCTGGACCAGGCCGCGCTGGAGCGCATCCGCACGGCCTGGCTGAACGACTGGAAACAGACCTACAACCAGTCCGGCGCCCTGGCGCAAGCCCTGTCCGACGCCGTCGCCTGGGGGGACTGGCGCCTGTTCTTCATCGAGCGCCTGCGGGTCCGGGCGCTGACGCTGGATGCAATCCGCACGCAGCTGAGCGCCTGGCTGCTGCCCAGCAACCGCACCAGCGGGATGTACCTGCCGACGCCGGACCCGAAGAACGCGCCAGCGCCCGCCCCGGCCGACCTCGGCCCGTGGATCGGGCAGCTCGACACGGGCACCGGGCGCCCCGCCGTGGCGGCCTTCGACACCCGCCCCCTGTCCATCGACGCCGCCACCCGGCGCAGCGCCCTGGCCCTGCCCAACGGCCCGGTGTCCCTGGCCCTGCTGCCCAAGGCCACCGCGGGAGAGCAGGTTCATGCCGTATTGCGCATGGGCTTCGGCAACGCCGAGGCATTGCGCGGGCAGGACCTCGTGCCCTTCGCCACCGGCGCCATGCTGCTGCGCGGCGCCGACGGCATGAGCCGCCAGCAGATCGAAGATCGCCTGAACGCACTGGACTCCCAACTGTCGTTCGGCGCCGATGGCAACGTGCTGAACGTTTCCCTGCGCAGTTCCCGCGAACACCTGGCCGATGCACTGGACCTGGTGTTCCACCTGCTGCGCGCGCCGGCCTTTCCGGAGGACGAACTGGAGCGGCTCAAGCGCAGCCTGCGCACCCGGGTGGAAAACGACGCATCGAGTCCGGCCTACCTGGTGCGCAACACGCTGCGGCGGCATGGACAGCCCTGGGACCGGGACGATGTCCGCTATACCCCCACGACGGCCGAAACCCTGGCCTGGATCGAAGCCCTGAGCCGCGAACGGCTGCGCAGGTTCCATGAACGGTTCTACGGCGCGGGCCACCTGTCCCTGGCCGTGGTGGGGGATTTCGACCCCGCCGTGGTGGAACAGCGCCTGCGCGCCGGCCTGTCCGGCTGGCGGACCGCTCCGGCCTACGAACGCCTGGCCGATCCCTGGCATGCGGTCGAACCCAAGACCTTCCGCATCCCGGCGCCGGGCAAGGCCAACGCCGAATACCGGGCCGCCCTGCCCCTGAAACTGCGGGACACCGATCCGCGCTGGCCCGCGCTGATGCTGGCGAACTATCTGATCGGCGGCTCCGAGGATTCCCGTCTGTGGCAGGCCATCCGGGTGCGCGGCGGCCTGTCCTACGGCGTGGGCAGCGCCGTCAGCGCCTCGCCCTTCGAAGAATCGGGGGCATGGATGCTGTTCGCCAGCATGGCCGCGCAGAACGCCGACACGCTGCAGGCTGAGATGCGTACCGTCCTGGACGAGACCCTGAAGACCGGCTTCACCCAGGCTGAAGTCGACCGGGGGGTCCAGTCGCTGCTGAACTACCTGCAACTGGGGCGCTCAGACGACGCCTACCTGGCGGGCCGCTGGATCGACTATCTGGACTCAGGCCGCAGCTTCGCCTGGCAGCAGCACATCATCGACCAGTTGCGCGACCTGGAGGCCGGGCAGGTCAACGCCGCCATGCACGGGCTGCTCGATCCCGAGGCGCTCAGCATCGCCGTGGCGGCCGACCCCGACCCGAAGCACTGAAGGCCGCGAACCGCACAAAGAAAAACCCCGTTCGCCGGCCGGGCCGGTGAACGGGGTGGACATCGGGCGGCTGGCCTGCGTCAGGAGAAGAAGTTCTTCACCTTGTCGGTCCAGGATTCGCTCTTGGGCGAATGGCGGTCGCCGCCGCTGTTCAGGGACGCCTCGAACTGGCGCAGAAGCGCTTTCTGTTCTTCGTTCAGGCGCACGGGGGTTTCCACCACGATGTGGCAATACAGGTCGCCGGGATAGCTGGAACGCACGCCCTTGATGCCCTTGCCGCGCAGTCGGAAGGTCTTGCCGGTCTGTGTGCCTTCGGGAATGGTGATTTCCCCGCGCCCGGACAGCGTCGGGACTTCCTGCACGCCCCCCAGCGCCGCCTTGGTGAAGGGGATGGTCAGCTCGCAGTGCAGGTCCTCGCCCTGGCGCTCGAAGATGCCGTGCGGCTTGATGCGGATCTCGACGTACAGGTCGCCCGGAGGCCCGCCGTTCAGCCCCGGCTCGCCATTGCCGGTGGAACGGATGCGCATGCCGTCGTCGATCCCCGCGGGAATCTTGACCTGCAGGGTCTTGTTCTTGCGGACACGGCCCACGCCCTCGCAATCGACGCAGGGATCGGTGATCTCGCGGCCGGTGCCATGACAGGTCGGGCAGGTCTGCTGGACGCTGAAAAAGCCCTGCTGCATGCGCACGGCGCCGCTGCCGCCGCAGGTATGGCAGGTGCGCGGCGAGGTGCCGGGTCGGGCGCCCGAGCCATGGCAGGTTTCGCAGGATTCCCAACTGGGAATGCGGATCTCGGTGTCGAACCCGTTGGCCGCCTGCTCCAGGCTGATCTCCAGCGAGTATTTCAGGTCGGCGCCGCGATAGACCTGGGGTCCGCCGCCCCGGCGGCCTGCGGCAGCGCCGAATATTTCCCCGAATATGTCGCCGAAGGCGTCGGCAAAACCGCCCGCGCCGCCATTCATGCCGGCGCCGGCCGCCGCGTTCGGATCCACGCCGGCATGACCGAAACGGTCATAGGCCGCGCGCTTTTCCGGATCGGACAGCATCTCGTAGGCTTCCTTGGCCTCTTTGAATTTGTCCTCGGCCTCCTTGCTGTCCGGATTGCGGTCCGGGTGGTATTTCATGGCCAGCTTGCGGTAGGCCTTGCGGATGTCGTCGTCCGAGGCGTTCTTGGCCACGCCCAGGACGTCGTAAAAATCTCGTTTTGCCATGGATTCGGGTTGCCTGTGCTATGCGCTGCTGATTGAAGGACACATGCCCGGCCCGGTGCAGAACCGGTTCCGGGCAGGCTCGCTGTTCCCCGGGCGGCTTGCGGGCCGCCCCGGCTCGCCGGGCGCGGAACCGCCCTGCCGGGCGTTCCGCGCCGAGGCGCGTCCGGCGGGGATCAGTCGCGCTTCACTTCCTTGAAGTCGGCATCGACGACGTCGTCTTCCGCCGGCTTGGCGCCATCGGCCGCAGCCGCGCCCGCAGCCGCCTGCTTGGCCTGCATGTCGGCGTACATCTTTTCGCCGAGCTTCTGCGAGGCGGTGGACAGGGCCTCGACCTTGGCGTCGATGGCGGCCTTGTCGTCGCCCTTGATGGCTTCTTCAAGTTCCTTGATGGCCGATTCGATGGCTTCCTTTTCGGAGGCTTCGAGCTTGTCGCCGTATTCCGTCAGGGACTTGCGCGTGGCGTGGACCAGGCCGTCGGCCTGGTTGCGCGCCTGCGCCAGTTCGGCGATGCGGTGGTCTTCCTCGGCGTTGGCCTCGGCGTCCTTCACCATGCGCTCGATCTCTTCCTCGGTCAGGCCCGAGCTGGCCTTGATCGTGATCTTGTTTTCCTTGCCGGTGCCCTTGTCCTTGGCCGACACGTGCAGGATGCCGTTGGCGTCGATGTCGAAGGTGACCTCGATCTGCGGCAGGCCACGCGGGGCCGGCGGGATGCCTTCCAGGTTGAACTCGCCCAGCGCCTTGTTGCCCGCGGCGACTTCGCGCTCGCCCTGGTAGACCTTGATGGTCACGGCCGGCTGGTTGTCATCCGCCGTGGAGAACACCTGCGAGAAGCGCGTCGGGATGGTGGTGTTCTTCTTGATCATCTTGGTCATGACGCCACCCAGGGTCTCGATCCCCAGGGACAGCGGCGTCACGTCGAGCAGCAGCACGTCCTTGCGGTCGCCAGACAGCACGGAACCCTGGATCGCGGCGCCGGCGGCCACAGCCTCGTCGGGGTTCACGTCCTTGCGCGGCTCGCGGCCGAAGAATTCCTTGACCTTTTCCTGGACCTTGGGCATGCGGGTCATGCCCCCGACCAGGATCACGTCGTCGATATCGGAAGCCTTGACGCCGGCGTCCTTGATCGCCACGCGGCAGGGTTCGATCGTGCGTTCGATCAGTTCCTCGACCAGCGCTTCCAGCTTGGAGCGAGTGATCTTCAGGTTCAGGTGCTTGGGACCGGAGGCGTCGGCCGTGATGTACGGCAGGTTGATCTCGGTCTGCTGCGTGGAGGACAGCTCGATCTTGGCCTTTTCGGCGGCTTCCTTCAGACGCTGCAGGGCAAGCACGTCCTTGGACAGGTCGGCGCCCGACTCCTTCTTGAACTCGGTGATGATGTAGTCGATGATGCGCTGGTCGAAGTCTTCGCCGCCCAGGAACGTGTCGCCGTTGGTCGACAGCACCTCGAACTGCTTTTCGCCATCCACATCCGCGATCTCGATGATGGACACGTCGAAGGTGCCGCCGCCCAGGTCATAGACCACGATCTTGCGATCGCCGCGCTCGGACTTGTCCAGGCCGAAGGCCAGGGCCGCCGCGGTCGGCTCGTTGATGATGCGCTTGACTTCCAGGCCGGCGATGCGGCCGGCGTCCTTGGTCGCCTGGCGCTGGCTGTCGTTGAAGTAGGCCGGCACGGTGATCACGGCCTCGGTGACTTCCTCGCCCAGGTAGTCCTCGGCGGTCTTCTTCATCTTGCGCAGGATGTCGGCGGACACTTGCGGGGGAGCCAGCTTCTTGTCCTGGGCCTCGACCCAGGCGTCGCCGTTTTCAGCCTTGACGATCTTGTAGGGCATCAGGTCGATGTCCTTCTGCACGGCCTTTTCTTCGAACTTGCGGCCGATCAGGCGCTTGACGGCGAAGATGGTGTTCTTCGGGTTGGTGACGGCCTGGCGCTTGGCCGGCGCGCCCACCAGGATCTCGCCGTCCTGCATGTAGGCGACGATGGACGGCGTGGTGCGCGCGCCTTCGGAGTTTTCAATGATCTTGACCTTGGAACCGTCCAGCACTGCGACGCAGCTGTTGGTCGTGCCCAGGTCGATGCCGATGATCTTGCTCATGTTGGATCCTGTCGATATTTGAATGATGGAGCGAGCCACCGGCTCGCCGATGGTTCGAATATGGGGTTTCCGGACCCGGTTTCAAGGCCCGGGCCGGCGGGGTCTCAGGCGGGGCCGGACGATACCATGACCAGCGCCGGGCGCAGGACGCGATCGGCGATCAGGTAGCCCTTCTGCAGGGTCTGGGCCACGGCGCCCTGGGGATGCTCGGAAGGCACGTTGGAAATCGCCTGGTGGCGGTGCGGGTCGAAAACATCGCCGGGCGCGGGCGCGATCTCGCGCATCTGGTTGCGCTCGAAGGCATTGTTCAACTGCCGCAGCGTGGCCTCGACGCCCTGGCGCCAATCTTCCACAGTCTGGTTTTCCTGGGCCAGGGCGGCTTCCAGGCTGTCGCGCACCGGGATCAGGCTCTCGGCAAACGATTCCGTGCCGAACTTGCGGGCCTTGGCCACGTCTTCCTGGGCGCGGCGCCGCACGTTTTCGACTTCGGCGTGGGCCCGCAGCAGCTGGTCGTGGTAATCGGCGACCTGCTTCTGGGCTTCGTCCAGCAGTGCGGCCAGGTCTTCGCCCGGCTGGGCGGCTTCGGGCTGCCCGGCGGACTCATCGGCCGGATTCCGGCCTGCGGACGGGGTTTCGGCGCTCGGCGCGGCTTGCGGGTCCAAGTCTTCCTGGGGTGCCGACATATTCAAATCTCCAATGCTGAAAGGGGGTGAACGCTTGGGTAGATGGGGATGAGGCGCACATTCTTCAAGCCCCGGCACGACGCCGCCCGATGTCGGGCCGGCGCATCCGGCCCGCGCCTAGGTCCAGCCGGCCAGGTTGTCGGCCAGCAACCCGGCGAAACCCCGCGCCCACTTCGGATCGGCATTCAGGCAGGGGATGTAGCGGAAATCGCGCCCGCCCGCCGCCAGGAAGGCCTCGCGGCAGCCCATGTTGATTTCTTCCAGCGTTTCCAGGCAGTCCGCCAGGAAGCCCGGGCACATCAGGTCCACCGTGCCCACCCCCTGCCGCCCCCAGGCTTCGAGCGTGGGCTGGGTATAGGGCTGCAGCCAGGGCGCCGCACCGAAGCGGCTCTGGAAAGCCACGTGCAGGCGGTCGCCGTCCGCGCCCAGGCGTTCGCGCAAGGCCCGGGCAGTCTGCTGGCAATCGCGGAAATAGGGATCCCCCTGGCGCACCGACCGCTGGGGCAGGCCATGAAAGCTGAGCAGCAGCCGGTCGGGCTTGCCGGCCCGGTCCCAGTGCGCCCGCACCGACCGGCACAGCGCATCGAGATACGCGTCGGACGTGTGGAAACGGTCCAGGAAACGCAGCGTGGGCTGATGGCGCAGCCGCGCCAGGTGCGCGGCGACCGCGTCCACGGCCGTGGCCGTGGTGCTGGCGGCATATTGCGGATACATCGGCGCGACCAGGATGCGGCCGCAGCCGGCCGCGCGCAGGGCATCCAGGGCGCCCGCCAGGGCCGGTCGGCCGTAGCGCATGCCCAGTTCGACCCGGACATCCAGGCCCCGCGCGCGCAGGGACGCCGCCACGGCGTCGGCCAGGTCCCGGCTGTACACCAGCAGGGGCGAACCCCGCTCGAGCCAGACCTGGGCATACTTCGGGGCCACGGCGGCTGGCCGCCGCGTCAGCACGAACAGGCGCAAGATGGTCTGCCACAGCACGGCGGGCAATTCCACCACCCGGGGATCGGACAGGAATTCTCCCAGGTAGCGGCGCACCGCCGCCGGGGTGGGCTCATCGGGCGTGCCCAGATTGATCAGCAGGATGCCCAGAGGGCCGCGGCCGGGTCCGGGCGCGTCGGGGTCGAGCGCCCGTGGATCGGACACTTCGGGAAGAAAGCGGCTCATGTACGGGAAACAGGAAAAGGCGGCATCAGGACGCCGCCTGGCCGAGTGCGTTGGACAGCATGCGGGCGGTGATGTCGACGATGGGGATGACCCGATCGTAGGCCATGCGGCTGGGACCGATGACGCCCAGCGTGCCGATCACCTGGCCGTCGACCCCGTAGGGCGCAGTGATGACCGACACGTCTTCCAGCGGCACCAGGCGGGAATCGCCGCCGATGTAGATCTGCACGCCCTGGGCGCGGCTGGAGACGTCGAGCAGGTGCAGCAGGTCGGTCTTCTGCTCGAACAGCTGGAACAGCCGGCGCAGCCGGTCCATGTTCGCCGTCATCTCGGATACGCCCAGCAATTTGCCTTCGCCCGAGATCACCACGGCCTCGTCGTCCGTATCCGGCGAATCCAGCCCGGCATCCACCGCCTGCTGCATCAGGCGGGAAATGTCGCTGCGCAGCGAGGCGAGCTCGTCGGCCAGCGCCAGCCGGACCGCATGGAAGGACTTGCCGGAAAAATGCCGGTTGAAGAAATTGGAGGCTTCCAGCAGCTCGGCCTCGGAGTATTCGCGCGAGACGAACAGGATGCGGTTCTGCACATCGCCATTGGGCGTGACGATGATCAGCAGCACGCGCCGGTCCGACAGGCGGATGAATTCGATGTGGCGGAACACCTGGGTGCGCTTGGGCGTGAGCACCACACCCGCGAACTGCGACAGGTTGGACAGCAGCGAGGCGGCGGCGGTGACCGCGCGGCCGGGCTCGGCCGCCGGCAGGCAGTCCTCGATCTGCAAGCCGGGGCTGAGTTCGTAGGGCCGCGCCGTCAGCAGGCTGTCGACGAACATGCGGTAGCCGCGCGGCGTGGGCACGCGCCCGGAAGACGTGTGCGGGCTGTGGATCAGCCCCAGGTCTTCGAGGTCGGCCATGACGTTGCGGATCGTGGCCGGCGACAGATCGAAGACCTTGGACAGAGTACGCGACCCCACGGGCTGGCCGTCCGCGATGTAGCGTTCGACCAGCGCCTTCAACAATGTCTTGGCTCGATCATCCATGTCCAGTCCATCCAGCAGGCGGGGCGAAAACGCCTCGCCCGCATCGGCAACCGCGTCCTCATCCCCCTATAATCGGATACGCCTATTATTCCATTAATTTCCGGGAGTCCCTGCGCCCATGCACTTCAAGACCGTCGCCCTGATCGGCCGCCACCAGGATAGTGGCATGGATGCCCCCTTGCGCCGACTGGGCCAGGTCCTGTCTTCGGCGGGATGCGACGTCCTGATCGAGGCCGACACGGGCCGCAACACCGGGGTTGCCGACTTTCCGCTGGCTTCCTACGAAGAAATCGGCACGCGCGCCGACCTGGCCGTCATCATGGGCGGCGACGGCACCATGCTGGCGGCCGCGCGCCAGCTGGCCACGTCGGGCGTGGCCATGATCGGCATCAACCACGGCCGCCTTGGCTTCATCACCGACATCCCCCTGGGCAGCGCCGACGAGGCCATCACCCGCATCCTGAACGGCGCCTTCGTCCAGGACGAGCGCATCCTCCTGGAAGGCCGCGTCATGCGCGGCGGCGAAACGATCTTCTCGGGCCTGGCCCTGAACGACGTGATCATCAACCGCGCCGGGCGCGGCGGCATGATCGAACTGCGCGTCGAGTGCAACGGCACCTTCATGCACAGCCAGCGCGCCGACGGCCTGATCATCGCCACGCCCACGGGATCCACAGCATATGCCCTGTCGGCCGGCGGGCCGATCCTGCACCCCCAGGTCGACGCCCTGGTGCTGGTGCCCGTCGCGCCCCAGACCCTGTCGAACCGGCCCATCACCCTGCCCGACGACAGCGTGCTGAACATCACCATCAGCGCCCTGGGCCGGGTGGAATCGGGCGCCAGCGTGCACTTCGACATGCAGGCCCTGTCCAATTGCCAGGAAGGCGACCGCATCGACGTGCGCCGCAGTCCGCACCGCGTCCGCCTGCTGCACCCCCAGGGCTACAGCTACTTTTCCACCCTGCGCAGCAAGCTGAACTGGAACCGCATGCTGCACCCCTGGGACGAACCCGACCAATAGGGCCGACGGCCACAGCCACCACACCACCATGCTGCGCGCGCTGCACATCCGCGACTTCGTCATCGTCGATCAGGCCGACATCGCCTTCGATGCCGGCTTTACCGTGTTCTCGGGCGAGACCGGCGCCGGCAAGTCGATCCTGATCGATGCCCTGGCACTGGCCCTGGGCGGCCGGGGCGACGCCACGCTGATCCGCCAGGACGCCCCGCGCGCCGACATCAGCGCCGTCTTCGACGCGCCCGAGGCCGCGGCCGGCTGGCTGGCCGAGCAGGCCCTGGACGGCCCGGAACTCATCCTGCGGCGCGTCATCGATTCCCAGGGCCGCAGCAAGGCCTGGATCAACGGCGTGCCGGCAACCCTGGGCCAGTTGCGCGACCTGGGCGCCCTGCTGGTGGACATCCACGGCCAGCACGCCCACCAGAGCCTGCTGCAGCCGGCCAGCCAGCGGGAACTGCTGGACACTCAGGGGGGGCACGCCGACCAGGCGCGCGCCCTGCAGCAGGCCTGGACCGACTGGCGCCAGGCGCAAGCCGCGCTGGATACCGCCCGCAGCGACGCGGCCGGCCAGGCGGCCCGGCTGGAACAGCTGGCCGCCGACGTGGCCTGGCTGGACGAACTGGCGCCCGAACCCGGCGAATGGCCCGACCTGTGCGCCCGCCAATCCCGTCTCGCGCACGCACAGACCCTGCTGGCTGGCGCGGGCCAGGCCATCGAGGCGCTCGACGGGGAAACCGGCTCGGCGGCACAGGCCCTGCACGCCGCGATCCAGTCGCTGCAGGCCCTGGTGCGCCACGACCCTTCCCTGGAAGAACACTGCCAGACCCTGGAATCGGCCCGCATCCTGTGCGCCGAAACCGTATCCGGCCTGAACGCCTACGCCGACCGCCTGGAGCCCGATCCGGACGCCCTGGCGCAGGCCGATGCCCGCATGGGCCGCATGTTCGAAGCCGCACGCCGGTTCCATGTCGAGCCCGAGGCCCTGGCCGAACACCACGAAACGCTGCGCACCCAACTGCGCCAGGCCGAAGCCGGCCAGGATCTGGATGCGCTGGAGCAGGCCTGCCGACAGGCCGAATCGCGCTACACGGAACTGGCCCGCGCCCTGAGCGCGGCCCGGCGGACCACGGCCGGCCAGCTGGCGGCGCAGGTCACGGCCGCCATGCAGACCCTGTCCATGGATGGCGGCGTCTTCGACATCGCCCTGGCAGACTGCAAGCCTTCCGCGCATGGGCTTGAAACCGTCGAATTCCTGGTGGCCGGCCATGCCGGCGTCCCGCTGCGGCCGCTGTCGCGGGTGGCCTCCGGCGGCGAACTGGCCCGCATTTCCCTTGCCCTGTCGGTGATCGCCAGCCAGGCCGCACGGGTACCGACCCTGATCTTCGACGAGGTCGACGCCGGCATCGGCGGCGCCGTGGCCGAGGTGGTGGGCCGCCTGCTGCGCGAACTGGGCATGCGCCATCAGGTGCTCTGCGTCACCCACCTGCCCCAGGTCGCGGCCTGCGCCGCCCGGCATTTCCAGGTCAGCAAGGCCACCCGCGCGGGCCGCACGCTGTCGGCCATCCGGCCCCTGGACGAGGAATCCCGCACGGAAGAAATCGCCCGCATGCTGGGCGGGCTGAAGATGACCGTTGCCACGCGCACGCACGCCCGCGAAATGCTGGCGTCTGGCCAGGCGCACCAGTAGCGTCAGGCGGCATCAGGCGTGGCGTTGCCGCCCGCCAGGCGGGCGCACGCAGTTGCGCGCCGGCGTGCGCCGGTGCGCCCCGATCAGGCCTTTTTAGCGGCGGAGCACTTCGGGCAGATGCCGTAGAGCATCATGTTGTGGCTTTCCAGGGTGAAGCCGTTTTCCTTGGCCACGCGATGCTGGCGCTTTTCGATTTCCGCGTCTGAAAATTCCACCACCCGGCCGCAATTGGTGCAGATCAGGTGATCGTGGTGGTCGCCGTCGTTCAGTTCGAATACCGCCTTGCCGCCATCGAACTGGCTGCGCAGCAGGATGCCGGCCTGCTCGAACTGGGTCAGCACGCGATACACGGTGGCCAGGCCGATGTCCACATCTTCGGCGATCAGCGCGCGATAAACGTCTTCGGCGCTGTGATGACGAGTTTCCGCCTTGCGGAATACATCGAGGATCTTCAGGCGCGGAAACGTCGCCTTCAGGCCCATGGTCTTGAGTTCGATCTGGTCGTTCATGATTCAAGTATCCCGGGGAATGCGGCGAAAGGCAAGCAGGCCGGAACCCCCCGCATTCAGCCGCGCGCATGCGCAAATCCGAATTCCCTTTATGATAGCGGTTTTAGCGGCCGCTGATGCGCGGCCATGGAATCCAACACGGGGGCTTTCGTGCACATCCGATCCAGCGCTCATTTCCACAGGTTGACCCTATGCCTGACTGCCAGCGTCATGGCGCTGGGTCTTGCGGGCTGCGGTTCCACCAACTGGGGCTTTCCCTACAGAGCCACCATCCAGCAGGGCAACTGGATCACCACCGAGCAGGTCTCTCAGCTCGAAACCGGCATGACCCGCGACCAGGTGCGCTTCATCCTGGGTT
Organism: Castellaniella daejeonensis; assembly: GCF_039523555.1. Classification (NCBI taxonomy): domain Bacteria; kingdom Pseudomonadati; phylum Pseudomonadota; class Betaproteobacteria; order Burkholderiales; family Alcaligenaceae; genus Castellaniella; species Castellaniella daejeonensis. The sequence continues at coordinate 48,914 of NZ_BAAAFN010000020.1, forward strand.
CGCCCACGCTGCAGGACATCTTCCACGCCGAGCGCTGGGACTACCCCTACTACAACCAGCCCGGCTACGGCCAGGACGAACTGCGCAAGTTCACCGTCTGGTTCGAAAACGACCGCCTGGTGCGCTGGTCGGGCGACGAGCAACCCGACCGCCAACCCTTCCAGAAAGCCGACAGCGGCAAGGAAGCCATCCAGTCGGCCAACGCCGAGCGCGACGCCCAGCAGGCGGCGTCCCCGGGCCTGGACAATGCCGCCTCTCCCAGCGGCCAGGCAACCGGCGGCGCCCCGCAAGCCATCATCGAGACCGCGCCCAGCAGCACGAACGACCAGGAAGGACAGCAATAATGCGCATTGCCATCGCGGGCGCCTCGGGTCGCATGGGCCGCATGCTGATCCAGGCCGTCCTGGAATCCCAGGATCTCACCCTGGCCGCGGCGCTGGACCGCAGCGGCAACGATGCCATCGGCCAGGATGCCGGGGCCTTCCTCGGCATCGACACCCAGGTGCGCATCACCGACGACCTGGGCGCTCTTGCGGGCGCCGACTGCCTGATCGACTTCACACGACCCGAAGGCACCCTGGCCCACCTCGAGGCCTGCGTCGCGCATGGCGTCAAGTGCGTCATCGGCACCACCGGCTTCGACGCCGCGGGCAAGCAGGCCATCCGCGCGGCCGCCCAGAAGATCGCCATCGTCTTCGCCCCCAACATGAGCGTCGGCGTCAACGCCACCCTCAAGCTGCTGGACATGGCCGCCCGGCTGCTGAACAGCGGCTACGACGTCGAAGTCTTCGAGGCCCATCACCGCAACAAGGTCGATGCGCCATCGGGCACCGCCCTGGCCATGGGCGAAGCCGTGGCGCGTGCCTGGGGCAAGCCGCTGGACGACATCGCCGACTGGGCGCGCCACGGCAATACCGGCCCGCGCGAAACCGGTCATATCGGCTTTTCCGTGCTGCGTGGCGGCGACATCGTCGGCGATCACACCGTGTATTTCTGCGGCACCGGCGAACGCATCGAAATCAGCCACCGATCCAGCAGCCGCGCCACCTATGCCCAGGGCAGCCTGCGCGCCGCCCGCTACCTGGCACGCCGCGAATTCGGCCTGTTCGACATGCAGGACGTGCTGGCAACCTGAAGATCCGTCGGCCGCGCCGCCGATCCCGGCGCTGTCACGGGCCGCAGGTTCAGTCTAGAACCACCGGTTCCTGCTCCAGATCCACCCCGAAGCGCGCCTGTACATCGGCACGCACGGCTCGTGCCAGGGCCAGCACGTCGGCCGACTGCGCGCCGCCGTGGTTCACCAGCACCAGCGCCTGGCGCTCATGCATGCCCACGGGGCCCAGGCGCCGCCCTTTCCAGCCCGCCTGCTCGATCAGCCAGCCCGCCGCCAGCTTGACCCGCCCATCCGCCTGGGGATAGGCCTTGAGATCCGGATACCGGTGCCTCAGACGATCCGCCTGGCCGGCATCGATCACCGGATTCTTGAAAAAACTGCCCGCGTTGCCCTGCACCGCAGGATCGGGCAGCTTGCGGCGGCGGATGTCGCAGACGGCATCGAAGATGCTGCGCGGCGACGGAATTTCCCCTGCGCCGCCCGTGGGCGATCCCAGCCCGGGATAGTCGCGCAGATCGGGATAGTCCAGGCGCGGCGCCCAGGCCTTGGGCAGCGCGAAACGCACCCGCACGATCAGCCAGCGCCCCGCCCCGTCGCGCTTGAACAGGCTGTCGCGATAAGCGAAACCGCACTCGTCCGCGCGCAGTTCACGCTCGCGCCCCGCCCGCAGATCCCAGGCCACCACCGAATGCAGGCGCTGGTCCAGTTCAAGCCCGTAGGCGCCGATGTTCTGCACCGGCGCAGCCCCCACCGTCCCGGGGATCAGGGCCAGGTTTTCCAGGCCCGGCCATCCCTGCGATAGGCAATGGTCCACGAAGCCGTGCCAGGGCTCTCCCGCGGCGGCCTCGACGAACCAGTGCGTGGTTGTTTCCCGCCACAGGCGGATGCCGCGCAACGCCACGCGCAGGACGCGGCGACGCGGCCGCGCCGCCACGACCAGATTGCTGCCGCCCCCCAGCACGAACAGCGGCGCATCGGTTTCCCGGCCGGAGGACAGGGCCTCGCACAGATCGGGGATGGCGGATTCGTCGTCCAGCGTCGCCACGGCCGCCCGCGCCGGCAGGCCCAGGGTGTTATGGGTTTGCAGATCCTGGTCGGAGAAGACGAGAGGCATGGAAGACATGAAAACAAGGGGGGCATGGGAAGGCGTAAGCATACCGCGCAAGGCTGATTTGACAGCCCCTGAAATCGTGTTTTATAGTTCTGCCTCTTGCTTGATTGCGCATCGGCAACAGCGCCCCAAGGGGATCCCCGGAAGGCCTGGAACCCAGACTGAAGAATCAGCTGATTTGACAGACTGAAAAATGCACAATATAATGCATGGCTTAGCTGAATAGCTAAAAACAACGCGGGAATAGCTCAGTTGGTAGAGCGCAACCTTGCCAAGGTTGAGGTCGCGAGTTCGAGACTCGTTTCCCGCTCCAGAATTCAGAAAAGGCCCAAACTTCGGTTTGGGCCTTTCTTCTTTGGCTTCCCGGGCTTCATCAGAAGATGGCCTTCAGGCGCCGCACCGCCGCAACAGCATCTTCGGCCGTTGCGAAATTGGCGAACCCCATCAGCAAGCCTCCCTGTGACGACTTGCGCACCCGCCAGCTGCTCAGTGCCGTGACAGCGAGCCCCCTGGCCTGGGCAGCCGCAGCCAGGGACTTGTCGCTGCGCCGGGCATTCAAGTGCGCCAATACATGGATGCCGCCCGCCTGTGGCTGGACGTGCAGGCGGTCTCCAATCGTCTGCGCCAGCGCATTGACCAGATAGCCGCGCCTGGTTGCATACAAGGCGCGCATTTTGCGCAGGTGCCGGGCAAAGTGGCCGTGTTCCATGAAATCGGCGGCCATGGCCTGGGGCAAGATGGAGCCGGGGCCAGGAAGATGATCCACCACATCCCTGAACCTGCCGATCTGGGATACGGGCACGATGAGATAGGCCAGTCGCAGGCCAGGAAGCAGCACCTTGCTGAAGGTGCCGGTGTAGAGCACTCGCCCATCACGATCCAGGCTCTTCAACGCCGGCAGGGGCCGGCCGTGATACCGGAACTCGCTGTCGTAGTCGTCCTCGATGATCCATGCCCGGCGGCGGCCTGCCCATTCCAGCAGTTCCAGCCGGCGGGGCAACGACAGGGCCATGCCCATCGGGCTCTGATGCGTGGGAGTGACCACGGCGAAACGCGCTCGGGCGGCACATTGCTGGCCCATTCCCACATTCAGCCCTTCCTCATCGACGGGCACCGGCTCCAGGCGCATGCCGGCGAGCTCCAGGTACTGCCGGGCGAAGATATACCCCGGATCCTCGTACCAGCCCAGGTCCCCGGCCTGCAACAGCGTGCGGCATACCAGTTCGAGCGCTCCCCGATACCCCGCGACCACGAAGATCTGCTCATGCGAGCAGATGATGCCGCGCGAGATGCCCAGATAGGCCGCAATCGCGCGGCGCAGCGGCTCGTATCCCGCGGGGTCGGGGTAGGTCATGGCCACCGTCCCCAAAGTGCGAAGACTGCGTCCCGCCAGGCGCGCCCAGACCTTGCGTGGAAACGCATCCAACGCGGGCAGGCCCAGCTGGAACGGCAGCACCTCGCTGGAAACCGCCTGCAAGCGGGGGGACTCGTGAACGGAACGCCCCGCCGTCCTTGCCGTACCCGGCTCAGGCAGGTTTGCCAACCGGGGAGACACCACTGTTCCCGCGGCACCACGGGCCACGAGATAGCCTTCGCTCGTCAGTATCTGATAGGCCGTTTCCACCGTGCCTCGCGCCAGGTTCAGTTCGCTGGCCAGGCTGCGCACAGACGGGACGCGATCCCCGGGCAGGAGCTTCCCGGTGGCGATTGCTTCCCGGTAGCGCCGATACAACTGCAGGTAGATCGGCGCATCCTGCTCCCGGCTTACCCTGAGATGCCGCAAATCCATGAGCAATGTCCTATTAATTCATTCATTTCTTGCACCTGTCGCATGGGGCATCATTGCCCTAAATTAACGGCTCTGCAACAAGGAATGCACATGACCCAATTGCGATTGAGCCTTATCGACAGCGATGAGGACTACCTGGCCAGCTTCGCCGTCATGCGCGAACTGCGGCCGCATCTGCCGGACGTCGCCACGTTCACCGCGCAAGCGCGCCGCCAGGCAGCGCAGGGGTATCGCCTGCTGGCCGCATGGCAGGACGGTCAGGTCAAGGCACTGGCGGGTTACCGCCTTCAGGAGAACCTCCTGTACGGGCGCTTTCTCTACGTCGATGACCTGGTGGCCGCCGCCGATGCCCGCCGCCACGGCCTCGGTGCCAGGCTGATCGACGCATTGCGTGAAGAAGCGCGCAAGCAGGACTGCAAGCACTTCGTCCTGGATACGGCCCTGGGAAATTCCCTGGGACAACGTTTCTATTTTCGGCAGGGCCTGTTGGCCACGGGCATGCATTTCCGCCAGCCGCTATAAACCGCACGCGCGACGCATGCGACCGCGCCCCCGAAACTTTTCAATCGCAGGAACTTCTGATGAGCACCCCGAAACGTTTGCCTTATTACACCCTCTCGCCCGAAGCCTACCGTGGGCTCGGTGCCACAAAGGCCGCCCTGGAGAAAAGCAGCCTCGGCAAGGAACTCATCGAGCTGGTCTGGCTGCGGATGTCGCAGATCAACGGCTGCGCCTTCTGCCTGGAAATGCACGCAAAGGCGCTGCGTGCCGGTGGCGTGCCGGATGCCAAGCTGGACAGCCTCGCCGGATGGCGCGTGGGCGAGCATTTCACCGAACGGGAACGCGCCGCACTGGCCTGGACCGAGGCGCTGACACATGTGGACCGGACGCATGCGCCCGACGAGGATTACGAGCCGCTCAAGGCGCACTTCAGCGATGTCGAAATTTCGGACCTGTGCTTTGCCATTGCGCTGATGAGCGCATTCAACCGGCTGGCGATCGGGATGCGGCAATAACGGGGCGCAGCCCATGGAAGGTCTGTCATGAAAATCCTGCACATCGATTGCAGCCCGAGAAAAGAGTCGCACAGCCGAAAGCTTTCGGCTGCAATCCTTGCGCGGCTTTTCGCCATCGACTCCGAAATCTTCGTCATACGCCGTGATCTGGGCCTGAATCCCATACCTCATCCGGAGGCCGGCTACGCCGCCGCTCTATCCTCGCCAGGGGCATGGGTCTCCGGGCGGCCGAACCCGGCTACATCATTGTCGGAAGAATTGATCCAGGAAATCGAGGCCGCCGACGCGCTTGTCATTGGCACGCCGATGAACAATTTCACGGTCCCTTCCGTACTCAAGGCCTGGATCGATCAAATTCTGCGGATGGGCCGCACGATCGGGGTGGCGCCGACAGGAGAAAAAACAGGCCTGCTGCAAGACAGGCCCGTTTATATCGGCATCGCTTCCGGGGGCGTGTTCACGGGCGATCGTGCGAGACAGCCGGACTTCCTGACGCCTTATCTGACAGCCGCTTTCGGCTGCGTGGGTTTGACTTCGCTGCAATTCTTCCCCCTGCAGGCAACCGCGTTCCTCGATGGCGGCCGGTTGACGGCGGATCAAGACGCCCTGCTCACCACCATGGATACGACAAGGATCGACGCCAGGGTGACCGGGGATATCGGATGACGAATCCCGCATTTTCAGGGGTGGCGTGGCTGGCTCGGGAAAAGAAATCCCGACCGGCCAGGCCTGAAGGCGGCCCCGCTACCTGGACGCGAACATCTCGAACACCTGCTTGCCCGTGAATTTCTTCGTTTGATTCTTCAATTCGTAGTAAGCGGGCTTCTCGTCGATGAAGACCTCGTTGGCCAGCTGGAACGCCTGGTCCTGGAAGACACCGACGGGCAGGATGTACTCATCGCCTTGCAGCAGGCGATAGAAGAGATGCGTGCCGCATGTCGGGCAGAACCCGCGCTCGGCCCACTCGGATGAGCGGTAGGTCCGCGGCGCGGGGCCGGAGAACCCGACTTCGGTCCCGCAATGGACCGCGAACATGGGGCCACCCGACCAGCGCCGGCACATGGAGCAATGGCAAATCCCGATCTGCTCGCGATCAGGCGCCGTGACCTCGATGGAACCGCAAAGGCATTTTCCTTTCATAACAACTCCGGGACCGAAAAAGGGGAAACGAGGCAACTGACGTCACTATCATAGAACCATCTGCATGCCTCACACGCAAGGACGACGCCCATGAACACGACCGGCCCAGGCAGGAGCAAATCCCAGATCATCGGCGGGGCGATACTGATCCTGATTGCCCTCTACGCGCTGATCGGCGGCATCTGGCTGGCGGCGCTGGGGGGTTCGTGGTACTACGCCGCACTGGGCGTGGCGCTGCTGGCGAGCGCCTGGCTGCTCCTGCGGCACAGGACAGCGGGGTTGTGGCTCTATGCGCTGGTCCTGGCAGCCACCCTGGCCTGGGGCCTGTGGGAAACGGGCGCCGACTTCTGGGCGCTGGCGCCACGCTACGACCTGTTGTTCCTGCTGGGCCTGTGGCTGCTGCTGCCGTCCGCCACGCGCGGCTTCGCCGCCGTACGCCCCGCGAAGATCGCCATGGGGGCGGCGATGCTGTGCATGCTGGCGGTGCTGGGCTACGGCCTGATCGACGATCCGCAGGAAATCGATGGCACGTTCGCCCGCGCACAACCGGCCCAGGCGCAGCCGGTGCCCGGCGTGGCCAACGAAGACTGGCCCGCCTACGGGCGCACGGAAGGCGGCGTGCGTTATTCGCCGCTGGCGCAGATCAACGAAGAAAACGTCAAGGACCTGGAAGTGGCCTGGGTCTACCGCACGGGCGACTTCCGCACCGGGGACGACTCCGTCGAGACAACCAACGAGGTCACGCCGATCAAGGTCGGCAACACGCTGTTCCTGTGCACGCCGCACCAGTTCCTGGACGCGCTCGACGCCGCCACTGGCCGGCGCCTGTGGCGCTACGATCCGCAGCTGAAGGCCGACAAGACCTTCCAGCACCTGACCTGCCGGGGCGTCTCCTACCATGACGCGAACAATGCCGTGCGCTTCCCGGCCAGCGCCGCCAAGGCCGACGGCCAGGTGCCGTCCCTGTGCCCGCGCAAAGTGCTGCTGCCCACCAACGACGGGCGCCTGATCGCCGTGAATGCCGACAACGGCCAGGCATGCAAGGATTTCGGCCTGAACGGCGAAATCGACCTGCAGCAGAACATGCCCCATGCCTACCCTGGCGGCTACAACCCGACGTCGCCACCGGTGGTCACGGCATCGACCATCGTCATCGGCGGCTCGGTGACCGACAACTTCTCGAACCGCGAGCCTTCCGGGGTGATCCGCGGCTACGACGTGCGCACCGGCGCGCTGAAATGGGTCTTCGACACCGGCGCCGAAGACCCCAACGCCATGCCGGGCGAGCAGACGAAGTTCGCGCACAATTCGCCCAACGCCTGGGCGCCGCTGGCCTACGACGCGCAGACCGACGTGGTCTACATCCCCACCGGCGTGGGCACGCCCGACATCTGGGGCGGAGACCGCGGTCCCCTGAAGGAGCGCTACGCCAATTCCGTGCTGGCGCTGGATGCCTCCACGGGCCACCTGATCTGGCACTTCCAGACCACGCATCACGATCTATGGGACATGGACGTGCCCGCGCAGCCTTCGCTGATGGACGTGACGACGCGCGATGGCCAGACCGTGCCGGCCATCTACGTGCTTACCAAGACCGGCAATGTGTTCGTACTGGACCGCCGCAACGGCCGGCCCATCGTGCCGGTGACGGAGAAAGCCGTGCCGCAGCGCGTGGCGCGCGGGCCGCAGACCAGGGACGAGCACTATGCCCCCACCCAGCCGTTCTCGGCGCTGAACCTGGCACCGGCCGGCAAGCTCACCGACAAGGACATGTGGGGCGCCACCCTGCTGGACCAGCTGATGTGCCGCGTGATCTTCCGGCTCTACAACTACGATGGCATCTACACGCCGCCGTCCGAGAACGGCACGCTGGTGTTCCCGGGCAACCTGGGCGTGTTCGAATGGGGCGGCATGTCGGTCAACCGGGATCGCCAGGTGGCCCTGGCAAACCCGATCGGCCTGCCGTTCGTCTCCCGGCTCATCCCCGAAAACCCGGACCGCGACGTCAGCGTGAAGGGCGCCGGCACGGAAAGCGGCGTGCAGCCGATGTACGGCGCGCCGTACGGCGTCGAGCTGACCCCGTTCCTGTCGCCGCTGGGGCTGCCGTGCAAGGCGCCGGCATGGGGCTATGTGGCCGGAGTGGACCTGCAGAGCAACCAGATGGTGTGGAAGAAACGCATCGGCACCATCCGCGACAGCCTGCCGCACCTGTTCCAGCTACCGCCGCTGAAGATCGGCGTGCCGGGCCTGGGAGGCCCCATCTCGACCGCGGGCAACGTGATGTTCGTGGCAGCGACGCAGGACGACTACCTGCGCGCGTTCGACGTGAGCGACGGCACGCTGCTGTGGGAAGCGCGCCTGCCCGCCGGCGGCCAGGCCACGCCGATGACCTACGCGGTCGACGGCAGGCAGTATGTGGTGATCATGGCCGGAGGCCATGGTTCGTTTGGCACCCGGATGGGAGACTACCTGGTGGCCTACGCCCTGCCGGGCTGAGGTCATTCGACGACCCGGGCCGTGCGCGCCCCGCAGGCGCGCACCAGTGCTTCATCATGGCTGGCGAACAGCACGACACGGTCCCGGGACCAGGCCTTGAACTGCTCGGCCAGCGCCGCGCGGGCCTGTGCGTCCAGCCCGTTGCTCGGCCCATCGGCGACGACGACGGCCGGATCGCCCAGTGCGGCGGCCGCCAGGAAGACCTTGCGGCGCGTGCCGGTCGACATCTGCTCGAAGCGCTTGTCCAGGTGCTGTTCCAGCCCCAGCCGGCCGGCCAGGTCCAGCACGGCGCCGTCCAGGGCGGCATTCTTCTGTGCGGCGGCCTGTTCCAGCCAGCCTCGCCCCGTGAGGGAAGGAAACGCCATGCAATCGTCGGGCACGTAGGCCAGGCGGGCCCTGGCCTGCCGCGGCGCATGGGCCAGGGAATGGCCGTCGATCCAGACATCGCCTTCGTCTGGCGCGATCACGCCCGCGATGATGCCCAGCAGGGTGGACTTGCCGGTGCTGTCTTCTTCGCAGAACGCCACGCAGCCGGGCTCGAACGCGCGGGTGAGCCCCTGGAAGACGAGATGATCGCCGTAGCGCTTGCCTAGATTGTCGATGCGTAGCATGCCCGCAAGTGTACGCACGTTACACAATTTCTGAAAGAACGGGCGTTCCTGTGCGATTTTGTCAGCGGAGCCTACCATCCCGGCCGCACCGCGCTCCCCTGCCGGCAGAGGGGCGCGGCGCCGATCCCGGCCGGCGCAGCCCATTGCCCCTGTCCGACCTGCTTACAATGCCTTCTGGAACGCCTTGATAAGGTGCCCTTGAGACCATTCTTATCAGGAGGCGCTCATGACCAAGACAATACTCACGTTCCTTGCCATCCTCGCAAGCGGCAGCATCCTGGCTGCCTGCTCGTCGCCATCCACCGTCACCACGCAGGACGGCCGCACCGACTACACCGCCGACGCGCCGAACACCGACACGGACGACGGCTTCGTCACCTATGAAAAGGGCGGCCGCGAAGTCAAGGTCAACAAGTCCGACGTCAAGCGGATCGAGGAAGTGGACTAGCAGGGCCGGCCCCACGCCCGGCCTTGCATTCCGGGGCCGCCTGCATAAAATGGACCGCAATGGGGTATCGCCATGAGGTTCGACATGAGGATCCTCGAAACGATTCAATCGCAGGCGGACGCAATGGGCCTGCCGCTCTACGCGGTGACCCTGAGCACCGTGGCCAAGCCCGACGCGCCGCCCGTCCTGATCCTGCACTGGCACGGATTCAGGCGCCACACCCCCGTCCAGGTGCCCGGGATCGAAATCCCGCCCCGTCCGGTGCCCGGCTCGGCAATGCAGATCGACGTACGCTGGCGCCGGATCGAAACCCTGGACGAGGCCATGCTGGAAGCCGCCTGGCGCCTGGGCGCGTGGGATCTCGAACGCAGCAACCACCGTCCCTGGTGGCGCCTGAACGCCCCGGTCAGCGAGACCATGGCCTGCCACCGCGCGTTCGGCTCCTACCCGGATGAACCCGAAGGACGCATGGCCATCGTGGATGCGCCCGATCTCGACGCCCTGCTGGATCTCGCCGCCACAAAAGGATATGTGCGCTGGCTGTTCCGGCCTCGGGCCGCCGGCGTCTGGGGCAGCCTGGACGAAGACGACATCACGCTGCACGACGGCCGCACGCGCCAGGATGCGTGCCCGGTCACGCCCATGCCCTACGATCGCCACCGCAGCGGCCGGGACGTATACCGCCTGGGCAGGGGCCGGCGCCTGCTGCACGGGTAGGCCTGCCTGCCCGAATGATGTTTCATCTGGTTTCAATCTCGGGCTTGAATCCCCCGCCGCCGGCCACTATCTGAACCATCGCAGCACCCCGGCTGCCTGGATCGGCGCACCCCGGAGACCCGTGCTCCGCGGGCCTGCGCCCCGTCCTGATTCCTTTTTGGTGATCTGCAACAAGGAGATTGATCATGGAGATTCGTCCCCTTCACGACCGGATCGTCGTCAAGCGAATCGAACAGGAACGCACGACGGCATCCGGCATCGTGATTCCCGACTCTGCCAAGGAAAAGCCCGAACAGGGCGAAGTCATCGCCGTGGGCAACGGCAAGCGGCTTGAGAACGGCACCCTGCGCGCCCTGGACCTGAAGGTCGGCGAGCGCATCCTGTTCGGCAAATATGCCGGCCAGGCCGTCAAGGTCGATGGCCAGGAATACCTGGTCATGCGCGAAGACGAGGTGCTGGCCGTCATCGAAGGCGAGCCCCAGGCCGCCAAGAAAGCCGCCTGAACTTTTTTCACGGATTCCAGGAGTATCGAGATGAGCGCGAAAGAAGTGCTTTTCCATGACAATGCCCGCGCGCGCGTGGTCAAGGGGGTCAACACCCTGGCCAACGCCGTGCGCGTGACACTGGGCCCGAAGGGCCGCAACGTCCTGCTCGAACGCAGCTTCGGCGCCCCGGTCATCACCAAGGACGGCGTGTCCGTCGCCAAGGAGATCGAACTCGAGGACAAGTTCGAGAACATCGGCGCGCAGATCGTCAAGCAAGTCGCCTCCAAGACCGCCGACGTGGCGGGCGACGGCACCACCACCGCGACGGTCCTGGCCCAGGCCATCGTCCAGGGCGGCCTGAAACACGTGGCCGCGGGGATCAACCCCATGGACCTGAAGCGCGGGATCGACAAGGCCGTCGGCACTGTGGTCGACCAGCTCAAGACCCTGTCCAAGCCGATCTCCACAAGCAAGGAGATCTCGCAGGTGGCAGCCCTGTCGGCCAACTCCGACCCGTCCGTCGGCAAGATCATCGCCGATGCCATGGACAAGGTCGGCAAGGAAGGCGTGATCACGGTCGAGGACGGAAAATCGCTGGACAACGAACTCGAAGTCGTCGAGGGCATGCAGTTCGACCGCGGCTACCTCAGCCCCTACTTCATCACCGACCCCGAGAAGCAGGTGGCGGTCCTGGAAGACCCGCTGGTCCTGCTGCACGACAAGAAGATCTCCAGCATCCGCGACCTGCTGCCCGTGCTGGAAGCGGCAGCCAAGGCCGGCAAGCCGCTGCTGATCGTGGCCGAGGACGTCGAGGGCGAAGCCCTGGCCACCCTGGTGGTCAACACGATGCGCGGCGTGCTGAAGGTGGCCGCGGTCAAGGCGCCGGGCTTCGGCGACCGCCGCAAGGCCATGCTGGAAGATATCGCCATCCTCACCGGCGCGACGCTGATCTCCGAGGAAACCGGCAAGCAGCTCGAAAAGACCGAACTGGCCGACCTGGGCAGCGCCAAGCGCATCGAGGTGCACAAGGAAAACACGATCATCGTGGGAGGCGCGGGCAAGCAGGAACGCATCGACGGCCGGATCAAGGCCATCCAGTCGCAGATCGAGCAGGCCACCAGCGACTATGACCGCGAGAAGCTGCAGGAGCGCGTGGCCAAGCTGGCCGGCGGCGTGGCGGTGATCAAGGTCGGCGCCGCGACCGAAGTCGAGATGAAGGAAAAGAAGGACCGCGTCGACGATGCGCTGCACGCCACCCGTGCCGCCGTCGAGGAAGGCATCGTGCCCGGCGGCGGCGTGGCGCTGCTGCGTGCCGGCAAGGCGCTGGCCACGCTCAAGGGCAGCAACAGCGACCAGGACGCGGGCATCCAGCTCGTGGCCCGGGCGATCGAAGAGCCCCTGCGCGCCATCGCGGCCAACGCCGGCGACGAGCCCTCGGTCGTGATCGCCAAGGTCGCGGCCGCCGAAGGCAACTTCGGCTACGATGCGGCCAGCGGCCAATACGGCGACCTGGTCGAGCTCGGCGTCGTGGATCCCACCAAGGTGACCCGCACGGCGCTGCAGAATGCCGCCTCGATCGCCAGCCTGATCCTGACCACCGAGGCCTGCGTCGGCGAACTGCCCAAGAAGGACAAGGCGCCGGCCCCGGCGGGCGGCATGGACTTCTGATCCAGCTGCGGTTCAGCGCCTTCAGCGCCGAACGCCCGGCGGGTTCCCGCCCGCCGGGCATGACGGGCCGCGCCTCCGGGCGCGGCCCGTCGTATAATCCCCCCGCAATCCCATGGGTTCCCTCACCCCATCCACCAAAAAGGCTCACATGACTTCCACATCCCTGCCGCAGCCGCGGGTTTCGTTCTATCTCGCCCTGCTGGTCGCATTCCACATCCTCATCATCATCGCCAGCAACTACCTGGTGCAGCTGCCCATCGACCTGTTCGGCTTCCACAGCACCTGGGGCGCCTTCAGCTTTCCCTTCATCTTCCTGGCCACCGACCTGACCGTGCGCCTGATCGGCAAGGCCGAGGCGCGCCGCGTGATCCTGCGCGCCATGATCCCGGCGCTGGTCGTCTCCTACGTCGTATCGGTGCTGTTCCACGAAGGCCGCTTCAACGGTTTTGCCGCACTGGGCGAATTCAACACATTCGTCTTCCGCATCGCCTTCGCCAGCTTCGCGGCCTACGTCCTGGGCCAGCTGCTGGACGTGCGCGTGTTCGACCGCATGCGACGCGGCTACGTGCAATGGTGGGTGGCGCCCGCGGCATCCGCCGTGCTCGGGCAGGCGCTGGACACCCTGGCCTTCTTCGGCATCGCCTTCTGGCGCAGCGACAACCCCTTCATGGCCGCCCACTGGGGAGAAATCGCCGCCGTGGACTACGCCATCAAGCTGACCGTCAGCCTGCTGCTGTTCGTGCCGATGTACGGCGTCGCCCTGAACACGATCGTGCGCATCATGAAACGGCGCGACGCCCTGCCGGCCACGGCGTGAGCGCGCCCCGGCCCGCCCGCCGCGCCCTGGTCCTGTTTTCCGGCGGGCAGGATTCCACCACCTGCCTGGCCTGGGCGCTGGCGCATTGCAGCCACGTCGAGACCATCGGCTTCGACTACGGCCAGCGCCACCGTGCCGAACTGGACTGTCGTGCCACGCTGCGCCAGCGCCTGGCCGGACTGCGGCCCGAATGGGCGCAGCGGATGGGAGACGACCATCTGCTGAATGTCGACGTGCTGGGCCAGCTGGGCGCCTCGGCCATGACCAGCGATATCGCCATCGCCCTGCAGGCCGACGGCCTGCCCAACACCTTCGTGCCGGGCCGCAACCTGCTGTTCTTCACCCTGGCTGCCGCGCTGGCCTACCGGCGCGGCCTGGACGTGCTGGTGGGCGGCATGTCGCAGACGGACTATTCCGGCTATCCGGACTGCCGCGACAACACCCTCAAGGCGCTGCAGGTGGCGCTGAGCCTGGGAATCGACCGTCCCCTGACGCTGGAAACCCCGCTGATGTGGCTGGACAAGGCCGACACCTGGGAGCTCGCCCGGGAACTGGGCGGCGACGCGCTGGCCGAACTGGTGCGCACCGACACCCATACCTGCTACCTGAACCGCCGCGACACCCTGCACGCCTGGGGCTACGGCTGCGGCGAATGCCCCGCCTGCGCGCTGCGCGCGCGGGGCCACCGCGACTGGCTGGCACGGCGGCAGGCCGGCTGAAACCGCGCAGGCACCCGGCGTGGGATGCCCGGCAAACGGCAGCTCGCGCCCGGCGTGAAGATGCGCACGCGATAGTCCGCCTGCGGCGTCGTCGGCTGCAGCAGGAAGATCGTCGGCGGCCATCACCACCGCCAGGGGGTTGCCCTTCAGGGGTTCGCCGGAAAAGACGCCCACATGCTTGAAATCGAAGGTCTGCATGATGTGCGGCGCCATGCGGCGATGAGAAACAGGGATTTCGATTCTCGCGCCAATCGCGGGCGAGGCAGCGGCGATATAATACTGTTTATTCATACAGCAATCCGTTCGCCATGGACGCCCCTGCCCTCATCTCATCGCAGCCCGCCCTCTGCCGCCACGTCGCGGTCCCGGCGCGCTGCGGCTTTCCCAGCCCGGCGGAAGACCACGCTCAGAAGCGGATCGACCTGAACACCGAACTGATCCAGCACCCCGAGGCCACCTTCCACATGTACGTCCGGGGCGAGTCCATGCGCGACGCAGGCATCGACGACGGCGACCGCCTGATCGTGGACCGCGCCATGGAAGCCCGGCACGGCGACATCGTGGTGGCCGTGGTCGATGGCGAATTCACCGTCAAGACCCTGCATCGCCGCGACGGCCAGGTGCGCCTGCGGGCCGCCAACCCCGCCTTTCCGGACATCGTGCTGCGCCAGGGCCAGGAACTGGCCATCTGGGGAGTCGTCACATGGGTGCTCAAGCCCACCGGCCGCCGCCACGCATCGCGCTGATCGACGGCAACAGCTTCTATTGCGCCTGCGAACGCGTTTTGCGGCCCTCGCTGGAAGGCAAGCCCGTCATCGTGCTGTCCAACAACGACGGCTGCGCCATCGCGCGCACGGCCGAGGCCAAGGCCATGGGCATCCCCATGGGCGCTCCCTGGTTCAGCATCCGCCACCTGCAGGCCCGGGGCCTGGTTGCCATTTCCGCCAACTTCGCCCTGTATGGCGACATGAGCGACCGGATGATGCGCGTCATCGGCCAGTTCTCCCCGGCCCAGGAAATCTATTCCATCGACGAATGCTTCCTGGACCTGACCGGGCTGCCCGGCACGGGGCGCGAGATCGGCACCCGGATCCGCCAGCGCGTGCTGCGCTGGGTGGGCATCCCCACCTGCGTCGGCATCGGCGCCACCAAGACCCTGGCCAAGCTCGCCAACCACCTGGCCAAGTCCCTGCCGCGCCTGCAGGGGGTCTGCGACCTGTCCGGCCTGAACCATGCCGGACTCCTGCGCGCCATCCGCCACGTGCCCGTCGGCGACGTCTGGGGCGTCGGCCGGCGCCTGGCCCCCAGCCTGGAAGCTTCCGGCATCCGCACCGCAGCTGACCTGGCGCGGGCAGACCGGCACGAACTGCGGCGACGATACTCGATCGTGCTGGCCAAGACCGCCCGGGAACTATGCGGCGAACCCGCCATCGGCTGGGAAGACGCGCCGTCCCCCAAGCAGCAGATCATGTCCACCCGCAGCTTCGGGCGGCCCGTGCGCGACCTGACCGAACTGGAACAGGCCGTCAGCCTGTTCACCAGCCGCGCCGCCGAGAAACTGCGACAGCAGCATTCCCACGCGTCTGTCGTGCAGGTCTACATCCGGACCAGCCGCTTCCGGACCGGCCCCTGGCACGCCGACAACGCCGTCGTGCCGCTGGACAGGCCCACGGACCATACCTCCGTGCTGCTGAAGGCCGCGCTGGCCGGATTGCGTTCTGTGTTCCGGCCGGGGTTCGACTACGCCAAGGCGGGGGTGTGCCTGCTGGATGTCCGGCCGGCAGCCGCCGGACCCGTGCAGGGCGAGCTTTTCGGGCAGGATCCGGAATACATGGTGAGATCTTCCCGGGCCATGGCGGTGGTGGACCAGCTGAACCAGCGATTCGGCAGCCGCATGATCCAGGTGGCGAGCGCCCTGCACGAGCCGGATGCGCGATGGCTCATGCGCCAGGCGCACCGGTCGCCGAGCTACACGACGCAGTGGGGGGATGTGGTGAAGGTGGGCTAAGGCCCCTGCACTCCTCCGTCCTTCCAGGCCCGCTCGATTTCCGCCACATCGATCTTCCCCATCCCCATCATGGCCTCGAACGCACGCCTGGCGGCCGCGCGGTCCGGATCCTTCAGCGCCTCCGTCAGTATCCGGGGCGTGATCTGCCACGATATGCCCCACTTGTCCTTGCACCAGCCGCAGGCGCTTTCCCGGCCGCCGTTCCCGACAATCGCGTTCCACAGGCGGTCGGTCTCCGCCTGGTCGTCCGTCGCGATCTGGAACGAAAACGATTCGTTGTGGCTGAACACCGGGCCGCCATTCAGCCCCAGGCAGGGAATACCCATGACGGTGAACTCCACCGTCAGGACGTCGCCTTCCTTGCCCGATGGATAATCGCCGGGCGCATGGACGACGTCGCCCACTGCGCTGTCCGGAAAGACTGCGGCGTAGAACCGGGCTGCCTCCAGGGCAGCGCCGTCATACCAGAGACAGATCGTATTCTTGCTGGCCATATGTATGCTCCCGAGCAATGCACGTCGTGGGAAATGCAAGCCCCCAGGGTCAGGCGCCCCGGCGCGGGCTGCAAGGAATCGAGCATGACTGCCCGGGCGCATGCACGCAAGTACGGGCAATGGCTGCTTACACGAAGTCGTGGCCGGATACTGTTTCCGGATCTGATTTTCTCGGTCCTTGCCCGCGTGTTCGGCCCAATGCCTTTCGGCAGCGCCAGGGCCCAGCGCGCCTGACGCAGTGCGGCTGGAACGGCGCCGTCTGGGTCCGATGCATGGCGGGTCTTATTGATGGGACTATCGGAGCGAAAAAAAGAAAACCCCCTGATTGCTCAGGGGGTTCGGTGACTGGTGGAGCCGGGGGGAATTGAACCCGCGTCCTTTTTAGTATTTATGCGGGTTTCCAGCCTGACCGTGGCGTAATCATGTCATTCTACGTTGCGCCACAGAACCCCTATGCCCACCGCCGCCCCAACTCAATGAGTCGTAACACCGCCGGCGCGGATCGGCGCTTTCGTCAGGCTCATGATTAGGCAACGGGCACCGGCCTTGTGATATACCCAATAATCAATGTAATCGCAAGACACAGAATCGCCACAATCCTATGCGCGCCATACCCATCCGCACGATCCATAGCCATGGAAGGCAGCAGAGGCTCGGGGGGAGCCATGAATCGAGGTAGCTTTCCGCCTCCTTGGCATGACAACGCGAGATAATACACTGCACTGAGTCCCCCATAGACAAGGGTGATTGAGGGCAAATCACGAAGGAATATTGACACCGTCGGCAGGAGAAAAAGAATCGGCATAAGCGGACTATTTCGTCGACCTGTATATAGAATCAGAAAGGCAACCGTTAAATAATTCAAGGAAAATGCGAGCAGCTTTCCCGATGCTCTAGGCAAGGTAGGCACATAAAGGTCCCGGACCATTGGTTTCCATATCGCATAGACCTCGTCAGTAAACACAAGCAACAAAAGGCAGACAACAAACGAGAAAAATAGAAAAATATAGATGCCCGGAGACCTAGACGCCCCAGATCGAGAACTGTCCATTGCCACTCCTAACAACATAGTTGAGAACAGGACAATCTGCAGCACAAACATGGCGATCAACACGTTGAGCGGCGCAATCGATTCCATCGGAGAAAATCCATTTGAGAGATAATTTTTAATTATTACATACTGTAAAAACAACCTCCCGCCGTAATCCAGTCTTGCTGAAGCCTTGCACATCACCGTCTACACACCTTCTCCCAGGTCGCCGCCTCAGTCTCAATCCACCGCAGCGGCCGCGCTGGCGCAGACCTATTTGCAGAGCCGAAACTGATAGCGCTCGTTCGATAGGATGCGCTCCTGATACTTGCGATCCAGCCGCTTGGCCTGGTCCCCAGGCATATCCACCACCCGGTACACGTCGCAGAAATTACCGGCGACGGGCGCGGTGCAGCCGGTCAAACTCGTCAGGCAGAGAATCATCATCCAGCCGATCCACTTCATTGGCCACGGCATCGGCCTCTCGTTTTGCTTGCTGATCACGTCGCATTACCTCCGTTTCTGCCTCTTGCCTGCCCGCGGACTTGCCCGACTGCCGGACGAAAAAAAGGCCGACGACGATGCCGGCGGCGCCCGCGACGTAGGGCCACACGCGCCCCCAGAGCGCTTGCAGCCAGATCATGATCCATCCCCTGTTGCCCAGTCGCCCCACCCCCAGGCATGCTTGTCCTCGGTCGGGTGATCGTCGGCACGCGGGCGACTCGCGCATGACCAGCCGCGACTGCGCACATCCCACGGATGACGCCACCCAGCGCGGCGCGCAGGCTGGTGCCGGGCTCACTGGCCAGCGTGTATGTGATGCCGCGCTGGTAGCCCAGGACCAGTGCCACGCGGCGCGAAGCTCCCAGCAGGGCGCTACATGCGTTGCGCGTACCGTCAGTGCAAACCCTGGTCACCTCGACCGTCAGGCCGTCGGCCAAGGCGCGCGCCACCGGACGGCCGGCGACGGCCACGCCTACCAGGCGGCCATCAGCGTAGGCGGCCTGCTGCCCTTCCCTGGCCAGCCGTCGCGCTAGCACGGTCAACCTCAGCGGGGTGATCCGCGCCTGTTCGCTCAGACGTTATGTCAAATCCCTGAATTCGAATAATTCCTCGAAAACATATTCTCTATTCCTACATACCACATGCATTGGGCCACCAGTTTTTTTTGAGAAATCCCGTTTAATCTTTTGAACTTTAGTATCAAACTTAGGATATCTTCGGCCCACAATAAGGCCAGCAGTTTTTTGCCCACCAAAACCGGATCTGCGCAAAAAATCTATCGTCTCCATCACTTGTTCTGCGGCATGCGATATATCAACACCCTTCAATTCGATAATGAGACGACCTACGCCATTTTTTGAGACCATCCAATCAGCAGAGGTTTCATTTTGAACCAAACACCCATCAATTTGAGTTTTTATGAATTTTTCTTTATCCTCATTGAGAATGGTTGCTGACTTTCCTTTCTCAGAAACACACACTCTAGTATGACGCACAGATTGAGAGCATTGATCACCGGTCGCCATACTCTAACTCCTGAAGCGCTGAAAACTCTTTAGCGATATCGCCTGAAACGGCGTCTAGATAATCCCCATCTATAAATCCATCTTTGTCAATAATTTTGACAAGATTTCTATCTTTTATTGCGTAAGCAGTAACTGCATTGCCGATCAACCAAGAATCTTTTTTTATCACTCCTTCCACGGATTTTTTTAAATTCTCGTCTCTTTTGTTTCCCAATTGACCCGCATATATCAGATTATTAATTTTTGCAAGCACATAGGG
Source organism: Castellaniella daejeonensis (assembly GCF_039523555.1). Taxonomy (NCBI): domain Bacteria; kingdom Pseudomonadati; phylum Pseudomonadota; class Betaproteobacteria; order Burkholderiales; family Alcaligenaceae; genus Castellaniella; species Castellaniella daejeonensis. Next base: position 68,365 of record NZ_BAAAFN010000020.1, read on the forward strand.
GCTATGCGTCGTTAGTACAATGCCCAATCTTTTGGCGTTCATAGACCGCAACATAGCCAATACCTCAACCATCCGGCTCTGTGCTTGTGGAAAAAGATGTGCCTCCATTTCTTCTATATATACAAGTCGAGTTGATGTTCCACCTTTTTCTCCCAGCATACGCATATTAACCAGATGCGGCAAAATAGTGATTAAAGGAAGCAACTCTTGTTGACCTGAAGACAATGCCGACAGAGGCACCTCTCTCCCGTCAGACGTCAACACATACTCTCTATCGCCATCGACTTTTAGTTCGCCACCAAAAATATCTGCAAATGCGGTTGTTATTTTTTCCAACTCTTTTTTGGAAGAGGCCGCATAATATCTATAGCCACGATCTTTAGAATTCGCAAAAATCCTACCAAACCTGACTGTAATAGGATCCAGCATTCCCCCTTGCTCGAAAGCAATAACAGCTTTTCCTATGCTTGTAAAAAAAGACCTTCCGGCCGGAATAAAACTTTGTGTCCAAATTGCGTCCTTGCCCATCAAATCTCTAGCGGATTTTGAGACAGACTCATAAACCCGCCACGAAAATTCGAACCCAACATCTTCATCCCCTGTAACCTTTTTTCTAGTTGCAGCAGCAGACTCCAGGCATTTCAGGTATGACTGCTTTGTGGGCTCATTGAACTTAACTCTAAAATCATCCTTGACTTTCCCTCGGTAGGCCACTCGGGAAACTGTCACTCCGTAGCCGCCAGCCTCAAAGGTTATTTCAAATTTCTCACTTCCCCACGCAGCCACAGGAAACCACTCCCGAAACTTAGATGAAACATGAGAACAATAATCCTCATAAGGTCTTTCTTTCTCAATTAAATCTCCTCTTTGATGTAAAATATCGAGAAAAAAATATGCTAATTTGCATATAACACTTTTCCCGCTGGCTTGAGGGCCAACTAAAACAGTAAAAGGAGAAAATTTCATCTCTGCGTGATCAATGCACGAGAAAGACTTGACGAGAAGCTTAGGCATGAGAATTCGAGCCGGAAGGCGACTCCCTTTTTGATAATTTCGAGTCGTAACATAACATAGAAATAGCTCCTCCTTCCCTATTCCATCACTCCCTTCTGGGCAATGAATCAGCACCCATCACCCGCAGCGCCCGGGTGGGCGTCAGGGCAGCGAGTCATATCCCCTTTCGCACGCCAGCCCCGCTATTCTGAGTTGATCAGCGAATCCACTGACGTCTCGACCAGCCTCGTCCAGCCCGCTGAGCAGCCGGACGAGCAGATCGAGGGTATCGGCACCTGACTGACCCTGGCTTTCGCCGGCAGAGGCGGGATTGCGGGCGGCGGCACTGAGACGAGCGACTTGCTGGCGCAGGCGCTCAGAAGCAGCACGGGCGCGATCAGCATCAGCCAGCGCAGCAGCGGTTTGTGTCTTTGCATCATTGATGATTTCCTCGCGCACCGCCCAGCGGCGCTGTTCTGTTGCCCTGGCCAGCGCCTGGGCGTCTGCGATCTGCTGGGCCTGGTCGCGCTCCATGCCCGAGATCTTGGCGTCGTAGTGCCAGCCCTGCGCCGTCCAGACGGCGGGCCCGGCGATCAGGGCCCCGGCCAGGGCGGCCGCCGCGTAGCCCTTCCAGCCGCTCAGGGCCTTGAGCGCGGCGGCGATCATGGCGTGTCCTCTGCCGAATAATCCAGATTTCCGGCCGTGCGATTGGCCCAGCCGCGGCCAAACGACGGCCAAGTCGACAACGATGTGTAAAAGCGCAGGCGCGCGGCGTTGAATCTGGCCAGCACGTCAGTCACGTCCATCCGTTTGATTGCATCCATCGTGACTGGCCCCATCGATCCATCGGCCGCTACCCCCACAGCGCGCTGCAGGAATCGGATGGCGTTGCCAATTCCATGGTTCACGGCCGCGTCGAATACTTGAAACGCGATCGCGCCGTCGAATTCATCGCAACGGGCTCGGCCCCAGTACGCCGTGCGGTAGATCTCCTTGGCTTGGTCGCGCGTCAGATCGCGCATGTTGCCCGTGTATCCATCCTCGGCCGCGGTGCGCTTCGTAATACCCCAGTTCGTTTCGCCGCCCGGGTCGTCGGGGTGATTGACGTAGCCGCCCTCGTGGCCGATCAGACGCTCGAATGCCGTGTCGAATGTGATGACGCTGCCGGGCGGCGGCGGTGCTACGGCACAGGTCAGCATTTGCGGATCCTCCGTTTGATCGACTTGCGCACCGGCCGGCACGCCTTTATCCAGTAGCAGCGCCCGGCCAGACCGGCGGCTGCGACAGCAAACACGGTTTCCGACCGGTCCACGGTCTCTGGCAGGATCCAGCCCCAGGCGGCGCAGGCGATCGACGCGAAGCACAGAACGATCAGGCTGAATTTCCCCAGCACGCCCTCACCCACGTGCGGCCGCACCACCGCCCAGCAACAGGCCAGCGCAATCAGTAGATGCGCGGCAATGAATGTGATGACCATCACGCCCCCCGATTGAAAATGCGGCGCACAACATCCTGAATCAGTCCCCACCAGTCGGCTTTCTGCAGGGTGTGCATCACGCCGCCGACAGCCGCCCAAGAAAACAGGCCGACCAGAAAGCTCATGCCGTTGGACCAGGACGCCGGCATACCAACCCACTCCATGAGCGGGGTTGTCAGCAGGGCCGCCGAGAGCGTGCCCGTGATCGTCATGACGCCTTTCTGCTTCCACGTCATGCCCTCGATGAATTGCAGCGACAGCGCCGCCCCTGCTGCGCCTGCGATCAGCGGCCACAGGCCCTCTTCCGGTATTTGCATCCTGCGTTTCCCAAAAAAATACCCGCGCAGGGCGGGCGGTTGATAAATCCTGATGCCCGGCCTACAACCGGGCTTTTTGTTGATGCCATGAACCCACGTCGTCGCTTGCGCCTGGTGCGCAACCTCCCTACCCTCGCCCAGGCCCTGGAGCGCTACCTGTCCGAGGTGTCAGCCCGGAAGAAAAGCCACTCGCAAGAGCAGTCAGTAGCGCGGATCTGGCTGCGCACCGGCCTGGCCAGTCGCAACCTGGCGCGGGTCACGCCGCAAGACCTACAGCGCCTGCGCGACGAGTGGCTGCAAGATCGCAAGCCGGGCACGGTCAACCGCAGGTTGGCGCTGATCTCGCATCTCTACACCGTGGCCCGCAAAGAATGGGGCTACACCTGGCTGGCCAACCCCGTGCAGCTTGTGACGCGCCCAGTCGTAGACGACGCCCGGGACCGGAGACTATTCACGCGGATCCGGCTCAATGGCTTAGACCAGGCTGACTGCCCACGCAGCGAACTCGACTGGATCATCCGCGCCACCAAGTCAGAGACGCTGCCCACCATCCTGCGCCTGGCCGTCGAGACCGGCATGCGCCGCTCCGAAATCGTGATGCTCCGGCGCGAACAGATCGACCTGACCCATGGCGTCGTCACGCTGACGGACACCAAGAACGGAGACACCCGCTATGTGCCGCTCTCCCCGTTCGCCAGGGATGCCCTGCGTCGCTGGCTCGCCGGCCGGCCCATGCGCGGCCGGATCTTCAACGTGACGGCCGGGGCCATGACCCGCACCTTCGCCCGGGCCCGCGATCGAGCCCGCAGGCAATACGAGGCGCTGTGCAAGCAACACGGTCGCCGACCGGTGCGGGCGTATTTCGCCGACCTGAGGCTGCACGACCTACGGCACGAAGCCACGACGACGCTGTCAGACGTCTACCCCGCGCACGCGCTGGCCAAGGTCACCGGCCACCGGGACACGCGCATGCTCATGCGGTACTACAACCCCAGAGGCAGAGACCTGGCCCAGCAGCTCATGCGCTCCAAACTCGGCCGCTGGCAGTCCGAACAGCTACGCCTCGCCGCCTGATTCCGGCCAGCCCGCGGACACGTCGTAGCCTTCAATAGCGGCGCGATCATCCGGCAGTGCCGCGATGGCATCGTGATGCACGCGCTCGGCCGTGTAGCACGCCTGAACGAATTGCCCGATTGCGCCAGCGATCTGCTTCACGTCTGCGACGGTGACACGGACCCACCCGGTTTCGGCCTTGAAATCGACTTCGTCGGTATCCTGCAGGCCGGCCAGCGCAGCATTGGCCACGACCGATGTGATGCGATTCTGGTCGTCGATCGACGTACCCACGCGCACGCCGGTCTGCAGCGTGATGCCGCCGGTCATGACTTCCCACCGCTTCGCTGTGGCGGCCGCCTGCTTCGCGGCGCGCAGCTCGGCCAGTGTCGGCTCGGGCGCCGGCGGCTCTTCGGCGTACAGCCACTCCGGCACCGGTCCCAGGCCGTCGTAGGCCTTGCCGTCCGCGTCTTCGCCCAGGACGTAGGGCTTCCCATGGCCCAGCCAGAGCGTGTCTTTGCGATGGTCCTCGATGACTTCCCAGGACCCTGTGCCCGGGTTGCCGTAAGTCTTGGTGTCAATGACCGGATGCAGCGCAGTCACCCAGCGGGCGGCATGGCCGGCCGGGACCGTCGGCGGCGCAATCAGGACCTGCAGGTGCCCCTTCGTGGGCGCCTCACGCGCATGCGGCGCATCGCCCTGCAGCAGGGCCTGATCATCAATCTGATAGACGGTAAGCATAACGACTCCAGCCCCGACTGGCGGGGCGAAAGGGTTGAGAAAAGGAAAGTGACTACAGAACTGCGAATCCGGCGGGAGCTGGAGCGTTCAAGAGTCACACGCTCGCATCGCACGGCCACCGGGTCCGTTATGTGTCGGTTGCCAGCGGAACGTCTTACGACATTCTGCGGCCGGACACATCAGCAAGTCCGATCGCTGCTGACGGCGCGATCGGAAAGACTGGTGGTGCAGAGACGGCCCCAGAGAACGTCCGCGTCGCGCCGGTGGTCCTGATCTGACTGCCTTGCTGCGAATCCGGCGGGGCCCGGCCACTACCAGGCGGACGCATTGCAGAACATCACAGGCACTGCCGCTGGCGTATTTGGCGCTGGCTCATCGTCCGGAACTTCCGGCGCCATGCGGTCTGTATTCGCGACGGGAAACGGAGCGGCCGGCACCGGCGGGGCATCGTATGGCTCCGTAGACTTCGACGCTTCGCGAGTTGCCAGGACCTCGTCCGAAACCCGCGTCGCCGGGCCCCGCGTGGCCGCCGTCGTCCTGATCTGACCGCTTCGCTGCGAATCCGGCGCAGCCCGGTTTCTATCAAAGCGATGCGCTACAACGCATCACCGGCAGCCTGGGCGTCGTCAACACGGCGACGGCGTTCGACCAAGGCGCCGCTGATAGTGCGCTGTACAAAAGCGGCGCGCAGGCTGTTCCGTTTGCTGCCAATTCAGGATCGTCGGTAAAGTGGCCGGGGATTCTGGAGTTCGATTCTGGGCGATCTTCTCGCGCATCAGTAGAGACGCGTGGTGCGGCGTCGCGCGTCAGCGCTGTGGTCCTTGTGTGACCGTTCCGCTGCGAATCCTATGGGGCCGGGCGCGTACCAGGCCGACGCATTCCAGGGGCACAAATTCGAGGTACTGAATTACGGATCTTCAGCCGGTTCATCGGGACTGACGTCGCTCGCAGCCGGGTCTCCAACCTGGTCATCAAACTTTATCCGCGGCCCCGTGTCCGATGGCACGCACGGCGCACCACGCATGTCATACGAGACCCGAGGTGCCAACTCGCGCGTCTTGCCCGCAGTCCTCATCTGACTGCGCTGCTGCGAATGCGAGAGCGGCGGGAACGTTCCAGGCGGACAGTTTGGGTAAACACAACCACAAGTACAACGACCAGGGAGCCGCGACTTACATGGACCGGGGATCTGGGACAACAACGGTCGACGGCGTAGACGTCACATCATCAACAGCAAATTTCCAGCTCAGCACAATCGCCAATGGATCGTACATTCCAACCACAGTAGCGAGCGCGGGCGGCGTGGAGACGCGCGGGCCGAATACTGCCATTCTTCCCGTCGTGCTCATCTAAACCAGAATCGCGGGCGCGACTGCGGTCGAGCTTCCGCGCGTTTCGGACGATATTCGTGGAGCACCGTGAGTCCCGTCAGAAAGCAGATCTGTGACGGCGTTCGTCGCCCAGACCGTACCCCCTGTGTTGTCTGCTGATGAGTCTCCAACACCTGAGGAAGAGCGCGGGAAACTGTAGGCGCTGATCCCCGAAGAAACTCCGCCTTGCGGGCTACCTTGCAGCTTGTGCCGGTGCCCTTGGGTTGCATC
>NZ_BAAAFN010000020.1:74614-77169 GCF_039523555.1 Castellaniella daejeonensis
TGAAAACATTCTGCAGATCCGCAGCCTTCCAGTCGCCCCCGCCCAGGTCCGCAATGCGTCCCCAGCGCGGCGCCCAGTCGATTGCAGCCATAACCTGACCCTGCTCTCGAAACCACGCGATAAGCCGCCGCTGCTTCGGGTCTGCCTCATTCCACACGCCGCCGGTCGCAGCCATCCACCACGCGTTGTTGATCGTGGCGAAGCTATCCGGCAACTCGCCAATACGGACATTCCGGTAGCCCGAGAAATACGCCGTTTCGACCCACTTGTACAGGTAGCCACCCATATCCGTGCAGATCGCCGGGCCTTGGTCAGATGTCGCGGCGTCGAGCTCGGCGAAGGTGGCGCCGGGGACACCCGCCGGCAAAGCATCGATCACAGCCGCCAAGGTCGCCGAGGTGATGATCTTCTGACCGTCAAGGCCAGCCAAGGCCTCAGCAACAGTGGCCAGGGCTGCGACTCCCGCAAACGCCTCACTGGCCGGCGTCCAGATTGCCTGCTGAAGCTGATTGAGCACATTCTCATCAGGCGTGATGCTCGCATGATCAAGAATGGCCAGCAGCTCATCCATCAACCCGTTAGCCCAGGCCGATGCAATCAACGACCCGACCTGGCCAGTGACCGGATCGTCATCGACAAAACGCCCACCGACCAGACCCACGCCTGGCACGCTTTTCGGATAATCCATAGTTTCCTCAGCTGTAATCGAAAAAGACCACGGTGTGTGCCGGTGCGTACCGGCGAATCACACACTCCACAATGTCATTCGGGTTCGCACCAAACCTGGCCCCGAACCTCGTAAGCCCGAACCGGACACCGCCGGGCAATCGCGTACCCATATGCATGACCCACACAAACTGGCTGGCCCAGCCCCCGAAACGCACTCGCCCAAATCGCATCCGGCCAAATCGCGGAGCACGCCACGCCTCAACCCAGGCATCCGGATAGCCCAACCGATGCGCTAGATCCTCGAAGTACCGCGCATCTTGACGACCCACCTCGGAGAAACGCCGTACGATTTCGGTCAACCGTTCGGCGGGCGAGGCGCCCTGGCCCAGGCAGGCATCGGGCAACCCCATGACGCGCTCCCAGTCCGCGAGCAGCTCTCGCACAGCGCCTGGAAACATTTCTGACAGCAAAGCTTCGGCACGCGCATCGACTCGAGCAAGCTCCGCCGCTGCGGCATCGACCACCATGGCGGGCACCGGATACACGTCTGGATCCCAGGCAGGGCCCGGCGGCAGCAGCTGGCGCAGCTGCGCCCGATAGTCGGCCTCGGATCTCACAGCCATGTGATCGCTCCCAGCACCGGCAGCTCATTGGCGGCGGGCACGACATCGGCCGCCGGCAGCGCCAGCGTATGGTCCGTCTCGCCCGGGACGTTGCTGATCGTCGCGGACATGTGCGTGCGATACAGTCGCCCACCCAGATCAGCCTCGGAATAGAACAGATCCTGCAGCGCGACCGTGACCAATCCACGCAGCGTTTCGGTATCTGGGTCCATGCGAATCTGGACTGGCACACTCAGCAATGTAGGCGCCAACACATACAAGTCGGCCGTGACCGGCATCTTCGCCTCGATGTAATCGCGCACGGCAGCCAGCTCCGCCTCGTCAGGAATGATGCTGGCATCGTCGTCACGGACCACGAACAACCCCACAGTGCCAGGCCCCATCCAACGAGGACGGCACCAGGCGCGGGTAATGCCTGGAACTTCGAGCGCCCAGGTCTCATAGTCCGCCGCATCGCCGCCGTGCGGCTGAACGCGAAACGCCCGAACAACACGGCGCCGCCAGCGCTCCAGCGGCTCCTGGTCTGTACCGCCCACGATGCCGCCCGCAGCGACCACCCCCTGGTCGACAAGTCCACCCAGGGGAGAGATGGCTGACACAGCAGATCCAGCCAGGACGTTGCCAGCCTGGCCGGGCGTCTCCGCTTGCACAGGCACGTCGGCAGCGCCGGCTATCAACACAGTGTCAGCCGTTGCCACCAACCGCACCCCGGAGGCCGCCTGCCAAACGAAGCCAGCTCGCACCAGGATGCCTGTCGTACCGGTCACGGACACCGCCCCCGTCGCTCGGGTGGCGGCCGTGCGTCCAACGTCCTTTAGCTGCGCCCAGCGCGCCAACATGTCCTCTTCGCAGGTATCCGGTAGGATTTGGCGCGCCATCCAGGCGAGTTTGCCGTACAGGCCAAACACACCACCGCTATGGACACGAGCCAGCACGGCACTGTCCGAGCGGCGCAGAACACCGTCCACGCCAGCGCGCGCGAGATCCTCGGCCGCGCGCTGCACCAGCGCCGGCAGGGTCGGAATTTCAAACGGCATTGATTACTCCCAACACATCGTCGAACTGCAGCTCGCGCTGCTCACCATCGATCGTGAGGATCACGGTGAGATCCAGGCGAGTGACCGAGGCGCGCGCCAAGCGCACATCCACGGCCTGCGCAATCCCGTCCTCAGTCAGCCACGCCAGAGCCTCACGCTGAATCACACCGGGTTTTCAGGAGGCTTCGATTCTTGAGAGAATGGAGCCATGAGCAAGAACAACAAG
>NZ_BAAAFN010000021.1:0-2149 GCF_039523555.1 Castellaniella daejeonensis
AATACCGCCCACATGACTCGTTGGGCGGCGTCCCGCCGGTGCAGTTTATGCCCCGGCTAACCCTTGCTCTGAAACTCTATCAGCCGCTGTCTATTTGACGGGGAAGCTTGCGCTTTTGTCTCTCCAACTCAATCTGATACTTTTAATGAAGAATAAGTTCGTAATTCCCACTGAGAGCAAGGTTGATATCCCTAATGGATTGATTCCTATATATGTAGGTCCGTGGTGCAAGAAGGAATTTCATACAAGAAGTAGTTGCGATCTATCCTATAGTTGGAAATTATTTTGCTCTGAAAAAGAAAAATCTATTTTTTTTCAGGAGTTCAAAAATAATTTTTATATTCTGTTAGATCTCCTTCACGAGGAGATGAATTATATTCACGGAACAAAAATATCGAAAAATGGGTGGTTGATAATTCTTGGCCATTGGTTGATGTTGCATGTGAGTGCTGTGCTAGATAGGGTGGCTAGGGCGTGGCATGTGAGAAATGTATTCGCTGATGAGGGGTATGCCCCTTATATTGAAATTAGCCCTCCAGTTCCCTTGGATACTCAAGAATATGCTAAGATGATCGTTTCAGATGATTATAATCTATGGATATATTCAGAGATTTTTAAAAAAATAGGGATGGATGGGATAGGTGTTTCATCGGGGAATAATTTCAATATAGAAATACGTGAAGCCTCAAAGGTGAAGCCGTATGCGCGGATATCCGAGTATATAACGCCATTGTTAGCTTCCGTTTTTGGTGGCTGCTATATTAGAGATAGTGGGTTCTCAAGGCGAGAGTTATTGAAATTTATGGTGGGTTCTTATGGAACTATAGCGCCAATATCTGGAAGAAAAGAAGGGCTACCGTATGTGGGCGTCGATTTAAGTTTAAGAAAAGACTTATATGAAAGAGTGAAGGGAAAGTTTATAAAAAATAACTTTCCTATATCATTGACTATCGATACCATTCCCATAGTGTACCTGGAGGGGTTCTCGAATTTATCAGATCGTGTGCGTAAAAGATGGCCTGTGGGAGGGAGGAAGATACTAAGTAGTACTGGTTGGTATTCCGATGAACAATGTAAATTATGGATGGCTACCCAAAAGGATAGGGGGGTGGAAATCATAGGGACGCCTCATGGGGGGAATTATGGATCTCTGAAGAATATGTTCCCAGAGGAAATTGAAAAGATTATATGCGATAAATATTATACATGGGGGAAAAGCTGTCGTGATAATGATGCTAATTTTGCAATGTCGCCGAGATTGATATCTACGATTCTTGGGTCAAGGCGAATAAAAAAGGTCCGCCAAAGCAGATGTATATTATTTTGTGGTACTGCATTTCGTAAATATGGATATTATCCTTTCAGTTTTGCGGAGGATCATTATGAATATCTAGAATTACAAAAAAAATTCTTTTCTAATCTTAATAATAATACCTTAAGCAAGTTGAGATTTAGACCTCATATCAGCCATTTTAATAGTGGCATGTTAAGGTGCGTAAGAGAGATAGTGCCAGATCTATATATAGAAGATTGGTCAAGAAATTTCTTAAGTAGTTTGGTAAATTGCGAATTGTATGTGGCTGATCATCTCTCTACAACATATTCACATGCCCTTGCGTTAGGAAAACCATTTATTCTGTTTTGGAAAAAGGAACACTATTTGATAAAGCAAGAGTTGTCTGATGTTTTCCGATTGCTTGAGAATTGCGGGGTTCTCATGGATGATCCATGTGTAGCTGCTGATAGAATTAATTATATTGTTGAAAATGGCATTGCTGATTGGTGGAATCAAGATGAGATACAATCGTCAGTAAAGTATTTTAGAGAGCGCGTTGCTTGTGTTTCTGACGATTTTATGGGGCAGTGGATGAGGGTGTTGTCTGTATAGATATATGCTCATTTTCTATAGTTGATGTGTCGATGTAATGACCCAGCGGAACCTGCGCAGGTGGGGGTGCGGACGATTTCTTGGACTGTTTATACGGACATCAAGCCCATCACCTGACGATACTCGATGGGGCTACGTCCGCCAAGCGAGACCTTGATTCGGCGCTCGTTATACCAACGTATATACCTATCGAGTCGGCCCTGAAGTATCCATAAGCCATTGATAGCATGAGACAATACGGTCAATAAACACCGCCAAATC
>NZ_BAAAFN010000022.1:0-8797 GCF_039523555.1 Castellaniella daejeonensis
CGGACAATCACGGCGCGACGACCACGGGCAACCTGACCGTGAACATCCAGGACGACAGCCCGCTGGCGGTCAATGACAACGGCGGCACGGTGACCGAGGACGCGCACGGCGCCGCCGCGGTCCTGGGGGGCAATGTGCTCCTGAACGACACCGGCTGGGGTGCGGACGGCCCGAACGATCTGTTCGATGGCTTTGCCTGGAACGCCGGCGACAATGCGGCGACGCAGGCCGACCTGTCGCAATATGGCACGCTGACGCTGGATGCCCTGGGGAACTGGAAGTTCACCCTGGACAGCTCCAAGCCGGCCACTCAGGCGCTGGCCGACGGCGAGACCAAGGACTTCGTCCTGAAATACACGCTGACGGACAATGACGGCGACACGTCGCAAGCCGAGCTGACCATCCACATCAAGGGCGCCAACGACGATCCCACGATCACCTTCGGCCAGGATGGCGGCCACGTGGCTGTTTCCGAAGAAGGCTTGACGGCGGCTGGCGGCAACTACGACGACGGCATCGCCGGCCATGGAAACGATGTTCCCAGCGGCGACCAGACCGACAACCCCGCGGCGTCGGGCTCGTTCACCGTCGCGGACATGGATGGGGATACGCCGACCGTGACGCTGGGCACGGGTGTGACGGCGGTTAGCCCCACACATCCCGCCGGCTATACCGGCGCGCTGCAATCGCATGGCGTGGACATCCAGTGGACCGCCGATGCCAGCGGCCATGCGCTGACCGGTTATGTCGGTACGCCTGGACAGGACGATTATCGTGAAATCATCCAGATCGACCTGACGCCCGGCGCTGATGGGCATTACGACTACACGGTGACGCTGAAGGGCGCCATCGACCATCCGATCACGGCCGACGCGGCCGAGGACGTGCTCAACCTGAATATTCCGATCACGGTCGATGACGGTCATGGCGGCGTGGTGGATTCTTCCATCACTGTGCGTGTCGAGGATGACAGCCCGTATGTGGGCACCCCCGAGGCCCAGGGCTCCGCCGGCCTGACCGGCATTCCGGATGTCTATGTCGGGACGGTGGATTTCACGGGGGATTCCATTGGCACCTTGCTGGGCTTCAATAATGGCGCCATCACGGTGACAGGGCAGGGCTTCTCGACGGCGACGGATTCCACCTTGACCAGCGCCAATGTTCTCCAGACTGAGAATGGTCTGGGCGTCATGAGCAGTGGCGAGCCCTATCACGCCCTGCCGGGCGAAGTCGATTTCCGGAATTTTGCGGATGGCAGCAGCGCCTCCGAAACCCTGACCGTCGCCCTGCAGGACGGCAAGGTCGCCTACAGCGCCCATGTGGAATTCTCCGTCATGTTCGGCGGCGAACTCGAATCCGGGGTCGTGGAGTTCTGGCGGGACGGTGAAAAGGTCGGCGAGCAGGCCTTCGATTCCAACGCCGGGTCCGGCAACTACGCGGCGGATTTCAACGCCAATGGCTTCGGCGGCTTCGACACGCTGGTGTTCCGGGCGACCAGCAACGGCAACACCAATTTCAGCGACAACAGCGACTTCGCCGTCAAGAGCATCACCTTCGGCGGTTCCGAGCTGCCCCAGGCCCTGGCCTATGGTTCGGGTCAGCTCGACTACCAATACGGCGCCGACGGCGCCGGCGGCGCCCAGTGGAATACGCCGGCGGCCGGCACGATCTATGCCGATGGGCAAGAGATCCAGTTCTCCTCCGAGGGCAAGGGTACCGTGCTGAACGGCATGGTCAACGGCGAGTTGGCCTTCCAGCTGATCCTGTCGCCCGCGACCGGGAAGTGGGAATTTTTCGAGTATAAATCCCTGACCGATGCGAACGGCGATCACCTGAATGCGCTGCCGGCTTCCTACACGGTCACCGACGCCGACGGCGATCCGTCGGTCGGCCGGATCACCATCGGCCTGCCGGAGCTCAATCACGCGCCCTCCATCGCCGACGGCGCGGCGGCGGTGTCCGAGGAAGGGTTGCCTCATGGCCTGCCGGATGCTTCCGGCACCCCCACGGATACGAGCGACGAAAAGACGGCCTCCGGCACACTGGCCATCGCCGATCCGGACAGCGGGGACACGCATACGGTCACCCTGGTGAAACCGGCGGACGACGCCCTGACTTCTCAGGGCAAACCGGTCGTCTGGGCCCTGTCGGACGGCGATCACACCCTGACCGGCACGGTGGACGGTGTTCCCGTGATCACCGTGAAGATCAACGACACCGGCGCCTATGACGTCACCCTGTCCGGCCAGATCGACCATCCCGACCACGGGACCCCGGGCCATGGCGTCGAAGACGTGCTGTCCCTGGGCATCGGCGTCCAGGTCGCCGACAATCATGGCGGCACCAGCGGCGGTACCCTGACTATCAACATCGAGGACGACAGTCCGGAATTCGGCCAGGTCACCGACGCCACCCTGACCAACGACGTGGGCGAGACGTCCGGCGTACTGGAGTTCCATACAGGCGCCGACGTCGTCGGTGCGTCGCTGGCGGTGTCCGGCGTGACCGGCCTGCCCGACGGCTGGACCACGAGCGCGACGGGCGGGAATTCCATCGATATCTTCGCGCCTGGCAACACGCATGACGCGGTCTTCACCGTGACCCTGAACGGCGACGGCACCTACGGCGTCGTCCAGCACAGCGAACGGATGGGCACGACGGCTACGGTCGATCTGCCCGCGGGCGACACACCCAATTCTCCCCGGACGAGCTACGACTGGGGGTTCGTGGAACTGTCCACCTCCGGCGGTGCGACCCTGAATGGCAACAACGGCCATGGTTTCGGCGTCAACAACACGTGGTTCCAGCGGAACGAAAGCTTCACGATGAACTTCGACCAGTCCGTGTCGGGCTTCAAGCTGGAAATCTACAAGGTGGATACCGCGGGCAAGGTGTCGGTCACGCTTTGGCATGGCGCCGAATCCGAGACGATCACCGTGAATATCGGCAAGAATACCGATGCGCTGGAAATTACCCCGGCCCAGTTGCTGGCCGCCGGGGCGACCTTCGCCGACTTCGACAAGGCGGTCGTGACCGGTCTTGATACCAACGCAAAGCACGATATCAAGATTTCCTTCGGCAACGAGCTCTCGTATACCCAGACCACGCCGGCGGACGCACTGGGCTTTACGGTGCACGTGACGGGCACGGACGGCGACGACGATTCGGTGGCGGCCTCGTTCGACGTCACGTCCAGGGCCAACACGCCGCCGGAATTCCTCAGCGGCGCCGACACGACCGATACGCCGCCGAACAGCGACGCCTATGCCTTCACGGCGGTGGACCCGCATGACGGCTCGGCGGCCGTGGGCGCGGTGCAGGCGCACGACGTCGATGGCGATACCCTGAGCTACCAGATCACCGGCGGCAACGGGGACGGTGCCTACAGCATCGACGCCGTGACCGGGGAAATCCGGGTCGACGGCTCGAGGGTCGATGACCTGTTCGGCAAGGAGCAGACCGACACGCTGACGGTGCAGGTCTCCGACGGCAAGGGCGGCACGGACACCGCGACGGTGGACATCCACCTGGTCGGCGACAAGCTGGTGGCCGGCACCAACGACCAGAACGTCCTGGCCGGAAACGTCGGCAACGACATCCTGCTGGGCGATCCGGGCGGGGCCGACGTCACGGTGCGCCCGGGCCAGAACTACAACATCGCGCTGGTGGTGGATACGTCCGGTTCGATGAATGATGATTCTGGAGAGACCAAACCGGTCTGGGTGGAAAGTAGGGAGTGGCAATGGACCGGGTTTCTGCAAGGACATTGGGTCGATACCAGCCACTACGAAGACCAGCCCATTTCCCGCATGGAACTCGTCCAGGAAGCCCTGAAGAACCTCGCCGCGCAGCTGGCGAATCACGATGGCAAGGTCAACGTGGCCCTGATCGGGTTTGCCGGCAGTGCGACGGATGTCACGCCGAACCACGGGCAATCGGGCTATGTGTTCAAGGATCTCGATGCCACGAAACTGGCGGCCCTGATCGACAAGATCGACGACCTGACGGCTGGCGGCGCGACCAACTACGAAGACGCATTCAAGCAGGCGGGGGACTGGTTCCAGTCGCTGCCGTCCGATGCCAGCTACAAGGACCTGACCTTCTTTCTGACCGATGGGAATCCCACGACTCATATTGGCGAAGGGGGCGGCAGCTATACGAACTATGGCGACGTGGCCAACGCCCTGGACGACTTCCAGCAGGTCGCGGGTTACGGCGAGGTCCATGCCATCGGCATCGGCGCCGGCATCAACGAGAGCATCCTGAAGTTCTTCGACAATACGAGCACCACCGGACCGCAATGGGTACAGCTCGATGATGGCAGCTGGGTCCATGCCGACGCCGGCCAGGTCGAAATCGTCAACGATGCCGACGGCCTGAATGCCGCCTTGCAGGGCGGCGGACCGGACAGCATCGATCCGCTGCCGGTCAGCAGCGACACCCTGTCGGGCGGCGACGGCAACGACATCCTGTTCGGCGATGTCATCAACACCGACAATCTGTCGTGGGCGGGCCGTCCGGAAAACCTGCCGGACGGCTCGGGCCTGGATGCGTTGAAGGCGTACCTGAAGGCTGAGGTCTTGGGCGGTCACGATGCGACGAACCAGGACATCTACGACTACATCAAGGATCATTCCGATCAGTTCAACGTGTCGGGCGACACCCGGGGCGGGAACGACGCCCTCGATGGCGGTGCCGGTGATGACGTTCTCTACGGCCAGGGCGGCAACGACACCCTGATCGGCGGAGCGGGCAGCGATGCCCTTTACGGCGGTGCCGGTGACGATGTCTTCGTGTGGAAACTGGGCGATCAGGCCGAGGCCGGGCAGCCGGCGGCGGTGGATCATGTCAGGGATTTCGGCGTGGATGCAGCCGGCGCCCATGGCAAGGACACGCTGGATCTCAGTGACCTGCTGCAGGGCCATACGGATGGTGCCACACCAGGCGATCATGGCGATCTGACGCAGTACCTGCATATCAGTGGGGACGGCAGCAGAACCGTCATCGACGTGAAGGTCAATGCCGACGGTACGGCGGCTGATCATGTGACCCAGCAGATCGTCATCGACAATGTCGACCTGACGACCGGCCATGCCGGGGATACGCAGGCTCAGCTCATCAACAGCCTCATCAATGATGGCAAGCTGAAGGTGGATCAAAGCTAAGTTCTTCCTTTCGCAGGTCATTTGCCCGCGCTCCCGGTGCTTCCGGGGCGCGGGCTTCTTGCATCTTGGGCCGGTGAACACGGCATGGCCGCGGTGGGCAAGGGTCCTGTCCTGGGTCTCGTGTTTTCCCTGATCATCCTTGCTGCCCGTATTGTCTTTTCCGCCAATACGAAGTTCATCAGCGTATGCGTAGCATCCGATACAAGATCGCCGCCATTGCGTCTTTCACTCGCTGGCTGGCGCTGCCGAATTCATCACCGGGGAAACTGTCATGGCTACCGATACCGTTCTGATCACTCATGTCACCGGCAAGGCCTGGATGCGCGCATCCGACGGCACGCTGGTTGCGCTGCACGAAGGCATGCGCGTGCCGGTCAACGCGCACATCATGACGGACGAGGGCGCCAGCGTGACGCTGCAGGCGTCGGGCGTGCCGCCGGTGATCGTGGGCCAGAACACCGACATGCTGGTCACCGAGGACCTGGCTGCGGCGCAGCCCCAGCCGGCCGACAATGCCGTGACGCCGCCGGCCGATCCGGTGGTCGACCAGGTGCTGGCCGCGCTGGATGCGGGCCAGGATCCGTTTGCCATTCTGGATCCGACGGCCGCGGTGCTGACGGGCGGTGGTGGTGGCGGTGCCAGCTTCACGCGCCTGGCCAGCATCACGGAGACCACCACGCCGCTGGGCCTGGCCTATCCGCGCCCGGGCGTGGAAACACCCGAATTCGTGCAGCTGGGCGGGGCGGCTGCGGCTGCCGACGCCGCGCCGACCCCGGCAGGGCCGACGATCGACGTCAGTGACGATCCCGATGGACGCGAGGGCGGTCCCGAAGTGCCCGCCGGCGTTTTCTCCATCCCTGAAAACAACACGGAAGCCGGCTTGTCCGGTTCGTTCTCCTTCACCGCGGCCGCGGGGCTGAGCAACCTGCAGTTCACCTTCACTCCCGAGGCCGGACAGCCCGGCGGGGTGACCGTGACCCTGGCGAATCTGACGCTGCTGTCTTCCCCGGGCGCCACGCCGATCGTCATCGATACGGAAAAGGGTTCGCTGGCCTTGACCGGCTACGATCCGGCAACAGGGCGGGTGGACTATACCTATCGGTCCGACGGTGCGCTGGACCATCCCCTGCACCAGGACGCGCTGCCCGACAGCATCACGATCATCGTCAATGACAGCCTGGGCCGCTCCACCACGGCGGATCTGGTGGCGAACATCACGGATACGGTGCCGGCGGCGTTCGACGACGCAAATGCGATCGGCGAGGACGGCACATCGGTGAGCGGCAATGTCCTGAGCATCGATGGCGCTGCGGCGGGCGACCAGGCGGACGATCAGGGCGCCGATGGTTCGGCTGTGACGGGCATCCAGGCTCCCGGCGCGGTGGATGGCGAGACAGTGCCTGCCAGCGGAACGATCGAGATTCATGGCCAGTATGGCGACCTGACGATCGATGCCGAAGGCCACTACACCTACACACTGGCGGCGGAAGGGGATGATCGCTATCTGGCCCTCCAGACGCTGGGCGAAGGCGAGGAGGTTACTGAAACCTTCAAATACACGCTGACCGACGGGGATGGCGACACGTCGCAGGCGGACCTGGTGATCACGGTTACGGGGGCGGATGACCGCGTGACGGTCGATGTGCCTCCTGGCAAGACTGGCGACAATGACCAGCCGGTGTCGGGCGACACGACGGATCGCGTGGTGTATGAAAGCGGCCTGCCCTCGGGCAGCGAGCCTGCGCCTGCCGATTTGATCGCGGAATCCCATTTCACGATCGAAGCACTGGATGGGTTCGACGATACGGAAGCGGTGACACTGGGTTATACCGATGCTGGCGGCAATCCGGCCGCGCTGGTGCTGAGCAGATCCGAACTGGAAGCGTTGGGTACCGAACCCAAAACGGTGACCACCCAGTATGGCACGATGGAGCTGCATGGGTACAGCCAGGCAGCCGACGGCACGATCACGGTCGATTACACCTATACGCTGGTCCATGCTCCGGATGTGAGCGGCGTTGCAACGACCGATGGTTTCACGGTCGTTGCCAAGGACGCGGATGGCGATACGGATAGCCAGGATCTGGGCATCAAGATCGTGGACGATACGCCGACAGCGCATCTGGATGTGGACAATGTGGCCGCGGGGCAGTTCACGGCCGAGACGGGCAATGTGATCACGGGCGAGGGCACGGCTGGCGGCACGGCCAATGCCGATGTGCAAGGCGCCGATGGCGCACAGGTGAGCGCCATTGTGAGCAACAATGAGCCGGGCAACACGTCCGGGACGGACGGCTCGGGCAATCTGGTGGTTGCGGGCCAGTATGGTGTGCTGACGATTGCCGCGAACGGCGCATACAGCTACGTGCGCAATCCGGGCACGGCCGGTGGTGTGAGCGACGTGTTCACCTACACGCTGAGCGACGGCGACACGGACTACGACACGGCGACGCTGACGATCAACATTGGCAACTCGGTGCCGACACTGGGCGAGATTCCTGCGGCGGGCGGCGAGGACACGCAGGTGTACGAGGCGGGTCTGGCGGCGCGCGATGGTGAGCCTGCGGGCTCGGACGGCACGAAGCCGACCATGGCCGATGGCGTGATCGCGTTCACCTCGAAGGATGGCGTGGGCACGGTCAGCCTGGGCGGCCACGCCCTGAGCGCCGATGAGGATTTTCCGACGACGTTTGCCGATGGCACGCGCGGCACGGTGAGCGCGTACTACACGTACGATGCGGCGAGCGGTGCTGGGGAGATCCACTACAGCTACACGCTGCTGGACAACACGCTGAACGATCCTTCCTCGGCGAGCTTCGATGTGGTGGTAAGCGATGTCGATGGCCAGTCCTCGGGCACGGGTAGCCTGGTGATTGACATCGTGGACGATGCGCCGCATGCGGTGGCCGACGTCAACAGCGTGATCGAGGGCGGTGTCGCGATTGGCAATGTACTGACGGACGGTTCGAATGATGTGCAGGGTGCCGACGGCGCCATGGTGACGGGAGTGGCCGCAGGTTCCGACACGTCAGCGCCGGTCAGTGGCAATCTTGGCGGGGCTGGAATTGCCGGTACCTATGGCACATTGATTCTGAACGCCAACGGTAGTTATACCTATCATGCCAATTCCAATGCAGTCACCGCAGATATGGTCGATCACTTCGTGTACACCATTACGGACGGGGATAACGATACTTCGACGGTGACACTGGATATCAACGTGGTCGACGTGAGCCTGGGTGCTGACAACGCCACTGTGACTGTCGATGAGGCGGCACTTCCCAGCGGCAGCAATCCGGGCAGCAATAGTGAGACGGCGGGCGGCACGCTGGCCGTGGACGGTGCGGTCAGCTATGTCTTCAAGAGCGGCACGGATGGTCATGGGGCCTATGGCACGCTGGTACTGAACGCGAACGGCACGTACAGCTATACGTTGACTTCACCAGTGGACGGCGTAACGGCCGACAATGGCAACAATACCGTCAATGGCGTGGAGACCTTCCACTATACGGCCAAGGATGTCAACGGCA
Organism: Castellaniella daejeonensis; assembly: GCF_039523555.1. Taxonomy (NCBI): domain Bacteria; kingdom Pseudomonadati; phylum Pseudomonadota; class Betaproteobacteria; order Burkholderiales; family Alcaligenaceae; genus Castellaniella; species Castellaniella daejeonensis. The sequence continues at coordinate 8,696 of NZ_BAAAFN010000022.1, forward strand.
ATACGGTCGACGGCACGATCACGGTCAATGTGATCGATGATGTGCCGACGGTGAAGCTGGGCGACGACCTGGCGGCGAGCTCGGGCGAGGCGACGGCGGCGA
>NZ_BAAAFN010000023.1:0-568 GCF_039523555.1 Castellaniella daejeonensis
CGGACAATCACGGCGCGACGACCACGGGCAACCTGACCGTGAACATCCAGGACGACAGCCCGCTGGCGGCCAACGACAACGGCGGCACGGTGACCGAGGACGCGCACGGTGCCGCCGCGGTCCTGGGGGGCAACGTGCTCCTGAACGACACCGGCTGGGGCGCGGACGGCCCGAACGATCTGTTCGATGGCTTTGCCTGGAACGCCGGCGACAATGCGGCGACGCAGACCGATCTGTCGCAATACGGCACGCTGGTGCTGGGTCCCGCCGGCGGCTGGACCTTCGTGCTGGACAGTTCCAAGCCGGCCACGCAGGCGCTGGCCGAAGGCCAGATCAAGGATTTCGTCCTGAAATACACACTGACGGACAACGACGGCGACACGTCGCAAGCCGAACTGACCATCCACATCAAGGGCACGAACGATGCGCCGACGATCACCTTCGGCGGCGACAACGGCGCCGACGCGAACGCGGCGGTCTCGGAAGAAGGTCTGAAGGGCGGCATCCTGCCGCCGCACGGCCCCGGCATCCCGGATGACGCCGGCGCTCCGGATACGACCAACAGCGC
>NZ_BAAAFN010000024.1:0-668 GCF_039523555.1 Castellaniella daejeonensis
TTCAGGATGCGCTGGATCCGTTGCTGGCCAGGGCCCATCGGATCGCGGCACAGAGCCGTCGCAAAAGCGGTGTCAAAGGTAAAGACCGCATTTACAGCTGGCATGCCCCGGAAGTCGAGTGCATCGGGAAAGGCAAAGCCCATACCCCGTATGAGTTCGGTGTGAAGGTGGGGATCGTCACGACCTTGAAGGGCAATCTGATTGTGGGCGCACGCAGCTTCCCGGGCAATCCGTACGACGGTCACACGCTGGCTGAAGCCTTGGAGCAAGCCACGATTCTGATGGAAGCGACCGGTGTGCGACCAAAGACGGTCTATGCCGATCTCGGTTATCGGGGCGTAGATGGAGAGATCCCGGATTATGCGCTGAAGCACCGGGGCAAATACAAACGCCTGACGCCCGAGGAGCGGCTGCTACTCAAACGGCGCCAGGCAATTGAACCGGTGATCGGGCATCTGAAAAGCGATCATCGTATGAATCGTTGCCATTTGAAGGGTCAGATCGGCGACGCGCTGCATGCGGTGTTGTGCGCGGCCGGCTTCAATATGAAATGGCTGCTGCGCATGATTGCCCGCAAGGGCATCCGCCCTTTTTTTATCTCATCTTTTTTGGCGTGGATCCGGCAGCGGATCCAGCATCTGACCCGGTGGGGTGAGCTACCCCGCCAG
>NZ_BAAAFN010000025.1:0-1058 GCF_039523555.1 Castellaniella daejeonensis
CAGGCCTTCTTCCATGGCGATCGGCGCAATCAGGCTCACCGTCATCGACACGTTATCGCCAGGCAGCACCATTTCCTTGTCGGCCGGCAGCTCGATCGTGCCAGTCACGTCCGTCGTGCGGAAGTAGAACTGCGGACGATAGCCCTTGAAGAACGGCGTGTGACGGCCACCTTCTTCCTTGGACAGAATGTACACCTCGGCCGTGAAGTCCGTGTGCGGGTGGATCGAACCGGGCTTGGCCAGCACCTGGCCGCGCTCGACTTCCTCGCGCTTGGTGCCGCGCAGCAGAATACCCACGTTGTCGCCCGCCTCGCCCTGGTCCAGCAGCTTGCGGAACATCTCAACGCCCGTGCACGTCGTCTTCACCGTCTCGTGGATACCCACGATCTCGATTTCCTCGCCGACCTTGATCACGCCGCGCTCGATACGGCCGGTCACCACCGTGCCGCGACCCGAGATCGAGAACACGTCTTCCACAGGCATCAGGAACGTGCCGTCGACCGCGCGCTCCGGCGTCGGGATGTAGCTGTCCAGCGCTTCGGCCAGCTTCATGATCGCCTGCGAACCCAGCGGGCCCTCGTCGCCGTCCAGCGCCAGCTTGGCCGAACCCTTCACGATCGGCGTGTCATCGCCCGGGAAGTCGTACTTCGAGAGCAGCTCGCGCACTTCCATCTCGACCAGTTCCAGCAGTTCCTCGTCGTCGACCATGTCGCACTTGTTCAGGAACACGATGATGTAGGGCACGCCCACCTGGCGCGCCAGCAGGATGTGCTCGCGCGTCTGCGGCATCGGGCCGTCAGCGGCCGACACCACCAGGATCGCGCCGTCCATCTGCGCCGCACCCGTGATCATGTTCTTCACGTAGTCGGCGTGGCCCGGGCAGTCCACGTGCGCATAGTGGCGCGAAGCCGTCTCGTATTCCACGTGCGAGGTGTTGATCGTGATCCCGCGCGCCTTTTCTTCGGGCGCGTTGTCGATCTGGTCGTAGCCCTTGGCTTCGCCGCCGCCCGCCTTGGACAGCACCGTCGTGATCGCCGCCGTCAGCGTCGTCTTGCCGT
>NZ_BAAAFN010000026.1:0-553 GCF_039523555.1 Castellaniella daejeonensis
CGCGCCACCATCACCCCTTCTCGATTCAACTGCTTCCAGACCTTGCGGGCTCCATAGACCCGAAAGTTCTGTTCCCACACACGCTGGATATTCACCATGAGTTGTTCATCCCTCTTGGCTCGCAGGCTTCGCAGTTCCGGATTCCGGCATCGGGCGGCATATCGCCGGTAGGCTGACGGGGCGACCTGCAACACCTTGCAGATCGGCTCGACCCCATACAGGCCCCGATGCTGGTCGATGTAGGCGTTTATTTCTTCAGTTCGCGGTCGAGCGCCGCCTGAGCGAAAAAAGCGCTGGCCGACTTGAGAATTTCATTGGCCCGGCGCAATTCCTTGACTTCACGTTCCAGAGCCTTGATGCGCTCTTGCTCTGCCTGCGGCACGCCGGCCCGCGTACCGGCCTCCACTTCCTGGATCTGAACCCACTTCAACAGGGTGTATGCCGAGCAGCCGATCTTGGGCGCAATGGACTGCACTGCTACCCACTGCGATGGATACTCGCCACGATGCTCCTGGACCAGTCGTACGGCGCGCTCACGAACTTCGGGGGAAAA
>NZ_BAAAFN010000027.1:0-4535 GCF_039523555.1 Castellaniella daejeonensis
GTAGGGTGCAAGCGTTAATCGGAATTACTGGGCGTAAAGCGTGCGCAGGCGGTTCGGAAAGAAAGGTGTGAAATCCCAGGGCTTAACCTTGGAACTGCACTTTTAACTACCGGGCTAGAGTACGTCAGAGGGGGGTAGAATTCCACGTGTAGCAGTGAAATGCGTAGAGATGTGGAGGAATACCGATGGCGAAGGCAGCCCCCTGGGATGATACTGACGCTCATGCACGAAAGCGTGGGGAGCAAACAGGATTAGATACCCTGGTAGTCCACGCCCTAAACGATGTCAACTAGCTGTTGGGGTTTATTAACCTTAGTAGCGCAGCCAACGCGTGAAGTTGACCGCCTGGGGAGTACGGTCGCAAGATTAAAACTCAAAGGAATTGACGGGGACCCGCACAAGCGGTGGATGATGTGGATTAATTCGATGCAACGCGAAAAACCTTACCTACCCTTGACATGTCTGGAATCCCGAAGAGATTTGGGAGTGCTCGCAAGAGAACCGGAACACAGGTGCTGCATGGCTGTCGTCAGCTCGTGTCGTGAGATGTTGGGTTAAGTCCCGCAACGAGCGCAACCCTTGCCATTAGTTGCTACATTTAGTTGGGCACTCTAATGGGACTGCCGGTGACAAACCGGAGGAAGGTGGGGATGACGTCAAGTCCTCATGGCCCTTATGGGTAGGGCTTCACACGTCATACAATGGTCGGGACAGAGGGTTGCCAAGCCGCGAGGTGGAGCCAATCTCAGAAACCCGATCGTAGTCCGGATCGCAGTCTGCAACTCGACTGCGTGAAGTCGGAATCGCTAGTAATCGCGGATCAGCATGTCGCGGTGAATACGTTCCCGGGTCTTGTACACACCGCCCGTCACACCATGGGAGTGGGTTTCACCAGAAGTAGGTAGCCTAACCGCAAGGGGGGCGCTTACCACGGTGAGATTCATGACTGGGGTGAAGTCGTAACAAGGTAGCCGTATCGGAAGGTGCGGCTGGATCACCTCCTTTAAGAGCTCACAGCAAGGCTCGTCATTGAAGCGCTCACGCTTATCGGCTGTTTGGTACATGGTCTGAAGTCCAGGCCTGCATGAAAAGCAGACTCAAGGGGTCAGTAGCTCAGTCGGTTAGAGCACCGTCTTGATAAGGCGGGGGTCGATGGTTCGAATCCATCTTGACCCACCACGGTTCGTTGTCGGAAAGTGATTTCCGGCGATGGGTTCTGGGGGATTAGCTCAGCTGGGAGAGCACCTGCTTTGCAAGCAGGGGGTCGTCGGTTCGATCCCGTCATCCTCCACCAGGAATCTGCGCGGTGGTGGCGAGTGGGTGGACAACGGATCTTCAGTCAAGAGTGTCTTGGGCGACCAGGATGCTGCTGACTGAACGGATTGGCCGCAAGGCCGATCCAGTCGGTGAAGTACCATGTTCTTTAACAATCTGGAAGAAGCACAACAATGTAGACGCAAAGGTCAACTTAATTGTTGAACCGATGTGATTTACGGGTTGTGATTGCAAAATCAATTGTTCAAAAGTTCTCAAGAAAGACTTCGATCTGCTCTACCCAGGGTGGATTGAACGAACCTTGTTGGAATTGAACGGCACAAACACGCGAAACTCAGTTCCTGTAATCTGCAAAGTTATAGGATCAAGCGAATAAGTGCATATGGTGGATGCCTTGGCGATCACAGGCGAAGAAGGACGTTGTAGCCTGCGAAAAGCTGCGGGGAGCTGGCAAACAAGCTTTGATCCGCAGATGTCCGAATGGGGAAACCCACGGCAGCGATGCCGTATCGTTATCTGAATACATAGGGTAACGAGGCGAACCGGGTGAACTGAAACATCTCAGTAGCTCGAGGAAAAGAAATCAACCGAGATTCCGGAAGTAGCGGCGAGCGAAACCGGAGCAGCCTTGACGAGTTAGCACAGTCGATAGTCGAACGGTCTGGAAAGGCCGGCCGCAGCATGGTGATAGCCCTGTAGACGAAATCGAATGTGTGGGACTAGGCGTCAGATAAGTAGGGCGGGACACGTGAAATCCTGTCTGAAGATGGGGGGACCATCCTCCAAGGCTAAATACTCGTGATCGACCGATAGTGAACCAGTACCGTGAGGGAAAGGCGAAAAGAACCCCGGAAGGGGAGTGAAATAGATCCTGAAACCGTATGCATACAAACAGTAGGAGCCTCTATATGGGGTGACTGCGTACCTTTTGTATAATGGGTCAGCGACTTACATTCAGTGGCAAGCTTAACCGGATAGGGAAGGCGTAGCGAAAGCGAGTCCGAACAGGGCGATTCAGTCGCTGGGTGTAGACCCGAAACCAGGCGATCTATCCATGGCCAGGTTGAAGGCACGGTAACACGTGCTGGAGGACCGAACCCACTAACGTTGAAAAGTTAGGGGATGAGCTGTGGATAGGGGTGAAAGGCTAAACAAGCCTGGAGATAGCTGGTTCTCTCCGAAAACTATTTAGGTAGTGCCTCACATGATTACTGCCGGGGGTAGAGCACTGTTATAGCTAGGGGGTCATGGCGACTTACCAACCTATGGCAAACTCCGAATACCGGCAAGTACAGTGTGGGAGACAGAGCACCGGGTGCTAACGTCCGGACTCAAGAGGGAAACAACCCAGACCGCCAGCTAAGGTCCCTAAAATTGGCTAAGTGGGAAACGAAGTGGGAAGGCATAGACAGTCAGGAGGTTGGCTTAGAAGCAGCCATCCTTTAAAGAAAGCGTAATAGCTCACTGATCGAGTCGTCCTGCGCGGAAGATGTAACGGGGCTAAGCCAGTTACCGAAGCTGCGGGTGTGCACGCAAGTGCACGCGGTAGGAGAGCGTTCTGTAAGCCTGCGAAGGTGGCTTGTAAAGGCTGCTGGAGGTATCAGAAGTGCGAATGCTGACATGAGTAGCGATAAAGGGGGTGAAAAGCCCCCTCGCCGTAAGTCCAAGGTTTCCTGCGCAACGTTCATCGGCGCAGGGTGAGTCGGCCCCTAAGGCGAGGCAGAGATGCGTAGCTGATGGGAAGCTGGTTAATATTCCAGCACCGTCGTGAGATGCGATGGGGGGACGGATGGCAGAAGGTCATCGGGGTGTTGGATGTCCCCGTTGCTGCATCATAGAAGGCGCTTAGGTAAATCCGGGCGCGTAATTCAAGGGTGTGGCTGGACAGGAACTTAGGTTCCTGGACTGATTGGAAGCTGTTCCAGGAAAAGCCTCTAAGCTTCAGTCTCACGAGACCGTACCGCAAACCGACACAGGTGGACGGGATGAATATTCCAAGGCGCTTGAGAGAACTCAGGAGAAGGAACTCGGCAAATTGATACCGTAACTTCGGGAGAAGGTATGCCCTGGTAGTGTGAGGTGCCTGCGCACTGAGCATGAAGGGGCCGCAGAGAATCGGTGGCTGCGACTGTTTATTAAAAACACAGCACTCTGCCAAGACGAAAGTCGACGTATAGGGTGTGACGCCTGCCCGGTGCCGGAAGGTTAAGTGATGGGGTGCAAGCTCTTGATCGAAGCCCCGGTAAACGGCGGCCGTAACTATAACGGTCCTAAGGTAGCGAAATTCCTTGTCGGGTAAGTTCCGACCTGCACGAATGGCGTAACGATGGCCACACTGTCTCCTCCTGAGACTCAGCGAAGTTGAAATGTTTGTGATGATGCAATCTACCCGCGGCTAGACGGAAAGACCCCATGAACCTTTACTGTAGCTTTGCATTGGATTGTGAACCGGCCTGTGTAGGATAGGTGGGAGGCGCTGAAACCGAGTCGCCAGATTCGGTGGAGCCATCCTTGAAATACCACCCTGGTCTGTTTGCGGTTCTAACCTTGGCCCGTTATCCGGGTTGGGGACAGTGCATGGTGGGCAGTTTGACTGGGGCGGTCTCCTCCTAAAGTGTAACGGAGGAGTACGAAGGTACGCTAGGTACGGTCGGAAATCGTGCTGATAGTGCAATGGCATAAGCGTGCTTGACTGTGAGACTGACAAGTCGAACAGGTGCGAAAGCAGGTCATAGTGATCCGGTGGTTCTGTATGGAAGGGCCATCGCTCAACGGATAAAAGGTACTCTGGGGATAACAGGCTGATACCGCCCAAGAGTTCATATCGACGGCGGTGTTTGGCACCTCGATGTCGGCTCATCTCATCCTGGGGCTGTAGCCGGTCCCAAGGGTATGGCTGTTCGCCATTTAAAGAGGTACGTGAGCTGGGTTTAAAACGTCGTGAGACAGTTTGGTCCCTATCTGCCGTGGGCGTTGGATACTTGACGGAGCCTGCTCCTAGTACGAGAGGACCGGAGTGGACGTACCGCTGGTGTATCGGTTGTCATGCCAATGGCATTGCCGAGTAGCTATGTACGGAAGAGATAACCGCTGAAGGCATCTAAGCGGGAAACTCGTCTGAAGATTAGGTATCCCGGGGGCTTGACCCCCCTGAAGGGTCGTCCGAGACCAGGACGTTGATAGGCTGGGTGTGGAAGCGCGGTAACGCGTGCAGCTAACCAGTACTAATTGCCCGTGCGGCTTGATCCTATAACCTTGCG
>NZ_BAAAFN010000028.1:0-963 GCF_039523555.1 Castellaniella daejeonensis
AGATCTTCTGGTTTTACTGGATGATCGGCAGGTTCCGGGAGCGGGCAGGAGCTTACGGATTTGCAGGCGTTTGGCCCGATTCGCAAGCGACGCTCAGGCAGTGAAGTCCGGCGTAAGCCGGGGCCCGTGGGGCTTGACATTGAAACGTTGATATGTTTTAATTTCGGGCTCGACAGCGAGGCGTGAAGGCCTTGTCGATCGGGTGGATGTAGAGCGGTTTGAGCACGGTTTGAACGAAGTTTGCGCCGGTTCGAAGCAAAACAGCCACTTGACACGACATAAAAAGTTCTTCATAATCTCGTTTCTCTGCTTCACGCAGAGTTGCTCTTTAAAAACTTAACAGCCGATAAGTGTGGGCGCTTGATGACAAGCGGCGCTGACCGGTGCGACAGGTTTTCACGAACGTGGCGCAAACCGGAGAAGCAAAGCAATACACTCAAGTGCTCATACAACAGAAATGAAGAAGTAAGGTTTTAAGAAACCAGACTTCGTCTTTCTTTGAGCATAGCGACGTATGAACCGACCGCTTCGGCGGTTGAGGAAATACGATTACAGGAATTGAACTGAAGAGTTTGATCCTGGCTCAGATTGAACGCTAGCGGGATGCTTTACACATGCAAGTCGAACGGCAGCGCGAGAAAGCTTGCTTTCTTGGCGGCGAGTGGCGAACGGGTGAGTAATGTATCGGAACGTACCCAGTAGCGGGGGATAACTACGCGAAAGCGTGGCTAATACCGCATACGCCCTACGGGGGAAAGGGGGGGATCGCAAGACCTCTCACTATTGGAGCGGCCGATATCGGATTAGCTGGTTGGTGGGGTAAAGGCCTACCAAGGCGACGATCCGTAGCTGGTTTGAGAGGACGACCAGCCACACTGGGACTGAGACACGGCCCAGACTCCTACGGGAGGCAGCAGTGGGGAATTTTGGACAATGGGGGAAACCCTGATCCAGCCATCCCGC